>JBCDLI010000021.1:0-37616 GCA_038745535.1 Pseudomonadota bacterium | reverse complement strand
TTGCGGTGTTTGGCCCGTCGGCACAAGCAGCGCAGCTTGAAGGCTCCAAGGGTTTTACCAAAGACATCTGCGCAAAATACAACATCCCGACAGCGGCATACGGGCGCTTTACTGATGCCGCGACGGCGCGGGCTTATGCAGAGCAGAAAGGTGCGCCCATCGTGATCAAGGCGGATGGTCTTGCGGCAGGCAAAGGCGTCACGGTAGCGGTAACCATGGACGAAGCGTTAGCGGCAATTGATGCTTGCTTCGATGGAGCCTTCGGTGACGCAGGCGCAGAGGTCGTCGTCGAGGAGTATCTGGAGGGTCCGGAGGTTTCTTTCTTCTGCCTCTGCGACGGCAAAATCGCACTGCCCTTAACGTCGGCGCAGGATCACAAGCGCGTCGGCGAAGGCGACACGGGACCCAACACGGGCGGCATGGGTGCCTATTCGCCCGCGCCGCTTTTCACACCTGAGATGCAAGCCGATGTTATGGCACGGATTATCGAGCCGACCATGCGCGCAATGGCCGAGATGGGCGCACCTTTCAAAGGCGTGCTCTACGCCGGGCTAATGATCACGGACAAAGGCCCGCAGTTGATCGAATACAATGTGCGTTTCGGCGACCCCGAGTGTCAGGTGCTGATGCCGCGCCTCCAAAGCGATCTCGCGCAATTGCTCCTCGCCGCTGCAATTGGTGAGCTAAGCGGTCAGACAGTGGCCTGGCGCGATGATTACGCTCTGACAGTCGTGCTCTGCGCGAAGGGTTATCCCGCCTCACCGGAAAAAGGCTCGGTGATCAAGGGGGTCGACGCACTGGAAGAGGGTCAGCTTTTCCATGCAGGCACAGCGATGAAAGATAACACGCTGACCGCAAACGGGGGCCGTGTGCTGAATGTGGTTGGGCGCGGAGCGACGGTAAAAGACGCGCAAGCTCAGGCTTACGAGTTGGCCAAAAAAATCGACTGGCCCGACGGGTTCTACCGCAAAGACATCGGTTGGCGGGCTGTTGAGGCGGATCGCTAGATATATCTCTGCCCCTCGCGGGAGATAAGAGTGCGTCGATCATTCCGCAAACACTGGTGAACAACCACACCGAACGCATTGAACTCACTCACAGGCTGCGATACGTAACGTTATAACATTTTGGAGGATGTTAGATGTCTGATGCGCGGCTGCCGGTAACGGTACTCTCCGGCTTTTTGGGTGCCGGTAAAACAACCCTGCTCAATCGAGTTCTGAACAATCGTGAAGGTCGCCGGGTCGCGGTGATCGTCAATGACATGTCGGAGGTCAACATCGACGCCGATTTGGTGCGAGCGGAGACCGAGCTTTCTCGGACAAACGAAACGCTCGTGGAAATGTCCAACGGCTGCATCTGCTGCACCCTACGCGATGACCTGCTGCAAGAGGTGCGCCGTCTCGCTGCTTCTGGCAAATTTGACTACCTGCTCATTGAATCAACGGGTATCTCCGAACCGCTTCCCGTGGCCGCGACCTTCGATTTCCGCGATGAGGACGGCGTTAGCCTCTCCGATGTTGCTCGGCTCGACACGATGGTCACGGTCGTCGATGCGGTGAACCTTCTGGCCGATTACGAGAGCTCGGATTTTCTCGCGCAGCGGGGTGAAACTCTGGGCGAAGACGACAACCGGACGCTTGTTAACTTGCTCGTTGAACAGATCGAGTTCGCCAATGTCGTAATCCTGAACAAGACCGCCGATGCGGGTCCGGAACGTACGGACGCAGCGCGCAAAATCATCCGAAGCCTAAACGGCGATGCACGGATCATAGAGACAAATCACTCGGACGTACCCGCGAGCGCGATCCTCGACACTGGGCTTTTTGATTTTGAGAAGGCGCAGGAATACCCGATGTGGGCAAAGGAGCTTTACGGCTTTGCAGACCATGTGCCGGAGACCGAAGAGTACGGCGTTGCAAGTTTTGTTTACCGCGCGCGACAGCCTTTCATCCCCGAAAAGATTAAGGCACTCTTCAATGAAGCGATGCCTGGCGTCATTCGTGCCAAAGGCCACTTTTGGATCGCTACGCGCCCTGACCTTGTGATTGAGTTTTCGCTGGCCGGTGTGCTCTCGTCTGCCCAACCTCTGGGCACGTGGTGGGCTTCTGTACCAAAAGAACGTTGGCCAGACCACGAGACGGCGCACCAATATATGAAGCAGCACTGGTCGGAGCCGTGGGGTGATCGCCGCCAAGAGATCGTTTTCATAGGCAGCGGGATCGACTGGGCAGCACTGAAAGCGCGGTTGGGCGAATGCCTGCTGCCTGCCAGCATCGCGTCTAAACCGGAACAGCTTCCTGATTTACCGGACAGTTTCCCCGCTTGGCGGCGCGCAGAGGCGGCTTGATTAAGTCAAACTTGTCGCGCCGTTCACAATCGCCTGAGCCTCTTCGGTAAACGCGTGACCCGTTGGCCCGTGAAGCACTATTCGCGGGCCGATTTCCAAGCGCTTCTTTGAGCCTTTGGTTCCAGTAAGCAAAACGCGAAGCGCGGTATCTTCTGCGCGCGCATGGACCGCGGTCATGCGCAGCCCACCGAACCTGCGATCCATTGCATTCAAGATCACCATCAAAGATGACGGTCTAGCGATAATGCCGATCTGGCCCTTCGCGTGGAGAACAGTCGCAGCTTTTTTGACCCAAATTTCAAAAAGCTCATCATCGGCCACATGGGCCTCAGCGCGGTCGGCATGAGGGCTTTCGCGGTCGCTTCGCTCATTGAACGGAGGGTTCATGACGACCCAATCGAAATGGTTGGTGGGGGCATCTTCTGTCGGCAGCCGGGAAATATCCGTAGCGAGGAGTGATACGCGTTCAGTGAGATGCGCGTTCTCCTTTAGGCCCAAGCTCTCTTGCGCACAGTTGAACATGCGCTGGTTGCGCTCAATCAGGGTGACCTTCGCCTGCGTACATCTCGACGCGATAGCGAGACCCACCGCGCCTGCGCCTGCGCCAAAATCAGCAATTTTGAGTGCGCCGTTTTCTGGTACGCACGCTGCGAGAAGCATCGCGTCTATCCCTGCGCGGTGGGCGCCTTTCTTGGGTTGGATGAGATGAAATTGGCCACGATGAAACGCGTCTTTTGTGGTTTCGTCGCTCACGACTGTGCGCGAAGCTCATGTTCCAAACCCGCATCGCGGACAATACGACGAGCCTGGTCAATGTAATCAGCGTCAACCAGTAGGCGCCGCGGGATCGCGCCGATTGAGCCTTCCAGAATGCTCATATGTTGATCTGCCACGAAACTCGCGATGCCAGCATCGCGCATCAGCACCTCCACAAATGAGATCGTGACCGGGTCGTTGGAGCGCAGCAGTTCTTCCATGGCCGCTTCATAGGCGGTGCCAGATCACTTCTGCAAGCGGCTTCCAACTTTCGACGAACGGCTAAAGGTCTGTGCCTGTTTGTCACTTGCTGCTGAACAACCCACGGCATAGCTTCCGGCCAAATTTGGGAGTTCGTCTTGGGCGTCGTCGTTTCATTGCCAGATCAACCGCCAGCAGCCGGTATTGAGAACCTTCTCGCATTGACGAAGGACGATATGGGCCGCGTCAACGATATGATTTTTGCGAAGTGCGGCTCGGATGTGGATATGATCCCGGAGGTG
This sequence comes from Pseudomonadota bacterium, assembly GCA_038745535.1. Lineage (GTDB taxonomy): Bacteria > Pseudomonadota > Alphaproteobacteria > Rhizobiales > Rhizobiaceae > JBCDLI01. The sequence continues at coordinate 34,007 of JBCDLI010000021.1, read as the reverse complement.
GCGCGCCATCTCGTGGATTCTGGCGGCAAGCGGCTTCGCCCGATGATTACGCTCGCGGCGGCACAGATGTTTGGCTACGAGGGCGACGGCCATGTAAAGCTCGCCTTTGCAGTGGAGTTTATGCACACCGCAACGCTACTCCACGATGACGTGGTTGATGAGAGCGATCTTCGACGATCAAAGCCCACTGCGCGGATGATTTGGGGCAATCAGGCGAGCGTGCTCGTCGGTGACTTTCTGCTTGGTCAAGCGTTCCGTGTGATGGTGGAAACGGGATCACTCGATGCCCTAGACGTGCTGTCCAGTGCGGCGACAATCATTGCGGAAGGTGAAGTAATGCAGCTTGCCGCCGCCAAAAAGCTCACCACAACCGAAGACGAATATATGCAGGTGGTTCGCTCCAAGACTGCGGCGCTGTTTGAGGCAGCGGGCGAAGTTGGACCCATCATTGCGGGAAAGGGGCACGACGAACGTGCCGCGCTGAAATCCTATGGTCTTAATCTGGGCCTCGCATTTCAGATCGTCGATGACGTGCTCGACTATGGCGGAAATGCCAGCGATCTCGGCAAGAATGTCGGTGATGATTTTCGCGAAGGCAAAATCACGCTGCCCGTGTTGCTCGCCTACAGGCGCGGCAGCGAGGATGAACGGAAGTTTTGGGCGGAGTGCATTGAGCAGGGAAAGACGGATGATCACCGGCTCGAACATGCGCGCGGCCTGATGCGCAGGCACAACGCGCTAGCCGATACAATCCAGCGTGCACGCCATTTTGGTGAGGTTGCGCGCGATGCGCTCGCGCCGTTACCACAAAACGCCCAACGGGACGCGCTTCTCGAGGTTGTCGAGTACTGTATTTCGCGGCTTAACTGAACAGTATGTGTTTCGCGTTTTGATGTGTGTACCGATCGCCGGTCTTAAATTGACCATCATCGCGGTTCGGATTTCATGATTTCCAATCGGAAAGGAACTGAGTTGCGTCGATCCATCAAGAACAGATTTTCGTCCACCGCCCTTGTGACCGTGACAGCTTTGAGTGCATCGCTTTTTTCAGGTGCGGTCTCCGCTGATGTATCTCGCACAGATCACCAACCAGCACGTTCCTTTGCAGGCGCTTTTCTTGCCGCAGAGACTGCTCGTCAAGACAATGATTTTACCGCCGCTGCTCGCTATTTCGAAGAAGCGCTCAGCTATGATCAAGGCAACCAAACAATCGAACGCGGTCTCTTAATCGCGCTGTTGACCGACGGGCGTTTTGAAGACGCGATTTCAATCGCAGAGCGTTTGACCGACGAACCGAGCATCAGCCCAACGGCGTTTTTGACGCTCGGCGTCGATGCGATGCGCGCCGAGAGCTACGATACCGCACACGATCTTTTGAGCAGCACTGCCCGTGCGGACCTTGAGCGCTTGATCAAAACGGTGATGCGCGGCTGGACCATGCAGGCGCAGGGCGATTTGGACGGCGCGCTTGCGACCGTAAATGATTTGGTGGGGCCAGATTGGTTCAACCTCTTCAAGGCCTACCATTCGGGACTTATGGCTCAAATTTCAGGCGATGCCGACGTGGCGCGCGAGTTCTTCAACGGTGCGCTTGCCAATCGCGCTGGCGGGGGTGCTTCACCCCTCACCTATTTGCGGCTGGCGCAAGCCAGTGCACGGCTGGAATTGATGAGCGACGATGAAGCCGCAGCTCTGGATGCAATTGATAGAGGTCTCGACCTTGCACCAACCAATCCTGCGCTTCTGACATTGCGTGAAACCATTGATGGTTCGTCTGCACGGTTACCGCTGATCGCGAATGCGCGTGAAGGCGCTGCTGAAATACTGCTCAACCTCGGCAGCGCGATCAATCGCGACGGATCCGAGAGCTTTGCAGCGCTTTACATCGAGCTTGCGCGAGCCTTGGCGCCGGACAGTGACAATATTGCGTTTGAGCTGGGTTCAATTGCCGAGCGCCTCGACCAGCCGGAACGGGCGATTGCCTATTATGATCTGGTCGCTGAAAACTCACCGCTTCGGCGGGTAGCGTCTCTTCAACAAGGTCTCAATCTTGCTGATTTGGATCGGACGGAAGAAGCCGTTGCCGAGTTGGAAGGTCTGGTTGAAGAGAACCCGGCTGACTACCGAGGCTATCTCGCGCTTGGTGGCATCTATTCGTCCGAGCGGGACTGGGAAAACGCGGCTGCCGTGTATGAGCGTGCGCTTGAAAACATCAACAATGATGAGCCGAGCTATTGGCCCCTGCACTACCGCCTCGCAATCGCCTACGAGCGGATGAAAGAGTGGGAAAAGGCTGAGCCTCGGTTCCTAAAGGCGCTTGAGCTTTCGCCGGATCGCCCAGATGTGCTCAATTATCTTGGCTATTCGTGGGTCGACATGAATATGAACCTGGAACGTGGTTTGGAGATGATCCGAAAAGCGGTCGAGCTCCGCCCACGGGCTGGGTACATCGTCGATTCACTTGGGTGGGCTTACTACCGTCTCGGTCGTTTTGATGAAGCGGTGGATCAACTGGAGCGGGCAGCCGAATTGGAACCGCGCGATCCGACGATTAACGATCATCTGGGAGACGCCTATTGGCGTGTAGGTCGTCGGCTTGAGGCCACTTATCAGTGGTCGACGTCTCTTGATTTTGAACCCGAAGATGATCTGCGCGCAAAAATCGAAGCGAAACTCGACGCGGCAAATACGGCTGGCGTGCTGCCGGAAATCGCTATTGCAATCTCCGATGATGAAAGCGCCGCGCAGCAGGCCTCTGACGGTGGCTAGGGTCGCGGGATCGCTTCTATGATCGACGAGGCGCGGGAGTTTATTTCTCTCGACATAGCGGTACTGACTGTGTCGGACACGCGTTCGCTGGACGACGATAAATCCGGCAATACGCTGGTTGCCCGGCTTACTACGGCGGGTCACACGCTGGCGGACCGCGCTATTGCAACCGATGACGTCAAGACAATATCAGCGACCGTTGATGCGTGGACAAAACGCGACGATGTCGATGTGGTTATCACCACCGGTGGCACTGGATTTACCGGTAGGGACGTGACGCCGGACGCACTGGAACCGATGTTTGAAAAGCGGATGGACGGCTTTTCGGAAGTGTTTCACCGGATCTCATTTGATAAAATCGGCACGTCGACGATCCAGTCCCGCGCTACGGGCGGTGTGATCAATTCAACGTTTGTGTTTGTCCTGCCGGGGTCACCGGGCGCATGCAAAGATGCGTGGGACGGCATTTTGAAATACCAGCTCGACTACCGCCACCGTCCCTGCAATTTTGTAGAAATCATGCCGCGTTTGGACGAGCACTTGAAACGTTAGGCGATCGCGGCTTCGTTCGGCAATGGAAGCTGGATTTCTGCCCGAAGCCTCTTTGTTGCCCGTCCGCGCACCAGAGCTTCAATAGTTGTTCCGCCTTGCGCCAAAACCATTTGAGCTTGCCTGTACGATACCAGGTAGCCTTTCGGCAGCACGGGATGTTGCGCCTTGGATGAGCGAAACAATCGCTGCCACCAATTCAGCGTGGGATCGGTGGCGATTTTGAAGACCGCCGGTGCTCCACCGCCCTGCTGATGGTCAATATACTCAGCGACATGGGTGCTCCACCCCTGCGCAAGCACAGCGCCCGGCGGTAAGAACAGCAGCCAGTTGGCCCGCGCTTTCTTCAGTGCATCCGCCAGCGGAATCCGCGTCGCGTCCACGCATGCGCACCCTGCGATCTCACAGACTTCCAAAGTGCTGTCCGATGACGCCTGGTCATACACGATCACATCCGTCACCGGCCCATGAATCAATTCATGAACAAGCGGTGGCAGCATGCGCGCCAAAGGCCGTTCGTCGTTCGATGTAGGGATCACAACTGTAATCATTGGCGCACACTATGCGATGCTTTGGTCGGCTGCAACGTAAAGATACCACAATGTTCTTGTATTGTTCTCATTCGAGCGATAGGAATAATTTCTGATTAACAGAAACGGTGACCACAATGCGAGTGATCGACACAGCGGATAGATTAGCAGGCACCTTGGGCGCGGACAAAGGCGCAACGGTCGCAAATGAATTTATTAGAACGCGCCAGTTCCGCCTGCCTGAAAAGCGCGTTCGCGGACGCGCAAGCTCAATCAATCCGTCCGGGCGGTATGAAAAGCTCGGCTACGAGCAATTCAATGATGGCTGGACTGATCTGGAGGCGTTGGAGCCGTTCAAGACGCATGTGCAGACTGAACACGCTCGAACGATCATTACCCGTAATCAATCCCCGGACGTGGCGTTTGATCGTTCTGCGAATGCCTATCGAGGCTGCGAACACGGGTGCGTTTATTGCTTTGCCCGGCCAACGCATGCCTATCAGGGCCTATCGTCGGGCGTTGATTTTGAAAGCCGTCTGTTTGTAAAGCCAAATGCTGCGAGCCTGCTTGAAAAGGAAATTACCAAGCCTGGCTACGAGGTCGCGACAATCGCACTTGGAACCAACACCGATCCCTACCAGCCGATTGAGCGCGAATGGATGGTGACGCGGGCCATGCTCGAGGTGCTGGAAAAGCACAATCATCCAGTGGGCATCGTCACGAAATCTGCGCTCATCTTGCGTGATATCGATATTCTCGAACGCATGGCTGATAAGGGTCTGGTGAAGGTTGCACTGTCTGTGACCACCATGGACAAGAAGCTGGCCCGAACCATGGAGCCCCGCGCGTCAACGCCGTCAAAGCGATTGGAAGCCGTGAAGAAGCTCAACGACGCCGGCGTTCCCGCTGGCATCATGGCCGCCCCGATTATACCAGGCCTCAATGACCATGAAATTGAGCGTATTCTGGATGCAGCTGCTGGTCTTGGAGCGGCAGAAGCAGGCTATGTGCTGCTGCGGTTGCCCCTTGAGGTTGCACCGGTCTTCAAAGAGTGGCTCCTGCGGCACTACCCCGAGCGCTACCGGCACGTCATGAGCCTTATTCGCTCCATGCGTGGGGGCAAAGACTATGACGCAAAATGGAATGAACGCATGCGTGGCAAAGGTCCTTATGCTGTGCAGATTGGTCGGCGCTTCGAGCTCGCGTTGAAGCGATACGGCCTGAATAAAAGAAGGCTGAAACTTCGCACTGATCTGTTCACCGGTACGCCTAAGAACGACGAGCAATTGTGTCTGCTGTGAGTTGTCACCGACTTCGCTTGCATGGTGATGGGCCCTCCTGCATGGCTGGGCGCGATGGCAACGAAGACAAAACAACATGCGACCGACGAGATTGAACGCAGCTATGTGGCGAGAGGCTTCAAACACATTGCGGGAACCGATGAGGCTGGGCGCGGCCCGCTAGCAGGACCTGTTGTCGCCTCAACGGTCATTCTTCCAGTAAAGATGTCTTCAACGGCAAGGAATGAACTGTCGGGCCTCAACGACTCAAAGAAGCTAAGTGTGGCAAAACGCGAGCAATTGTTTGATGCGATCCATAAACATGCGGGATGTATTTCCATCGCGTCCATCTCCGCAGAAACGATCGATGAGTTGAACATTCTGCAAGCCAGCATGACCGCCATGCGGCTTGCTACGTTGGCTCTTCCTCAATTGCCGGATGTATTATTGGTGGACGGTAATCGCGTCCCCTCGTCGATGCCTGCGCAAATTCGGTGTGAGGCGATTGTCAGCGGTGACGCGAAATCAATTTCAATCGCTGCCGCATCGATCATTGCTAAGGTCACTCGAGACCGAATGATGGCCAATTTAGACGCGTTGAACCCACACTATCATTTCGCGCAAAATGCGGGATATGGCACAGCCAAACATCGTGAGATTATCGGTGCGAATGGCGGACTAAAGGGCGTGCACCGGTTTTCGTTCAGACCACTTAATCAAGAGAAGCTGCTGTAGCTCCCATTTCGAGCAAACTCAGTTCAAACGTTCTTTGATTTCACCGAGAGACGTCTTGAAGAGATCGTTGGACTTTGCGGCGGTCAACTTTGAGCCGAGCAATTGTTCTGCAGCCGCAACAGCGGTGTCGACAGCCGACGACCGTACTTCGTTCACCGCATCAGCTTCGGCTTGAGCGATCTTCTGCTCGGCCATCGCTGTCCGTCGTGCAATGTAATCTTCGGTCTTCTTCTTAGCCTCGGAAGCGTAGGCATCGGCTTCACGCTTGGCGGCGTCTACGATATCTTCGGCTTCCTGCTCAGCTTCTGCACGTTTTTTCGTGTACTGTGCCAGAAGCTCCTGAGCCTCTTCACGCAGACGACGCGCCTCGTCCAACTGATTGGCGATCTTGTCAGAACGATCATCAAGCGCTTTGCCAACGATACCTGGAACCTTGAGATAGATGATGAGGCCGAAAAACAGCAACAGGCCGATAAAGGTCCACCATGTGGCGTCAAGCATCGTTCAAACTCCGTGTGGTCACCGCAGCATCGGCGACGAATTATTTAATAACCTTGGCGAGATCGGCTTTTGTCGCCTTAGCGCCGATAAGCTGCTCGAGAATTGAGCCGGTGGCATCGCTGGCGATGGAACCCACTTCTTTCATGGCCTCTGCGCGAACGTCGCTGATGCGTTGTTCCGCGGCCACCATTTTGTCAGCCAGATCAGCCTCAGCCTTGGATTGACGGGCGTCAGCTTCCGACTTGGCAGCGTCACGCGCTTTTGCGCCGATTTCTGAAGCCTTAGCTTTTGCCGTCGCCAATTCCTGCTCGTAAGCAGCTATCGCTTCGTCGGCCTGTTCTTTGAACTCGTTTGCCTTGTCGAGATCATTAGCGATCCGATCAGAGCGAGTTTCTAAAATGTCGCTGACCCGCGGCACCAAAATCTTCTGCATCAACCAGTAGAGCAGCCCGAAGGTTACCACCAACCAGAAGATCTGCGAGGTAAAATTTGACGAATCGAACGGTGGAAAAACACCATCCGCCGCGTCGGCTGTTTCAGCCGTGGCTGCCAATGCAGATGTAACGAACATAGAGAACTCCGACCGATCTTCGCGGGCACGCTTGCGCCCGCGTTTGTCTTCTCAAGCGACTCCGAACCGATGCTCGAAGCCGCGAAAACCCGAAATTAAACGGCGAAGAGAAGAAGAAGTGCGATCAACAGTGAGAAGATGCCGAGCGCTTCTGTCACGGCGAAGCCGAAGATCAGGCGACCAAACTGGCCGTCAGCTGCAGATGGGTTGCGCAGTGCGCCGGAGAGGTAGCTGCCGAAGATGTTTCCAAGGCCAAGAGCCGTTCCAGCCATGCCCAAGCATGCCAGACCTGCACCGATGAATTTTGCTGCTTCCGCTTCCATTTTGATACTCCCTTGAGGACTTTAGGTAGGTGTTGTGATTTTCTATTTTCGCCGCCGCCTAGCCGATCAGTGGCTAGGATGCAATGCATCGTTTAGGTACATGCAGGTGAGGACTGCAAAGACGTAAGCCTGCAAAAATGCGACCAAAAATTCGAGTGCTGTGATCGCCACAGTCATGAACAAAGGCAGGATTGAGCCGAACAATCCAAGCGCACCAGCGCCCGACATCGTGGCCACAAAGCCTGCGAAAACCTTCAGCGTGATGTGGCCAGCGAGCATGTTCGCAAACAGACGTACCGACAAAGAAATGGGACGTGACAGGAACGAAACGACTTCGATTGGCACCACCAGAGGCAGTATATAGCCGGGAACCCCGTCGGGCACGAACAGCCCCAGGAATTTGCCGCCATGTTTCATAAAGCCATAGACGACGACCGTGCCGATGACGAGCATCGCCAGCGCAAAGGTCACGATGATCTGGCTGGTAACCGTGAAGAAAAACGGCACCATGCCGAACAGGTTTGCGACCAGCACGAATGTGAAGAGCGAGAATACCAGCGGGAAAAATTTCATCCCCTCATTACCGGCTGCATCACGCAACATGTTGGCCACAAACTCATAACCCATCTCGGCAACAGACTGCGCGCGACCCGGCACCAGCTTGCGGCTCGATGTGGCCATATAAAAAAAACCTGCCGTGGCTGCGACAGTGGCAACCATAAACAGAGATGAATTGGTGAATGAGAGGTCCAGTCCGGCGATGTTCTCAAGCGGAACAATCGTTTTGACTTCAAACTGGGAAATAGGATCGTTTGCCACGCCTGTTGTCCTTACCGTCTCTTACTTCAGCCGCGCTTCCGGCTTGGCCATCATGCCTGCCGAACGGAGCACGTTAAAAATTCCTGCAACGAAACCGAGGAGGATGAATACGATCAATCCCCAAGGCGACGTCCCCGCGAAGTGATCGATTAGGTAGCCGATAAGCCCCCCGGTTACGATCCCTCCAATAAATTCGCTCGATAGCCTGAAAGCGTTGCCGTAGGAAGTGCTACTGTTGGAATTTTCAGCAGCACTTTCGTCTGCCTTGGCTGACGCTTTTTGCTGTAATTTTGCGTCCAGCGCCGCCAAACGGCGGTCAAGATCACCGCTCTCGCGGTCCTCGCCGTCACCTGATTGTTGAGTTTGCATACTTCAGAGCAGCTCCAACCGAAACCATCGCCCGTATAAAATTGGCGGCGCAGGCGGTCAAGCAGATGACGAGTAAGCCTACGACCAGCCACCATTATAAGTGCGGTAGAAGATGTGCAGGCCGATTCGCGTCAGCCGCTTCATGGAATGAGCCCAGCGCGGGTTCACATATGTTGCGTGATAGTGTGTGGACGAACCGATGTCTTCCAGCCAAATTTTACCGGCGGTCGTCGCCATCGCGATGTCCTTGGCCAATTTCCAATGGTAGTTTGAACTCACGCGATCCTTGATGCCGTCGCAGGTGAATGAGAATTGGCAACGATTGCGCCAGTGTGAATTTTGGTAAACCACGCCGCAAATCGTATCCGGGAAAGTCGGGTTCTTCACGCGGTTGAGAATCACCTGAGAAACGGCTGCTTGCCCTTCCGCCGGTTCGCCGCGTGCTTCAAAGTAGATGCCGATTGCCAAACATCGCTGTTCCTTTTCAGAAAATACGTGGGGTGGCAGCGGCTTGTGCACCCAAGAGTGATCATCCTTTTCTGCCGGCGGAACGAAGCGACCCGCTGCAGCTGACTCATCAGAGCGCAGCAACGCGTTAAATGGCGATTCGCGGGAGAAATCCGGGGCAGCAGGTGCATAGGCGGTCGCCAGCACATCGGGCTGGGTGTTCGTTACAAGCGAAGCTACTGCAACCGGCAGATCAGCGCTGCTTCGAATCGGCTTTTTGGTATGAAATGCCGATGCGATTTCGATGGCCTTGTCGTCAAGCTTTCGCGTTGCGCGCTCAAACACGGTTTGCACATCGCCGAATGATGGTGGCGCGATCAGCATGCTCTCGCGATGCAGCACCGATCCCGCAGAAAATGCGCGCGGCGGAGCAACGGGCGCAACGGACACCAGACGGTCGGATTTTTCGGCGCGATTGATCCGCATTTCGTCTGGCGTATCGGGAATAACTGATTTGCCGGGATCAATGGCAACAACGCCGCCACCGGGCTTGGTGATGCTGCCGGGCATCGGCACGACAGAGCCGGTCTGCATGCGATCTGTGCCAAAATGCATTGTCGCGTCGTGCACGGTACCCGCGCCCGAAGGCGTCATGTGGGCCAGCCAACGCGCTTGCGGGTCTTCACCACCGGAGAGATAGGCCGAAACATCTTGGAGAGACACAACCGTCGGGTTGCTCATCACCAACCCCGTCGCGAGCGCAGCAGACAACCCAAATTTGGCAGCCAACCCGCTGCGGACACGCAAAATACGCTTACTCACACTCAAACCCCAGAACTCAACGCAGCACCTGCTTCGGCGTTCAACCACACCCCGAACGCAATTCCAGAATATGAACTGTTAACCTTGATGGGCGGTTAAGCAGCCGGTGATGTTTTGTTAGGGAAGGTTATGAGGGGATTAAGGGGAAGGTCTGATCAACAGACCCGTATCACGTTTCAGAGCTTTTCCGCTCAACCTCGAGAGAAAGACCTTTTTGCAAATTTCTTGCAAAGTTTTTGCGGAAATCTCTCACATCGATGAACATGTTTTGCGATGTTTGGCAGGCTTTAAATCTCTGTGGAGGACAGATCCGAATGCGTACCAAATCTTTTGTAATCCCTGCTTTTCTTATTCCCGGCTTGGCAATTCTCACCGCCATCGCCTCACCGGTTTTGGCCCAAAGCAATGGACAGTGCGGTAAGCACAGGTCCGATGAACACGGAACCCACAATCCTGAAGAGCTGACGATCTGCAGCCACATTGACCGGATGCGGCAGGGCGAAACCCATCCTGTGATGGGCTTTATCGGTTACATCGAATCAAAAGCCGGCAACCACGATACAGCGCGCGAAATTTTCGACACGCTGGCCAAAGCAGGCAATGTTCCCGCCATGACTTGGATGGCGTGGATGGAGGATAATGGACTGGGCGGGCCGGAAGATGCCGCCGCTGCAGCCGAATGGGATCGCCGCTCCATGGAAGCGGGTAGCTCCGTTGGCGCGTTCAACTACGGCCTCGACATTCTGCGCGGACGCGGTGTCGCCTATGACGAAGAGCTCGGCCGAAAGATTATCGAGCGTGCAGCGCAGCTTGGTGACAAGTCCGCGCAACATCTGATCGACAATGACTTCGATCTCGACAGCGTAACGCCGGACGCAGACGAGTGGAAATACCAGAAAAAATTGTTCTGAAAGGCGGCGAGCCACCCCTACCGCTTCTTCTTAGCCCTGCCCGCAAAAGGGTTGTCGGAGCCACGCAGGTGGATGCGGATTGGCACGCCCGGCATGTCAAAGTCTTCGCGGAGATTGTTGGTGAGATATCGCGTGTAGGCGGTCGGCACGGCGTCCGGCCGCGAACAAGAGACCACAAAACCCGGCGGGCGCGTTTTGGCCTGCGTGATGTACTTCAGTTTCAGGCGACGACCGGCGACCGCGGGCGGTGGGTGATGGGCGACGATGCCATCGAGCCACTTGTTCAGCCGCGCGGTGGAGATACGCGTGTTCCACACGCGATCGGTCACAAACACGGCGTCCAGAAGCTTATCGAGGCCATAGCCGCTTTTGCCCGAGACGGGCACGGCGCGAATGCCACGCACTTGGGGCAATAGGCGCTGGGTCTGCTCGCGGAGTTGCATCAGCGTCTGCTGTTTGTGCTCCACTGCGTCCCACTTATTGAAGGCGAGCACCGGTGCCCTGCCTTCGCGGACGACGAGATCAATGATCTGCAGATCCTGCTTTTCAAACGGTATTGCGCTGTCGAGCACGACGATCACGGCTTCGGCAAAGCGAATCGCCCGTAGCGCATCACCGACCGAGAGTTTCTCTAGCTTTTCCTGCACACGCGCCTTGCGCCGCATGCCTGCTGTGTCGTGCAGCCGAATTTTGCGTTCCTTGAACACCCAATCGACGGAGATCGAATCGCGCGTAATGCCCGCTTCCGGTCCGGTCAGCAGGCGGTCTTCACCAAGCAGCGTGTTGATGAGCGTAGACTTGCCAGCGTTCGGACGCCCTACTACCGCAATCCGCAAGGGCTTAGCGGGATCGTAGGGCAGTACGTCTTTGTCATCCTCGAAGTCTTCGTCGTTCACATCCACATCGGTGATGGCGACGTCTTGATCATCCGCGTCGTCTTCGAACATGCGGTCTTCACCGAGTGCTTCGATAATCGCGTCTCGAAGGTCGGACATGCCGAGACCGTGCTCGGCGGAGATCGTCACCGGTTCGCCTAAGCCGAGCTCAAAGGCTTCATACATCGCCGTTTTTGCAGCCTGTGCTTCCGCCTTGTTACCGACCAGGATGATAGGCTTGTCCATCCGCCGAAGCAGCGCGCTGAAAGACGCATCAACCGGCGTGATGCCGTCCCGCGCGTCAACGACAAACAGCGTCGCATCGGCCTCCTCAATCGCCATCTCGGTCTGCTGGCGCATGCGACCGGCGAGCGACTTGCGGTCGCCCTCTTCAAGTCCAGCGGTATCGATCACGTCGAATTTGAGGTCTTGAAGCCGCGCAGCATGTCGGCGCCGATCGCGCGTTACACCGGGTTGATCATCCACCAAGGCTAGCTTCTGGCCGACGAGCCGATTGAACAGCGTAGACTTGCCGACGTTTGGCCGGCCAACAATCGCGAGGGTGACACTCACCCCTCGGTCACCTCGCCCGTGGCGCGAATAATATCGAGCATGACATTGGCGCGTTGAGCCGTCGTCGGTGGCACCGCTTCGTCAGCGACGATCTGATCGAACAGGCGTTTCGCGTCGCCATAGTTTTGCGCTTTCCACGCAGCAAGGCCAAGCGCTTCGCGGGCACCATGGCGCATGGGGTTATCGTCGCCGGCGAGGGGTTCAGCACGATTTGCGACGTCATCATAAGTGCCTTCATCCACCATGATGTAAGCTGCACGCAGCCGCGCCACATCACGCAGCACCGCAGGCACAAAAGTATCGGCGGCGATGGCGTCAAAAGCTTCCACTGCCGCTACACGATCACCGGAATTATCGAGCAGTGTTGCTTCCCGCATGCGTGCCAGCACAGGGTATTGGCCGTATCCATCTTCTTGCAGAGCGCGAAGCTGTTCCAATGCCTGATCGGTGTTGCCCTCGGTCGCAGAGGTGAGCGCTTGGCGGAACCGATCCCCGGAGGCAGTGGCCTGCCCATCGGTGTACCATGTCCACGCGCTGTTGGCGGCGACCAAAACCACAATCCCGAACGCCGCCGCGATGATGAGCGTGCCGAACCGTTCCCAGATGGACTTCATCCGGTCGGAGCGGATTTCTTCTTCGACTTCGCGAATAAAACTGTCGTCAGACATGGCGTTTTCCGATGATTACCGAACGGCGCATAAACGCGATTTGACGCAAATGAAAGCGTTGTCGGCCGCGACGCAGACTAATCGTTACACGTTGCCGCCGATGGTCGGTATCTCGCGATCCGAGCCCGTGTCGCCGCCATGGAGGTCGAGCCACTCCTTGTCGATGTCGGGTAGGGCTTCATCGTTGATGGCCGCTTCGAAGGACTGCAGACGCTTGTAGATTGACATCAACTCCACCACCGTTGTCCACGAATTCACGAGATACTGGAACGAGTTGGACACCTGATTAAAGGCCGTCAAAATCTGCTGCAGAATGCCGAACGTGAAGCCGATGGCCGCGCCAGCGATGATTGAGGGGATCAACAGGATGTAGGCGAAGATGCCGTCAGCCTGCAGGTAGGCAAAGCGGAAGACGTTGAAATACATGTATTCCAGATAAAGTCGAAAATAGTTGCGGCGCACATCTGCAAACAGATCACGCACCGACATTGGCCCCGCACGCTCAGGGTTATCCTCGCCGTAAACGAGTTCCTTACGGTAGGCCGCCTCCACGCGCTGATTCTTAAATTCCAGACCCGGCAGCCGAATACCAACGAGCGCGAGCAAAAATGTGCCGAAAAGCGACCAAAGAATTGCTGCCCACACGAGCGCTTGCGGTACTGCGCCGAAAATCGGAATTTCGGGAACAAACTGTGACAGGCCCCACAGAATGGGCAGAAAGGCAATAAGCGTCATCACTGAGTCGATGGCAGAAACGCCGAGGCCTTCCATGATGCCAGCAAAGCGCATGGTATCTTCCTGCACGCGCTGGGATGCACCTTCGATGTGGCGCACCTGCCGCCAGCGCCCCATGTAATAATTGTTCATCGCTGTGCGCCAGCGGAAGATCCAGTGGCTCACGAAGTAGCGGAACACCACGATGACAGCGATGAACATGAACGCCAGTTGGGCGAAAATGAAAATGAGTTCGAACAGGTCCGCAACAGCGACCGGTGGGTCTGGCTCATCGGCGAGAGCGTTCTGTACCATGTCGAAGAAGGGTCTGCGCCAATTGTTGATGGCGACCGAGACCTGAACATTAAAATACGTAACAAACAAAATCACCGATGCGCCCGCGACTGACCAGAGTTCCCACGGGTGCGCCGCGCGATAGTGCCAGAAGACGATAAACGGCACGTTGAACAGCAGATAATAGCAGTAGAACCAGAGAAATTCCGGGGTCACGAAGTGACCCAGACCGATGACAGGCGGCGCGCCTTCCTCCGATTGGCCGAAGATCGGAACACCCCATTCACTTGCCCCGCCCACGTACCAGAGCAGAACTGCGGCGATGGCCCAGACCACAAATGACAGAAAATATTTCGATGGTTCGGGGAAGTAGGATTTAAACACAGGCGCTCACTCGATATTTCGGCGTGTCACCCTTAGTAAGCCTTTAGACGCATTTGAACAGGCTTCGGCGCACAATTGCCTGTGATTGCGCTGTTATGCTCGATCCGAGGGAACAAAATGGAACAAGCGCTCGCAATTGTCGGCATCTACGCCGCGCTCAACAGCTTTATCTTTTTCTGGCTGTCTAACGAGACCGGGAAAATTCGCCGCACAGAAAAAATCGCGCTCGGTGACGGCGAAAACAAGCATCTGGCAAAAATAATGCGGGGCTCGGCCAACGCCGCAGAGAACATTCCGATGTTCACGATCTGCCTCGTGATTGCCGCCGCAATCGATACGCCGCTTTGGGCGCTTCATCTAGCAGGGGTTCTGTTTTTCGCCGGGCGGGCGGTGCACGCGTGGTACTTCGTTCAAGCCAAGGCTTCTATGATGCCGCGTTTTATCGGATTCGGGATCGCGTTTGTGACAAACGCTGTACTTTGTCTCTGGCTCATCGTCGCCGGTATGATGGCGATGATTGGGTAAATTATCGCAACTACCGGAAAGCATTTTGATGCGGGATTTGCTGGTCAAGGCAGTAACCGAGCATGCGCTGATCAGCCGTCGTTAGGGTCAACCGTTTGAGCTTTGCAGTCGCGACAAGCATGCGGTCAGCGAGATCACGATGCGCCCAATCGGTTAGTTCGACTGACCCAATCAGGACACGCCAATCGAGCTGCACTTCACCGACACCTGACGCTGTTATGAATGTGGCATACCAGTCCGTGGGCGTTTGAAGCATTTGCAGCCGGCCCTTGGCGACGAGCATGGTGACCTCCCAAGCGGTGATGGGAGAAAGAAACACCGCATTTTGTTGCTGCGCCTCTCGAATCATTTGGCGTGTTTCAGACCCGAGCCTCTCGTCGCCTGCGCGTAACCAAACGGCGACGTGTGTGTCCAGAAGGATCACCTCAAGGCTTCCCAATCCTCTGGATCAAGCACGGGGGCAGTGGGATCATCAAAACCCAAAACGCTATCCGGCATCGATCCAAAAAGGTCTTTGTCATCTGTTCCGGGCTGCATCGGCGAAAGCGTGGCAATTGCCTTCCCGTGTTTTGTAACCGTAATCGGAACGCCTGTACGGTTCATCTCATCGATCAACCGCAGACACTTCGCCTTGAACATGGTCGCGGTGACCGTTGTTATTCCATCGTGAGCTTTCATTGGTAAAAGATACACTTTTTCCCAAAAATGTACACATTATTCCCACTCAATGGTGCCGGGCGGTTTGCTCGTCACGTCATAGACAACGCGGTTGATGCCCCGCACTTCATTGATGATGCGGGTCGCGGCTTTGCCGAGAAACGCCATGTCATAGGGATAAAAATCGGCAGTCATTCCATCAACTGAGGTCACCGCGCGCAGTGCGCAAACGAACTCATATGTACGACCATCGCCCATGACCCCTACGGTCTGCACAGGAAGCAACACGGCAAAAGCCTGCCAGATATCATCGTAGAGGCCCGCATTGCGGATTTCATCGAGATAGATCGCGTCGGCCTGACGGAGGATATCCAGTTTCTCGCGTGTGACACCGCCCGGGCAGCGAATTGCCAGACCGGGTCCCGGGAACGGATGGCGGCCAATGAAGCTGTCTGGCAGGCCAAGTTCCTGACCAAGCAAGCGCACCTCATCCTTGAAGAGTTCTCGCAGCGGCTCGACCAATTCCATATTCATCCGATCGGGCAGACCACCCACATTATGGTGCGACTTGATGGTGACCGACGGGCCACCGGAGAAGGATACGCTCTCGATCACATCGGGATAAAGCGTGCCTTGCGCGAGAAACTCTGCGCCGCCCAGCTTCTTTGCTTCGGTTTCAAAAACGTCGATGAAAAGCTTGCCGATCGTTTTGCGCTTGGTTTCTGGATCGGCCTCACCGTCCAAGGCATCGATAAACATGTCGGATGCATCCACGTGCACAAGCGGAATGTTGTAGTTCTCGCGGAACATAGCGACGACTTCAGCGGCTTCGTTCATGCGCAGAAGGCCGTGATCGACCAGAATACATGTGAGCTGATCGCCAATCGCTTCGTGGATGAGAACGGCGGCCACGGACGAGTCCACCCCGCCGGACAAACCACAGATCACGCGCTTATCGCCGACCTGTTCACGGATTGCAGCAATGGCCTGATCCTTATAGCCCGCCATTGTCCAGTCCTGCTTTAGACCGGCGAGCTGCACGAAGTTCTCATAGAGCTTCTTGCCGTTAGGCGTGTGGTGCACTTCCGGGTGAAACTGAACTGCATAGAAGTTGCGCGACGGATCAGCGGCAATCGCGAATGGCGCGTTGGGCGAAGTGCCAAATACCTCAAAGCCGGGCGCAAGCTTTGAAACATGGTCGCCGTGACTCATCCACACCTGTTCGTCGCCGCGTGCAAACCAGCCGTCCAGCAGTGGCTGATCGGGAGCTTTCGGCGTGACGTAAGCACGACCGAATTCGGCGGTCTTGTGCCCGCGCTCCACATTGCCACCCAGGCAGTGCATCATCACCTGTTGGCCATAGCAGATGCCCAAAATCGGCACGCCAAGATCGAAGACTGTCTTCGGCGGCATTGGTGCGCCGTCATCAAATACAGATGCAGGACCACCGGAAAAAATGACTGCTTTGGGCCCAAGTTCAGCCAACAACGCGTCTGTCACGTTCTGGTAGGGGTGAATTTCACAGTAAACGCTCAACTCACGTAGACGACGCGCGATGAGCTGAGTGACCTGACTGCCGAAGTCGATGATGAGGACAGTTTCGGAATGGGCGGCATTTGGTGTGTTCATCGCAAGCGCTTAGCGGTTGTGCACCGCATCATCAATCCGCACGATCCGCAGTTGAATTGTTTCAAAGCTTTTTCCACACGTGCGCCGACACGCTGCGAGATGCATTCATCGTTCAGATCGTTACGTGTTTGCTAAACGCCGAAAAACCCGGCCCCGGTTCACACACGATTGAGGGTGCATTGGTAGGCGCACCAGCGCGCACAATAGGTGAGTTTGCTCACTGTGCTTCTATGAACGCCTCAAGTTGATCGACAGCAGAGGCAAGTTTCTCGTCAATGATGTGCAGATATTGCGTCCAGTCGTCGACTGCTTTCAATTCTTCGGCGCCATCGGAGATGCCGCGAAGACCGAAAAGCTGAACATCGAACGCCATGCAGGCGCGCTGTATCGCAAAAGTCTCCATGTCGACCAAATCGGCATCGATATCAGTGTAGGCCTCGCCGGAAACTACATTGCCGCCAGTTGATAAACGTTTTGCGGGCGGACCGCCATTGAAAGTGCTCAACGGCAAATCCTTTGGCAGATCGAGAAACGGTGTCAGGCCCTTTTCAAAGCCCAGCGGAGAGGCATCGATATCACGATAGGAAGTCGACGCGATCTGGTAAACTTCCGTCTGCGCGAGTGTGTTGGAACCTGCTGAGCCAAGCGAAACGATAATATCCGGCTTAAATTCGACCAGCGCCCGAGTTACGTTAATCGCGGCCTCGATTGGGCCAACGCCACACATAAAAGGTGCAAAGCGGGCTTTCAGATGTTCGCCATATTCAGCATCGGCGGCCATCACATAAAGAACGCGCTTCTGGCCGACGCTTTTGATCACAGCGAAAACCCGCCCCTAAATGTTCTCAGAAGCGGTATTTCACACCGATGCGAACTTGATGGAAATCAACGTCCTGATCGAAGTCGAAGGCCTGAGCGACAACACCGCCGCCATCACCGCGATAGGTCGCCGTTCCAAGGTCGGTGTACAGATATTTCAAGTCGAGGCTGATGTTCTGCGTCACCCGCTGCTCAATTCCCGCGCCCACGACGAAGCCAAAACGATCATTATCGTCGTTGCCAAAGTCGGCGGTACCGCCTGTTGCCGCGGGCGCGAAAACGTCTGTCTTGGTTCGTCCGTATGCAAGGCCGCCGGTCACATATCCGAGCGTCTTTGGTGTGATCAAGAAGCCTGCGCGGGCGGTCAAATTAACAAGCGTAGTTGCTCTCAACCGGACATCAAAGCCAGACGTAGGTCCGGGCGGCGAAGTCACAGGGGGCGCAACAAGCGCTCCTGAATATTCCAAATCTGAAAGAGCTGCATCCAGCCCAACACCGAAAACGAAGTTCTGAACCTGCCAATCGTATCCAATTTCGACACCGCCGAGAAATCCATCGAGATCGCCGCCCTCACTGGCTAAGTTGGTAGAGCTATTGTCGCTGGTGTCCACGTCGCCATCACCGTATCCAGCGAACGCGCCCACATAGAAAC
Source organism: Pseudomonadota bacterium (assembly GCA_038745535.1). Taxonomy (GTDB): domain Bacteria; phylum Pseudomonadota; class Alphaproteobacteria; order Rhizobiales; family Rhizobiaceae; genus JBCDLI01. The sequence continues at coordinate 15,591 of JBCDLI010000021.1, read as the reverse complement.
CGCTCCAGCTTTGCGTGTCCTGTGCAAAGCAGACCCCTGCAGAAAAAAGCAACGCTGCCACCGAAGAGATAATTGTTTTCATGATTCGCTCCGCTCCTGCACAACTGCTACCATTGATTGTTCAGATAGCTAGCGGGCGCTTACGTGTCGGAAGACATGGAGGTCCGATGTTGCAGTTTGGCCACGCGCTCCGTTCGGCAATCATGTCAATTCAGCCATATGAATGCGCCGTTGAGCGCCATCGCGTAGCTGATCCAGCTTAAATACGGCACCATCAATAATGCGGCCGCTTTGTCTTTCGACCAAACGTGACTGATAAAATAGACTGTTAGCGCGACCATCACGATGATGATGGCCAGAGCAAGCTCCATGACGTGAAGGCCGAAAAATGCCGGTGACCAGGTCAAATTAACAGCAAACTGGGCAAACCAAATGAACATGGCTGTGCCGCGCTTATCTCTGGTCCAAGTGCGCCAACCGGCAATGGCAATCATCGCGTACAATGCGGTCCATACTGGCGGGAAGAGCCAATTTGGCGGCGTGAAAGACGGCTGATTTAAGGTCGTGTACCAGACACCGGGCGGTGTAGCCGAGCCAACAAACCCGCCAATGCCCATGGTCGCCAACAAAAACGCGACCAGCACGAGCCAATTCTGCCGCCGTTCCTCGTCGACACCCGCATCGCGGTCATTACTAAAGGCCTCAAACGAACCGAATTCCGACATATTTTTCCCCACGGGGCGAAGGTGACGTTGGTTTTGTTACGTTTTGGCAAAAAGATGGTTCAACAGAAAACTTAGTCCATTAGTCTTAGAGGGATTAAATCTTTCTCTGCATCACGGCAAAGAAGAAGCCGTCTGTGCCGGTCGACCGGGGCGTAAGCGTTATGCAATTGAGGTCGTTTGACCAGGGCTGCGGTTTGTCGAAGCCAAAAAGGTCCTGCCAAACCTCTCCGGCAGACAAGAGTTCCCAGCCCTCGTTTCGGTCACCGAACGCGTAAATCTGCTCTTCGTTTTCAGCGGAAAAAACTGAACACGTGATGTAGCACAGAAATCCGCCCGGCCTCACATACGCGCATGCGCTGTCGAGGATGGCCGCTTGCTCAGCACATCGCTTTTCCAGCATTTCCGGCGCTAGCTTCCACTTGGTATCGGGGTGTCGTCGCCAAGTGCCCGAGCCCGTGCAAGGCGCGTCAACCACCACGCGATCAAACTTTCCTTTCAGATTGGAGAAGTCATCACCTGCACCATGCACCTGCGCGTTGCGGGTGCCGGCGCGTTTCAAGCGTTCGATGATCGGGGCCAGCCGCTGTGCATCGGCATCCCAAGCGTGCACTTGGCCTTTGTTGTCCATGGATGCGGCCAGCGCGAGCGTTTTGCCTCCGGCTCCTGCGCAAAAGTCCAATACCTGTTCACCCGGTTGCGCAAATACGAGATCCGCAACGATCTGCGAACCTTCGTCCTGCACTTCGAACCAGCCCTTTTGGTACCCCATTTCGGCTTGGACATTAGGCAGGCGTCCTTCTCGACGGGGCGGTGGGATACGCAGACCGTTACGCGCAATGGCAGATGATTTCGCGCCAAATTTACCCAGGGCCTTTGCCACCCTGTCGCGATCACCTTTCAGCGTGTTCACCCGTAAATCGAGCGGTGGGCGGGCGGTGAAGGCCTTTGCTTCGTCTACCCATTCCTCGTCGAAATTTTGCTCCAGCAAGTCGCCTGCCCATGGTGGAACATCTGCTTCTACCCATGCGTCAGCGAAGGTAAAATCGCGCGTAGATGCATCCTCCAGCGTCTTCATTGGAAGGTCTGGCGCGAACTTATCGCCGTCTAGCACTTCGGCAATCTTTTCCACCGACATGTTCCACTGGCGCAGCAAAACCGCAAAAGCTAGCGACGCCTCGCTATCGTCATCCATCGCAAATGCGTTTGATGCCCGGCAGCGAAGTGCGTCATAAACGATATTGCCAATGGCGGCACGATCACCGGAGCCCGCGAAACGATGGGTTTTTCCCCAATCGGCAAGCGCGACGGAGACCGGGCGCCTGTGACCATTGATATCTTCCAACACTTCGATTGCAGCCTGAAGTCTGCCGCCTAGACGCATGTCGGTGATCCCGCCAGTGAATGTCGCCCGCTGTTAGACGGGCTTTCGGTTGGTAGCAAGCGCGCGCTACCACCCTTCAGCTTGATGCGCCTGTTGAGATGGAAGCCGCAGTTCGATCCACCGGCTGTAAGCCGTTCCGCTTCGTTCAATCTGTTGGCCAGACGCGAAAAGAAAAAGCCGCGCGGTGTGCCCGCGCGGCTTTTCAATTTTCGCTTCTGAAGACGGCTTAGACCTCGAGGTCGTAGCGGTCTGCGTGCATGACCTTCACCCACGCCGATACGAAATCGTGCACGAACGCTTTGCCCGCGTCGTCTTGGGCGTAGCGCTCGGCATAGGCACGCAGGATCGAGTTAGAGCCAAACACAAGATCGGTGCGTGTCGCGGTGAATTTCACGTCGCCGGACACACGATCTTTAATTTCATAGGTGCCGTCGCGTTTTGGCTCCCATGTATTGCCCATGTCAGTGAGGTTGACGAAAAAGTCGTTCGTCAATTGGCCAGGGCGATCTGTGAAGACGCCGCGTTTGGAGCCAGCATAGTTGACATCCATCGCGCGCATGCCGCCAAGAAGCACAGTCATCTCTGGACCGGTCAGGTTCATCAGCTGCGCACGATCCAACAGCATCTCTTCGGGCTGAGCGGCGTATTTGGATTTCTCCCAGTTGCGGAAACCGTCGCATAGCGGCTCAAGCCACTCGAAGGAATCGACGTCCGTCATTTCCTGCGTTGCGTCACCGCGGCCCGGTGCAAATGGCACGTCCACGTCGTAACCCGCGGCTTTCGCTGCTTTCTCAACGCCGACGTTACCAGCCAAGACGATCACATCAGCGACAGATGCGCCGGTCTCAGCGGCGATGGGCTCCAACACGGCCAGCACCTTCTGCAACCGATCTGGCTCGTTACCGGCCCAGTCCTTTTGCGGCTCAAGGCGGATGCGCGCACCGTTTGCACCGCCGCGCAGGTCAGAGCCGCGGAATGTGCGTGCTGAATCCCATGCGGTTGCAACCATCTCTTGGATCGTCAGACCGGCCGCTGCGATTTTCTCTTTGACGGCGTCCGCGTCGTAGGCTGTCGAGCCTGCTGGTACAGGGTCTTGCCAGAGAAGATCTTCGGTCGGTGCCTCAGGGCCAACGTAACGGATTTTTGGTCCCATATCGCGGTGGGTCAACTTGAACCATGCGCGAGCGAATATGTCGGAGAAGTATTCATGGTCAGCGTAGAACTTCTCGATGTACTCGCGGTAGATTGGGTCAACCTTCATGGCCATGTCGGCGTCGGTCATCATCGGCATAACACGCTTCGCCGGATCACACGCATCGACCGGCCTGTCTTCTTCTGTGATGCCAATCGGCTGGTATTGCTGCGCACCACCCGGTGACGTTGTCAGCTCCCAGTCATATTTCAGCAGCAGATGCATGTACCCATTGTCCCATTTGGTTGGGTTGGTGGTCCATGCGCCTTCGATGCCTGATGTCACCGCATTGGATGCTTTGCCGTCGAGGTTCGGGTTTGTCCAGCCGAGGCCCTGCTCCTCAATGCCCGCGCCTTCAGGTTCAGACGTCAGGAACCCACCATCGCTTGCGCCATGGGCCTTACCGATGGTGTGGCCACCGGCGGCGAGTGCTGCGGTTTCCTCATCGTTCATCGCCATCCGTGCAAAAGTGGTGCGGATGTGTTCTGCGGTGAGTGCAGGGTTTGGAACGCCGTTGATGCCCTCTGGGTTCACATAGATCAGGCCCATATGCACTGCGGCGAGCTGATCATTGAGTGAGTCAGCGAGCCTGATGTTGTCGTAGCGGTTCTCGGACGGTGCCAACCACTCGTCCTCGGAACCCCAGTTGATCTCATCTTCCGGTGACCACATGTCGACACGGCCGAATGAGAAGCCAAATGTTTTCAGGCCAGCGGCCTCGTAGCCAACATTACCGGCCAGAATGATGAGGTCAGCCCATGAGATTTTGTTGCCGTACTTCTTCTTGATCGGCCACAACAGGCGGCGCGCTTTATCGAGCGAAGCATTGTCCGGCCAAGAGTTCAGCGGTGCAAAGCGGATCATGCCCGCCCCCGCGCCACCGCGACCGTCCTGCAGGCGGTATGTGCCCGCGGAGTGCCAAGCGAGGCGGACCATCAGGCCTGCATAAGTGCCATAGTCGGCAGGCCACCACGGTTGGCTTTCTTTAAGCAGCGCGTGGAGATCCTGCTTTAGCGCGTCTTGGTCGAGCGATTTCAGCTCTTCGCGATAGTCAAAAGCCGGGCTCATTGGGTCAGGGCTGACGCCGTTTTGGTGCAGGATGCCGAGATTAAGGTTCTTCGGCCACCAGTTGCGCTTGCCGAAGTCCTCGGACGTCACCGAACCGTGCATTACAGGGCATTTGCCCATTTTATCGTTTACTCTCGCGTCCATAAACCGCTCTCCGTTTTCCAATCGTCTGCGTCAGTATCTGTAGCAGCCTTCATAATTTCAAATTGCATTTTTGAATTTTTACGATAGCTTTTAATTATCATGTTCACGCTTCGCCAGATGACCTATTTCGACGCTTTGGCGCGTACCGGGCACTTTCGCCGCGCGGCAGAAGCCGTTCATATTTCACAACCGGCCTTATCCAATCAGATTGCTGAGATGGAGCGTCGTGCCGGTGGCCCACTAGCAGAGCGAAACCGCAATGGCATCGTACTCACCGATCTTGGTTTGCGCCTATTGCCAGTGATGCGGCAGGTGCTGGAGACCGCGTCTCGTATGGAAGATATGGCAGCGGGCGCCGACGGACTTTTGTCGTCGCGGTTGCGTATCGGGATGATACCAACGATTGCGCCGTACCTCCTACCTGCGACCTTGGCGTCGCTTGCGCAGCGCTACCCCGGCCTCGACGTAAAGGTTCGGGAGGCGATGACGGAGCAGCTTTTGGGCGACCTGCGGGATGGAACGCTGGACGCTATCATCGCCGCCGAACCGCTAGAAGACCCAAGCCTCTTATCGGTCAGCCTGTTTGAAGATCCCTTTTACATCGTCGCGGCGGTTAACACACGGGATGTAATCGCATCGCCGATTACGCAGCAGACAGTTGATCTGGATCGACTGCTCTTGCTTGATGAAGGCCACTGTCTGCGCGATCAAGCGCTTGATGTTTGCGCGTCTGCTGGGCCGAGGCGTTTGGTCAATTTCGGTGCAACATCCATGACCACGCTTTTACAGCTGGTCGCCGCAGGGATGGGCATAACTCTCGTGCCGAAAATGCTGCTTTCGACGCCCGGAATTCTGCCCGACGGCCTGTCTGTAATGCGGTTCGCTGACCCCATGCCGGTGAGACGCGTTACCCTGATCTACCGCCTTTCGACGAGTCGAGCGGCTGATTTCCGTGAATTGGCAGCCACAATCGCGGAGACTGGAAGAACCATGTTAGGCCGGACAGATTTCTGACGCAGATTTTACAAATCACGTTCTTGTTTCAGGGCTGGGCAGGCCAATCTAGCTCTTCAACGAAGGAGTTTTTCGATGGCTTTGACAAAACAACTTTCGACCGCCCTTGGAGCAATGGCCTTATGCGCCTCTACCGAGCTATCAGCACAAGCATTTGAAATCGAGGGAAACGAGGGCACGCGGTTGAACGCCGAAGAGATCGCGTCTTTTGGCGAGCCCTGGGCGATGACGTTTTTGCCCGATGGCACAAAGCTCGTTAGCGAGAAGAACGGGACTTTCTGGCATGTGACCCAATCGGGTGAAAAGACAGCGATCTCGGGCGTCTGGGATGTCGCCTATGGGGGTCAGGGTGGGCTGGGCGATGTGATCGCTCACCGAGATTTTGCCGATAACGGTCTCGTGTATGTGTCATTTGCCGAAGCTGGAAATGGCGGGAATGGCGCAGTGGTCAATCGCGCGCGTCTTGATACATCCGGCGACCAACCAACTCTTCGCGATGTCACACGGATCTGGGAACAACCAAAAGTACGCGGTGCCGGTCACTACGCGCATAAGATGGCCTTTGGACCGGACGGCAAGCTCTACATCACATCCGGCGACCGACAGGCGCAGACGCCTGCGCAAGATCTGACAAACAATCTCGGTACGATCGTCCGCCTGAATGACGACGGCACCGTTCCGCCAGACAATCCGTTTCGTGACCTTGGCGGGGTCGCTGAGAGCTTCTGGACCGTTGGCCATCGCAATCCGCTCGGCATCGACTTCACCAGCGATGGAGTTTTGTGGGCGCACGAGATGGGCCCGCGTCACGGCGATGAGCTTAACTTGATAGTTTCGGGTGAAAACTACGGCTGGCCGACCGTCTCAAACGGCGACAATTATTCTGGTATTCCCATCCCGGACCACGAGACACGGCCCGAGTTCGAAGCGCCGAAAGCCTATTGGGTTCCAAGCATCGCACCGTCGGGGCTCGTGATCTATGAGGGCGGCCTTTTTGGCAAATGGGACGGCGATGCGCTCATCGGCGGTCTGGTCAGTCAAGCGCTGGTGCATGTTTCCATAGACGGTGAAACTGCCCGCGAGACAGAACGGTTCGAGTGGGGTGAGCGAATTCGCGAAGTCGAAGAAAGCCCGGATGGCGCGCTTTACGTACTGGAAGACGGCGGTCGCATGCTGAAACTGACGCCCGCTGGCTAGGGCTTCGGCTGCGATTGGCCTCGCGTGATCAAAGCGAGGCTGAAAGCAGCCAACACAGAAAACGTGAACACGACCGACGCGTATTTAAGGACGGTGTAACTTGCGAGCAGACTGGCTGACGCTTGATCCAACTCAGCTCGACCACTCAGAAACTGCAGAACCTGAAAGTTCTCCAGCATGTCGAATGCGAGATAAGGCAGCACCAGTGTTAGCAGTGTTAACGCCTTTACCGATCCTGACTGACGCTGGAACCGCTCGAACCTATTCAGGATCAAATCCAGCGCGCGATACAAAGTCCACGCCAATAGAAATGGAAAAATCAAATCGTAGGTGAGCGTGTGTCGCGCGATAAACTCTTCCCTTTCACTCTCGTCCATCGCGTTCAGCCAAGCCTGTAACGTGGTTAGGTCATAACCCAGCGGGGCCATGTCTGGCGCGGGAACGCCGCCGCTCGCTGGCGTCAGATACGCGATGTGGTAATAGCTCATCCACAAGAAGAGCCCGGCCGTGAGAACGGCAAGACCAATGGTGAAGCGGCGCGCGAAAACCTGTATTCGGCTCATCGCGCCTCGATAGGCTAGCTGCCGCCGCCGCGATAGTTGGGGCTTTCGCGTGTAATCGTCACGTCGTGGGCATGGCTTTCACGAAGCCCGGCATTTGAAATGCGCACGAAGGTCGCACGATCGCGGAAGTCTGCAAGGGACGCAGCACCGGTATAGCCCATGGCGGCGCGCAGCCCGCCTGCAAGCTGGTGCAATACAGTTGCGACGGGCCCCTTGTATGGAACCTGCCCTTCAATGCCTTCAGGCACGAGTTTCAGCTTATCGGTAACCTCGGCTTGGAAGTAACGGTCTGCTGAGCCTCGCGCCATCGCGCCGACCGAGCCCATGCCCCGATAGGCCTTATAGGATCGCCCCTTGTGGAGATAAACGTCGCCCGGGCTTTCCTCCGTGCCGGCCAAAAGAGAACCAACCATGGCAGCCGATGCCCCTGCTGCAAGGGACTTTGCAAGGTCGCCGGAGAGCTTGATCCCGCCATCTGCAATGACTGGCACGCCTGATTTTTGGGCCTCCTCAGCTGCGCCTAGCACTGCAGAAAACTGTGGCACGCCAACGCCGGCTACGACCCGCGTGGTGCAGATCGAGCCTGGACCAATGCCCACTTTCACGCAGTCTGCGCCTGCATCAATGAGCGCTTTCGTGCCATCCGGCGTCGCCACATTGCCTGCGATAATGCGGACGGAATTTGATAGTTTTTTGATCGATGCAACGGAATCGAGCACACGTTGCGAGTGGCCATGGGCTGTATCGACCACGATCACATCAACGCCTGCGGCCATCAGTTTCTCGGCTCGCTCCATGGCGTCTGCGCCAACCGACACAGCTGCGCCGACGCGTAGTCGGCCCTGAACATCCTTTGCCGCATTCGGGTTCAGCTGGGACTTTTCCATGTCCTTCACAGTGATGAGACCGGTGCAAAAACCGTTGTCGTCCACTACCAAAAGCTTTTCGATGCGGTGCTGATGGAGCAGCTTCTTCGCTTCGGCTTGCGTCACGTCCTCTTTGACCGTGACGAGGCCCTCGCGGGTCATAAGCTCATAAACGCGCTGATCTGGATTATCGGCGAAACGCACATCGCGGTTGGTGAGAATACCAACGAGGCGACCAGGCTTTTGCGAACCCGTGCCCGCATCTTCCACAACTGGAATACCAGAGATGCGATATTGGCTCATCAAGGCACGGGCATCGGCCAGCGTCGCATCTGGCCCAATGACCACCGGATTGACCACCATCCCGCTTTCGAACTTCTTGACCCGCGTAACCTCTTCGGCCTGCTCGTCGGGAGTAAGATTGCGATGGATGATGCCCATGCCACCGGCCTGCGCCATGGCAATCGCAAGCCTAGCCTCAGTGACCGTGTCCATCGCCGCAGACAGGATTGGAAGGCTAAGCTCAATATCGGAGGCAATGCGGGTGGAAATGTCCACATCCGTTGGCATCACTTCCGAATGGCCCGGTTGCAGCAAAACGTCGTCGAACGTTAGCGCCAGATCTCCGGTTGCAGCTTCAATGATTTTGGCCATCGTACAGGTGTCCTGTGACTGACCGGCAATGAAGTTTTCCGGTCATGTTGGCGCTGCCGGGTAACACGGCTTTGTGCATTGCGAAAGGCCGCGGCAGAGATTGTTGACAGATGTAATAAACCTATATACCTAGATTTCTAGTTTTATGGAGGCAACATGGACATCGAAAGCGCTTCACAAGGTTTTGCGGCAATAGGTTCCGAGCAGCGTCTGGCGGTGCTGCTGATGCTGGTTAAAGCTGGACGCCTCGGCATGACCGTCGGCCAAATACAGGAAGAAATGGGCATGGCACCGTCCACTCTGGCGCACCACTTGCGCATGTTGGCCGACGGCAAGCTCATCATTCAGCGCCGCGATGGGCGTTCGGTGATTAACCGCGCCAATTTTGATCATCTGGAAGATCTTGGCAGCTATTTGATGCGCGAGTGCTGCGCTCATGAGATCGTCAACATAGCGAAGGATGGCGTGGCATGAATACGTCCGCCATTGACTTATCAGAGGTTAAACCTGCCCCATCTCTTCTGAAACCCGTTGGCCGATTGCTCGCCACGCCGTGGATTGTCGTCATCGTTGCGCCGCTTTTGGTGCTGGTGCTCGACCAGCCGTCTTTCGAAACCGTTGTTGGCTTTGCAGCGAAAGCGTTTTTGAACACGCTGCCTTACATCGCATTTGCAGTGATTCTGATCGCGTGGCTCAAAGCGGCAGGCGCGGAGGCAGCAGTCGGGCGCGCGTTTGAGGGACGTGAGAACCGGATGATCGTTCTCGCTGCCCTTTTCGGCGGACTAGCTCCGTTCTGCTCCTGCGAAGTCATTCCATTTATCGCGGGGTTGCTCGCGGTCGGTGCTCCTCTGTCCGCTATCATGGCATTCTGGTTGGCCTCCCCCCTCATTGACCCGCCTACACTTCTGATCACAGCCGCTGCGCTCGGCTGGCCGTTTGCCATTGGTAAAGCCGTTGCCGCCGTCGCTATCGGTTTGGCTGGCGGCTTTGCGATCAAAGCGCTTTCTCGTGCGGGACTGTTTGCCAACCCATCGCGAGGCGTGAAGAAAAGCGGCTGCGGTTGCGGGCCAAACCCTTTCAATGGTCGCCGCGTTTGGTCGATTTGGCGGGAAGGGCAGCGGGTTGACGCGTTTGCGACTGAAATACGCGAAAACGCCGCTTTTCTCATCAAGTGGCTGGCTCTCGCCTATGTTCTCGAAGCGTTGCTGGTCACTTATGTTCCGGCGAGCGCAATTGCAGCTATAGTCGGCGGGGAAGGCATCGTGCCGATTGCAACGGCTGCGGTTGTCGGCATGCCAGCCTATTTGAACTCCTATGTTGCCCCGCCCCTGCTTGCTGGTTTGATGGAGCAGGGCATGAGTGATGGAGCGGCCATGGCGTTTATCGTCGCCGGTGCCATCAGTTCCATACCCGCAGCGGCAGCGGTCTGGTCATTGGTCAAACCGGGGGTGTTTGCCGCCTACCTCGCCCTTGGCGTTACCGGTGCCATTGCGTCCGGTATTCTTTTCCAACTGGTCGTCTAATCCGCCGACCCGATCAAATATCAAACTGATAGGTCTCGGGCACGAACCGGTAACCCTCGCCCATCGCTTCGACATAACCAACCGACGGGAACGGCATGTGGAAACCAACAAACGGAATGCGATCGGCAGCCAGCATGCCGAAAATGCTTTTCCGCGTCTGCGCCGCAGCGGCTTTGTCGGCATCAAACAGAACTTCCCAATCGGGCCGCTGCAACGACAGCACAAAATGGTTAGCCGTGTCCGATGTCAGCATGAGCTGTTTATCGCCAGATGACAGACGATAAATGATGTGGCCGGGCGTGTGGCCAAAAGCGTTCACGGATGTGATTCCCGGTGCGATTTCCGTGTCTGGCGCAACCTGTACAATCCGGTCATCGGCTATGCCGTCGAAAAAGCCTACAACTTGATTGTGGATGCCCTCGGCGTCCGACCCCTTGCGGTCTTCACTCGTCCAGAAACCATACTCGGTTTCACCGACCACATAGACCGCATTCGGAAACGCTTCCGCCCCGCCTTCACTCAAGCCGCCTATGTGATCTGGGTGCATGTGGGTGAGGACGATGTGGGTGATCGCATCAGGCGCATATCCGGCGGCCTCGGCGTTTGCACGCGTTTGGCCTAGACCGCCTCCGCGCGCGCCTTCGCCAAGTCCCGTATCAAAAAGGATCGTGTTCTCGCCGGCCTCCACGAGCGTCGGCGCGAAGGTGAATTGCATCTTGTCCGTGGGCAGGAAATTCTCAGTCAACAATTCTTCGACCGTTTCAACTGCCTGATCAGTGCCAAAAATGCTTTGCGGATTGTCACGAATTGCAAAACCATCGGACAAAACCGAGACTTTCAGATCGCCGAGATCGAAGCTGTTGAAACCCGTTCCTGCCGGTGCTGCGTGACCGTCTGCGAATGCTGCGCGGGTCATGATTTGCGGTGTTGCAAGCGCTGCGGATGCGATTGCCCCGGTCTTGAAAAGTGTTCTGCGTGAAATTGCGTTGGAAGAAGAATTAAACATCTGCGAACTCCTCGATGGATCTTCCACCTACGTGGTGCACGGTCGAGCAGCGGCAATGGCTTTCACTCAGATGTCATTTTCATTTCGCTGCTCACTGGTTTTGCCCAGACCCTTAAATTCCTTTGCCAGCAGATACAGCTCAACGCTTTCCTGGCGCGATGCGGGCGGTTTGATGTGCTGGACGGTTTTGAAATTGATCTTCAATTCATCCAGCAACGCTTTTTCCGTGCCACCTTGAAAGGTCTTGGTCAGAAAGTGACCGCCCGGACGCAGCACCTTCAGAGCAAAGTCGGCTGCGACTTCAGCCAAATACATGGTGCGCATATGGTCGGTCTGGCGGTGTCCTGTCGTTGGCGCAGCCATGTCGGACATCACGATATGAGGCGCCTCACCGCCGAGCGTGTCCATCAATCTTTGCGGGGCACTATCGTCGAGGAAGTCCATCTCCAAAACTTCGACACCTGGCAGCGTATCCATGCCAAGGAAATCAATGGCCGCGATGCGCAAATCATCATCGGTTGATCCTGTAACCTTCGCCGCCACTTGAGACCAACCGCCGGGAGCAGCACCGAGGTCAATCACGTATTGCCCGCGCTTTAGGAGTCGGTGTTTTTCATCGATCTCAAGCAGTTTGTAGGCCGCGCGGGAGCGCCAACCCTCAGCCTTGGCGCGCTGCACGTAAGGGTCATTCAACTGTCGTTCGATCCAACGCCGGGACGATGGTTTTAGCTTCTGCTTAGGCCGCACATGGGCATTGATGGACCGGCCACTGCCCGCGCCGCCAGCGCGCGCGGAACCGCGACTTCCCGATTTCTTCTTGCCCGCCATGAGTACTAATGCCGTCTGTTTGGATGGCGCACGCCTCGGCGTGGATGCCCATGTTTCTGGTTGTCCCATGCTCTGTCGGTTGCCATCAACTCGGTCAAGATGCCCTCGCGCAATCCGCGGTCGGCAACGCGCAATGCATTCGACGGCCAACGTTCGCGGATCGCTTCCAAAATAGCGCATCCGGCCAGCACGAGATCAGCCCTATCGGGCCCAATGCACGGGTTTGCGACGCGCTCTTCAAAGCTCCACCCCAAGAGCTTCTCGTTGATTGCGTCTACATCGGCGTTCTTGAGCCACAGCCCATCTACACGACGACGATCATACTTTTCCAGCTCAAGATGTATCCCGGCCAGCGTGGTCACGGTGCCTGATGTGCCAAGCAGCGTGAAACAATTCGTGCCGATGTGCTCGTCGAGCAGGTGCGCGCGCTCAAATTTCTCGATCTCACGGGAAGCAGCAGCTTTCATATCGTCAAAGACTTTTGGCGTGACTTTTAACCCGCCAAACTGTTCTGCAAGCGTGACCACGCCGAGCGGAAGCGATGTCCATGCGACGATATTATCGGGCATCTTTTTGCAACGGCGGGTCAGATCAAGCAGCGCAATTTCAGACGAGCCGCCACCGATATCAAAAACGACGGTTGCTTTGATATTGCGCTCAACGAGCGAGGAACAGCCAGCAACAGCGAGCTTCGCTTCCGTTTCACGATCTACAATTTCCAAATCAAGACCGACTTCGCGTTTCACCCGATCCAAAAACAGCCCGCCATTTTCCGCTGCACGGCAAGCTTCGGTCGCAATTAAGCGCATCCGGCGTATTGGGCGATTTTCAAGCTTGGCCTTGCACATGGCGAGCGCTTCAATCGAGCGATCCATAGCTTGATCGCTTAAACGGTTTGCATGGCCAAGCCCCTCGCCCAGACGAACAATCCGCGAAAAGGCATCGACCACGCGGAACTGCCCTTCCCGACCGGGAACCGCAACCAAAAGCCTGCAATTGTTGGTGCCAAGGTCCAGTGCAGCATAGGCCGGCAAAGTCGAGCGATGCGGCGTTCGCGCGTTGAAATACCGCGTTCGCTTGGGCTGCTGGGCTTGAGCTTTTTCGGCTTCAATCTTCGCCTCAATAGGAAATACAACATCGGGCTGTGGAGCAGAAGATAAATCGAGCGCGGGAGCGGCGACCTCTGCGACCGGGCGACCTGCTACATGTGCTTTCTTGCGCCGACGACCACGCCGCCTGCGCTTGTTTTTCGATTTCGGATCCGGCACCGTGGCCTGATCGATTTGCGCACTTTGGTCGCGCATTTCGACCAAATCGTTCCTACCGCCTTTTATAGGCTGACTGTTTACGTCCGCCTGCGGTTCATCTGACGGGGTGGCTCGTTCACCGTTTCCCATCTGCCCCGGTGCTTGATCCCCGTATGGCAGCGAAGCGCCATAATCCGGGTCTTTCACACCTGACCTTTCTGCCCGTCGCCGCGAACCATGACAGTGCGCAACCAGCAAATTTCATCCGTTGGTAGAAGGCTATCGCGCGTGATGAAAATTGGAAAGCAATATTTCGTGAAGCTGGGAGATCAGACCGTCGGGAAATCACTACGAAACTATCTCACATCCACATTTTTTCGGAAAAGTATGCGGACTGATTCGATGTAGAGGCCGAATGGCCGAGCCAACAAAACCATGAAAATTACGGCGGAGCTTACAGCGATGAGTACCTCGTGCACCTCAGCGCCCGCGAAAAGAAGCGTTGCCAAATAAACTGGTGCCTGAAACGACACAAACGCGGTGATGTCGATGATTATATGAGCAAGTCTGCGCATGGGCTTGAAACGTCTGAACAGCGCGTCACGCCAAAATGTATAAGGCCGCGCGGTCAGCACCATTATCGGCACCATCGCCAGCCGCGTGGTGGCAACTTCGCGCCAGCCCATGCCTGCGATGAAAAGTTCCGTGAGCGATGCAACGACGGTGAAAAACACGATCGTTGCCGCAGTATCAATGATGAGAATCCGCATCGGCTTCAACTACAGCTGATGCGGATCCGATAGAAGTGCTGCAGCCTAGCTTGGGCTGATCATCAGTTCCGGACGCACCAGTTCGTGGAACTCGTCTTCGGTCACGTAGCCAAGGCGAAGTGCCTCATCCTTCAATGTCGTGCCGTTTTTATGTGCCGACTTCGCGATTTCTGTCGCTTTATCGTAACCGATCTTTGGCGCAAGCGCGGTGACGAGCATGAGCGAGCGCTCCATGAGCGCCGTGATGTTATCGCGATTGGCTTCAATGCCGGAAACACAACGGTCCGCGAAGCTGACAGACGCATCCGCGAGAAGTTGAATCGATTGCAGCATTACGTAGCCCATAACCGGCTTATAAACGTTCAGTTCGAAGTGTCCCTGCGTACCAGCAAATGACATCGTTGCGTTGTTGCCGTGCACCTGCGCGCACACCATGGTCATCGCCTCACACTGGGTCGGGTTCACCTTACCGGGCATGATCGACGAACCCGGCTCGTTTTCTGGTAGCGCCAATTCGCCAAGACCGGAGCGGGGACCAGAGCCCAGCAAACGAATGTCGTTGGCGATTTTGAACAGTGAGGTCGCGACAGTGTTCAATGCGCCATGGGCAAACACATAGGCATCATGCGCGGCAAGTGCTTCGAACTTGTTGGGCGCAGTCACGAAAGGCAGGCCAGTTATGGTAGCAACTTCGGCAGCGAAATCCTCGGCAAAGCCCTTCTTGGTATTCAGTCCGGTACCGACGGCTGTGCCGCCTTGGGCAAGCTCATAAAGACCGCCGAGCACCTGCTCCACGCGCTGGATGCCGAGTTCTACTTGAGCCGCGTAGCCGCCAAATTCCTGGCCGAGCGTGAGAGGTGTCGCGTCCTGCGTGTGCGTGCGCCCGATTTTCACGATGTCGGCCCACTCTTCGGCCTTGGCAGCCAATGCGGCATGCAAATGCTTCAGGCCCGGAATGAGGATCGCATTGATCTGTCGTGCTGCTGCAATGTGCATGGCCGTTGGAAACGTGTCGTTGGACGACTGGCTCATATTGCAGTGATCATTGGGATGCACAGGGTCTTTCGTGCCAATCTGGCCGCCCATGATCTCAATCGCCCGGTTCGCGATGACCTCATTAGAGTTCATGTTCGACTGGGTGCCAGACCCTGTCTGCCAAACGACCAAGGGAAAGTGATCGTCCATCTTTCCATCAATCACTTCGCCGGCAGCTTCATCAATTGCGGCGGCAATTTTCTCATCCAGCTTACCCTGCTTGGCGTTCACCCGCGCTGCGGCCTGCTTGATGATCCCAAGCGCGTGAACAACAGCCAGAGGCTGTGTCTCGCCACCGATCGGGAAGTTCATGATGGAACGGGCAGTCTGTGCGCCGAAGTATTTCTCGTTTGGAATTTCGAGAGCACCAAAGGAGTC
>JBCDLI010000020.1:0-40239 GCA_038745535.1 Pseudomonadota bacterium | reverse complement strand
GTTGACCACCTCGTTTGCGATTGAGGCGGGAACTGCGAACGCGATGCCAACATTGCCGCCAGACGGCGAGAAAATAGCAGTATTCACACCGACAACTTCACCGGAGAGATTGAATGTGGGCCCGCCTGAATTTCCGCGGTTTACTGCTGCGTCGATCTGGAGAAAGTCATCATAAGGACCTGCGCCAATGTCACGGCCGCGTGCGGAGACGATGCCTGCTGTTACCGTTCCGCCCAAGCCGAACGGATTGCCGACGGCGACGACCCACTCGCCAACCCGGGTTGAGTCTTCATCGCCGAATTCAACGTAGGTGAAATCGCTTCCCTCATCCACTTTAAGGACGGCGAGGTCTGTACGCGGATCGGTGCCCACTAGAGTCGCATCGTACTCGGTACCGTCATTCATAACGATCTCGAATTCGGTACCGTTCGCGATAACGTGGTTGTTGGTAACCACGAGCCCGTCTTCAGAAATGAAAAACCCGGAGCCTTGGCTAACGGGGCGAGCGCGGCGCTGGCGTCGTTCTCCACGCTGACCGAATTCGCGGTCGCGTTCGAACTCACGAAAGAAACGATTGAAGGGGTGGTCTGGGGGGAGGTTATCGAACTGACGCGGCATACC
Organism: Pseudomonadota bacterium; assembly: GCA_038745535.1. Classification (GTDB taxonomy): domain Bacteria; phylum Pseudomonadota; class Alphaproteobacteria; order Rhizobiales; family Rhizobiaceae; genus JBCDLI01. The sequence goes on along the minus strand of JBCDLI010000020.1, from coordinate 39,618 downwards.
ACGTCGACCGCGATCTGACACGGGTGCGATGTTCGACTTCACACGCACCGAAACCACTGCAGGGCTAACCGCTTCCACGATATCGGCAAAGCCGGGGCTATACGCTGGTGTCGCAAGACGCACGGGGTCTGCCACCGCGGTGGTTGTCGACTGCAGGTTAAAGGCATAGCCACCACCGCCAATAAGGGCGGTCCCAACAGCTAGATTGACGATAAATCGCTGAACTTTTTTCATCTCTATCCTCATGGGTTTAAGCCGCGAACGGCGACTCCATGGTCGGAAGATAGGTATTCGCGACTTGCCGGAAACTTTCCGGCGTATGAACTTTTCGTAATGTTCGCAAGCGAGACGCTGGCTCGCTTGACAGACCCTACTTTGAAATCAGTCGTGACGACCATGCAGCAATGCATGTTGCGGCGTAGGTTGCGTCTCTTTCATCTGTCAGGAGATGATTGGCTTTATCGAGCGAGATGAAGCTTTTTGGATGCTTGGCCGCAGAGAATATCTGCGTCGCGTTTTCGATACCGACAGTGGCATCGATCGGTGAATGCATAACGAGCAGCGCTTTGCGCAGCTTCGAAAGACCATCAACGAGCTTGGCCTCGCGTGCGTCGTCTACAAAGCCCTTCGATATCTTGAATGTTCGCCCCCCGAGAACGACGTCCGCCTGCCCTTCCCGTTCAATCATTTCGACATCTGCCTGAAAATTATGAAGGACATGAGCAACATCGGCTGGTGCACCTATGGTCGCGGCACCCTTTGCGCTTTCGATTTGGGTTGCCGCAGCCAAACATGCTGCTCCCCCAAGCGAGTGACCTACGAGGAGACTGGGTGCCTTATAGTTTTTGGACAGGTAATCGGCGGCTGACACGAGATCGTCGACATTCGACGTGAAATTTGTATTCGCGAATTCGCCGCCGGAACCGCCGAGGCCGGTAAAGTCGAAGCGAAGTACCCCGATGCCATGCCTCGCAAGCGCTGTCGAAATGCGTCTGGCAGCGATGAAGTCCTTTGTGCAGGTGAAGCAGTGGGCGAAGACAGCGAAAGCAGTCGGATCACCTTCCGGCAGGTCGAGGCGTGCGGCTAGCAGCTGTCCCGAATTGGACATGAATTCGGCACGGACTGGTTTCATGGCTGCGCTCCTCCGCCAAATTTCGTCTAGCTGTCGGTGCGTTCCCGCCCTGCAAGCAGGTCAGCAAGTTTGGCTTCCTCATCGCTAGACAGCACTGTCGCTGGTTTTCGCGACTTCGCCGCGCGGGTATAAGCAAACGCTGCCCCGACACCGAGCAAAAATACAAGCCCGGGTAAGGCCCAAAGCGCCGCATTCCGCATGGAAAACGGCGGTGTCAACAACACAAATTCGCCGTAGCGAGAGACAAGAAATTGCAGCACATCCTCTTTGCTATCACCGGCCACCAAACGCTCTCGAATGAGCGTTCGAAGATCTTTAGCGAGTTCAGCGTCGGAGTCGTCAATCGACTGATTTTGGCAAACTAAGCATCTGACGTTGAGCGATATTTCGCGAGCGCGTTCTTCCAGTGCCGGATCGTCCAACACTTCCTCTGGTGTGAGCGCGACGGCTTGCGAAGCGATCAAAATGCTTGTCGCGATGGCAATGATGTATGACCAAATTAAAGAACGCGAAATCACTCGGCTGGCTCCAAGCCGGCGATCCCAGTCGATTGCTTCGCTATCGCTGATCGTTTCGGTGCGCCAACACGGAGCCGTCGGTCCGACAAAGACACCATTCCACCGAAGAACATCAACACCGTTCCCAGCCAGATCAAAGTGACCATGGGCTTGTACCAGAGGCGGACCACTGTTCCATCGACACCGTCGGCAATCTCACCAAGAGAAACGTAGACTTGGCTGACGCCAAACGTTTCTATTCCCGCTTCAGTGGTCGGCTGGCGCGAGGCAACATAGACGCGTTTCTCAGAAAAGAACGTATCGAGCTCTTCGCCATCTTCTATGATCGTGAATTCACCCCGGTCGAAGTAGTAATTAGGTCCGCGGCCCGGCACCACGCCATCGAAGCGGACCTCATAGCCACCAATCTCGGCGACTTGGCCCACATTCATGCGAAGCACCTGTTCCTGCTCAAATGTCGTAACGCCGACAATCCCCAGAGTCGTTACACCCACGCCCGCATGAGCCAGAACAGTGCCCCAATTGGCACGCGGCATACGTCGAAGCCTTGAAAGGCCTTCACCAACACCATTCCTCAGAAAATCTGCCTTCTGCCACAGGTCCGAAAGTGAGCCGAAGATGAGCCAAAACCCCAGAGCGAATCCGATCAACGCAAGAATTGGGCCGCCCTGATAGAGCCATGCGATGAATGCAGTGGCGATCAATGCGAGTGAGACCGCAACCCACAGCCTTTCAAACGCCCCATACATCTTTGCGCGTTTCCACGTAAAGAAAGTTCCAAGTGGCATCGCGATCAGAAGCGGGATCATGAGCGGCGCGAAAGTCATGTCAAAGTATGGTGCACCCACCGACACTTTTTCACCCGTGATCGCCTCGACCACCAGCGGCCATAATGTGCCCACTAGAACCGTCGCCGTCGCAGTAGACAGAAAGACGTTGTTCAGAACCAGAGCGCCTTCGCGCGAGATCGGGTGGAACATACCGCCGTTGCGCAATTTCGACATGCGAACCGCAAAGAGCAGCAAAGCACCGCCGATGAAGAATGTGAGAATAGCAAGGATAAACAATCCGCGTTCGGGGTCTGTCGCGAATGCATGGACCGAGGTCAGCACACCGGATCGGACTAGGAACGTTCCTAAAAGTGAAAATGAAAAAGCGAGGATCGCAAGCAGAATGGTCCAGACCTTCAGCGCTTCCCGTTTTTCCATAACCACAGCGGAATGGAGCAAAGCGGTACCAATAAGCCACGGCATGAACGATGCGTTTTCAACTGGGTCCCAGAACCACCAACCGCCCCAGCCTAGCTCATAGTATGCCCAGTAGGAGCCCATAGAAATACCGGCGGTTAAAAACATCCATGCAGCCAGCGTCCATGGACGTACCCAACGCGCCCACGCCGCATCAATACGCCCCTCGATCAATGCCGCGATGGCAAAAGAGAAGCAGATAGAGAAGCCGACATATCCAAAATACAAGAGCGGTGGGTGGATCGCGAGGCCAATGTCTTGGAGCAAGGGATTGAGGTCGCGACCCTCAAGCGGCGCAGGGACAAGGCGGTTAAAAGGGTTCGAGGTCGCCAAAATAAAGAGCGCGAAGGACGCCGTAATCGACCCCTGAACAGCGAGCACCGCTGCCTTCAAGCGCGGTGGCAAGTTTGACCCGAAAACAGCGACAAGGGCACCGAAAGACGCGAGCGTCAAAATCCAGAGCAACATGGAGCCTTCGTGATTGCCCCAGACACCGGTGATTTTGTAGAGCATCGGCTTTTGCGAAAAGCTGTTCTCGTAGACATTCTGAATAGAGAAATCAGATGTCACGTAGCCCCACGTGAGTACTGCGAAAGAGGCGGCGACGGCGCCAGCGACGGCTATCGAAAGCGGTACCGACGCGCTCAACAAAAGCCGATCGTTTGAGCGTAGTCCCATTGCGGGGACGATGACTTGAGCCAAGGCAAGGGCAAAGCTCAACACCAGCGCGTAGTGTCCGAGTTCAACAATCATTCGCTAATGCTCCCCGGCTGCCAGTAGCCCTGCTCTTTCAATGCGTCGGCAACTTCTTTTGGCATGTAAGTCTCATCATGCTTGGCCAGAACGGTGTCGGCCATGAACGTTCCGCTTGGGTCCAAAGCCCCCTCGGCTATAATGCCCTGCCCCTCACGGAAAAGGTCTGGAAGGATACCAGCATAGCGAACGGTAATCTGCGTCGTGGCATCCTCGATGTCGAAACGTACAGCGTCCGTGTCGCCGCGCACAGAGCCATCAACAACAATGCCGCCGAGACGAATGCGAGAATCGAGCGACGGCTTTAATGCGACCAATTCCGAGGGTGTCCGGAAGAAAGTCACCTGTTCGCTCAAGCCCGTGAGCATCAATGCTACGGCGACCGATAACACTGTAAGTCCGCCAAAAACGACGGTCATGCGCTTTTGTTTGCGCGTCACGTGAATTGATCCGATCTAATTGGCCGCATCTACCGTCACTCCCAGAGAAGCAGCATACTCGATTACCTCGCGGGCTTCTTGCTCCTGTTCGCGCAGACCTTCAACGGCGCTATTCAACGCATCTGCCGCGCTCTTCGGATCACCCAAAACAGTGTAGGCCCGAATGAGGCGCTTCCAGCCTTCCGCGTCAGTACGTTCAGTCTCCAAACGTTCAGCGAGCGATTGAACCATGCCTCGGATTGCCCGTTGCTGCTCATCTTCGTTGAGAGAGGCGATTTCGGCAGCTTCGGGTGACACTTCTTTGTCCGCAGCCATTTGCTGGTTTAGCTGCGCAAGCCCGCGGGACGCGCGCATCGCCCATTGCGAGTTGGCAGACGCGTTTTGAACAACACCTTCCCAACGAGTACGCGCCGACTGCAATCGCCCATTTTGGGCATCGGATAGCCCAACAAAGAAGTTTGCGGTCTCATTTGCCGGTTCCAGCGTTAGGGCGCGTTGGAAATGCATCAGCGCATCACCGGTAACCTCGCCTCGTGCTCGTATTGCCAAGACTTCGCCGATAGCAGCATGGCGTGCACCGTCAGGAGGAAGAAGACGGATCGCGTTTTCGTAGGCTTCAATAGCGAATTCAATCTCGCCTATTTGCACCGCAACCGGCGCAACCACGGCCCAGCCATTGCCGTCACTGGGGTTCGACTCGAGATGCTCCCGCGTTCGCTCCACAAGCGTGGTCAATTCTTGATCTGCGACGCGGCGTGATGCCTGTAGTTGCTCTTGTAAGGCCATACGCGCTGCAAGTGGCTGTGCTGGCAAGCCCGGCGAGCCGATGCCAAAATATGTGATGAGTGAAACGCCGGGCACCAACACAAACAATACCGCAGCGAGTACAAACCGCGACTGGTTTCGGCTGGGCGATTTTTCCGCCGCGTTGCTGCCGTTGGTGTCTGCTTTATCAATCAAACGGCGGGCTATTTCAGCTCTGGCACTTTCAGCGTCAGCCTTGCTGATAATCCCCTGCCGGACTTCCTGTTTGAGTTCGCTGAGCTGCGCCCGATATACTTCGATATCAAACTCGTTTTCGCCTTCAACGTCCTCGATTTTCCGCAGCACTGTGCGACTGCGCCACAGCACGTAGGCCGAGGCGACAACTGTAAGCGCAATTATAGCGATCCACAGTTCCAGCATGATCTTTAAATAGGTATTTACGGGCTCCTCACCAAGCGCATTAACTCAATCGACGCGGTGAGAAAAGCTGTCCATCAATCGCAGCTAGCTAATGAGCGACCACGATCCATCGGTGTTACGGCACGCTGTGCCCGCCGCAGTTTGCTGGGCAGGGCCATCGCCGACCAGAATTAGTGAGTATTGTCGACAATCTTGAGAACCAACTCGATAAGGCTGAGAGGGCGTCACGGTACCTGTCAGACGACCGTCTGCCGATTGCCAAAATACAGGTTGAGCCGGGGCAGTATATTCCAAAGCGCGATACTCAGCAGAAAGCGCGATGAGACGATCCTGTTCAGAAAGCAAACCGCCTCCGGCCTGCTTCACCAGACCTCCATCCAGTTCCGAAATCAGACTGACTCCACCGGGCGGCAATGACGGTGCGGGAACCGCAAAGCTTAGAGCGTCTGTAGTTGCGGACGTGCAAGCGCTGATAAATAATGCGGTAAAACCAACAGCGCTGCATGCCATCAGTCGATTGATCCACCTGCGCATGTTTGGTTTCTCTCTCTGTTTGGTCAGAATCTAGTCCGCTAACCGTGGTAACTCAATATCAACGCTCAACCCCCCAAGCGCTGATTGCCCAAAGGTTAGGCTGCCACGGTATGATTTCACCGTGTCATTGACAATAGAGAGACCAAGACCAGAACCTGGTACCGATTCATCCAGTCTTCCCCCACGCTTTGTCGCGTCAGAGATATTTGCCGCAGGAATACCGGGGCCATCGTCTTCGATTTTGATCAAGATCGTGTCGGCTTGTTTATGCGCGGAGCTGATCATCAATCGTGTCTTTGACTTTGCAAACTTCAACGCATTTTCGAGCAGGTTGCCCAGCATCTCCTCGAAATCCTCCTGTTCACCCGCGAATATGAGGTTTTGTGATGGTGCTATGAACTCTACTGACCTGTCCGGGTTGAGCTTGCGCATCACGCGAACAAGCCGTTCTGAGACGGTATTCACATCGGTACGATATACCACAGAGTTGTGTTGAGCAGCGATCCTTGCGCGGTTGAGGTAATGTGTAATCTGCGCATTCATTTGCTCAAGCTGTTCGCGGTTTTGTTTCGCCCCATTCTCGGTTGAGTTCATCATCACAGCGAGAGGCGTTTTTAGCCCATGTGCGAGATTACCAACGAGCGTGCGTGACCGATCTAAAATTCGGCGGTTGTTTTCGATTAAGGAATTGAGTTCGCGTGTGACAGGCAAAAGCTCACTTGGAAATCCATCGTCTAACCGGTCTCGTTCACCTGCCTGGATTTCAGCGATATCGGTCTTCAGCTGGTCGAGCGGCCTAAGGCTGAAAATAAGGAGCAGGAGATTGGTGACGATAAGACCCAGAGCGAAGACAATGAGCAGCGTTCCAATTTGCGTCGTGTAATTGCTAACCGCATTATCAAGAGACCCTCGATCAGCTGAAACTGCGAATACGGCGATGAAATCATTTGCAAGTTCAACCTCGGTTTCGCTCACAACGAGCGGCACCGAAAATGGGCCAGGCGCCTCGAACGAACGCAGAAACTCACGATTGAATGGGACAACTTCGGGTGTGACGCGAGGCAAAGCTTCACCCGCCAAGGAACGCGATCGAAGGACATTTTCGGCGTTACCCAACTCATGGATAGACCAGAACCAACCACTTCGAACTTGAAGAAAGCTCGGGTCACGAAGATTTGGTTCACCCGCCAGCGTGCCGCCTTCGGATACACTCACAGAACCAATCAGCGAATAGAGCTGGGCAACTTGGAGATCGCGTAGACCATCTTCGAGTGAAGCGCGGTGTTGGGCAATCAAGACCCAGCCGAGAGCAAGTACGCAGACCGCGCACCAAATGCTCGAGATGAGGACGACCCGTTGTTTCAGCGAGAGAGAAACGATGGGCCTTGAAATCGTACTAGGCAGTTGCATCAAGCTTGTAGCCGAGGCCCCGCACCGTGTGGATCACATCCACACCTATTTTCTTGCGTAATCGACCAACGAACACCTCGATTGTATTTGAGTCCTTGTCGAAGTCCTGATCGTAGATGTGCTCAATCAATTCCGTGCGCGAGACTACTTTGCCCGCGTGATGGGCGAGGTAGGAAAGAAGCCTGAATTCGTGTGATGTGAGGGAAATTGAAACGCCATCCACCAGCGCTCGGGCGCCCTTCGTGTCCACCACCAGAGGTCCAACGGTTATGTCGCTTGACGCATGACCTGCGCTGCGCCGAATGAGAGCCCTCACCCGCGCCAACACCTCTTCTAGGTGAAATGGCTTCGTCACGTAGTCGTCGGCGCCCGCATCAATTGCAGAGACTTTGTCACTCCAACGATCACGCGCAGTGAGAATAAGGACTGGCGTTGATATTTTGTCCTCACGCCAACGCGTCAACACGCTGACACCATCAAGCTGCGGAAGGCCGAGATCGAGAACAATGCAGTCATAGGGCTCAGTTTCACCAAGGAAGTGACCCTCTTCGCCGTCAGCAGCGGTGTCGACCACATAGCCTGCCTGTTCAAGCGCGGATTTAAGCTGTTTGTTTAAATCATTATCGTCTTCGACAACCAAGACACGCATCGGCAAACCTCAAGAGCTCTCTCATTTGCATAGCCTCACTGGGGCACGACGACAACTTCTCGGCGGGGGCGACCGCCATCGCGGCTCTGAGTTAACAGAACAACTTCGCAAGCAGCACGAGTGCCCGCATTTGTTTGGCTGGCCGCAAGCAATTGGGCACCGCGTTCTTGTGCCAGCTGCTGGCCGATGACCTGGCATCTGTCCTGCGCGAGTTCATAGCTCTCTGCCATAGCTATCCTTGGCGCAATCGCCGCCATCACACCTAGAGCAGCGATCGCCAATATGTTCTGTGTCGTTTTCATGCTGGCATCTTTATCCCATGGAAAATGAATGCCAACTGAATGTCGCTGCCTCAGTTTATAGTGGAGCGAGCGGAAATACGGCCAAAGATTGCGGCAATTCCTGCCACCGCAGCGAGCATTTGCATGAGCGTGTCGGTGATCGCCGCGCGCGTGGTTTCATCTGTCTCTATGCCAAAGAAAGCCGCGAGGCTTGCAGCTATTGAGACGAGAGACGCCCAGATTGTTCGGGACAAATACCAAGGTTTTGAGTCAGTCATATCATGGTCCTTCGCTATTTCAGTTTGAAAGTGAGATTTCCGCCGTGAGCGGCAGGCCGTAGCCGATCGCAGCACTTAGCTGTCTGATTTCCACCGTGATGGTGGGGTTTGAGGTTGAAAGTTGGTCGTAAGGTATGCGCAGAGACGGCGTCTCGGTATCGAACTCACGCACGAAGCCAAGCGTATCGCTAACCACTATGCGGTAGGCTTCACGCTCTTCTCCAAGCGGGACTTCGACACCTAGCCAACTATCGCCATCGACCCGCGTTCGGCGGACCCAAGTCAGATGGAGAGCATTGGCGTCAGTCTTGTGTGTGAGATGTACTGGCGCAAACGGCAAAAAAGCTCGCCCGGCAAACTGGTTCTCGACGGTTTCGAAATACTCCGATTCTGCGTCGTAGCCAGACGGCCCGTGAAGCCATGACATTGTTTGTCCAAAATTTGCTGTGGCGGCACCTGCCGGCACCACGAACTCATCTAGTAAAACAAAGTCTGCGCCCATCGGAGCGCCGGAATACATGGCATTCTCTGTACCACCCTGCCCTCGCAACAGACCAGAAAGGCGCCAAAAATCTGGTGCAATTTCTTCGGCATCTTGAAACTGAATGATCTCAATTTCACCGTCGAAAGTCCGAATAGCTGAAAGATTTGCACCATCAAGAAGACTTGCCGGCGATACCGAGGACAGTTCGCCATGTTCAAGCTGAACGTCTATCAAAGCAGTCGGCAAGCACCGTCCGCTCGCTGACGAAGACGGTAACACAGACGCCAGAATTCCCGTGGTAGCCGCAGCCTGCGCTACAGTCTTAAACGTCAGTTCCCCGCCATCAGAACGATACAGTGCATAGCGAAAACCCGATCCACCGGCGAAACACACGCGCGCTTGCTCTATCGGTTCAACATTGCCAAACATCGGCAAATCCAGAAAAACCGGATGCCCCGGTGATAGATTTTCACTTGATGCAGCTGGTGCGGTAGGGAGCATAATAGACGACGCCCTACTACCCGTTCGTCGCCGGAAGCTTGTCGCACTGACCTTAATTTTTTCGCCAATTTCCAATCGGTTGATGCGCCACACTTCAGAATTTGAATCTTCTGAAAATGCGATGAGATCGCCCGTGGACAGGCTGCTATACTCCAGCGGTAATTCAAGGTTCAGTGTTTGATCTTCGCTTTGCAATGCTCGGAGTATTTGATCTCCGAAAAAGCGTCCTTGATCCTCATTCAGGAGCATGGCGGTGTCGATGGCCCAGGTCTTCTCGGCACGCGTCTCTCCGTCGGTTGAAGTTGAGATTAATCGGTACTCCTGCATCACATCTGTGTGTTTGATGACGACCCGGCGGGGAATGTCCGATTGCTGCTGGCGAAGAATCGACGTCTGAGAAGCGCCATCAACAGCGACCGTTCCTGAACGCAGTAACGAAACGGAATGCGTCTCAGAAGTGTCAGAAACTACAAGTGGTTTGTCGAAATCAGACCAGTCGTCGTTTAAGGTCAGAAGAGATGTTTCAGCCACGTGCGAAATCCTGTCGCGAACTGTGCCATCGCTCAAGAATGCAGCACCTTGAACGATTGGGCCGGTGCCCGGTTCGGTAGAGATTTTGACACCGGCCCGCTCTGCAGCGGATGCGCAAAGTTCTGCGATTGGGGCAGTGCCAAGACGTCCGTTTAACCAGTGACCGGTCGCCCAGTTTTGACCGTCGGCCCATACATCTTTTCTCAGCGGAAACGCGGGATAGGGTCGGGCATCCCAAGCCCACAGATACGCATCATCCGCGTTTAGCATGCGCGAGTGGCCGTCTAAGGTCGGTGGATTGAACTCTGTGTCTTCGCTAATCGCTCGTAGCACGGCCTCTAGATAAAGACGCTGCACTTCGTCATCACGCGATTGTCGCGAAAAATAGGGGAAGAAGCTCTCTGATGACTTCGGGTCCACAAAGACGTTTGGCTGATTGGCACCAGCGTCAACTGCGGAACACCCAACCTCGGTGAACCAAATTGGTTTTGAGGACGGAACCCAAGCCGTCTGCGTCGGAAGTTCTACACCGCCACGTCGTTCAAAATGCGGGTTTTGCCACCAGGAAGCAAAATCCTTGTACCGAAAGACCCAAGGCTTTTGGTGAGCGCCGTCGGTGATTGGGTGCTGGTTTTTGGCCTCGCGATCCGCTTGAGAAGCATAGTACCAATCAAACCCCTCCCCTGAGCGCACGCTTTCAACGAAACGATCAAAACGGGTCGTGTTGTCTCCAGTCTGGTCAATCAGGATCGCCTCGGGTGCATCGTCAGAGCGCTCATCGGCGAGTGGCATATAATTGTCGATCCCGACCGCATGGATTGCCGGATGGGACCATAGCGGATCTAGATTGTAATAAACGTCACCAGACCCGTCCGTCGGCTGATACCCGAAATACTCGCTCCAGTCCGCACCGTAGGAAATTTTCGTATCGGCGCCCAAAACGCCTTTAGCATCAGAGGCCAAGGCAATGAGGCCATCAACAAACGGAAAAGCATCATTGTGGTCTCGGATTCGCGTGAGGGAACGCAGCTCACTGCCAATCAAAAAGCGATCCACGCCACCTGCCGCCACTGCCAGATGGGCAAGATGAAGGATGAAACGGCGATACGAGTATTCGCTGGAGCTGTTTGTAACGGTGCCGCCAGCGATTGAAAAATCATCCGCTGCCGAAATACCAAGGAAACTCTCGACCTGGTTCCGGGCGCTTTGAGTACGGTCCGTACTTGAGGGAAAACAGGTGATGCGTCCACGCCACGGATGGGGTGCCTGTTCGGCATCGCCCCATGGATCGGAGAGACCGTTACCGACGGGGATATCCATCATAACGAATGGATTGAGCGTCACCTGTAGGCCCCGAGCCTTTAGATCAATGATCGCATCAATCACGCTTCGATCCGACGGCGTCCCGCCGTAGTTTGAGGTGCCACTGGTCCGCGACACCATCCGAACGTTTGCAGAGTATCGTGTGAGGTTGCCCACCCGCCATGCCGACGAGAAAGACCCGGTCTCCACCACAGCGGGCATAATCTGGCAGTGGCCAGCTCGGAGATCATCGCCAAACCACGGGACCACCAGCGAGACCGCTTTTAGATTTGGACAGGTCGCCTGAAGCTCATCCAAAGACGCCTCAAAGTCACTTTCGGCGTAGGTAACATGGCGATTGGTAGTCTGACGACGACCACGGCGAATGTTCTTCGTGACCTCGGTAGGCGAATAGCCGTATTCCGTTGCGCCGGGGATTAAACAAACCGCCCGCACATCTTTTTCTAGCCGACCAAAACTGTTAACGACCTCGAACCGAAATTGCGGAATGCGATTGCCGTAATCTTCAAGCTGGAAATCCTCGAAAACCACGTACGCAATATCACGATAAGCGGGAGCCTTGGAGAAGCCCTGCTTCGCTTCGATCAGCGGGTCAGGAGCCTGCCCCGCGCCGCCAAGATATTTCCGCAAGCGAACTTTTTTCTGTTCAAGTTCGCGCCCGTCGACCCAGATACGTTTGATCATTGATACCGGGTTGAGCGCCACAGCAATCGCGAAGCTGCAGGAATAGGAATAGGTAGTGGTTTTGGGACCCGACGCTTTACCGCCGCTTCGTGTCGTCGACTTCCTCTCGCGGAACCTCGTGCCCCAAATCAGCGTACCCGGAACTTCGCAGTGGCCATAAACCTCAGGTATCGGATGGCCTTCATCGGCCAGCATCGGCTGCGATCTCGAAAGCCGTGCACCCTCAATTTCTTTTTGCGAATTGATGAGGCTCGTGTCGATTGCATAGCCCGCAGCGGTGCCCACAGCGGAGCCGATTGCAGCGCCCACAGGGCCGAAAAATGAGCCAATGAAAGTACCCGCTGCACGCAGCGCAATTGTTGCCATGGAGTGATATCCGTTCGGCTATTGGGGAGGAAATTTAAAGGCGGCGGCGATGCGGCGACGCCATGATGGCACGAGGGAGTTCTCCATCACCGCATGGCGCTCAAACGCATGAATAATTGTTGTTTCGGTCGCTTTGATAGCGAGGTGTCGACAGACTGCATTTGCCGTCCAGCGGAAAATCAATAGATCGCCGGGCATCGCGTCTTCTATCGTAATTTCAATGCACTGCACGCGCGCGTTGACAAGTAGATTCTCTTTGCCTTGGGTGAGCGACCAGTCTTTAGAGTAGGCTAGACCTTCAGCAGGATCGGCGCCGTAAAGCTCTCGCCAGATACCACGGACGAGGCCGAGACAGTCGCAACCGACACCGAGCTTGCTCGCTTGATGGCGATAGGGCGTACCAATCCAGCGTCGTGCTTCACCAAGCGCTTGATTGCGGGTATTTTCATCACTCATGGCACCAGTGGACCGCCGTCAAATACGCCGTCTTCCTCTGGATAACCAAGCGCTTTGTTTGAGCCAGGAATGTGCGGAAAGCCCCGAAATGCGGCGGCGTTATTGAAAGTGTTGCAGCAAGTGGAAAAGAGCTTGTCGCAGCCGATCTCAACTGAGCAATTTGCACCTGCTGGGATGCTTTTTCCCACTCGGGCATGAACCTCAATGCGCCATCGACCCGGTTTAATCTCTTGCAAAGACGCGATCTGGAAACGTCGATCAGATCCATCATCCAGCTTCAAGCGACCGGGGTTGAAATCGAGGATTGGTCGTCTCGTTACAACGTCAATGTCGATGTGATGTGCGCCGTGAGCAACGATGGTTGCACTCGCTCGTCGGCCTGCAACCGACATGTCGACGCCGCATCTCTCGTCACCCAGATTGGCGTCGCACATGCGCGAGAAGTATCGCGTCGTGCTTCGATCAAGTAAGCTTGAGACCGAGCGTAGTTCAGCACTGAAGCTCCCGTTCTCAATTGTCACCTCACCGAGGATTGCTCGAGACAAGAGCATACTCGTATCGGCTTCAGCCCAGTCTACAAGATAGCGCTCTATGCGCGCGCCATCATAGAAACCATTTAAAAGATCCCGCTCCGCTATTCGATCAGAACTTAATGCGCCGAGCACATCGGAACTGTCACCGGCAAGCCCTGACGATTCTTCTGTCGTACTCGCATTGAACCCTGTCGACGGCTCACAGACTTCTCCAGCTACAATAAGCTCGCGATCATGTTCGGTGAAGCCGAGGACTTCGCCGTCCGTCCGTACGACAATCCAGCAATTGCAAAGTGTCGAGGGTGATTTTTTGAGCGAGGTCTTCATCGCGTCGGAGACTTTTCTCATTCGAAAACCTCCTGCAAAATGACATCTTCATGCATTGCTGCACCATTGTGCGTGGTGGAAATACTCAACGCATCGGTTCCGAAGCGAACCTGGACGCGAAATGCGCAACCGCATGTGACGAGAGCGCCGTTTGCAGGCGGATCGGTGAATTCCAATTGGCGTTGCTCGACGTTCCAAATAACAGCGGACGGTGCCGTGAGATTGCCATCCACTGCGATCTCCAGCGTGGCGATTTCGGGTAACACACGCCTAAACTCACCCTCGGTTGGCCAAGGAAAAATGGACGTTGATCCGTCTCCTGTGCCGAGCGTGATATCCAGCATGGACATGGACTGCCCAACGGTCGCCGTGGTGTTCCATATCGGATCGCGAAACTGAAACGACTGAGATTGACCGTCGACGGAGTTGAAGAATGAAGCTAGGAGCTGGGCCTCTTCAATTGGGCGCGTCGTGCCGGGAAGCGTGTATCGCCGACGCATTTCAGCGACACGTCGATTTCGACGCTCGTGACCGGAGGCAAGGGTCACCACCTCAACGGGCATGACGAGACTGCTCACGCAACCATGGGAAAGGCGCGCGGGAAAAACGGGTAAGTCTGGCATCTGTTTAATTCGTGCGCTGTCCACGCATCACCGCACGCGCCAGAGCACCGGTAATTTGCGTTTCTGATTGCTTAAAGGCAGCCGGGTCCGGTGTTTGAATGGTGATGTTGACTGTCGGCGCTGAAGTGGCCTGACCCGTGTTTAAGCCAAGGCGTCCATCGGACCCACGTGTCAGCGGCACAATTGCCTCGGGTCCTGCCTCCCCCATCATCCCCATCTTTCCAGCGGTCGGAAAGTAGGTGGGCGCAGAAACCACCGATCCCGCCTGAAACAGGCCGCCTTTGGCAAACGGCATCACAGAGCCCAAGCTTGAGAAGATAGAGGAGCCGACATTATTCAGCATGGAGGTCAGCGGCTGCGTGCCCGCATCGAACAGGGAACTCGCCATGCTGGATGCAAGGCCACGCAGTACATCTTCCAGCGATCTGCCGGATGAAATCGCACTTTTGAGCGAACCGGAGAGCGTGTCACCAAACTTGGAAGCGCGCTTTTCAAGTTGATCTAAGGCATCCGAGAAAGCTGTGGTATCGGCAGTTATAGCGACAGATAATTCTTCGTTGTTCATTCATTATCCTTGTCTGGATATCGCCCCATGAGCGTTTCCAAGTCTTCTGTGCGGATCGCGGAAGCCTGGCTGATCATGCCGAGGTGCCATGTCAGCGCGGCGTTGATTTCACGCGGGGTCAGCGACCAGAATTCACGCGATGACAGTCCTAATTTTCCGAAACCGAACGCCATGAGCGTGTTCCACGGCATGTTGGATTTGGTATCGCGTTCATCGCCCATCTCAATCGGCGGTTCCAAAGGTGGCTTCGAGCAACCGCGTTACGATGTTGGCATAAGCGGGCAGACCACCTTCTGCGTGCAGCGCTTCGACCTCATCTCGGGTGAAGTCGTGTCCGCCACCGCATAGGCCAGCGTGAATGATTGCGGCCATATCCTTTGCTGAAATGCGGCCATTGGAAAATCTGGCGGCGAGCGACTGAAGATCGCCGACTTGAAGTTCGGCCTCGAGCTGAGCCAGCGCCCCAAGTGTCAAACACATTCGCCGCTCTGCGCCGCCGAGTTTCGCAGAAATCTCACCGCGATGCAGGTTGACCATCATGAATGCGCCACGAAAGTGACTTCACCGCCGGACTCCAACAACGTGTCAAATGTCATCTCGCTATCGTGGTTGCCAGCATACTCCAGTGAAGTGATGAGAAGCGGCGTCTGAAGTGTTCCGAAGTCTGGGATAACGATTTCAGCGGCCATCAGAGTGCCGCTGAAAAATGCCCTTCGGACCAGTTCGTCGGACGATTTGTCTTTGAATATCCCCGACGCTGAAATCGCGAGCCGACGAATGCCAGATCCTGATAGTAGCTCGCGCCATTGACCTGCCGATTCAGCATCGGTGATGTCGACCGACTGCTGATTGAAGGCCAACCGCTTTGTCCTTAAGCCGGCGACAGTGACGTAATTTCCAGAAGCTTGGTCCAGAATTTTAAGCAAGATATCTTTGCCACGCTGAGCAGCCATATGGTTCTCCTAAAGATGGGAAACGGAATTGATCAGGCGTGTTCGGTAAGAAGACGAAACCGGAGCGTTGCCAGAAACGCATTTTGTGAAACCGCACGTTCGTGTGTCGCGCTCACATATTGAGCGAGTATGATGGTCGCCGACGCTGACAGGCTTTCCACAATCTCGATAATTCGGTCCGCAATATCGTAAGATTGAACGCGGTTCCTCGCCCGAGACCACACACGTATGGTGGCAATCGTATCTCGGCCATCGTCTAAATCCGTATTCCAGGCATTGGCCTGCAGACGGTCGACGGTGATGAATGGAAACTTACGGTTTGACGGAACGCGATCGTGAACGCGATCCCGACCACCGCCAAGCATCGTGTACAATTGAGCGTCCGTCGCCAGAGCTTCCGAAATTGTTTCATGCAGATCAGCGCTTTGCATCAGCTTTTCCCTCGCGCCTCTCAGCCAACTGACTGGTGCGGCCATCGCCCTTTTCGAGAAGCGCGATGCGCAAAGCGCGAATAAGCTCGTTCACTGAAACGCGTGTGCTCAGCTTCATGTGGATTCAATCCTATTTCCCAGAATTTCTGTGTAGCGGTCAGTGCCATCGATGTCGGAGACACTCGCGATTTCGTATGCTTCGCCTCGCCAAATCACGCGGTCGTGACGTGTAACCTCGGTACCTGACCGGATGATGAAGCTATGAGACATCTCAAGTTCTGCGGCGCGCGCGCGTGCGACTTCGGAAACCGATGCTGGTTTCACGAAAGCAGCGCAGCGCGCTTTTTCCGTCCAGCTTTCAGAAAAGCCTCCGGCTTCGTCATAGCTTGTTGCCACTTCCTCGACGATGATGCGATGGCGTAACTGGCCCGGGTCAAAGCGTTTCATCTTTGGCGTGCTCACAGTCGCGCTCTGCGCAAGTGGGCTGTCAGTTGATGATAAACCGGCGGCACCGACACCGGTTGGTCCGACGCATCAAATGCATGGCGGAATTCATACCAATGGGAAATCAGGGCGCGAAGTGCCTGCTTGATGGTATCCGGCACATCTGCGGACGTGGAACCAAAGCCGATTTCGATGTCCAACTCAAAGCCATTGGACATATCGAAAGCCGAAATGCCGTTGAGCAAGCGCACTCGTGCAGGCTCCGTCAACCGGTTGAGGAACCAATTCTCAGCCCCAACCGTATGGCGGTTCCCCGCGCTATCAAAGCGGTTCAATTCGACCATGTCGATGATCGGACGGCGATTCAACTCTACCGCACAACCCTCTGGAATTTCGTCAAAATAGAAGCGCCAAACCTGGGAAATCAGAGCCAGGCCGCAGTCGCGTTCAACGAATTCGGTGGCCGCGCGAATGAGGTCTTGCAACGTGTTATCTTCGTGGTCGCTGTCGATGCGCAGATATCGCTTGATATCGTCGAGTTCGATGGCCGGGGCCACCGGCTTTGAGATGCAGGCCGAAGTCATTTGTGATCTTTCAAAATTGAGAGGTGGCGGCTCCGGGTGGGGAGCGCTCCGAAGCCGCCGGGCATGGCTGTCACGTGGGAGGGAGCGTGACGTTAGGCCGTGCCGAACTTGATAAGTTTGATGGCGTCGAAGTCCTGAACGCCGCCGCCAACGCGCTTCGTTGTGTAGAAGAGTACGTAAGGCTTCGCTGAGTAGGGATCGCGGAGCACCGAAACACCGGTTCTATCGACGACGAGATAGCCTCGGTTGAAATCACCGAACGCAATCGACATGGCGTCTGTAGCAATGTCCGGCATATCTTCAGCCTCGACGACATCGAAGCCCATGAGCGATGCGGCCTGACCACTGGTTGCCGGCGGCTGCCAGATATAGTTACCGTCGGCATCTTTGATCTTGCGCAGTGCGGCTTGGGTCTTGCGGTTCATGACCCACTTCGCGTTTTGGCGGTATCCCGCCTTGAGCGCGTAGACAGTGTCGATCAGTACGTCCGATGGATCACTTGCGGGCAGATCGCCTGCTGCGCCTGTCGGTATGTAGCCTATGCTGTCCCAAGCCCAGGAGGTTTCATCCACAGTTGTGTAGTCCAGCAAACCGCGGGGCTTGTTCACGCCATCGCCGTTGATGAACGCTGCGCCTTCCTGCTCCGCAAACGCTGTGTCGATTTCGGATGCAAGCCAAGCGTCGATATCAACCGCGCTGTCTTCCAACAGTGCGCTCGTCGCAGCGGGCATCGCGTAAAGTTCCATCGTCGGGAATTGCAGCTCTGAGAGCTGACCAGCTGCGGTTTCGGGCCTGACTTCGGTTTCACCGACCCAGCCAACGGCTGGTCCTGATACGGCGAACGGCTTTTTCAAGACGGCGCCGGAAACGCGACGGACAGATGCAATGGAGCGGATCGGCGAGTAATTCGCAAGCCGCGAGGAGATTGCAGCTTCAACCTCATCGGGCACCAGAAAGCCACCGTCGGGTCCAGAGGAATAGGAAAGCGCTTTGGCTTCCAAATTGCGCAAAGATCCCTCATCACCGCTCCGAACATAGCGCTCAAACGCGTTTTTATGCTCAAGACCTCCACCGAAGAACGAGGATGATTTGACCCCCAGAGACGGTCGTGTTGCCTTCGAAAGCATCGCATCGAGAACGCGCTTTTGTTCTTCGACCGCATTGTTGATTTGATCGACTTTGGCAGATGTCAGCGGGTCGGCAGTGACGTTGGCCTCAATCTCGCGCAACCGTTGATCATTGGCGGATTTGAACGATTCAAATGCACCCATAAAGTCATCGAAGGCTTCGGCTACCGTTTGCGCCTCACGAGAAGTCGCGACAGCAACCTTTGCAGTAGGCATGTTTTTGCGCTCCGGTGCGTGGCTTGCACCAGAGGATTGACCTGTTTTCATTGTGTCCTCAGTAGGTTTGGATTTGTCTTGCAGCTTCACGAATACGGGCCGCCAGCGCCGCATCTGAAGACGTGTTTTTTGTCGTTGCGATCGACGCGTCCCGCGACCCGATCACACTTGAATAGCCCTGCGTAACGGTACGCTTGGCTTCTGAACGCGACAGCCCGGCGTCCCGCACGAGCAAACGTTCAAATTCTCTTATGCTGGGCAGACGCGCTTGCTTGACCGCGTCTACTCGCGCTGATGGCAACATCGGAAATGTGACGACCGATATTTCCCAGAGGTCTGCTTCGGTGATGGTGCGCACGCCTGTTTGCGGGTCAGCTTTTGCCCGGACTGTTTTGAAGCCGATGGAAAGACCATCCACCGCGCCAATACGAAGGAGTTCCCAGACCTCCCTGCCCTTCACCGTATCAAGTGCTAGCCGTCCCTGAACATGCAGACCGCGCTTGTCTTCTGTTATGCTATCCCAAACACCGATGGGAGCATCGGGGTCGTGCTGGAACAGCATTCGGACACCAGACGCGCTTCGCGCTGAAAGGGCTTTCGAAAATGCCCCCGGTGCAAGCGCATCACGGCCAAGATCGACTTCATTGAACAAGCTCGCATAGCCGGTGAAAACGCCCGCATCGGTCTTTTCAGCATTGATTTTTGCACCGGCATATTTGGTCTCAATTCCGTGTGCGGCAGGTCTGATGCTCAATGATCATTCTCCATGTTCGATTTAGCGGATGTGCGGTCGTTTGTTCGACGGATAACAACGCCAATGATCCACCACATCGAGAGGCTCGCGAGACCGGCGCCCATCAGGTGTGTTTGCTCGGGCGTGAGAGCGTCTGCGACAGCCAGCGTCTGCGCCGCGTAAACGCCGACCGGAGAGCCAAACAGCATGCCTCCAGCTATGCCGGAGAAAAAGCGTATTGCGGCCTCGCGACGTCCCCTCGGCAACATGTAGGCAAGAGAGATCGCCGATCCGGCAATTGCGCCGGTCACTTTCGCCAGCATCAGTGTTTGGGCGTAGCCCGTTTCGGGCGTTGTCATTTGATAGTCCTTTTCTGCTTGGAGATTTCCAAGCATTTTCGGCCACACGCTCAGCGGCTCGTGGCGAGCGGCGGGAAGCCGACCGCGACGCGTTTCTCGTCTTCTGTGAGGAATGAAGCGGCTTCCACGCGCTTCCAAAGGGCCTCGCGCTCGGCAGCTAGGCCCGGTACTTCGTCGAGGTTGCAGGAAAATTTCAGATCGGTCGAAAAATGCGGCGACAACCAATTGGCAAATGCATCTGCTAAGCGCTTTGCCAGCGGCAGCACCGTCAACCGGAAAAACGCACGGTTCGCCTCTTGATAATTTGAATAGGTGTTGTCTCCGGGAATACCGAGCAACATTGGCGGGACACCAAAGGCGAGGGCAATCTCGCGGCTCGCCGTATTTTTCGCCTCAATGAAGTCCATGTCTTTGGGCGTTAGCGCCATCGCCTTCCAATCGAGACCGCCTTCCAACACCATCGGTTTTCCAGCATTGATTGCCCCTGAATATCCCTCCTCCAACTCCTTTTTCAGTCGCTCGAATTGTTCCTCGCTCAGGTTTGAGTGATCACCCGGCGCGTAGACGAGAGCTCCCGATGGGCGGGCAGCGTTGTCCAAAAGCGATTTGTTCCAGCGCGCAGCAGCATTGTGGATGTCTAGAGCCATTGCCGCAGCGCCCAACGGGCCAAAACCTTCCTGATCGCTGAGTGGATGAAACGTCGCCACGTGCAAGAGTGGTTGCGCGCCACGAGGGTCTTCCGACATCGCTATTGCGCGCTTTTTGCCTTCGACCTCGTAGTGGTATCCGACTGTCCACCCAGCGTCATCCGTCACCGCTTTCACGCGGTCAGGGCGCAGAGCAAACATCGCACGACGATTGCCAATACCGTTTTGAATCTCAGCAAAAGCGTTGCCTGCCAGCAGCAAGTGACCGACGAGCGTTTCCATAAACGAACGCCCGTCCTGCATCGGGGCCGGTCGCTTCAAGAGTTCGATCACCGCGTGATCGGAATATTCGGTCACTCCGTCGGTGATCGTCCAAGGAATGGAAGCGACGTTCTCTGCGATCAGGCGAACGCTGCGATGTACAATCGGATTTCGCATGTACCCGTGCGAGGCCAGCGCAGCATAGGAATTGCCTGTCCACTGGGGCTCGGCAATCGCTTGCAGCGCTATAAGAGAGGCAGAAAGCGGCGCTGACTTTTGCGCATAGTTATGCGTCGCCGCGCCATTTCTGGCTCGGTCGCCGTTCGTTTTGTTCATTCTTTTCAATCCCGTTAGAGTGCGCGGACTCGCGGTTGATGCGCTTTATCCAAAAGCAGTGACCAAAGAGCCCAGACCAGCGCGTCGAGCCGGTCCGGCGAGCGCCCAGATGAAAGACCGTTCAACCCGAAGCTGCACATCTCATCTTCCAAATCGCCGAGACCGCGGACGTGTCGAACGCGATCATTTTCGTAAAGCGTCGCAATTGGCTCGGCACGGACGCGCTTTGAGCGCGTCGCCCGGACCTCGCGAACAGCGATTGTTGGATCAGCGGTGTGCATGATCTCTTTGACCATATCGCCGCCCTGATTGACCTCGACCACAATGCAATCGGCCTCATGGGCATGAAAGGCAGCGGCGGCGGCTTTGCTCCAACCATTTGGGGTCGCTGCCGGTATGGTTTTGTCCGCCAGTACCCACGCTTTGCCATTATCTGCCAGCCCCACGACAACAATACCGCACCGGTCTGACTTTGCTTTCGCGGTGACAGAAGGATCAACACCGACTACAATTCGGGTAAACGCCAGAGGCGCTTCACCCAGAAGCCCGTCAAGCTGCAACCGGTTCCAAAGCGCGCCACGCACGTCTTCAACGATTTCGCCATCCAGTTCCTGCCGTCCAAGGCGTGTTCCACCGTACTTCTCGTTCATCGCTCGGATGAATCCCGGCGCTAGGTTTTTGGCGTTATTTTCTGTTTTCATCCGCGTCACAATTGTATCCGTCGCGGCGAAGATCTCTTTAACCAGCTTGGTTGGTCTCGGCGTCGTCGTCACCAATTGGCGCGGCGTCTCACCGAGCCGCAGTCCGAATTGCAGCATGTCCCAAGTCTCACGATCAAGCTGCCACTTGGCCAATTCATCGCACCAAGCGGCTGCGAATTGCGGTCCGCGCAAGCTCTCCGGTTCCTGTGCTGAAAACATCATCGCAACAGCGCCGTTTGGCCATACGAGGCGGCGACGCATTGCTTCAAACTTTGGCTTTTCCAGTGTGATGCAGTTCATGATACCCGCAGGACCATCAATCATGACTTCGCGCACATCAGAAAACGTCTCGCCAATCAACGCGATTGGGCTAACCGGTTTATCCGCAAATGGCCTGAAACCATGCGCGATCCCGTTTACCCATTCTGCACCTGCCTTCGTTTTGCCTGAGCCGCGACCACCGAGGAGCATCCAGGTCCGCCATGGCCTAGCGGGTGGTAGTTGCTCCGGCCTCAGCTGCAAAAGCCCGCAGCTTTGCAGCACATTCATCGCAGAATTGTTCAGCGATGCGATTTGCCAAGGCGGCAAATCGGTGTCGTGCAACGGCATCTACCCGATCATCCATTTCTTCTAAAAACGCTACCAACTGACGGTGCGCAACACTGTCTTCATCGCGCTTCTCGGCTGCTTCATCAGCTTTGATTTTCGCAAGGCGCTCGAAAAGCTTAGACACAATATCGAGCTGCTTAACCAACTCCGGCTCAAAACCCGGTGCGTTCTTGATTTCATCCAGGAGGTGTCTCCGCTGGCGTTTGAGAGCCGGTAAGAAACCTCGATGACAATCTGCAGATGATATATTGGTGCTTGGCACTGTTGGGCTTTCGTTGTGGTGGAACCACTCCCGCTTCACCCAGTTTTCCGATTATGTCATTCTTCTACCTGATGACCGTCACGGCGTCAAGGACAATATTCCTATTTTATGAAGTTTCTTTTTCTGACCGGAAAAACGCCTTGTTTCCCAACGACCAAACGTAAGGAGATTGTTTTATGAAAAACCTCGAGAGGCTAAAAGGTTGCTGCCCCAGGTGCGGCACGGGAGAGCTTTACGATGGCTTTTTATCGGTAAAGCCAATATGCCCCGATTGCGGGCTCGATTTGTCTTTCGCCGACGCAGGTGATGGACCTGCGTTCTTCGTGATGTGGTTTTCGATGCTTGTTACCGTGCTTTTCGCGGTTTGGATGGAAGCAGGTGTTGGCGCACCGCTTTGGCTGACAATTCTGCTCACGACAATCGTGCTTGCCGCGTCAACCATATTGCCGCTTCGCCCCTTGAAAACATGGCTGATAAAGCAGCAATACAAATACGAGGCGCGCGAAGGCAAATTAGTTACAGATGACATGGAATAATGGGGCTGACGAAATCTTGCCCTTTCAATAGAATTACGTCTGGAAAGCGTAGGGTTTGTTATCGTAGGAAATGGAAAATCCATTCGACATAAACTCGCAAGAGCCGAAGAAGCGCAGGCGCCAATCAAAGCTTCTGCTCGCGATCGACTCTTGGTTGGATTCGCAACTCTATGAACTGCGTTTTGCCGGCGGTGAGTTTTGGGAAAATGTCGTTATCTTTTTCCGCAGATTTCGGGCCCGTGGCATCACCCGAGGCTTTTTTGAGTTAGGTAGCGAAGGCTTTACACTCGGCACTCTCGGCTTCGTCATCATGCTTGGACTTGCAGTTCCGGCATCGGAGGAAATTCGAGGGAACTGGCGTGATCAGGAACTCTTCGCGGTCAGCTTTTTAGATCGATTTGGAAATGAGATCGGGACGCGTGGAATTCTTCACACCGATGCAGTGCCTATCAATGAGCTTCCAGACCACCTCGTAAAAGCGGTTCTCGCGACAGAGGATCGGCGGTTTTTCGAGCATTATGGCATCGATCTGATGGGTCTTGCCCGGGCGATGAATGAAAATGTTCGCGCGAACTCTGTTGTCCAAGGCGGTTCGACAATAACGCAACAGCTGGCCAAAAACCTCTTTCTATCCAACGAGCGGACGCTCCAGCGAAAAATCAAAGAGGTTTTCCTTGCACTCTGGCTTGAGCAAAACCTCTCCAAAGAAGATATTTTGAAACTGTATTTGGACCGCGCATACATGGGTGGCGGTTCGTTTGGCGTGGCGGCTGCATCTGAATTCTATTTCGACAAAGACATCCGCGATGTGACAATCGCCGAAGCGGCTATTCTCGCAGGATTGTTCAAGGCGCCGGCGAAGTTCGCGCCCCACGTCAACTTACCCGCGGCTCGTTCCCGCGCCAATGAAGTGCTGACCAATATGGTGCAAGCGCAGTTCATGACCGAGGGCCAGGTGACAGGTGCGCGTCGTGATCCAGCAGATGTGGTCATTCGCGACGCTCTGGATAGTCCCGATTATTTTCTGGATTGGGCGTTTTCCGAAGTCCGCGCATTCGCGTTAGAGAATAATATTCTCAACCGTAGTTTTACAGTGCGAACGACTATCGATCTGGCTCTGCAAGCCGCTGCCGAAGACGCGGTTGAGTTTCATCTTCGCCAATACGGTCGCGATTTTAACGTCAGCCAATCGGCGGCAGTGCTTCTTGAAAACACCGGTGCCGTGCGAGCGCTTGTTGGTGGCCGGGACTACGGCTTGAGCCAGTTTAACCGGGCAACGTCGGCTCTTCGCCAACCAGGCTCTTCATTCAAGCCTTATGTTTACGCGGCCGCGATGGAGACAGGTTTAGAGCCATCCAGCCGGGTGGTCGACGGGCCAGTGACATGGCGCGGCTGGTCACCAAAGAACTATACCCGCGGCTACAGCGGACGCACGACGCTGGCAAATGCTCTTGCGCGGTCCATCAACACTGTTCCGGTGAAACTCGCGCGGGATGTTCTGCGAGGCACCGAGCGGATCGTAGAACTTACTGGTCAGATGGGAGTGGAGTCGGAAATAAGCCGTCACCACACGACGGTTCTGGGCACTGCGGGTATGACCGTTCTTGATCAGGCTACGGGATACATGGTGTTCGCCAACGGCGGAAAAGGCGATCAGAGGCATGCCTTCACGCAGATCATATCGACGACCGGTGAAGTGCTTTACAACCGCAGAACGGACGCGTCTGACGCCCCGCAGGTCATCACTTCGAAGATTGCCGGTGAAATGAACGAAATGCTCGTCAACGTTACGGAGTGGGGCACTGCACGCCGAGCCGCGCTGCCCGGCATCAAAGCGGCAGGAAAGACAGGCACCACGCAAGCCTACAGAGATGCGTGGTTCGTGGGGTATACCGGGAATTATACCGCGGCCGTATGGTACGGAAATGACAATTACGAGCCAACGAACAGGCTGACTGGCGGGCGGTTGCCAGCGATGACTTGGCAGCAACTGATGGCCAGTGCACACCGCGGAATTGAGCTCAAGCCAATGCACGGGGTCGATGGATCAATAGAGGACATTGAGCCTAACGATCAGGATCAATTGCTCGCAGATGCCGTCACTAATGAAAATTCGGGAAGCCTGGAACGGCAGATTATTCTTTCACGCGAAACAAGCACGTATCTTGGACGTTTGCGTGACAGCCTTACAGAGTTCGAAGATCGTCTGAAAGTAGCGAACGAACTCGCGCTTCGTGAAGACTAATAGGGATGTTTCGATTTCTTTTACCGGCCATCATCGCCATAGGCATTGCGTTTGGCCTCGGTGCATGGAGCGCAGATCAGGTTACGAACGACTTTCGTGGATTTAGCACGATTAAGTTGGATGGATGGACTGCTCAGCTACAAAACGGTGGTGGCGATACCGACCCTTATCTGCGCGCGAGCATTGCGCGGTCAGGAGAATTAGCTCTTGGTGATGCTGAAGGCCTTCGCTTTACGAGACTTCTCGACGACGATGAGGACAGGCTGCACGGAGCCTGTGATTATCAGATTACGGATTTAGACACTGATGCGAGGGCCTGGGCACTTTCGGCAATTGCATCGCGCAGCGATGCCGATGTGCGCTCGCGAAAGACAATCGTGACATCTGGGACTGCCATCGCTTTCGATAATGCCCCATGGATGGTCCTGCTCTCCTCTTCCTTAAAGCCCGGTGTATGGGCATCCCCACCTGCCGAAAACGAATTCGATCTGGAGCTCATCCTCATTGACACGTCGATTGGCACCTCATTGGGTATCTCTACCCCTTCTTTGCCTAGCGTTACGAAGTTGGGATGTCGCGATGGCTAGATATTTCTTTGCCGTTATCGTCGGCGTCATTGGTGCAATTGTTGTTCACTTTGGCGCTATTTATTTGCTGCCAACGCTTTCGGCCAATGCAGCTGCTGCGATTGTCGGCGTTTCAGTGGCGGACGGAGAGTTTGTAGAAATCGGCGCTCTCGATAATCGTATTGCGCGTGAAAACGCCGATCCGTTCCGCGTCGGCATATGTAAATTTGATCTGTCATCGGGCGTGTTTCGCATGCGGAGCGATGGTGACGTGCCGCTTTGGACTATCGCGGTGCACGGACAAAGCGGGACAATTTCGTTCAGTGCCACAGATCGCAACGTGCCGGGCGGCCAGTTGAATCTGGCTATCGTAAATCAAAAACAACTCCGTGAAATCCGACAGTCTCTGCCGCAAGATCTTGAGAATGCGGTGATTGTCGACACCCGGTTCGATGCTGGTTTTATTTCAATGAGAGCATTTGAGCCAGATGCGAGCTACGCCGAAAAAATCCGTGAGTTCTTCGCCAATACAAGCTGCGAATACGTGACCTACGAGGGCTAGACTTACCCCGCATCCGATTTGTTAGTTTAGCGTAAAATCGGCACGTCGATGCTTCGACGATTGGGTTAATGGTTTGGCTCTTAGTCTATCGGCACCGTGGGGCGCGTCGGACTTTGATTTAAACAGCTCGGAATAATCCAAGACTGTACAGATCCGCAGTCTCGGCCTCATGTTTTTCGCAAGGGACTGCTCAGCAGCCTTTTCAAGCAGAATAATCATGTCGAAAGACACTCCCCATACATTGTCGTGGAGCGTTGACTAATCGTAGTTAACAACTTGCTAACGCTTGTCAGGTACCCGTTTTACAAGCGGATAGGTGACATTTATGGCGACAGCCGACGTTATTTTGAAAAATGCGGTGGAGAATTTCGCAAATGCTCGGCGTGCTCCGCGCGACGAAAGAAAAAATTTAACGGCGCTGATTTCCTCCTACTACCCTGCAGCGTCGACAGATGCTCGCAAACTTTGCTCTTTGGTCTTGGCAAGATTTGATGCCGTGCCAATCGAAATTATCGACCTAATTATTTCAGATGAAGCAAAGATAAGCTTGCCTTTTATCAGACTGGCAAGAACGATTGATGAGGACAATCACCTAATACGAATCGCGCAGGAGGGTAGTGTTCAAGAAAGACTGGCAGTCGCAAGGCGCAGATTTTTACCAAAGCCAGTCGAGCGTGTGTTGCGGAGTTTCAACGAGACAGAAGTCAATAGAGCGCTGGATTTACGTCAGCGCAGCGAAATCACTGGGGAGATTAGAATGGCGGACAGCAGGTTTTCACACATTCTTGAGGCGTGCCAGAACAGGGATTTAACAACGCTATGCGAACTGCTTTCGCAAAAACTTTCAATTACCGAACAGACCGCTTTCATCCTACTCGCTGATAAAAAGAGTGCAAACCTCATCGTAGCGCTGAAATATATCGGAATGAATGCGCCCGATGCTTGGATGATTTTTAGCCTTTTGGCGCCGGGCCTTGCCGATGATGACAACACCCGGAGCGACTTTAAACGTACCTATGATGCCTACTCAATCGAGCAATGCTCAGAATTGGTCAGGGGTTGGATCTACGACGATTTGCTTGGCGAAGCACTTAAACCCCTATCGCACCAAGACAGCGGTTCCATCGAACACCGGTATGCGCAAGTGGGCTAACGCTGGGCTAGCGACGGGGTGCATCCACAACGTCTATCAAACCGCGAATGACCTGTGGGGCACATTCTAGTTCGACCACCCAAATGTCGTCGTCGAACGATGCCTCTTTCTCGATGAAAGCAGAAATCTCGCTCTCAACCACCTCGGTAAGCCGTTCTTCAAACTTGGAAACGGGCGCTTGCCTGGCGTCACCATCCATCTCGACCAAAGCTTGTGGGGCTGGAGCCCAGAGGCTGGCGCTGCGGGTCGTCCGATCAAAGCCCACAACATAAACGCTTCCGAGCGACGTTCGCCCCTTTCGCAAAACCGTTCCGGCACTACCCCTGCTCTCTGCCGAGCGAAGCAGCGAGGCAACGAAAATATCGGAACGCAACCGCATGGCATTTTACAGTAGGTTGAAACGCGCGAGCTGATCAAAAAGCTCCGCGTCGACATTTCCGGTTATAGGAAGCCCATAGAGCGCCTGAAATTCTACGATCGCCGTCCGCGTTTGATTTCCAAACACGCCATCCACTGTAATTTCGTCGTTCAGGATTTTTAGTGCGGTCTGCGCACGACGTATATCATCTGCCGTCATGGCCGCTTCATCTGCACGCGTTTCGGATGCAACTGCTACCGACGGCCGTTTAGCAGGCAAAGCTGAGGTCGTCAGGGCATCACGTGAAAGGGCAACCAGCAAGGCGTTGGTATCGTTTGGGGATATGCCATGGCCAGATGCTTTAATGTAGTCGAGAACTGCATTTCTCGTCTCTGGTCCATCGCGTCCATCTATATCCGAGCCATAATGGCCGAGCCGTGAGAGATACATCTGTAAGCGGCGGGTTTCTTCGGTGCTTTTAAAGCTAGCGGTATCGCCGTTGTCGGATGATGGTGCCTGAAAGCTAACTGTTTCCACCTCGTTGACCACCGGTCTTTGTTGCAAGACCTCAGGGGCCGGAAGCCGATCGGTCTTCTCATCAATCAAAGTAGTTTCGGAAATACGCGACGGGTCATCTCGCTCGAAAATAATCCGGGTCGATGACGGGGCTCGGCCACCGGTTGGAGCTGCGGTTGCAAACATTCCGCTACCATTTGAGCCGCCCTGCCATGACACCGCGTTTAGCACGGTCACGACGCAACAAGCCGAAACGACACAAACGCCAAGGACTTTGAGCGTGGCCAGGCCTCGCATTATACCAAGCGCGCCATTGACTTGCGATTGCATTGATAAGTGCCTGCTCATGCTTGTTTCCGCCCCTCATCTTTTATCGCTTCTGGCCGCTGAAATGCCGCCATGCTCAATTCAGTTGACCGCGCCATCGCGCTCGTTTTTGCCGATTTCTTAAAGTCAATCACGATTGGCGGCGCTTCAACCAACGCTGTCGCGGGAGCCTGTAGGCCACCAATGAAAATCTGACCGCTACGCTTAGAAATTGAAACTGTGTAGATGTGCGCCGCGCCTCGGAAGTCTTGAAGTCTCAGGTCGAGACACTTTGATTGGCCTCGATCTTCCACCGTGGCAATTCCGTTGAGAAACGCCACTCGGTCCTCCGGGTGGATTATCTGTTGAAGCCGATCTCCAGCCTCCAGTATGCGACCACCAAGCGAGAGCTTGTCTTCCAACTCGCCGAAAGCGTTGATTTTCACCGCATGGTCGTTGTCGGCATCGTGCTCATTCCGATCGACCGTGGCAGTGGCCGACACAGGAATGTTCGACCGCATGACCTCGGCCGTGAGCCCTAGACCTGAAAGAAGCAACAAAACGACCGCTGGCCATAGGTTGGTCGGCAATGTCACGCCAACAAGGATGAACATGGCAGCAAGCACAACCCGCGAACCGATCACTTCATGTCCGTAAAGCTTGGCGATTGAGCGTATGAGGACCACAAATGCGAGAAACCCGATACCAACCGCAATGAGCGCGGTGTTGATGACCACACCGTTTGAGAAAAACGTGGGAACAATCGCAGCACCAGCGCAAACGCACCCTGCCGTTGCTGCGTTGATCGCGACAAAGTTCTCCGGCGAAACGTCAAATATCTGACGGCGTTTGCTGCCAAGCTCTGCTCGAACCGACCAAGTGTTGTTCATCTTAATTGGCGTCACGACGCGCTCGAGGTGTTGATCTCATCAATTTCAAATGCGCTCGTTAGTTTTAACGAACAGAAAAGTATGATGAGCAACTGTCTTGATTTCGCCCATGAGAGCGGTGTGGAAGCCCGCTTTTAATCAACGTGGTTAACCGAACGTTTCTGGCTGACGCGCTAGACCCCAGCGGCAGTTTCAAGTTCCAAGACGCCTCATTATTGTTCCATAATGGCGAGAACATTCAAATTATAGCGAAGTGGCAAAGCGCATTTTCACGAAGGCTTGTTACTTGTCCGCCGAGGAACAGATATGCTTTTCAAACCCGCTTTTCTCATTCTTGCCGGTCTCGTTGCGCTCCCAAGCCTTGCGCCTGACCATATTCGAGACGAAACCCAGCCAATCAGTGCCGTGGACGCCGAAGGTGTACCGTATCAAACGAGCGGCTCTGGGTTTAAATTTGCGACCGGCGTAGTCGCTGATATTGCAGGCTTATGTACCCGAAGCCCGGAGATATGTGCCTACGGAATTAAGACAGCTGATGCTGTGATATTGCGAGCGCAGCACGGGTTTCGGATCGCCTATGCAACTGTCATCGAACATCGCGAGCGAATTAACGGTGCTGACGCCGATGCGCCGCGTTGAAAAAATCCCGTGACGGCACCATAACTGCCGCATGGCTACAAACATTGAACAAATTAAAGACGATTTCGAATTTCTCGACGATTGGGAAGATCGGTATCGGTACGTCATAGAACTGGGCAAAGGGCTCGAAGCGCTCCCCGACGCCGATAAGAATGAGGCGAACAAGGTAAGCGGGTGCGTTAGTCAAGTTTGGGTGCGCAGTGATGCCGACGAGAAGCCCGATCCCATCATGTCTTTTATCGGCGACAGCGACGCCTTGATCGTAAAAGGCCTCGTAGCGATCATGATTGCCGCCGCAAATGGTCGAACCGCATCGGAAATCGAAAATTTGGACATGGTCGCGCTCATGGAAAAGCTTGGGCTCGATGAACATCTGTCACCCCAGCGCGCAAATGGTCTGCGGTCGCTTATCACTAAGATGAAACAGGACGCCAAGCTCGTAGCCGCGGCATCCTAACTGATACGTAGGGCGGCGCACCTATATATTGGGTCGGAAATCAGGCGCGCCCCAGTGGTGGTTGCCACCCGATGTTTTTCCGATCGCAGAAGGAAAATAATGTCTGCCGAGAACGCCCAGTGCAGCTTTGAGCAACAACTTTGCGGATCGTCGCGGCCAACCCCGTTCTGTCTCAACCGCTTCAAGCCCTTTAAGAAAACAGCAGACATCCATCGCAACTCCGCAGAGTTCGGGGCCAAGAGCGTCTAGTGCCTCGTTCATTCTGGCTCGTGATGCCAGTGCGTTGTCCGACATCTCGGCGACGTTGTTTGGTGTGCCAGTTGAGCGCCCGCTTCCCGATGAGCGCGTTGGATCGTATGACATCGTCACCCGCTGCCTGATCTGAGCCCTTTCAAAGTCAACACGAAGACGCTCACCGGCTTCAAATTCAATATTAGATAGCCACTGACCGCCAGCACCTGACTTTAGCGCACGCAATCGCGCCAGAGGCGATTCTGCGGCGTTTCTCAAGACACGTTGTCCATCGATAGAGACGTGCTTCGCCTCGGCATTTTGTGCGATGAAGGCAGTCGCCACCTCGCCTTCTGCCTTAGCGCGCTTCAAATGGGAGCGGCCACTTGATGTGATGACAACGCTGCCGCGGTCCAATTTCAAAAGATCGCGCCTTTTCAGATCTTCTAACGCTGATCTTTCGATCTTCAGCTTCTGACCATTGGGGAAACTCAACAGACCAAGTTCGCCATCTGCAACGAAGGCGAGCGAGGCCGACGAGGCTGCCAATCGGTGCAGGACCCTTACCGTGCGTTTTCGCTCGCTCATGGCTTTGCTCTCTTATTCGGGCGCAACGCAGCCGCGATCACTGCCTCAACCTTCGCGATAATCCGATCAATTTCTTCATCATCGCGGAGGTCCTCGACGAGATGGCAGGCATGGGTCACCGTAGACCTATCGCGACTAAACCCTTCAGAGATTTGCTGCAGATACATGCCAAGCGTCACGTGGCAGACATACATTCCGATCTGCCTGACACGCGCGACACTAGCGCTGTTGCGGGTCGACGAACGGATTTCCCGGCTCGAAATATCGAAAAGCTGGGAAATGATGTCGATCACGCAGTCACACTGTTGAACCGCTTCCTCCATGGTCAGCGATTTCACTGTTGCGACCTCGGCCTTGCAAGCCGGTTGCGGCTGCGAACGAGCCGCATGGCGTTGCGTAATCCGGGTGTTCAATTCATCGGGTAGAAAAACACCGTGCATGTTGTTTGCCTCCTAATAGGTTTTTATTCCTATTACTCTCCAAGGCAAAGGGGATAACTGGCAGCGCTTTTTTGAATTTACCGAGTGGTCGTGGGATTCCCGCGTGCTCACTTATCCACGGGTGAGCCTCCCGGCGCAAAAGTGAGCAGGCCGACCACCGCAGAAACGGCAATTCAGGAAGGCCAAACAAACATGATTTTTGGCAGGAACGAGCAGAAGATTATGGATTTCCACTGCCAAGTAGAGAGAACCTCGGATCACCCGCAATTGGTGAAGGTGCTTCAAAGAAAGCTTCAGCGAGAGCGAAGCAAGGCCAAAATTGGTCATCTTGATTATGACTTCAATCGGCATGTCGCCTTAAAACAGGCGCTGCAAAGTGTGGAGGCGAAGATCGCCTCCAAAAACGCGCTTTAGGATTTTTTCTTTCGACCGGTGCCCGGCTTGCGACCAAGTCCCATTTCTTTAGCAAGCTTTGAACGTGCTTCGGCGTAAGCTGGTGCCACCATGGGATAGTCTGCTGGAAGACCCCACTTTTCGCGATACTCTTCTGGCGTAAGGCCATAATGGCTCATGAGATGACGCTTCAACGACTTGAAGTGTTTCCCGTCTTCTAAGCAAACGATGTAGTCTTTTGTGACGGATTTCTTTGGATTAATCGCAGGAACGGGCTTTGGCGCTTCTGCCGGCTCCGGCTTTGCCATGGTTCCGCCAAGCGCCGTATGTACGTCAGTGATCAGCCGCGGAAGGTCTGCAATCTGGACTGGGTTGTTCCCAACGTAGGCAGCCACGACATCAGCAGTCAGCTCTGCAAGCGCAGTGCTTTCGGTTTCAGTTTTAATTGCCTCATCCATTATATTTCTCTTTCTTTGGACTGTGAATTTTTTCGCAGGTACACAAAGAAAATTGAAAACACAAATAACTTTTTCATCCGCTGAATAGTGAGTATGAATATTATCTAAATACCCAGCCTTCTGACTTTACGGTATGTAACAAAATTAATCAGATTTAGAAAGACCGATCTCATCGCTTACTGATTCGTCTGTCATCGGATATCCTGCAAAGTATGCAGCCCGCGCAAGAAGGTGCGCTGACAACGGTGCAGTGAGTAGAAAAAACAACACACCAGCAATTGCACGGGTAACGGTGCCAAGATCACCCGCGTGGACCGCAAGTGCCAATAACATCAGTCCTGATCCAAGTGTTCCAGCTTTGGAAGCGGAATGCGACCGACAGTAAATATCGGGAAAACGCCAAAGACCCATGGCCGCCAGAAGCGCAAAGAAGGCACCGATAATGAGAAGAAGGCTAGCAATAATGGCTGTCAAATAGGTCATCAAGCTTCCTCTGCGGGTTCATCAATAGCTTTGGGAGCCACCTGCCCGCCTTTTGCTTGCAATCGGCGGTCCATCCGTCCCTCGGATTTGCCGCGTCGAAGAATAAAGCGCGCGAATGCGACGGTGGCTAAAAAGCCGACCAATCCAAGCGCAATTGCGATATCCACATAGAGCGAAAAGCCGGTTCGAATTCCGATGACCGCGATAAAACCAATTGCGGTCGCAACCAGCATATCAAGCGCAAGCACACGGTCTGGGAGTGTTGGCCCTTTTATTACTCTTGCGACCGTGACGAGAAACGAGAGTGATAAAAGGGCGAGCGCAATAAAAATGGCAAAGTCGAGGATTTCAGACGCGGCCATCACTGAAATACCTCCATTACCTTGCGCTCGAAGCCTTCCGCAATGTCACGACGGATTTCATCTGGTTCAGAGCAATCCAATGCGTGAATGAATAGCGTTTCGCAATCGTCGGAGACATCCACCGATAGCGTTCCAGGGGTCAGCGTAACAAGATTTGCGAGAAGTGTAATTTCCGCTGGTGTCTTTGCTTTCAGGGGGTACGCGATGATCCCCGGTTTCAAATCCAACCTCGGCGTCATCACCAAAGTTGCCACCTTCACTGACGACTTTATCAATTCTTGGATGAAGAGAACCGCTAGGGAAAAGGCTTTGAGAAGCCGTGAGAAATATCCAGCAGAGCCAACCTGTTCGCGAATGACAGTGAGCGCTAGCGCGCCCAGCAAGAAGCCGAACATTATGTTCAGCGCGCTGAACGAACCAGAAACAAACGCCCAAGTTAGCGCGAGCAAGACATTGATGAGGAGGAGCTTCATCGTGCGCTTCCCACCATTTCAGCAACAGCAGTTTGTCCAAGCACGGCTTCAACATAGACCTGTGGACGGAGTAGCTGCGCTGCCGCCTGATCCGATGCTGCGATAAACGGTTCTGGAAAAATGCCGGCGATGACAGTCAGGATAGTCAATCCAATCGTTGCGATATAAACCGGCTGGCCAGCGCTGGGGGCATTCAGTGTCCCTGCGTCTCTCTCGTCTGTGGGTGCATTTCGCCAAAACGAAAATGCGAATACCCGGACCAGAGCAATTGTGGTCAAAATACCGGAGATGATAATCGAAGCGGCCAGCCACCAGACGCCAACGTCAAGCGATGCTTTGATCAGCATGACCTTTGGCCAAAGTCCCGAGAAGGGCGGAAGGCCGGATGCTGCGAACACGAGAACGAATGCAACTGCAGCAAGCCCAACGTCGCTTGTGTAGAGACCTCCTGCCCGGTGAAGATCGAAGGTATTCATCTTGCGTCCCATGATTCCGATCAGCAGGTACAATGCTGTCATCAACACCATTGAGTGCGCCGCGTAAAAGACTGCACCAGAAATACCCATGGCACTTCCCAGCGCGAGCCCCGCAAGCATATAGCCAATGCCTGAGATCACGACGAAGCCAAGCAGGCGCCGGACATCGCTTTGCGCCAATGCCCCAATCGCGCCGATCACCATGGTCGCGGCGGCAATGATTGCGATCACAAGCCCAAGTTCGGCGCCTTCAGACGGAAACAGCGTCATGAAAATACGGAAAAGTGCGTAGACGCCGACCTTGGTCAGCAGTCCCGCAAATACCGCAGACACGGAAATACGCGGCGTATGGTAGGAGGCAGGAAGCCAAAAATTGAGCGGGACAGCTGCGGCTTTCATGGCGAATGCAAAGAGGAATAGGACGGCGAGTGTAAACCTCGGACCTTCGTCTGCTCCCGACGCTGCAACGCGCGAGATGTCGGCCATGTTGAGCGTGCCGAAGATGCCATAAAGATAGGCAACGGCGATGAGAAAAAGCGTCGTCGCAATCAGATTCAAAAACGCATACTTCGTCGCACCATCCAGCTGCGCCCGTTCCGAACCGAGAATTAAAAGGCCGAAGGATCCGATCAACAAGACCTCGAACCATACGTAGAGGTTGAAGATGTCACCGGTGAGAAACGCAGAAGAAACACCGGCAGTCATCAGCAAAAGGAACGGATAAAAGCCGTAGCGCTTTTTCGTGCGATTGATGTCGTTTTGCGCATAAATGCCAACAGCAAGCGCCACAATGCCCGTGATCAGCGCGAAAGTTGCGCCGAGAAAATCAGCGGCGAACGTAATACCAAACGGCGGCAGCCAACTGCCCATGGTCATCACAACCATGCCGCGGCTTTGTACCTGCGAAAACAATAATATTACGAAAAGCGCATTAAGGGTCAGCCCCGCAATCGCGATGGCGGATTGGTTTTTCGCGTCTTTGCGCGTCATCAGACAAAGCGAGCCAAATATGAAGCCGGTCACCAGCGGCGCAATCAATAGCCAATCAGCAAGTACTGGGGCGACTTGAACCAGCGCCTCGGTCTTATCGACGAGTGGTTTATCAGCAGCGGCCATTGATTAATATCCCGTCGGCGGTGGTGGCGAATCCACCGGCTCCGCAATGCGCATCTCTTCGGTATCGTCAGTGTGCAGCTCCTGGTAACTCCTGAAAACGAGCACGAGCAGAAACGCGAAAAACGAAAACGCGATGACAATTGCGGTGAGCACAAGTGCTTGTGGAAGTGGATTGGCGATGCCTGCGACCGGGACCACGGCATCGGGCGCAATGAACGGCGGAATTTCAGGCGCGATACGGCCTGTGGTGAAAATCGTCAGGTTCACGCCGTTGGATAGGATCGCCGTTCCGAGCAAAATCCGAATGATCTGCCGCGACAGCATGAGGTAAATCGCGACAGCAAAATAAACGCCTGTAAGAAGTGCAATGGCGGTCTCCATCAGCGACGCTCCCGCTCTTCCAACGCGAGCGCGATTGATGTGATTGAGCCGAGCACGACCAAGTAAACGCCGATATCAAAAATCAGCGTTGTGGAGAGTTTCAACTCCTCCCCAAAGATCGTTGGGTAGACCCAAAGACCAGTCAGAAATGGAACGTTGACGAAAAGCGACATGAGGCCTGCAATTGCAGCGCAAAATAAACCAAACCCGGCAATCGACATGGGATGCCAACGGATTGCCCGTCGCACCGGAGAAACGCCACATGCGATGCCATAAACGGCAAGCGCAGAGGCTCCAATCAAGCCGCCGATGAAGCCGCCGCCGGGCTCATTGTGTCCACGCAACAAGATGAAGATTGAGAACAAGATCAGCAGGCTACTGAGATAAGGTGCGATGGTGCGGAAGATCAGCGTGCGCATGGTGTTAGCTCCGCTTCGCTGGTGTTGAACGGCTGCTGCCCACAACACGGATGAGCGCAAGGATGGCGAGACCAGCCGTCATGACAACGGCAATCTCGCCGAAGGTATCAATACCGCGGAAGTCGACGAGTATGACGTTCACGATGTTTTTGCCTTGGGCAATCGTGTAGGAATACTGATTGAAAAACTGCGAAAGCCGATCATCAAAAGGTGTTTCGAGCACGGCGAGCAGCAAGAGCGTCAACGCAGTTCCGGCGACGAACGCAATCGAGCCGTCCATAAACATCTGGAATTTCATGCGGTGGTCAGAAGGCGACAGGTGCAGACGCGTCATCACAAGAGCAAGGATGACAACCGTCAGAGTTTCGACCATGAATTGCGTAAACGATAGGTCTGGCGCACCAAGCAGCATAAATAGCAGTGCAACAGCGAACCCTTGGATACCGAGTGAGACAATCGCGGTGAGGCGATTACTCGCAAATATCACCGCGAAAAGCCCGATGACCGCAATGAGAACGATCGTCCATTCATAGAAAGCAATGCGCGGAAAGACCGGGATACCTGGAAACTCACCGGAAGAAGTCATCGCCCAGACCAGCGCCAAACCGAGCAACGCAAAAGTGGAGGTGATGTAGAACTCCATCCGCCCGTTTTGGATGTGCCGGGTGAGCGCTGCGCTTCCACGGAGAATACCAGCGATCAATTGATCGAACCCGCGATCCGGACCCCATCCAATTGCCCTCAGAAGTGCAATCATAGCTGATCGAATGCGCTCTAGACCCAAAAAGAAAACAACGCCCACAATCACTGTCACGACAGACAGCGTGAGCGCGATGCCCAAATGGGGGACAATGGAGATACTGATTGTAAGTGGCTCACCGGCCACTGCGGATGCGAGTGGGCTGGAAATGACGCGATGGAAAAAACTCGAAAAGATGCCAAGCGCTAAACCCAGTGAAGCGAGCACAATTGGCCCGATCCACATGAGCGGCGGTGCCTCGTGAGCCGATTTTGGCGTGTCAATTTTCGAGCCTAGGAACGGCTTAATCGCGACAGCAAATCCGACGACGAACATCAAAGCGTTGCCTATCAGCGCTGCCGCAGTCACTGCGAGAGACCAAACATCGGTACCCCAGACGCCGTAATAGATCTCTTCCTTGGCGAGGAAGCCAACAAACGGGGGCAACCCGCCCATCGAAATGGCAGCCATCATGGCAGCGGCAAAGGTGATTGGGAGCGCTGACATAAGACCGCCTAAGCGGGTGATGTCGCGCGTGCCAGTTTCGTGGTCGACATTGCCCGCGACCATGAACAGACAACCTTTAAAAAGCGAGTGCGCGACAAGGTAAAGCACAGCGCCTTCAATCGCTTTTTCTGTTCCGAAGCCCGTCAACATGACCAGCAGGCCGAGCGATGCGACGGTCGTGTAGGCCAGCATCAGCTTTAGATCTGTTTGGCGAACCGCCAGTAGCGTGCCGACAAGGAGCGTGACGCCACCGAAAAGCGGCAACACGGTCTCCCAAGCAACCGTATCGCCCATCACGGGGTTCATGCGCATCAGCAGATAAACGCCAGCCTTCACCATCGTCGCCGAGTGCAAATAGGCCGAAACTGGCGTTGGCGCTTCCATGGCATTTGGCAGCCAGAAGTGCAGCGGGAATTGCGCAGATTTCGAAAACGCGCCGCCGAGCACAAGCACAAATGCGAAGAGATAAAACGGGCTTTCGCGGAGGGCTTCACCGGAAGCGAGCAGCAATGAGAATTCAGACAGGCCGGTGATGTTCCAAATCACGATCATGCCGGCCAGCAAGATCAGTCCACCCAAGCCGGTTACCACAAGGGCCTGCGTTGCCGAACGTCGCGATTTTTCTGCGCTGTGGTTAAAGCCGATCAGGAGGAAAGACGTGATGGATGTCAGTTCCCAGAAGACGAAGAACATCAGGAACGAGTCAGCCAAAACGAGGCCTTGCATCGCACCCATGAACATCAAGATGAAAGACAGGAACCTCCCGAGCATCGGGTGGCCTTTCAAATAGCCTCCAGCATAGAGCACGACCATTGTGCCGATGCCGCTGATCAAAAGTGCGAAGGTGAGCGATAGCCCGTCAATATACCAAGAGAAATTGACGTTAAGCGACGGGATCCATGGATATCCGCCGGTCGCGCGACCACCATCGGCAATCGTCGGTAAATATGTACAGAAGTGGATGAACAGACCAGCGGGGAAAAATGCTAAAAGCCATGCTGCGTTATGTTTGAGAGCTCTTACCAATAGCGGCGCAAGCGCAGCGGCAACAAAGGGAGCGAAAAATGCGATAAACGTTAGGTCCATACGCAGTCTGCCCGCCCGGGCACCGTGACCCGTTTATCTGTAGCCGCCATTTGCATGCCGCGCTGATAAAAACCGAAGTCCATGCGAGCAAGGGAAAACCCGGTTTGCCACAATAACTATGGTCTATAGGCGATTGGTAATGGCGCAGAAATTCGCGCCCAGATGCGGCGCATGGAAGCTTTGAAGCGGGCACTTCCACTCTACATCGTGGGTAGAAGTGATAAAGGATTGGAACGCCATGAGCGCAAAGGGAAATACGGTCGATAGAGCCAGAGTCGAGAAATCTGAAGCCGAGTGGAAAGACGAACTGACCCCTGAACAGTTTCATGTTCTGCGAAAGCATGGAACAGAGCGCGCGGGCACATCGGAGCTGAACCACGAAAAACGTCAGGGCACGTTCATATGCGCCGGCTGTAATTCGCCACTATTCTCGTCGAATGCAAAGTTTGAAAGCGGAACGGGTTGGCCAAGCTTTTATGAGCCCATCGCCCCCGATGCAGTAACTGAGCACAAAGATCGCTCGTTCTTCATGGTGCGGACCGAAATTCGCTGCGCAACCTGCGACGGACATCTGGGCCATGTGTTCAACGACGGTCCACGCCCGACAGGTTTGCGCTACTGCATGAATGGCGTCGCGATGCATTTCACATCGGATGAGTGAGGATAAGCCAAAAGCACTCATCTTCGATGTTTTTGGCACCTGCGTTGACTGGCTAAGCGGTGTTGGGGAAGCGATTGAGAGTGCGAAGGCCCAC
>JBCDLI010000019.1:0-40828 GCA_038745535.1 Pseudomonadota bacterium | reverse complement strand
TGACAGACCCATTGTTCGGCATAGACGTGTTGCGAAAGCGAGCCAGCTTCATATCGCGTGGTGCAACGGGCGCTACCGCACGTATCGTGTGTCAGACAACTCCTATGCCTACAAAGTCGGGAAACGAACGCGGTGTCGATCACCATACTCACGCTGATCACGTTCGCGTTAGATGTGTGCCGCGATGAGACACTTCCGACGCAGCGTTGGTGAAAATTCCAGCCAAGTTCTGGACGCAGGTGCCGGGAGACCTCAATCTCGTTAACGGGTGTTAACTACGTAGGAATGGTTGGATGCGGAAATCTATTGTCGGGCTGGTCTGCGCTTTATCGGTTGTAGTGCTGGGAGTGAGTGCCACAACCGCAAGGGCGAGTGACATCGATCTGCGGATTCAAGGCGATCACATTATCATCGCGGTTGAGCCGATTGTGTTGGGCACGCGCGGGTCGGTGGTGAAGCTTCGCGATGACGACGTGATGATCAACGGTTTCTTCTACCCGCGATCAGTCCGCGATCACCAACCGCGCGGCAATCGCATTTCGCCCAAAGCTAAGATCATCGAAGTGAACTGATTGGCCGCCGGTCGCGGGTTGCTGTGATCATAAACGCGGGCTAACAGGCGGGCCGAACCAGACGGCCCGTTTTCCATGTCCAAAAATCAAAAGAAAAAGAAGCCTCAGAAACTGAAGGCACGCCAGCCACGCGGGTTTGTCGACCGTACCGCAGCCGACATCCGCGCGACCGACGAGATGGTCGCCAAGATCAAAACCGTCTACGAAAAATACGGCTTCGATCCTGTCGAAACGCCGATGTTTGAGTATACAGACGCGCTGGGAAAATTTCTGCCCGACACCGACCGCCCGAATGCCGGTGTGTTTTCGGTGCAAGATGATGACGAGCAATGGATGAGCCTGCGCTATGATCTGACCGCGCCGCTCGCGCGCCATGTGGCGCAAAACATCAACGAGATCGCGCTGCCCTACCGCACCTATCGCGCGGGCTGGGTGTTTAGAAACGAAAAGCCCGGGCCCGGTCGTTTCCGCCAGTTCATGCAGTTTGACGCCGACACCGTCGGCGCGCCGGGCGTCCAAGCCGACGCCGAAATGTGCATGATGATGGCCGACACCATGGAAGCGCTGGGTATCAAGCGCGGCGACTACGTCATTCGCGTCAACAACCGCAAAGTGCTTGACGGGGTGATGGAAGCCATTGGGCTTGGCGGCGAAGAGAATGCCGAGCGGCGCCTGACCGTGCTGCGGGCGTTGGACAAATTTGATCGCCTTGGCGAGACCGGCGTCTCAGACCTGCTAGGAAAAGGACGCAAAGATGAGAGTGGTGACTTTACACCGGGGGCTGAATTGGATGCCGACAAGATATTTTTGCTGTTGCAGTTCCTGTATTTAGGTGGAGCGATATCCACAGCACGGAATTTTAATGATGCAACGTCCACGGAAGCGGCTTCTGGTAATCTCGGCGGCTACGTATTTTCGAATTTCGAAACGCTTAAAGACCTCTCTCATTTAGCGTTTGGACTAAGCCCTAAGTCTCAATATATTGGCTCCGAACTTTTCACTATTGCAGAAATTGTTGATGCTTGTGGCTATGGTCCTGATCGAATCCGTATCGACCTTTCAGTGGTCCGCGGCCTCGAATACTACACCGGCCCGGTCTACGAAGCTGAACTCCTGTTCGACGTCACAAACGAAAAAGGCGAGGTCGTGCAGTTCGGCTCCGTCGGCGGTGGTGGGCGCTACGACGGGTTGGTGAAGCGCTTCACGGGCCAAGATGTTCCCGCGACGGGCTTCTCTATCGGCGTGAGCCGCCTGATGACGGCACTCAAAAACCTCGGCAAACTTGGCCAGGACGACGTCAAAGCCCCCGTCCTCGTGACGGTGATGGATGGCGACACCGAAGCGCTCGGCGCCTACCAGAAAATGGTACAAGACCTGCGCAAGGCAGGTATCCGCGCGGAGATGTATCAAGGCAATTGGAAGAAGTTTGGCAACCAACTCAAATACGCCGACCGCCGCGGCTGCCCCATCGCGATCATCCAAGGTTCCGATGAACGCGAAAAGGGCGTGGTGCAGATCAAAGATATGATTGAGGGCCGCAGACAGGCCGACGCGATTGCGTCAAACGAAGAGTATCGCGAGGCGCGTCCCGGACAGTTTGAGGTGGATGCGAACAAAATCGTCGAGGAAGTGAAGCGACTCATAGAGGCGCAAAGTCAGTCGTAACTATGCGAAAACGCTGAAATCATTACAGTTGAGCGTAAAATTAGCTTTGCGGCTGTGAAGAACGCGTTTAATGTCTGCGACATAGCTGTCCCCTCCGCGACATATTAGCGTCTTTCCGCCATATTATAGAACCAAAGTCCCCTTCCGTGCATAATAAGAAGGAATCTTCGCCGCAGTAGGGGTTGTGAAGTATGTCGCGGGTACCCCTATTACTAAGGTAGGAGGCCTGTGCATGAGCAATTTTGGCGATATGGAAATTTTTGCGCACGTTGTGGCCGCTGGCAGTATGTCAGCCGCCGGACGTGAGCTTGGTCTATCTCCCGCAGTGGTGTCAAAGCGTTTGCGGCGGTTGGAAGATCGCCTCGGTACGCGGCTATTACAACGAACCACTCGACAAATCGCGCTTACGGAAGCCGGTCAGGGATTTTACGAGCGCGTGGTCGCAATTCTCGCGGGTGTTGAAGAGGCGGAATCATTTGTCTCGCGTCGTTCTGCGATGGCACGCGGTACACTGAAGGTTTCAGCACCGATGGCGTTTGGCAGGCTGCACATCGCGCCCAACCTTTCGCGTTTCATGGAGCAGAACGGCGACCTATCTGTGAACCTGCAGCTCTCGGACGATTTCGCCGACATTGTTGGTGAAGGGTTTGACGTTGCAATCCGCATTGCAGAGTTGGCAGACTCCAGCCTTGTCGCTCGAAAGCTTGCTCCGATTAAGCGCATTCTTTGCGCGTCCCCTGAGTACATCCAAGTGCACGGCCAGCCCACCTCCGTAGCTGATTTGGAAAATCATAGCTGTCTCACCCATTCCGGCGCTGAGGTATGGAAGCTCGAAGGTGAGATGGGCAAAGCGGCTGTGAAACCTCATGCCAAGCTGCTGACGAACTCCTCTGAGGTGGTTCATGAAGCAGCCCTTGCGGGCCTAGGCATTGCGCTACGTTCAACGTGGGAAATTGGTCAAGAAATCGCCGATGGCCGATTGGTCCGCGTTCTGGGCGATGTTCAAGGTAACCAAAGCACCGCGATCCACGCGATTTATCCGTCGCGTCAGTTCCTACCGGTTAAAGTGCGCCTGTTTATTGATTATCTGGCCGAGATGTTTGGTAATGTGCCCTACTGGGATGCACTGCCTAAGTCGGCCGAACAGGGTCAGTCCGCCGAAGATCGTCAGCCGGGTACACGCCGGGGACAACCGGCTGCCCGCCCCGGATACTCAAACAGCTTCGGGTCGAACACAACGCACGATCCGAGCAACAACTAACACTACTCTACAAAACAAAATGAAAGCGGGCTTCGGCCCGCTTT
Source organism: Pseudomonadota bacterium (assembly GCA_038745535.1). Classification (GTDB taxonomy): domain Bacteria; phylum Pseudomonadota; class Alphaproteobacteria; order Rhizobiales; family Rhizobiaceae; genus JBCDLI01. The sequence continues at coordinate 37,286 of JBCDLI010000019.1, read as the reverse complement.
TTTATTGCTGCTCCATATGTCGGCGCCGAATGCGCCGTACCGTCCACCAAATGCCACCGATGGCGACTGGCACAAAAAGCGCAACCACAAGCGTTTTTGAAACCGGCGAAGTTTCACTGATAACGCCAGAGGCGAGATAGGCGAACAGGCCAACGACATAATAGGACACCGCAGCAACCGAGAGGCCCTCAACCGTTTGCTGTAGGCGAAGCTGCATCTTCGCGCGACGGTTCATGGAGTTGAGCAGGTCGCGGTTCTGTTTTTCCACTTCCACATCCACGCGGGTGCGTAGTAGGTTTGCAGCACGTGATAGTTTGCGTGAAAGGTTCGCCTGGCGCTCTTCAATTGCCCGGCACGTGCGCATCGCTGGTGCTAAGCGACGGCCCAGAAAGTTTTTCCATGTCGCATAGCCGGGCACCGCGCTTTCTTCCAACGCGTTCAAACGGTCATTCACAATCTCGTCGTAGGCGCGGCTGGCACCGAACCGGTAGAGACTCGACGCGGCATCGGCCTCAAGCTCGGCGGCAAGTGAGGTAAATTCTTTCAGCAGGTCTTCGGCATCATCGGCACCGATTGAGCGCATTTCATGGGTAAGTTCTGCAAGACGATCTTCCGCGCGTTTCATGCGGGGCGAAAGGCTTTGGGCTAGCGGCAGACCAAGCATCGCCATCGTGCGATAAATCTCAACGTCAAACAGACGCTGAGAAAGCACGCCCAGACGCTGCTGTGACACGCCCTTCTCCATCAGGACAATGCGCGTTAGCCCGTTCTTATCCTGCCTAAAGTCGGTTATCGCCATGGCGTTACCGCTTTCAGTCAATGAACAGCACATCGTCTTTGGATCAAAGATGACATGAAGTTTCGACAGATCATCGAGCCAATTGATCACATCGATCCGAACAGCAGCAAGAAGAAGCCCCGGCGCTGGAAAAGCGTCACCGAAGGGATGGCCTTTCGCGGTATCGGCTATTTCGGCGGGCGCGTGTCCTTCCCACATATAGGTGGACGCTTCGGTATGCCTTTCCCACCAGACAGACCCGCTGCCAGCAATCACTTTATGGTGCCGCGCATCTGCCGATGGCGGTGCGAGCCCATTTTGCCGTGACAGCTGGGCAAGAACGGCATGGTCTACGGACTTCCCGCCGTCGGTCATGAAACACAGTTTCAAAAGCGTCCGCGGAGACGAGAATTGCGGAGCTGGCCTCGCGTGAACCTCGCCGAGTGCAGCTGCCCGCTCACCGTGGACGGGAAAGCCAAATGGGCCACGATTGGCATCGTCTGCCGGACGATCGCCCAACTGTTCATTTGCTACGATATCGACTTCGTCGTCTGTGCGTATAACATCGATTTTGTTCATGTGAGCGCGAGCCCCTCGCCCTTCTTGTGCTGTTGAATTAGCGCGGCGGAACGGCGAAACAAAGGCTCACGCGCGCTTTAGGCAAAGATCAGCGTGGCCTCGTTAGGCCGCGGGCTTTTTCATTTCGCGAACCGGTGCCCTTCTCGTATCCTGCCCGGGCATATGCAAATTATGCTGACCAACATTTCTAATGTCAGTCTCGCCACAAAGGCCCATCGAGATATCGAGCTCTTTGTGGATGAACTCCAGCGCTTTGGTCACGCCTTTTTCGCCCATGGCACCCAAGCCATAAATGAAAGCCCGCCCGATATAGGTCGCTGTGGCGCCGAGCGCGATGGCCTTCAACACGTCCTGTCCGCTGCGAATGCCGCTATCAAAGTGCACTTCGATGCGGTCGCCTACCGCTTCAACGATCTCTGGTAAGACTTCGATGCTTGGACGCGCGCCGTCGAGCTGGCGGCCACCGTGGTTCGAGACGATTATAGCGTCTGCGCCCACATCAGCTGCAATCAACGCGTCTTCCACGTCATTGATACCCTTGAGGATCAATTTTCCGTCCCACTTGGATTTGATCCAGTCGATGGAGCTCCAATTGAGGGATGGATCGAATTGCGAAGCGGTCCATTCAGAAAGCGAGCTCATGTTGGTCACGCCGGGAGCGTGGCCAACGATGTTACCGAAGGTGCGATTTTTGGTGCCGAGCATTTCCAAGCACCATTGCGGCTTGGTCGCCAAATTTGCGATCGCGGCAAGGGTGGGCTTTGGCGGCACAGAGAGGCCGTTTTTAATGTCCTTGTGGCGCTGGCCGAGCACCTGAAGATCAAGCGTCAACACCAGCGCGGAGCATCCGGCGGTTTTTGCTCGCCCAATCAGCGCCTCGATGAACCCGCGATCGCGCATCACGTAGAGCTGAAACCAGAACGGTTTAGTAGTCGCCTCTGCAACGGCCTCTATCGAGCAAACGCTCATTGTTGAAAGTGTGAACGGCACGCCGAATTTTTCAGCAGCTCTCGCGGCGGCAATCTCACCGTCGGCGTGCTGCATGCCGGTCATTCCGACGGGTGAAAGCGCGACCGGCATGGAAACGTCGTGGCCGATCATCTGTGACTTCACGGAGCGATGCTCAATGTCGACGGCCACGCGCTGGCGTAGCTGAACGTCAGCGAAGGCGGAGGTGTTTCGCTTGTAGGTACCCTCGGTCCACGCGCCGGAATCAGCGTAATCGTAAAACATCTTGGGGACGCGAAACTTCGCGCGTTTTCTTAAATCTTCGACGCTTGTCGGTTCGGAGAAAAACATGGATCACTCGCACTGGCGGCACGTTTACGTGCTTCTTCAGAAAGAGACCCCTCAATAAGGCCAGTGCTGGCTATTGTAAATTCGCTGTCGTCTTTGCGGAGACGCCGTAGCCGTCGACGGCTACCTCTGAGGTGGCGCCGGCCGATAAGACAGCCATTGCCCAAAACGCGATGCCGATGGCTGCGCCCGATGTAAGAATGAATACACGCATGATCCCGCCGCCCTTACGGTTCACAAAAGCCTAAATGAATGCTGTGAATGCGACGTAGTTGGCGCATTCCGCAAGGACAAGAAGAAAGTCCCTGTTTGCGGTCAGGTAACTCGCGGCGGCGATAAGTGTTGCATGAAAACACCAAATTGTCGCAGTAGCGACGAGGTAAATTTGGCGGCGTGACCGCGAAGGTATCCGATGCGGGCAAACTATAAACTTCAACGGCTCCACGTCACTGGAAAGCTGGAAGCTGACGCCGTTGTTGAGCCTGATCGAGCGCAGACGAACTATTTGCTCAAAGTACTCCGTCGCCGAGAAGGAGACGACCTGTTGGTTTTCAACGGCCATGACGGTGAATGGCGGGCGCGCATAGAAATTCGATCAAAGAAAGCATGTGTTCTTCGCTGCGTCTCAATTGAACGGACGCAGGTGGCAAAGCCAGACATCGTATTTTGTTTTGCACCGCTAAAAACGGGGCGTCTCGATTATGTGATCCAGAAAGCAACAGAGATGGGGGTCGGGTCAATTCGGCCGGTGATGACGGAATTTACGCAGAATAGGCGTGTACTGCCGGAAAAAATGCGGGCTTGGGCAATTGAGGCCTGTGAGCAATGCGGGGTGCTCAACGTACCGGAATGCCATGAGTTGAAATACCTTCGCGAATTAATCGAAGCTTGGGACCCGTCGCGAGCCCTGATTTTCTGTGATGAAGATGAGCAGACACAGAACCCGTTGACCAAGCTTCGAGACGTCGGAAACCGGAAATTGGCACTGCTTATTGGCCCCGAAGGCGGATTTTCTGATGCAGAGCGCGAACATCTGCGCGAATTGCCGTTTGTGGTTTCTATACCGCTTGGCCCTCGCATTTTGCGAGCAGATACCGCTGCAGTGGCAGCGATGGCTTTGGTTCAGGCGACCATTGGGGATTGGCGATAGGCTGTGGCCGCGCCAATGACCACAGCTTTGCGTGGCCAAGCGCCTTGCAGTGCACAATTGCTTCATGCACAACCCGCTGCGAAAATTCAGGGATAGTCTATGGCGCGCGACACATCTGACGACACACCGATTTCAGGCATTGATGACCTCGTCGCGGATCTTGAAGCGGGCTGTAAACCGGCCGCAAAGTGGCGCATCGGCACCGAGCACGAGAAGTTCCCGTTTTTCACCGATAGTCACGCGCCTGTGCCCTACGAAGGCGAGCGGTCGATCAAATCCCTTCTGGAAGGAATGGAAGAGAAGTCCGGTTGGTCTCCCATCACGGATGATGGCCGCATTATCGGTCTCTTCGAACCGTCCGGTATGGGGGCCATTAGCCTGGAGCCGGGCGGTCAGTTCGAGCTTTCAGGAGCGCCGCTGGAGACAATTCACCAGACATGCCGTGAATCCAACCAGCACCTAACCACTCTTCGACAGGTGGCGGAGCCCCTCGGCATCAAGTTTTTAGGGCTCGGTGGCAGTCCTAAATGGACGCTCGACGAAACACCTCGTATGCCGAAATCGCGCTACGACATCATGCGTGCGTACATGCCGAAGGTCGGTAGCCAAGGCCTCGACATGATGCATCGGACATCGACGATCCAAGTCAACCTGGATTTTTCATCCGAAGCAGACATGCGTCGCAAGATGCAGGTTGCGTACAAATTGCAGCCAATTGCGACGGCGCTGTTTGCCAATTCTCCGTTTACCGATGGCAAGCCGAACGGCCTTGTTTCGTGGCGGGCAGATATCTGGCGGGACACGGACAATAACCGCGCTGGCGTGTTGCCGTTTGTGTTTTCGGAGGATTTTGGCTTCGCAGACTACGTGAATTGGGCGCTGGACGTTCCAATGTACTTCGTGCTCCGCCATGGTCACTATGTCGACTGCACGCACGCAACTTTCCGCCAGTTTATGGATGGGAAGGCTAGCGGCCCGCTCGCCGACACAGAACCTAATATGGGTGATTGGACCAACCACCTTTCGACACTCTTCCCGGAAGTACGGCTAAAACGGTTCATAGAGATGCGAGGCGCCGACGGCGGACCGTGGAGACGCATCTGCGCGCTGCCAGCGTTTTGGGTCGGACTTCTCTATGATGAAACGAGCTTGAATGATGCCCATTCCATGACGTCTGAATGGACATTTGAAGACGTCGTTGCGCTGCGTGACGATGTCCCAAAATTCGGTCTGAATGCATCCATGCAGGACCATAAGCTCCATGAAATCGCCCGCGAGGTACTAAGCCTTTCCCGCGCGGGTCTGCGACGCCGGGCGAAACTCAATGGTGATGGTTTTGACGAGACGCATTTCCTTGCGCCGCTTGAAGAGATTGTTGCGCGCGGAACGACGGCTGCAGAGCAGTTGGTGACGCTCTACAACAGCGTCTGGGAACGCGACATCGACCGCGTTTTCATGGAAGAGGCATACTAGCTTTACTCGCAGGCGCTTACGAACCCCGCAGCACAAGCCGCCCGCCTTCCTCTCCCTTTCGTTGCATTGCGGCAACACTTGCAGCGCCGTAGTCTTTGGTAGAAATTTCGCCCGAAAAACAAGGCGGCTAACACCATGGTCAATCTCTTCGAAACACTTATGCAAGCCCAAAATGGCAATGCCCTTGATGTGATGGCGCGGCAGTTTCGGCTCAACCAAGACCAGATGGAGAACGCGGTTGCGGCACTTATGCCCGCGTTTTCGCAAGGATTTCGTCGCAACACGTCTGACCCAATGTCTGTCAGCAACTGGATGCAGGCACTGTCGGGGGGTCGTCACGCAAATTATTTCGATGATCTAACCCACGCATTTCAGCCTGCAGGCATCGCGGAAGGTAATGGGATTCTTGGCCACCTCTTCGGTTCAAAAGACGTGAGCCGCGCAATTTCTGCCCAAGCCGCGCAGGCGACAGGCATGGGCCAAGAGATGTTTCAACAAATGCTGCCCGTGATTGCATCGACGCTCATGGGTGGCATGTACAAACAGATGACGGGGCAGATGCAGTCTGCGCCTTCGGCACCGACAAATGTGTTCGGCCAAATCATCGAGCAGATGATGCAAGGCGGCGGCATGCAATCGCGCGCATCGACACCTGACCCGATGGATAATCCGCTCGGCAATGCACTGCAGCAGATTTTCGGCACCGGCCAACAAGTTGCGCCCGATGATCCTGCTGACAATGGACGTGTGCCCAATCCGCTCAATGCGGATAATAATCCGTGGAGCAAGATCATGCAGGACATGATGGGCGGAATGGTCGGCACACCGACACCAGAACCCGCTGCCGAACCTGATCCAGCGCCTGCGCCGCAGCAAAAAGCGCCCTACGAAGACCTGTTCGGCGACATGTTTGATGCGGGCCGAAAGAGCCAAGAGCGTTTTCAGGACCAGTATCAAAGGTCGGTTGAGCAAGTGTTTGACCAGTACATGCGCGGCATGGATCGGGTCTATCAGGGCAATTGATCAAGCCCGTTTTCTCTGACTTCCGCGCGTGATGAGCACATTTCCAGCGATGACCAGCGTGAGGCCGAGCACCGCAAGCAAGCCCCACTGGTATCCTTCCAGCCAGGTGGAGATGAGCAGCGCGAAAATCGGAAATATGACCGTCGCATAGCCTGCCCGCCCGGAGCCTATTCGCGCGACGAGCTTCAAGTATGATGCGAATGCGATCACGGTCGATACGACCGCTAAGAAGATAAGCGACCAGAGATATTCAGGTCGCGGATCCCAGTTGAACGGCTTGCCTTGGACCACCGCCAGGATTGCTGCCCAACAGATACCGTAGAACATGCCCCACATGTTTGCCGATACCAAGGGAACCTTGCCGGACGACTGCAATTGACCCGAAACAACACTGCCGAGGGAAAAACTCAACGTACCACAAACGCAGAATGCGAGCCCAAGTAGCACGCCGTCACCGAAGCCCCGCGAGGCGATTTCGGCTTGGAAGATAAGGCCGATGCCGATAATTCCGATCAGGATTGCCAGCACTATTTTCGCGCTTGGCACGGTGCGTGTTGCAACGCTTGAAATGAGCAGATTGGTAAGGGCTGCGGTGGAGAAAACGACCGACAACAACCCGCTGACGAGATATTGCGAACCGTAGTAAAACAGCAGGAAGTTGCTGGAGAAAATGAAAATACCCGTTGTCGCGAACACGATGTGCTGGCGGAGGGAAAAGCGAATTTGGGCCGATGTCAGAAGCACCCAAACAAGCATGATACCGGCGGCGATGACGAACCGATAAACGAGCGATACCTCGTTGGCGACGATGCCCGGCTGCAGCGAAAGCGCATACCAGGATGCAGACCAGCAGGCGACGGTGACCGCATAGAGCGCGTAGTCGGCTGCCTCAAACGGTTGGTCGTTGTTGTTGGTTGCTGCCATGCGCCATCGTTATCTCCCGCATTGGCGTTAGCTGCGACAGCCGTCTTCGGCAAGCGGGTCATGGACCCAATTCATGAGTGAATAACGCCAAGCGGATGTCTTCACATCGTCTTTCGGCCCGCCTTGAGAACAGTGGCGTTTGATGTAGCCGACGACGGTGGCCATGTGATCCCACTGGTCGTCACTTAGTTCATCCTTGTTGGTGCGTTTGATCTCGACGATGCGCTTTCCCGATGCGCGACCGGTCGTGTTTTCACCTTCGCTATCGCCGACCGATTTGCTTTCGTCGGACTTGAGCCATTCCTCGATTTCGGATGGAGCCATATTCACCAGATCGCCCCATTCCTCCCAAATTTGCTCGTGTGATTTCGATGATGACACTGTGTGATCCTCTCGTTTCCTGACGCCGGACTGTCTTTTGCGAGGTAAGGTGTGGGTACTCGCCTCGTGCGTTGACGGAAGGCGTCGCCGCGAACATATCTGTGGAATGGAAAGTGTTGAGCGCGCCGAAGGTTCCAGCCCTTCAAACGTTGCCGAGTTCTCAGTCTCGGAGATATCGGGCGCAATTAAGCGCACGATGGAAGATTCATTCGGTCGCGTGCGTGTGCGCGGCGAACTCGGTCGTGTGTCGCGACCGGCTTCTGGTCATGTTTATCTCGATTTGAAGGACGAGCGATCCGTGCTCGCAGGCGTGATCTGGAAGGGCGCGTCAGCGAAGATGTCTATCCGGCCTGAAGAAGGACTGGAAGTCATCGCGACGGGACGCATCACCACGTTTGCCGGGCAATCGAAATATCAGATGGTGATCGACGCGATCGAACCCGCCGGTGAAGGCGCGTTGATGGCGCTTCTGGAAGAACGAAAGCGCAAGCTTGCTGCTGAGGGTTTGTTTGATCAATCCCGTAAGCGGGGACTTCCCTACATGCCGAAAACGATCGGTGTCGTCACCTCACCCACAGGGGCGGTCATTCGAGATATTTTGCACCGCTTGAACGATCGTTTTCCGGTGCATGTGATGGTTTGGCCCGTACGTGTGCAGGGCGAAACGTCGGCGATGGAAGTCGCTAGTGCGATAAACGGCTTCAACCAAATCAACGGACTGACAAAAATTCCCCGCCCGGACCTTTTGATTGTCGCGCGCGGCGGTGGCTCCATCGAAGACCTTTGGGGCTTCAACGAAGAGGTTGTTGTTCGAGCCGCTGCAGAAAGCCAAATTCCGCTGATTTCGGCAGTGGGACACGAGACAGACACGACCCTTATTGATTTCGCTTCAGACCGGCGCGCGCCGACGCCGACAGGAGCTGCGGAAATAGCAGTGCCGGTCAAGGCTGAGCTTGCCGCTTATCTGGCGACAACAGCGGCGCGACTGCATCAAGCCGGTAGCCAAACCACCAGGCTCAGAAGGGAGCGGCTCAGCGCACTGTCCCGCATAATGCCAAAGCCAGAAACACTGTTGGAGCAACCCCGGCAGCATGTGGACCAAGCCCAGATACGGCTTACTCAAGGGCTCTTGAATGTTTTAAACCAGTACAAGCTGCGCCTTTCTTCTCTTTCCGCCGCGCTTAGCCCGATCCATGTTCAATCGCGGATCATGAATGGACGGACACGGCTCGACATTCAAAGCTCGGCCCTTCCGCGGGCACTTGCCCGTCAAACAGAAATCAAACGGGGTCTTTTCGCACAGCAAAGGGCCCGATTGCGGCATGAGCAGATGGCACAGACCCATGCGAATGCGGCAAACCAGCTTGAGCGCGCTGTCCAGAAACTTGATGCCGTAATCGATAAGAAGAATACGCGTTTGAACGACCGGATGGAGAAGTTCCGCCGATTGCTCGAAACACTGTCTTACAAGAGCGTGCTTTCCCGCGGTTTTGCCGTCGTCCGAAACGCGGAGGGCGTTCCTGTTTCAAAATCGAAGAGCACCAAGTCCGGCGACATGTTGCAGGTGGAGTTCGCTGATGAAGATTTTGTAGATGTTCACGTGGCGGGCGCTGCTGCCAGATCGAGAGCGCCAAAGTCAAAATCGGCGAAAATCCGGGAAACGCCGGCAACTCAAGCGAAGCTGTTTTGAAGGTCTGCTTGCGAAACAAATGGGTGGTACGAACGGGTGGATTTGAACCACCGACCTCTGGAGCCACAATCCAGCGCTCTAACCAACTGAGCTACGTCCGCACGAGGCACCCGCAGGCGCAATACTGATTGGCTGCAGTTTTGGCAAGCGAAGGATTATCAAACTTCGCTTGCTGGCTATTGGGTAGGAAAAGCAGGATAAATCTACTTCGAAACCTGTTTTATGACCTTGTCCATCATGTCTTGCGCAGGCTGCTTAATCTTCGCGCTTGCCTCTTGAGCAGCCGCCTGAAATTCCTTTGCGTTCTCAACCGCACGCTCTGCCTGCTGACGCAGATAGGCACTTTGTAGTTCCATGGCTTCGGACAGCGATTTCACAGCCGACATTTTCTGCATATGCTCGTAGGCGTCGTCTGCATTCTGACGCATCTTCTCAATCGCGGCGAGCGAGAGCTTGGTGCTTTCATTGCTTGCCATCGTCACGTTCTGAGACATCGTTTCCTGAAAGTCTTCGGCGGCTTCAATGGCTGTTTTGTACGATTGCTTCGCAGAATTTACCGACTTCTCAGCGGCGGATTTGATCGTATCCATCATCTCCTCTGCGGTCTGCATTCCGAGCGCGATGTCGTCTTTGGGTGCTGGTTTTTTTGCCATTTTGTTATCTCCAGTGCAGGCTCCTTCGCAGAATCAAACAGGAATAAGGCAATACTGACAACCTAGAGAAATTAACTACGCGGCGACGAAAACCGCTGATTTGACTCGTAAATCTGGACGCATGGAGCCAATTTTGGCAGTTAATAAACCGTTAAGCTGTTCCAAAATCAGCGCGGTGTTAAGAGTTTGAGTATGTCTGATCGAGCATTTATCGATTTCGCTGTCATGGAGGGGGTGCGCGACACGCTCTTAAATAGCAGTCCTGCATTGCTTTTTGATGCTCGTGGCGACGAGCTTTTGTGGTTCAATGCTCAAAGCGCGAAGCTTTTAGGGCTGAATGACGAAGCGCTGGACAACGGTGCCGCCGAACGAGGTATGGCAATTGCAAAGCGGCAAATCAAAGCGTCGCTTTCAGCTGTCAGGGCGGGTCGCACGCGCGATTTGCTTTTACGGTTCACCGTCGGTGTGGCATCGGTTCTTCGCAAGGCAAGCCTATCGGTCACCGATGCAGATGAGCTGGTTTTGGTGGTGCTGGAAAAGCAACCGCTCAAGGAGACATCGGACAATTTCGCTGATCTTCTTGCTATGATTGGGGAGAGCGGCGCGAGCGCGGCCATCATCGACGCGAAGGGAGCGGTGCTGGCAACAAACACACTTTTTGAAGAGGTCGCACCGAGCGAACAAGAGCTGCGTGCGCTTGCGGCTGAAGTGGCGACCGAAGATGATAGCCTCGTAAAAAGGCAGGCAGAGAACTCCATTGGGGGCCAAGTCGCGGTTGGCATTGGCCGGCTGAGCGACGGCGATGACGGTCGCAACTTGGTTTTGTGTGTCGCGGTCGAAGATGAGGCCGGAAACGAGCCTGCGATAAGTATTCCAGCAACCGCAGATACCCCCGATATGGCGGAAGAACTTCTACGTGTTGCGGAACCTGTACCAGCGGCGGAGCAGCAAGATATTGTCGTACCGGATGATCAGCTACCCACCCAGACTGCGGACGACGAACCGACAAGTGCTGTAGCATCTACAGAGGTCGACGCTGCGGAGACACCTCGTAAGCCACCTGCCGAGACCAACGTCGGCTTTGTAGAGAACATCGGTGATACCGGCGAAATTTCCCCAGACACAGAGACGTTCAGCTTTGAGCCCGCACTCAACCCGATCCGGTTTGTCTGGAAAATGGATGGCGACGGCACTTTCACCGAGATATCCGAAGAGTTTCGCAAAACCGTTGGTCCGCAGCTATCCGATGTCGTCGGCAAATCGTTTGCTGAGGTTTCATCAAAACTGAAAATTGACGAAAACGGTGACATCGGGCGCTCTATCTCACGACGAGATACTTGGTCGGGCAAGACGGTGATGTGGCCGGTGCAGGGAGCGGATTTGCGCGTTCCAGTCGATCTGGCCGCCCTGCCCTATTACAACCGTGATCGCGAGTTTCAAGGATACCGCGGCTTCGGGGTCGTACGTGTTTCAGATGCTGTCATTGATCCACTGAGCGCTGATGTGGAGAGTTTGGTCACGGCCCCGGTGGGCTATGAGTCTCCGCCTTCGATTTTCGACGAAACGGGCGCCGATGAAACACAAACAGCAAGCGAAGCGTCTACGGACCCATTTGAAGGTGAACCGCCAGTTCTCAACTCAGCACAGTTGCCATCGCGGTTCGTTCGCGATGCTGAGGACGATGGTGATGAATACAGCGATCTATCGCCTCAACTTACAAGCAAAGAACGCGCGGCGTTTGATGCAATTGGTGAGTCCTTATCCCGCGACGCCAAGCCGGCAGAAACCGACGGTGTGTTGGAAGGCGCCGATATCGGCTCAGCAGCGGAGAGACCGGAAGACGAGCCCACATCCAAGCCAGACTTTGCTGAAGACCGACAAGCGGCTGACGAGCTTAGCGCTGCGCTAATCGAAAGTGATACCGAAGAAGACGAGGAGCGCGATGAAACACCCATCGCAATCTCAGAAACTGCCGAGGCAGCAGAGCCGGTCTCCGATCCAGATGCCGACGACTTCCAAATGCAGGTGGCCAGACAGGCTGAAATTCCGCCGATCGGCTTTTCGCTAAGCGATGAAGCAGATCAGGAAACCGTGTCCGACGAGGCAAGCGAAACTGAAAGCGATATTGCGCCTGCTCACGGCCTAACGGCTGATATGATCGACGAACTGCCGCTAGCACTTTTGATCGTTCGCGATGAACGGGCGGTTTTTGGCAATATGCGCTTTCAGGTTATGACTGGCTATGACGATATTGAAGACCTGAATACGCGCGGCGGACTTGGCGCGTTGATCGATGGCCCATCGCGGCTGGACCAAGACTTGGGAGATGGCGAGAGCTTTAAAGGCGCGGTTACAATCGTTGGCGCGCATGACGAGAAATTTCCTGCGCGCGCGCATATGCAGATCATTCCGTTTGAAGGTCAGTCAGCCATCATGTTCGCGTTTGATCCGTTAAATGAGGATCCTTCCCAACAAAGCCCTTACGTTCGCGGCGAAAACGAGACCGAAGACCCATTACCGGATAGCACCGATAACGTCGTTGCGTTTAATCCCATTGAGCGTGGGCAGCCCCGAGAGGTTGATGCAAACGATGTATCACAGCCTTTCGACGTTGCGACGAAAAGCGCCGAGATCGATGAGCAGAACCGCGCCATGGAAGCGGAGCTTCAAGACCACATTCAAGAGCTTGAGAACATCATCGACATCGCAAGCGATGGTGTAATCATTGTTCAAACCGATGGAGCTATCCGTTCGGTGAATGGCCCCGGTCGGGCACTCTTCGGGTACGATCGCGATGACATCGAAGGCAAGAGTTTCCGCATGCTCTTTGCCCAGGAAAGCCAACAAGCGGCGATGGATTATCTGCAATCGCTGGCGGGCAACGGCGTTCAAAGCGTGCTGAACGAAGGCCGGGAGGTGCTCGGTCGAGAACGCAATGGCGGCTTCCTTCCACTTTTCATGACCATCGCTCGCCTGCCTGCAAGCTCAGCTTATTGCGCGGTTATTCGCGACATCACGCAGTGGAAGCAAAACGAAGCCGCCATGGAGCAGGCGCGCAAGGATGCCGAGGAGGCGTCATCATCCAAATCGGTGTTCCTTGCAAAGATCAGTCATGAAATCAGAACGCCGCTGAATTCGATCATTGGGTTTTCGGACCTGATGCGCGAGGAGCGTTTTGGACCGCTTAAGAATGACCGCTACAAGGCTTATCTTGCCGATATCAATAAATCGGGTCGACACGTGCTGGAATTGGTCAATGACCTTCTCGATATTTCGAAAATCGAAGCTGGTAGCCAGGAATTAGAGTTTTCTGAAACCGATCTTAACGAAATCGCGCGTGATGTTATCTCGATGTTGCAGCCGCAAGCGTCTGCCAATCGTGTCATTTTGAGAACCAATCTATCCAATCGGTTGCCTCGTGTTGTGGCAGATGCCCGGTCCATGCGGCAGGTGATCATCAACCTTTTATCCAATGCGGTGAGCTTCACTCCGGCCGGCGGATTGATCGTGGTGGGTACGCACTATGAGCGCGACAATGGCTTGGTTGTCCGCATCAAGGACACCGGAATTGGGATGACGGACAAAGAAATCGATCTTGCAATGCAACCGTTCAAACAGGTGCGCGAAAACCTATCTACAGAGCGTGATCGCGATGGGACGGGGCTCGGACTACCTCTCACAAAAGCCCTTGTCGAAGCGAACCGTGCTGAGTTCACGCTGCATTCCGAGGCAAGCCGCGGTACGGTTGTTGAGATCATGTTCCCTGAAAGCCGCATCATCCACTGACAAAAAAAGACCACGCATTTGGCGTGGTCTAGTTGAGAACTGTCTGTGGCAGTGAAAAAACTATTAAAGAGAAATGCACTGTAATCGTTAAAAGTGTCTAACTGCGCATGGTTAACCTGAAACGCTTTGTAAAGCTGCGTGAAGAATGGTTAACGCTGATGAATGAACCAACCTCAAGTTTTTGGACACACTGAGTGAACCTATTCACCCGATCAGCGATCTTTGTTGTGGCCTCTTTGGCCATGATCTGGCTGCTCATACCGACCTTTGTCTCCACCGATTTTGTTCGCAATTTCATCGAGCGAGAAATCACATCAATTTCGGGACAGCGTGTCACGCTGGGCGGCACAACGGCGGTGAAATTGTTTCCGGTTCCCTCGGCCAGCCTGCAGAATGTGCGCTTCTACCGGATGGATATGCGAGAGGGTGATAGCCTCATTGCACACGTCGAGACGCTGAACATTTCAATGTCCCTTCCGTCGGTGCTGCGGGGAAAACCGGTGGTGTCTTCCATTGAGCTCGTCTCGCCGGAGGTAACTTTAATGCTTGAGGAGGGTCTTTCTCTTGTCAGCCTTCTACCACTCTCCAACGTTCGTGACGCACTCCAAGCGCTGACCGACGTGCCGGTGAGCGGAGATGAAGTCTCAGAGTTAGCCTCGCAAATTCCAAGCGACGTCAACCGCCGAATAGGCACGTTGACCGTTTCAGATGGGACGGTGTCGATAAATGCGCCAACAGAAGACAAACTGAACCACGAGCTTGATAGGGTAAATGGCACCTTGACCTGGGCCGACTTGTCCAGCCCTTTGTCGGTTACCGCCGCGTTCGTTTACCGGGAACGGGCTTTTGAAATCCAGGGGTCCAGTCAAAGCCCTCTCGCACTTCTTACTGGCTCCATTGCGCCAATCGCATTTTCGATCAACTCGATCCTTGGGCAAATGCAGTTTGACGGTGAGGCCGGCGTCTCTGCAGGCTTATATGCGAAAGGTGATATAACCGCGTCCAGCGCTTCGCTGCGAAACCTGCTTCTTTGGTCAGGACGTCGCGGCCGACCGGCTCTTGCACTTGGAGAAGTGGACGTCAGTGCCAATCTGCAGCTCAGGGATAATGTCATACGCATGGACGACCTGTCGCTGACGCTCGATGATAATATCGGAACAGGCATTATCGAGTTGAGCGACCGCGATGACAGTCTGCCGACAATTAGCGGCACACTCGATTTTGCCGCGCTCAACCTACGATCTTTTCTCGGCGCATTTCTCCCGATTCCCAACTCATTTGACAACGCTGCACCAGTAAGCACCGTTTTCATGGACCAACTGAGCGCCGATCTGCGGATATCGGCTACGCGGGCAAATTTTGACCAGATGCAATTTGCCAATGTGGCGGCAACGGCGCAGATCACTCCGGGTTTGGCGCTGTTCGACATTGGTTTTGCCGAGGGATACGGCGGCACTCTTCAAGCGCGTTTAAGGCTTGATCGCAGCGAATATGACGGACGCACTGAGGTCTCGGTATTAGGTGAGCAAATAAACATGAGCGAGTTCAATTCCGTGCATGAGCTTGCGCCGATTGTCCCTTCCGGACGCGGCGATTTTGCTGTCACGCTCACATCTTCGCTTGGTCCGTGGAGCAATTTGCTTCAACGCGGCGAGGGAAAAATACGCTTGAGCACGGAGAACGGGGCCATAGCGGGGTTGGACCCGCAAGTGCTGACAAGCTATTTGGAGAACAGAGCCTTCAAGCCGATTGACCTCGATTATAGCTCTGCGAGTTTTGACAGCTTTCAATGGGAAACAGAAATCTCAAATGGAGTGCTTTCTCTTGCCGACGCGGTAGCGGAATTTGGCGACGAGAAGATGAGTTTCAGCGGGATTGTGCAGATTGCCGGGGGCACAATAGCTGCGAGCATGCGCAAAATCTCATCGACCGATGATACCGATCCCATTGAGTTCTTCATTGGTGGCGGGACGAACGCTCCGTACATCTTTCCGTCTCTGGCGCAGACGGCACCTCCGCTCATTGAGTGATCCATCGGGCGATCTGCATTGGTAAACCCAATCTTGAACGGTTTAATGCATGTTTACCGTTTTCACTTACCACACTGAAAACGCGTGCAACGGACCTCGGGCGATGCAAAATGCCCTGATATTGCTGGTGAAATTGCTAACGGCCTCGGTTTTGCTGGGCGCCGTGCTTTCTGCATTTAATATGTCAGCGGCGGACATTTTACTCCGCGCAGGTCTCACGCCCGAACGTCTATGGGAAATGCTAGTGCAAGCAGTGAACTGGGCCGTGCCCAATATGGTTTTGGGCTGCATGATCATTTTGCCGCTTTGGGCACTGGTTTACGTGCTGCGCCCACCGCGCGGTTAGGTTGGTTTTTCGTTCCTAACCATCGCGCGCTTTTGAACAAGCGAAGCTGTGATGACGCCAACCGCCACAAGCGAAATCAGAATTGTGCAGACGGCATTGATCTCCGGGGTGACGCCAAGCCTGACCTGAGAGTAGATCTTCATGGGAAGCGTCGTCGCGCCGGGACCGGACGTGAAAGACGCGATAACGAGATCATCGAGCGACAGGGTGAATGCCAGCATCCAACCGGAAATCACCGCTGGAAAAATCACTGGAAGAGTCACTTTGTAGAACGCTTCGAACGGCGTACAGCCGAGGTCTTGCGCCGCTTCTTCCAGAGAGGCGTCGAACGTGAGCAAACGTGACTGAACCACAACCGCGACGAAGCACATGGTGAAGGTGATATGGGCGAGTGTCACCGTCCAAAAGCCGCGATCAAAATTGATCGAAACGAAGAGCAGTAGGAGCGACAGACCGGTGATGACCTCCGGCATAACGAGCGGGGCGTAAACCATGCCGGTGAACAGAGTGCGTCCGCGGAACTTCGTGTTTCTCACAAGGGCAAGTGCTGCAAGCGTACCAAGGACTGTTGCGATGGAGGCTGAGACAATCGCGACGCGGATCGTGACCCACGCAGCGTCCATCAGACCGCGGTTGGAAAACATCTCCACATACCATCGCGTGGAAAACCCGGCCCACACCGTGACCAATCGCGACTCGTTGAATGAGAAAATGATCAGCAGCAGGATCGGTATGTAAAGAAAGGCGAAACCGCCGACCAGAGCGGTCACATTGAGCCAAGTCAGACGACCACTCACTGGCCCTGCCCCGCAGCCTTGGCTTGGGCATTTTGGAAAAATACGATGGGTACGACGAGGACCAGCAGCAGCAAGATCGCGAGCGCGGACGCTATCGTCCAGTCGGAATTGTTAAAAAACTCAGTCCAGAGCACTTTACCGATCATAAGCGTTTGAGAGCCACCAAGCAGATCGGGGATGACGAACTCACCGACTGTAGGAATAAACACCAGCATAGAACCAGCAATTATGCCCGGTAAAGCCAAGCGCACAGTGATCTTCCAGAATGCGCCGATGGCAGTGCAGCCAAGGTCCTGAGCCGCCTCGATGAGCGAATAATCTAGTTTTTCCAGCGTCGCGTAGATCGGCAGGATCATGAAAGGCAGGTATGAATAGACGACGCCGATATAGACGGCGGTATTGGTGTTTAAAATCGTAAGCGGTGTGTCGATCACACCCAGCCAGAGCAGCAACTGGTTCAACAGACCTTCGGGCTTTAAAATGCCGATCCATGCATAGACTCGGATGAGAAACGAGGTCCAGAACGGCAAAATCACGAGCATCAAAAGGATTGGACGCCACCCTTCCGGCGCGCGCGCCATGCCGTAGGCCATGAGAAAGCCGATGAGCAGTGTGAAGAACGTCGAGACCGACGCGATCAAGATGCTGGAGATATAGGCATTTCTGTAGAGCGCGTCGGTGGCGAGGAAAGTGTAATTCTCGACGTTGAGCATTGCGAGGTCTTCGCGAAACGCGGTCCATCCCTTGCTCAAATCGAACTGCGGGACATAGGGAGGGCTACCGAATTCCAGCACCGACAGCGAGATACGGAAGACGATCAGAAACGGCAGCAGAAAGAGGCAGAAGAGCCAGACATATGGAATGAGGATCGTAAGGCGCTGAAATAGCCGTGCGCCAAGCGCTGCTGTCGGTGTTTCCGCTGCCATCTCAGCGATCCAATACGATGCCGCAGTTCGGCGTGAATGAGAGCCACACCCGCTCTTCATACCCAATTGGATTTTCTACACCGCGCTCGGAGTTGATCACCATAGCCTTCACGATCGCACCGGAACCCAACTTCACGTTATAAACGGTGAGCCCGCCCAAATAGGCGATGTCCCAGACTTCGCCTTGAACCAGGTTTGTGGCTTGGTCGGGCTTCTCCCGGTTTACGTCTACCTTTTCAGGTCGCACTGCGAACCAGACATCATCCCCCTTTGCGAGATCGGTAGCGCTTGATGCAGAAATCGCGAAACCGTCCTCACCGTTGATTTCGACAATGCCATCCGCCGTCCTCGCGACCTGACCTCCAAAGAGATTTATATTCCCGATGAAGTCAGCCACATACCGCGAAGTGGGTGCCTCATAGATTTCGGCAGGCGTCCCTGTCTGGACGATCTGTCCGGTATCCATCACCGCGATACGATCTGACATGGTCATGGCCTCTTCCTGATCGTGGGTAACGATCATGAATGTGAGACCGAGTTCCTCTTGCAGGTCCATAAGCTCGAACTGCGTTTCTTCGCGCAATTTTTTATCGAGAGCACCAAGAGGCTCATCAAGCAGCAAGAGTTTAGGCCGCTTCGCAACCGATCGTGCAAGCGCTACACGCTGGCGTTGCCCGCCGGAGAGCTGATGGGGTTTGCGTGCACCAAACTTTTCCAGCTTCACCAGTTTCAACATCTGCTGAACGCGCTCCGCGATATTCGGCTTTGGCATGCGCTGTTGCTTGAGACCAAACGCGATATTGTCCGCCACCGTCATATGGGGAAAAAGCGCGTAAGACTGGAACATCATGTTCACGGGCCGCTCGTGCGGCTGCACACCCGCAAGGGGCTGGCCATCGAGATACAGATTGCCCGATGTCGGCTGTTCGAAGCCAGCGAGCATGCGAAGCAGCGTGGTCTTTCCGCAACCTGAAGGGCCAAGAAGCGAGAAGAATTCGCGTTCGAAAATATTCAAATTAAGATTATCGACAGCAGTGAAGTCGCCGAATTGCTTGGTGACATTTTCGAACCGGATGAACGGTGTTGCGCTGTCATCGGTCCAGGGCGCAAAGGCGCGGCGCACATTTCCAAGCGATTTCATCAAGCTGCCCCGCGCCAGCAGCGCCACCCGATATTATCATTCGAGTGGCGCATGTTTTGAGTTACTGGCCGGTTTTCACTTCCGTCCACGCACGGTTCAAAATCCGCTTATCGCGGGCACTGTCTGGTGACACTGTGTAAAGACGCGCAAGCGTCGCGTCGTCAGGATAGATCGCCGGATCGCCGATCACATCTTCTTCGAGCAACGGCTTGGAAGCGAGGTTTCCATTGGCGTAGTAGACGTAGTTTGACGCCTTCGCCATCACCTCTGGACGCATGATGTAGTCGAGGAACGCGTGCGCCTCTTCGACATTTGGAGCGTCTGCTGGGATCGCCATGTTGTCAAACCACATCAGCGCGCCTTCCTGCGGGATGATATACTCAACGGTCACACCTGCATCCGCCTCCGCCGCACGATCACGCGCCTGAAGGATATCACCTGACCAACCGACGGCCACGCAGATGTCGCCATTTGCAAGCGCGTTGATGTATTCGGACGAATGGTATTTGCGAACGAATGGACGAACCGCTTCCAGCGCTTCCTTTGCCGTGTCTATTGAGGCCTGATCCTTGAGATCAGGGTCCATGCCCAGATAGTTGAGCGCAGCAGGCACCATTTCTGCTGGAGCATCGAGTTGGAAAACGCCGCAATCTTCAAGCTTCGCCGCCACTTCGGGATCAAATACGATGTCCCACGTATTGAGGTCAGCATCTTCCCCAAGACGCTCCTTGACCATGTCGACATTGATACCGATGCCCGTGGTGCCCCACATGTAGTTGATGGCGTGGGCATTGTCGGGATCATAGGCTGCAAGGCGCTCGGAAATGGCCGGATCTAGATTGTCAAGATTTGAGAGCTTGGACCTGTCAAGCGGCTGGAAAATGCCTGCTTTGATCTGGTTGGCAAGGAATGTTGCGGTTGGGACGACGATGTCATAGCCCGTTGATCCAGCGAGCAGCTTCGTTTCCAAAATCTCGTTGGAATCGAATACGTCGTAGACGACCTTGATGCCGGTCTCTTCGGTAAATTCGGTGATGATGTCTTCGTCGATGTAGTCGGACCAATTGTAGATGTTGACGACGCGGTCATCCGAGTGTGCGCCAAGTGCTGAAACCGCAATGATCGCGGTCGTTGCGATCAGTGTGTTGATGCGTGCCATTTAAGCCGCTCTCCCTGTATGATTAGAAAGACCTGTCTTTCCCGTCGGGCGGGCAGTGTCCGACCAAAGACTATGATCATTGATCATGCTGTACAAGCGCAAAGAAACAGCAAAACGCACGTCTTGTTACAGATAGGTTGACCGTTCAAGCGGCGTGATTTCAAGCCCGAATTCAGCGGCCTCTGCGTGCTTAATAGCCATGAAGACCTTTGCCATTTCAGGGCCCAAAGAGGTGATGGTGAAGGGATCGACTTCCATCAGGCCGAGCGCTGTTGGGAGATCGCCGCCCAAGCTCTCCAGACCATGTTGATCATATGCGTTTCCCTCAGATGCTGGCGGCGGCTCACAAAGATTTTTCAGGCCGTCAGCCATCGCTGAAAGGATGGAGGCTAGAACAAGGTACGGATTTGTGTCGGCACCGGCGATCCGATGCTCGATTCGTCGGTTTTTTACGTCGCTTGCGGGAATGCGAACAGCGACCGAGCGGTTGTTCTCGCCCCAAGCAGCTGTCGTCGGCGCGTACGAGCCCGGCTGCATTCGGCGAAAGCCATTCCACGAATTAATGAAGACAGGCAGTTGCGTCGGCATGGTTTTCAGCAACGATGCAACGCACGATTTCAGCTTGGTAGACCCCTCGTCGCTGTCCGCGAACACATTGCCACCGGTTCGCTTACAAAGCGACACATGCACATGCATTCCGTTACCCGCGTGGTCGATAAACGGCTTGGCCATAAAAGTTGCGCGCTTGCCGAGCTTGTTTGCGCAGGCTTTTACAATTCGCCGCAGAAGAACGGCATCGTCGGCAGCGCGCATCACATTACTTCGGTGTTTCAGATTTACTTCAAACTGACCGGGCGCCGCTTCGGACACGATCGTATCAATCAGAACTCCCTGCTTTTGCGCAGCGGAGCGAATTTCGTCAAACAGCGCACTGTGTTCACCAACGGCCTCCAGGCAGTACATCAGTTGCTGGTCCGGGCCGGTGCTGGCCGTCGTCGGAATTTTAGCCGCCTCGTCGAGAATGAAGAATTCAAGCTCGAACGCTGCGACGGCTGTCACACCCATTTCTGCAAGTGTGTTGATTGCGCTGTTAAGGACATGACGGCAGTCAAACGCGAGTGGATCGCCCTTAGCACAATAACCTTCAAGCAGCATCTGAGCAGCGGACGCTTCACTCCACGGTATGATTGAGAGGGAATTTGGCACCGCGCGAAAAAATCCATCACGGTCTCCGGATTCGATGTGCAGGCCGGTTTGGGGAACTTCTCTGCCCCAGCAATCCAAGCCATGGATCGACACGGGAAAATTGACGCCCAAACCGAGAGCTTTTTTGACGGTGTCAATAGGCGCAATCTTGCCACGCAAAATGCCGTTCGGGTCGACGATGAGAAGTTCAACAATCTCAACATCCGGATTTTCAGCCATGAATGAAGCCAGTGAGGCTTGGCTGTGCTCGGCAATGGGGGCGTGCGTGTTCATAGCGGCTGTCGTGTTTTCGAAATCGTAGCCTGAGCAAACACCAAGTGAAACGCAATTGCCAATTCATGATTTGGCGCAGCTTTGTAGCGACGTCAGATCAGTTGATGAAATTCCCATTTCCGCTGTGGTAATTTCCTGCTTTTGCTGTCACAGAGAACCAGAAAACTACGACGGAGACATGAACATGGCAGTTCACGAACGGCCCAAGACGGGCGTTAAGGAACGCGCGGAGGAGCAATCCTCCTCAATGGATGGCGATGAGCAGGCGGCAATCCGCATGCTGGCCAACGACCTACACCGGTTGAACCAGTCGGTCATGAAGGCGGTGGAAGCCGGTGTATCCGTGGAATTGGTGCGTTCGGCACGTCACCACGGCGGCGACGGCAATTGGGGTGATCTGCTGATCCCGGTGATTGTGAAGCAGGGCAAGTAATTGCACTCGACAATCGGATACGGAAGCGGCCTGAGGGCCGCTTTTTTCGTTTCTGCAGCACATGCAAAAGCTCTTTTTGCGGTCAAACCAGCGTGATAGTGTTTTGGTATCCACGCAACCAAAGCAACACTTCCCCATGGGCTCCAAGCTAGCAGATCGTCAAAATGCGCCGCGAATGCCGGTGGATGAGTTTCTTAAGAGCTTTCGCGGCGTTTCCGATTGGGAGCAAGCTGGTCCGTGGCTGGCGATGCGCAATATCGAAGACATTGAGTGTATAACACCGGACCTTGCGGGCGTGCCGCGCGGCAAGATGATGCCGAGCTCGAAATTTACGTCGAACACGTCGCTTGCTTTGCCATCGGCTCTTTTCCGCCAAACGGTCTCGGGTGAGTATCCTGATGAGACAGGAGACTTTCGCTATGATCCGCACGACGGCGATCTGAAACTTGTACCTGATCTCTCCACGCTTTCTGTCGTTCCATGGGAAACCGATCCAACCGCGCAGGTCATCTGTGACTTGCGATATCAGGACGGTGAACCGGCTGCCGTGTCTCCACGACAAGTGCTCAAACGCGTTGTCGCCGCATACGCAGAAAAGGGCTGGAAACCGGTCGTGGCGCCCGAAATCGAGTTCTATCTCGTCGCGGTTAACAACGATCCAAACATTCCGCTTCAGGTACCAATTGGCCGCTCCGGGAGACCCCTTGCGGGCGGACAGTCCTATTCGATCGCCGGTATAAACGAGTTCGACGAACTCATCGACGACATCTACCACTTCTGCGAGATGCAGGGCCTGGAGATCGATACACTCATTCACGAGGAAGGCCCGTCGCAACTTGAAATCAATTTGCGCCACGGCGATCCAGTCGAGTTGGCAGATCAGGTCTTTTTGATCAAGCGAACAATCCGAGAAGCCGCACTCAAACACGAAATGTATGCGACGTTCATGGCGAAGCCGATGCAGAACCGTCCGGGCAATGCGATGCACGTGCACCAGTCGGTGGTTGGTGCGCAAAGCGGTGGGAATATTTTCACGACCGACGACGGCGCAGAGACGCCGCTATTCCGTTCCTTTATCGGCGGTATGCAACACTATCTACCGAAGGCGCTGGTGATGATGGCGCCCTACGTGAACTCCTACAGACGCCTAACACCGGATGCTGCCGCACCGGTGAATACGGAATGGGGCTACGACAACCGCACAACAGCGCTGCGCATTCCCAATTCTGACCCCGTCGCCCGCCGCGTGGAGAACCGCCTGCCCGGGGCGGACACAAATCCGTATCTGGCGCTCGCGGCATCGCTTGCTTGCGGATATCTCGGCATGGTCCACGATCTGGTGCCAACCGACCCGACGCAGAGCACCGCAAATGAAGGCGAAATCAGCCTACCGCGGGGTCTGCTGAGTGCGGTGTCACAATTCGAGGAAGAGACCGCGTTTCACGATCTTCTTGGCACCGAGTTCGTCGCAAATTTTGCGGGCGTGAAGCGCGGCGAGTTTGAGACATTCATGCAGGTGATCAGCCCGTGGGAACGGGAATTCCTTTTGTTGAATGTCTGATCCTACCGTTCACACCAGTGCAATCTCGCCCGGCCATTCATGGTACGAGGCAACGGTTGGAGATCGTCCACACTACCCTCAACTCAATGGCTCAAAGACCTGCGATGTCTGCATCATCGGCGGCGGCTTCACGGGGCTGAGCGCTGCTGTTGAGGCAGCAAAGCTTGGCGCGTCGGTGATCGTTGTCGATGGCGCACGGTTTGGTGATGGTGCGTCCGGCCGCAACGGAGGTCAGTTAAATACGGGACAACGGCACTGGCCACAGGAGCAAGAAGAGAAATACGGCTTCCAACGGGCAAAAGCGCTGTTCGATCTGGCAGAAGAAGCCAAAGCGCATCTGCTGGAGTTTACCGCGCAGCACGGCATCGACATGGACTACACGGTCGGTCACCTCTCGGTCGCGCACAAAAAACGATATGTGGACGAATATCGCGAACACGTAGACCTTTGCGCGGATCGGTTCGGATACACTGAAATGACGTTTCTGGACCGCACTGAGACCGAAGAACGCCTTGGCAGTGATCGTTATCATTGCGCTGTTTATGATGCGGGGACCGGGCATATTCACCCGCTGAAACTCATTGTCGGAACGGCTCAGGTCGCAGCATCTTTGGGCGCATCGCTGTTTGAGAATACGCGGGTAATTGCAATCCGACACAAGGGTAGAAAGGTGCTCATCGAAACGGATATGGGCACCATTACAGCGGACCGCGTACTGACAGCGGTGAACGCCTACGGGGATGAAAAGCTCTCCCGTGAGATGGCATCTCACGTCATGCCGATTGGATCATTTATCGGCGCAACACCGCCCCTTGACGATCTGGCTGACGACGTTTTGCCCGGTCGCGAAAGCGTCGATGACAGCCGGTTTGTGGTCCGGTATTTCCGCCGAAGCAAACAGGGGCAAATGCTCTTCGGCGGCCGCGAGATCTACAGCGGCGACCGTCCCGCAGACATGGAAGCCGGCATTCGCCGCCAAATGGCAGAGGTCTATCCCCAACTGCGCGATGTGCCGATCACCCACGCTTGGGGCGGCTATGTGGGGATTACACTGCCGCGTGAGCCTTTCGTGCGAGAACTCGGTCCGGGCGTCACCGGCATCGGGGGATATTCGGGCCACGGCGTCATGCTTTCCAATTTCACTGGTAAAATGTGGGCCGAAGCCGTGTGCGGAAACCGGGATCGATTGCACTTGTTTAAAGAGCTGAATGTCCCTGCATTTCCGGGTGGGCGAACATTTCGCAAACCGCTTTTGACACTTGCGCTTAGTTGGTACGCGATGCTCGACCGGCTTTGAAGATGGAACACAAGCGATGGTGCGGCGTTTGATATTGCTTGGAGGTTCCAATGAAAAAAGTTCTATCTTTCATCATCGGTTTCGCGCTGGCTTTTGGCGCGATGTATATTCTGTTGCTACCCGTGGAAATGATGTTGCCGGGCGCGATGACCATTCTCGGTAACGTTTGGCTCTTGGTCAGCGTCATGGCTCTCTTCGCTACGCCGTATTTCGCCGGGTACGTATCGATGCAGCTTGGTGTTAAAAATTCATCCGAAAAAGGCTAGCGGTGAACATCACCAACGATTGATCTTCTCTGGGGCGCTCTTTAGCTAACGCGGAGGAGACCGCCTTTGACAACCGACCAAATTTTTCTTTTCGGCCTCTTTGGCGTGGTTTTCGGGCTGCTGATCTGGGGCAAAATTCGGTACGATGTCGTGGCGTTTGCCGCCCTGATGGTTGCGGTTTTAGCCGGGCTGGTGGAGGCGGGTGACGCTTTTTCAGGGTTTGGCCATCCTGCCGTCGTCATCATCGCGCTGGTGCTTCTCGTTTCGCGCGGGCTGTTCAATTCCGGCGCGATTGAATTAATCGCCCGCTTCGCCGTAGATCCTGAACGACCGCTTTCTACCCATATTGGCTTGATGTCTCTGATTGGCGCGGGGCTTTCTGCGATCATCAATAATGTGGCCGCGCTTGCGCTTTTAATGTCGATTGATCTCGACGTCGCGCGAAAAGCGAAGCGTGCCATTTCTCTATCGCTCATGCCGTTGTCATTTGCGACCATTCTCGGTGGCATGATTACCGTTATTGGGACGCCGCCCAACATTGTGGTTGCAGAATATCGCGGCGAAGCGCTGGGCGAATCGTTCTCCATGTTTGATTTCACGCCGGTCGGTCTCACTGTCGCGCTGGTCGGTATTTTATATGTCGCACTGGTGGGCTGGCGACTGCTGCCCGATCGCGGCAAGGCCGATAGCCTCGAAGGCGATGCGGGTCTCTACGTGGCCGAAGCCCGGGTAGCCAAGGACAGCAAACACATCGGTGCGCAGGTTCGCGATCTCTTCGACGAGGCGGGTGAAAACGATGTCACCATTTTGGGCCTTGTCAGGCGCGGTAAACGCCTCGCGGGATTTGCACGAAGCGAAGAACTTCGAAAAGGCGACTATCTGGTTCTGGAGGGCGAACCCAAGGACATTGAAGCTTTCATGGGTGCAGCTGATCTGGACTTTGCTGGCGCGGAAAAACACGGCGGCTTACGCGGGCAGAACTTGAGCTTGATCGAAGCCGTCGTGCCTGAGACCGCGCGTATCGCAGGCCGAAGTGCAATGGACCTGCGTCTGCTCTATCGCCACGGAATCACCTTGCTCGGAATTTCACGACAGGGTCGTCGAACCCGTGAAAGGGTGCGCAAGACTACTGTAAAGACGGGCGACGTGTTGCTGCTTCTGGGACCTGACGACCGCATGGAGCAGGTCGCCAATTGGTTGGGCGTATGGCCAATTGCCGACCGCAAAACCGAACTCATTCAACGGCGCAAAGCGATTGGAGCAATAGCGGCGTTCGCCGCTGCGATCACCTTGGCCGCTTTGGGTATTACACCTCTGACCATATCTCTGGGTCTCGTTGTGATCGCTTATATCGCGTTGGGTCTCATTGGCGGAAGTGACGTTTACACGCTCATCGAGTGGAAAGTGATTGTGCTGCTCGCGTGTCTTATTCCCCTGTCTTCAGCTTTGGAAGCTTCCGGTGGAACGCAGCTTATTGCAGATGCGATATTATCACAGACTGAGGGACTTCCGGTATGGGTTATCCTGTTCGTGCTGATGACCGTAACCATGACGCTCTCTGACTTTTTGAATAATGTCGCCACGGCCCTTATCGCATCACCGATAGCAGTTGAGATCGCACAGTCTCTCGACGCTAATCCAGACCCGTTCTTGATGGCCGTCGCCGTCGCGGCATCTTGCGCGTTTCTGACCCCCATCGGCCACAAGAACAACACGATCATCATGGGACCCGGCGGGTATCAATTCGGCGACTACTGGCGTATGGGCCTTGCCCTAGAAATCATCGTCTTGATCGTGGCCACGCCGGTAATTCTCTGGGTTTGGCCTATCTGATCTTAGCTCGGGGGAGCATCACAGATGACCGGCGTGGTAATAACGGGAACAGGCGTTTTCACGCCTGAAGAAGTTGTCACGAACGATGAGTTGGTGGCGACATTCAATGCGTGGGCGGAGAGAGAAAACACGGCCAACGCAGCCGCGATTGAAGCGGGCGAAATAGCCCCCGTTCCACTGTCGTCAGCAGAGTTTATTTTCAAAGCTTCGGGCATTGAACGCCGTCATGTGATGAACAAATCCGGGGTCTTGGACACGGAAATCATGCATCCGGTGCTGCCCGCACGCTCCAAAGATGAACTGTCCCTAATGGCGGAGATGGCGCTATCAGCGGCCAAGCAAGCGCTTGAAGAAGCTGGACGGCAGCACCACGAGGTTGATGCCGTGATTTGCGCCGCTTCCAACCATGAACGTGCATATCCCGCGATTGCAATTGAAGTGCAAAGAGCGCTCGGCATCACGGGCTTTGCTTTCGACATGAATGTCGCGTGCTCGTCGGCCACTTTTGCCATTCAGGCTGCCGCCGATATGATCCGCAGCGGATCGGCGAAGTCGATACTCATCGTCAATCCCGAGATCTGTTCGGCGCATCTGGAATGGCGTGACCGTGACTGTCATTTCATCTTCGGAGATGTCTGCACAGCCATTTTGTTGGAGGAAAAGACTGACACGTCCGCGGGCTTTGAGATCATTTCAACGCGATGTCAGACAGAGTTCTCAAACAATATTCGCAACGACAATGGCTTTTTGAGGCGTACCCGTCACGGCCACATGAAAGACCGGCGTGAGATGCTCTTCAAGCAGGAAGGCCGAAAGGTCTTCAAGGAAGTGGTCCCGATGGTGACGCGTCTCATTCGCGACCATCTCAGCGACCATAGCGTTGAAGTTGATCAGATTGCCCGGCTTTGGTTGCACCAGGCGAACAAGTCGATGAACGATCTCATCGGTGCGAAAGTTTTGGGACGCACGCCCGCGCCTCACGAACAGCCAAATATTTTGCAGGAATATGCAAACACGTCTTCCGCCGGTTCGATCATCGCATTTTCGCAATTCAGCGATGATCTTAGCAATGGTGATCTCGGCGTAATCTGTTCGTTTGGCGCGGGCTATTCCGCTGGTAGCGTGATTATAAGGCGTGTCTGATCAGAGCATGCGGTCGCGTACTGAGCGCGGGGGAACCGGACACTCCTCATAGCGACCAAATATGTGATATCGGTTTTTGGCGATCAGGTCGTAGAGCGGATCAGAAACAAACTTCGGCAGCCAATCGACGACCGAGAGTATCGACCATGGAAAACCGAGAACCCGCATCGCCGTCGCAAACGCATTCATTTTTTGATGAACTGTACCATCCACGATCACGAGGTTGGTCTGGAAATCATCAAGCGGTAAGCCGAGCCGCCGATACAGTTTTTGCCCGAGTTCGCCTTGGGCAGATGTGAGATGAAATTTCTGGTCACGGTCAAAGCGTGACACGAACCGCACAAAACCGCTGCATAAGACGCAAACATTATCAAAAACGACCAGCGCTTGGACGTGCTCGGGAATGATGTCTGCCACGTACGCTTCTTCCTGCGGTCTAACTGTTTCAAGCACTGTGGTCGGCATGACGTGACATCCGGTATGGGCTCCGTAAAACCTAAGTGTTGATCGCGACCCCATTCTTTCAAGCAGACGAACGATATTTTTCCGCACTGTAAATTTTTTCTGACAATTCATGCAGTCATGTTGAAAGTGCTTAAACTTCGCGCACTCGCCAATATTGCAATTGTGTAACGCAGCGGCAAAAGCTCAACTATGGCGGGACTAGACCAATTCGATGAAATGTATGGCGACACGAACGAACTGCGTGCGCCCTACAACACCTACGACGGTTGGATTTCAGACCAAGATGCCAAGACCCTGAAAAAGAAGTCTGAGGACGCTGAACGCTTCTTTCGCAAAGTCGGCATTACGTTCAATGTATATGGAGACGATGAGGCGCAAGAACGGCTGATCCCGTTTGATATTGTTCCGCGCATCATATCTGCGCGAGAATGGGCCCGATTGGAACGCGGAATTGAGCAGCGCGTTCGCGCGGTGAACGCTTTCCTAAGCGACATCTATCATCGGCAGGAAATCCTTCGCGCTGGCATCATTCCGACCGAGCTCATTGCAAATAATGACGCGTTCCTGCCGGAGATGATCGGTGTTGATCCGCCTGGCGGCGTTTACACCCATATCGTCGGAACGGACCTTGTGCGGACCGGACCCGACGAGTTTTACGTGCTTGAAGATAATGCACGCACGCCTTCCGGTGTCTCCTACATGCTGGAAAACCGGGAAACGATGATCCAGATGTTCCCGGAGCTGTTCACCGATACACAGGTGCGCAGCGTTGGCGACTACCCAAGAAACCTGAGACAGGCTCTGGCGGAGTGCTTTCCTGCGGCCTGTAAAGATAAGCCGATCATCGCGGTTCTGACCCCAGGCATCTATAATTCTGCCTATTACGAGCACGCATTTCTTGCCGATCAAATGGCCGCTGAATTGGTTGAGGGCACCGACCTGCGCTTGATCGACGGACGCATAGCGATGCGAACAACCTGCGGATACGTTCCGGTAGATGTTATCTATCGCCGTGTTGACGACGAGTTCTTGGACCCGCTGAATTTTCATCGCGAAAGCATGCTGGGAGTTCCTGGCATTTTTGACGCCTATCGCGCTGGCACAGTCACGATTGCAAACGCGCCGGGCACCGGCATAGCCGATGATAAGGCGCTCTATTCATACATGCCGGACATCATCCGCTTTTACACCGGTGAGAAGGCACTTTTGAACAACGTGCCGACTTGGAGATGTTCAGAGCCCGACAGTCTCAAATATGTTTTGGAGCATTTAGAAGAGCTGGTGGTAAAAGAGGTTCACGGCTCGGGCGGTTATGGAATGCTTGTGGGTCCAGCCTCTTCTAAGCGTGAAAGGGCCGCTTTTGCGAAAAAGCTCAAGGCGCGGCCCGGCAATTACATCGCACAGCCGACGCTCGCGCTCTCCACCGTACCAATCCTTACCAAAAAGGGCCTAGCGCCCCGGCACGTTGATCTGCGTCCATTCGCACTTGTTTCTCCCGCGCGGATCAACATCACGCCCGGTGGCCTGACGCGCGTTGCGTTGAAAGAGGGTTCGCTTGTCGTCAACTCATCGCAAGGCGGTGGCACCAAAGATACCTGGGTGCTCAAAGAATGATGCTTGGAAAAGCCGCGGGCGGCCTCTTCTGGATGTTTAGAAATCTGGAGCGAAGCGAAAATACCTCGCGCCTCGTCGACGCTGGTTTTCGCATGGCGCTCACCCGGCAAAATGAAAGCGACGAAGAGTGGAAGTCGGTCATTTCGACTGCCGGGGCGCGCGACGCTTACTTTGAGTATCATGAGCAGGCCAATTACGCAGGCGTCATCGACTTCCTGCTGCGTGACAGGCGCAACCCTTCAAGCGTCATCAATCTGATCGAGAATGCCCGCAATAATGCGCGCCTTGTCCGAACATCCCTTACCCGCGAAGTCTGGGAAGCGACAAATGAAGCTTGGATGGGCGTACACGACGTGTTGGCCAAACAGGTCCGTGAACGCGATCTGCCTGAAGTGCTCGGCGCAATACGACAACACAGCGCGCTCGTTCGTGGCGCTCTCCACGGCACCATGTTGCGCAATGAGATTTTCGACTTTTGCCGGTTGGGTACGTTTCTTGAGCGTGCGGACAACACAGCGCGGATTGTCGATGTCAAATATTACGTTTTGCTGCCCTCCGTTTCACTTGTTGGATCATCGCTCGACAACGTCCAGTGGGAGTCGATTCTTCGCTCGGCCTCTGTCCTTCGTCCCTATCGGTGGGTCTACCAAGGCGAGATGTCATCAAGGTCGATTGCTGAATTCCTGATACTGGACCGGACGATGCCACGCTCGCTCGCGTTTTGTGCAAAGAAGATCGCGGATAATCTCGGCTATTTGGAGAAGGACTATAACGTTCGGCACAAATGCCATGAATTATCGGATGACCTCAACAAACGACTGGAAAATGTGGATGTTGAGGATATCTTTGATGTTGGCTTGCATCAATTCATCAGTGGGATCTTGACTGAACTCAACGGTCTGGGTCGTCAGATAGAAAGCGATTTTCGCTTCCACGGTTCATGCTTGGCCGAGGGGTCAACACGTGCGTCTGAAAATTAAGCATCAAACCGTTTATCAATTTGAAAAAGCTGCGAATTTTGGTGTCCAGCAAATCCGTTTGACGCCAAAATCACGCCCGGGTCACGAAGTTATTTCCTGGCGTACCCATGTGGAGGGCGGCGCGAAAGAACTCGCTTTCGATGACGAGCATGCCAACCGCGTTGAGGTCATCAGCTACGGCATTGATTCGGAAGAACTCACCATTGTCAGCGAGGGCGAGGTCGAGACGGTAGACATGGACGGGGTTGTCGGCCGTCATCAGGGGTATGTTCCGCTTTGGTGTTTTCAGCGCACGACCGACTTAACCAAAGCAGGCCCAACAATCCGTGCGATTGCCAAGGAAGCGCAGGCAGACGAAGAAATTCCACGCTTGCACACGCTCATGAACGCAGTCGCCGATCACGTGACCTATGACATCGGAAACACGCATGCAGAAACAACGGCTGAGGCCGCGGCTGCGGCTGGGCATGGGGTTTGCCAAGACCACGCGCATATTATCATTTCTGCGGCTCGGCTGCTTGGGTATCCCGCGCGTTATGTGAGCGGCTATCTCATGATGAACGACCGGATTGATCAAGAAGCCTCACACGCTTGGGCTGAGGTTCACGTCGAGGGCATCGGCTGGATCGGGTTCGATGTTTCCAATCGCCAATCACCCGACGCGCGCTATGTCCGCGTAGCAACAGGGATGGACTATCGCGATGCAGCGCCAATCCGCGGTGTCCGTTTCGGCAGCGGCGAGGAGAACCTTGATGTTACCATTCAGGTTCAACAATAGACCCGATACCAGCACAGGCATTTGAAATGACTTATTGCGTCGGCTTGGCGACTTCTCAGGGCCTGGTGTTCATGTCGGACACCCGCACAAATGCCGGTATCGACAATATTTCCACCTTCAAAAAGATGTACACGTGGGAGGAACCCGGCGAGCGCGCTGTTGTGTTAATGACAGCGGGCAATCTGGCGACGACGCAGGCTGTTGTCAGCCTTCTGGATGAGCGAACAAAAGCGCCTGGCGATCGCATACCTTCTATTCTCGAAGCGCCGTCGATGTATCAGGTCGCGAAGATGGTCGGTGATACCTTGCGCGAGATCATCTCAGATCACGCAGAGACTGGTCAGAAGGCGGACGCCTCATTCAACGCGAGCATCATTGTGGGTGGTCAGATTAAAGGATCTGAACCGCGCCTTTTTCTGATTTATCCAGAAGGTAACTTCGTCGAATCTGGGAAAGACACACCGTTTTTCCAGATCGGCGAGACCAAATACGGCAAGCCGATTATTGTCCGTGCGTTTGATGAAAGCATGAATTTCGAGGATGCGATCAAACTGCTGCTTGTGTCGTTTGATTCGACCATCAAAGCAAACCTCTCGGTGGGTCAGCCAATCGATTTTCAAATTTATGAGCGCGATAGCTTCCGCCTTGGGAAGTCTGGTCGTATCGAAAAAGGCGACGCCTATTTCGCCGAAATTTCCGATAAGTGGGGCGACGAGCTGCGAAACGCGTTTGCCGCACTGCCAGACTTTAAATTCTAGCGTTGGCACCCTGCGCGTTTAGCTTGATGGTGTTTCTGCGTCATTTGAGTTGAGCAAGAACATCACCTCGTTTCGCCGTAGCGGCGGCGGTGTAAATGGATCGTTGTAATAGGCGTATACGGGCACTTGATCGCCTTCAAAGAGATCGCGCTCTTGTAACCAGGTGCGAAGACGCTGTTCTTGCTCGGCGATAGACTTGTCGTTTGCAATTCCGGAGAAACGGATCGCTGCCCGGCGGGTTGACGGGATTTCTTTAAGCGTGACGCGGGCGTCGGCGGGCGTGGGTAGATCATCCAGTGAGTACTCATCGGGCATGATGAAATGCACGCGCCACTCGCTTCCGTCGCTGGCCGCTTGTTGGGTCACCGGAGCAGTCATTGCAATTTTATCGCCCTGGCGTTCCTTCGCAAAGATATAGCCAGCCAAGGGACTAAAGCCTCTGCTTACCGCTTGCTGTCGCGTGCCAGGCATAATGATCTCCGCTATGCGTTGTGGCCCGTAGTCACGAACTTCAATCGCGCCGTCACTCTCCACGATCGCGTATTCGGGGGTTTCCACATTGCTTACCATGTAAATCCACGTGCCGATGGCGAGTGTAATCACGCCTGTGGCAACGGCACCTGCAATGACAAAAGGGGACATGTTTTATCCAAACTCACATTTACCACTGCGGAAATAGTGCGGTGTCGCATTTGGCAAATACCGATGCTTTTTCTTGTTTTTCGCTGGTCCTTCCGCTTTAGTTGGTGCCACGAAGGTAGAAGCGCGGCACGCTTCCTCCGACGATCATCAACAGGGAGAAACATTGATGAAAAAGACCCTTCTTGCAGCTGCGAGCATGATCGCGCTGACCGCGGGCGTTCAAGCGGCGGGACACTCGGAAGTGAAAATGGGGATCATCCTCGGCTTTACCGGTCCGATTGAATCGCTCACGCCCGACATGGCATCGGGCGCTGAGATGGCGATGACTGAGGCTTCCGAGAGCGGTAAATTCCTCGGCGGCGAAACGATCACGCCTGTCCGCGCTGATTCAACGTGTACCGATGCAGCGGCAGCATCCGCGGCGGCAGAACGTCTTATTACATCAGACAATGTGGTCTCGATCATGGGCGCGGATTGCTCCGGTGTGACGACAGCCGTCGCAAACAACGTCGCTGTACCAAATGGTGTCGTTATGATTTCGCCATCGGCCACTTCGCCTGCGCTCACGACAATTGATGATAATGGCCTGTTTTTCCGCACGGCGCCGTCTGACGCACGTCAAGGTTCGGTACTTGCCGATGTCTTGATGGAGCGGGGAACGCGTTCGGTCGCTGTCACATACACAAACAACGACTACGGAAAGGGTTTTGCGGACGCATTTTCTTCGTCCTACGAAGCTCTTGGCGGAACAGTAACAATCTCTGCAGCCCACGAGGACGGCAAGGGCGATTACACTGCAGAAGTTGGCGCTTTGGCTGCCGCTGGTGGTGAAGCACTCGTCGTGCTCGGCTACCTTGATCAAGGTGGTCGCGGCATCATGCAGGGCTCAATTGATACAGCCGCCTTCGATACCTTCTATCTCGGCGACGGCATGATAGGTGAATCTATCCTCGACGTGGCGGGCTTGGGTGATGTCACGGTTGTGGGAACGGTACCGGGCGCGGAAGGCGAAAACGTGGACCGCTTCGCAGAGATGTTCTCGGAAGCTGCAGGCGATGGCTCAGGGCCCTACCGCGGCGAATCCTATGATGCTGCGGCGCTCATGATCCTCGCCATTCAGAAAGCTGGTGAAGCAGATCGCGCGCAAATCGCTGGCAACATCATGGAAATCGCCAACGCTCCGGGCGAACCAATTGGTCCCGGCGAATTGGACAAAGCACTTGAGCTTGTCGCTGCTGGAACAGATATTGACTATGTCGGCGCGACAAATGTTGAGTTCACCGACGTGGGTGAAGCTGCTGGTACCTATAAGGAACTTACAGTTACCGACGGTGCATGGGAAACGGTGAAGATTCGATAGCCCCACCCATAACTGCCAAAAATCGGAGCCCGGTGAGAAATCACCGGGCTTTTTTGTTCGTGAAATCAATGGGATCGACCCGCCTATCGACCCCAAATTTGTTAGCCGTCTATTTATATGTTATCGTTTTGTCACAAAATGTGGAAAACGACAGGTGGCCTACTGGATGGGCTCAAGAAGAAGAAGATTGGTATTCGCAACCGTGTTGGCAGCATTGGTTGGAAGCGCGCATTCGCATGCTGTCGGCGTGAAGGAAGTTGATCTTTCCGACGCGACACCTGCCGACGGCCGCACGTTTGAGACCCGCAGCGGCGACCTCTACCGATTGTCGGGAATAGACGTTCCAGTACCCGGTGAAATGTGCTAGGACACCTCTGGTGAGAACTATGACTGTGGTCGGCGATCGCTCATAGCTCTGGAAAGACGGGCCATTGGACTGATCCGCTGCTTGGTGATCAACGAGCCAGCGGAGAATGTGCCGGGGGTCGTGCGTTGCATGGATATTGCTGATCGCGACCTTGGGCAGATGCAAGTGCGATCTGGGTGGGCATGGCCTGCGCGAAATGACGTCGGCTCGCGTTATGCATTTGACCTTATGGAAGCGAAAGCCCGCGGCAAAGGCATGTGGAAAGGCCGACCAAGCCGGAACCTCTGGTAGGGTCGAGGCTTTCTAACCCAACACATCCCGCCAATTGTGTTTTGGCGCCCAGTTAAGCAGCTTTTTCGCCTTCTCGTTTGAATAAAAGGTCTCGTCGGCGCCCATCTCGCGTTTTTGCTCTACGCCTTCGTAGAACCGTTTGATGATGTCCTGCGTTGTCAGATCGACCGAATGATTGTCGTTTGAAGCGTTGAAGATCTCGAAGCCCAGACCGTCCGTCCGCAGCATGCGCTCCACCATGTGGCCTAAGTCACGGGCGTCGATGTAAGCGAAAATATTGCGCTCGCGCGTTTCTGGGTTTGCAAAGTATGTTGGGAAGTCGCTATTATACTCGTGCGGTTCAATCACATTGTTGATGCGAATGCCGTAAATATCGAAGCCAGAACGGCGCTGGAATGATCTGGCGGTTACCTCGTTAGCAACCTTCGACATCGCGTAGCTGTCCTCCGGAACAACGGGATGCGCTTCATCGACGGGAATGTATTCCGGCTTCCGGTCACCATCTGCGAAACACACGCCATAGGTGGTCTCCGACGAAGCGAAGATGATCTTTTGCACGCCAAATTTCACAGCTGCATCGAGAACATTGTACGTGCCGATTGTGTTGACGCGATAGGTCTCGTTGTCGGGATACATCAAGATGCGCGGCACAGCTGCAAAATGAACAACGGCGTCGAAAGATGGAACGCCCGTTCCCGCTTCCAACTCGCCGAAATTTGCATAACTCTTAATTGCGTTGAACATCTGGCCGCTGTCGGTGATGTCACAAATGAGGTTATCAACGCCTTCATGTTCAAGCGGCTTCAGGTCCACGTTCAGCACCTGATGGCCCGCTTCGATGAGCACGGGAATAACGTGCCGCCCTGCCTTTCCGGAACCGCCGGTGAAGAGAATACGATGTGGTTTGTCGGGCATGGTCTTCTTTTTCTTTTCCAGATCGCAGTGACGTGACCGCAACTGAATTAAAGTCAAGCAATTGCGCGGAACCAACAACCATCGGCGGCCATTAAGCCAGGGTTAACCAACGGGGTACAGGCTGAAGTCGGGGAGATAATGCCGTGGATCGGTATGGTCCGGTCCATTCAGACAAGGATGGAGATACGGGCATGCACCGACTTGTATCCACACTCTCATCGGCGATTTTCGCCGTGTTTTTCGCCGGAACCACCAGCGCCAAGGCGGAAGACCACCTCTATTTAACGCATCCCGATGCAGCAGACGGGATCACACTTACCTACGGCAACGGCACCGACTACCGCCTGCACGGAATTCGTCTCGTCGCCCCGAACCGCACTTGTCTTAGTGCCTCTGACCAAGAAGTGGATTGCTCAGGGTATGCGCGGAACGTTCTTGAACGCTATGCAGCGAGCTTTCTGCGCTGTGAGCGCAAATCAGTGACCGGCACACCAATCTCGGTCATTTGCCGCGACTTTCAGGGACGCGACGTGGCGGCCCGAATGGTGGTGAATGGTTGGGCGGAGCCTGATCGAGCCAACAGCCAAGCTTATATATTTGAAGCAATGGAAGCAGAAGCCCACCGCCGCGGAATATGGCGCATTGCAAAGTGGGCGGGGCGATAATCTGCGTTTAGCTGTGACGTACCTTTTCGGGCAAAATACCTTTTGGTGAAAACCGAAGGACAAGCAGCAAAACGAGGCCCATGACGAACAGCCGGAATGGCGCTGCGATGTCTTGCAGGTGGCGGTAGAGGTCTGTGGTTGGGTCCATATTCGCGGTGATCTGCTGGACGATCCAAGCGCCTGCAGGTTCGGCCTGAACCCAAGTAAACCAGATGATAAAACCGCCGAGCACGGCGCCTAAGTTGTTACCGGACCCGCCGACGATCACCATGACCCAGATGAGGAAGGTGAAACGCAACGGGTTGTA
>JBCDLI010000018.1:0-41783 GCA_038745535.1 Pseudomonadota bacterium | reverse complement strand
GAAGCATTGCGGATCGCGCGGTTACTGGTTTTGCCGATGAAACGTCTTGGTGGACAAAATCAGTATAGCTCGGTTTTGCGAGCTCAAACTAAGAGCACGACAGGTCGGTTCGATGCCTTGTTACAGGCCATCAAAACGGAGCCAGCCAACGATTATTCTGTGCCGACGATGGCAACTTTTGCGAACATGTCAGATAGGAACTTTGCTCGGCTTTTCACTGCTGAGATTGGCTTCTCTCCATCACTTTATGTCGAGCAGATACGCGTTGAGGCCGCCCGCGAGGCACTCACCTTAGGAAACAGGCGAATGAAGTCGTTGGCGGCAGAGTTTGGCTTTGGCTCGGAAGAAAATATGCGACGCGCATTCAAACGCAGGCTTGGTGTCACACCGTCCGATATCGTAAGCCAATTTACTTCAACGAAGCGCTAAAAATCCTTGGGTAGGTCGCATTGTATCTGATGCGTGAATTCTAATTGAAATTGGCCACTCGCGCGGCTAATCTCCAAACATGAGTATGATAAGCAGCAACACAACATGGTGGTGGTCCGCGCGATAGGCGGATTTGGCATCATGTATTGTGCAACCGCCAACCACATGGGGACGGCGGTTTTATTTTGCCTTCGGCCCAAAAGCAAAATCAGGGGCTGAAATTGAGTAGATCGGGAAAATTGATGGGCGAAACGGCTGAAAACTACGTCACAAACGGCGGGGTACAGGTGACGCGTTCGCGGCATGCAATTGCGTATGACACGGCAATTGAAAATCTCGTGTCTGCGCTCGATGAACGCGTCGGGGTCGTGCTCTCGTCTAATTACGAGTATCCTGGCCGGTATACGCGGTGGGATACGGGCATTGTTGATCCACCCGTTTCTATTTCCAGCCATGGTCGCAAGATGGAGATCGCTGCGCTTAACGCGCGTGGTGTGCCAATCCTCTCGATCCTCGCGACCGCTCTTGATGGCCTGTCTGAGATTGAAAGCACAGATGTTGCTGAGAAACTGATCTCCCTGACCATAAAAGAACCCGATCATGTGATCACCGAAGAGGAGCGGTCGCGCGCGCCGAGCGTTTTCTCGGTCCTTCGCAAGATTGTCGGCTTTATGGGGTCATCGGAAGATGATGATTTGGCGCTGTTTGGGGCATTTGGCTACGACATCGCTTTTCAGTTCGATCCGGTAAAGGAACACCTTGAGCGTGACCCGAGCCAACGCGATTTGGTGCTTTTTCTGCCTGACGAAATTTGCGTGGTCGATAACCATTCGGCTACCGCGTGGGTGGACCGCTACGACTTTGCGCTTGGCGATATTTCCACCGCTGGGATTGAAGCCGAAGAGGTGCGGGCGCCATTTGTCTCGACCGATACTGTCCCACCGCGCGGTGACCATGCGCCAGGTGAATATGCCAAACTGGTCACAAGCGCGAAGGAGAGTTTCGCGCGTGGTGATCTCTTTGAAGTTGTGCCGGGTCAGATGTTTCATGAACGTGTTGCGTCTTCGCCTTCGGCCATTGCGCGGCGTTTGAAGGAGACGAACCCGGCCCCTTATTCGTTCTTTATGAACCTCGGCCAGAACGAATTTCTGGTTGGCGCGTCGCCTGAAATGTTTGTGCGGGTCACAGGACGTCGCATTGAGACCTGTCCGATTTCGGGCACGATTGCACGCGGCACTGATGCGATCACGGACTCCGAACAAATTCTCAAACTGCTGAATTCCAAAAAGGATGAAAGCGAGTTGACGATGTGTTCAGACGTGGACCGCAACGATAAGAGCCGCGTCTGTGAGCCGGGATCGGTACGCGTGATCGGCCGTCGCCAGATCGAAATGTATTCGCGATTGATCCACACGGTTGATCACGTGGAGGGTCGGCTGCTGCCTGGAATGGATGCTTTCGACGGCTTTTTAAGTCATGCATGGGCGGTGACTGTGACGGGCGCACCGAAGCTTTGGGCCATGCGTTTCATCGAGAAGCACGAAAAAAGTCCTCGCGCTTGGTATGGTGGCGCGATCGGCATGGTTAAATTTAACGGCGATATGAACACCGGGCTCACACTGCGGACAATCCACATCCGCGACGGCATCGCTTCGGTGCGGGCGGGTGCGACTCTGCTGTTTGATAGCGACCCGAAAGCGGAAGAAGCCGAAACCGAATTGAAGGCGTCTGCTTTATTGGCGGCAATTCGTGAGAGTTCCATGGAGCAGGCTGCGTTGAAAGAACAGCAGAAGCCAAAAGTCGGTGAGGGCAAGCGGGTCTTGCTTGTCGACCATGAGGACTCATTTGTGCACACGCTTGCGAATTATTTCCGCCAAACAGGTGCGAAGGTACGCACTGTTCGTAGCCCTGTGCCAAATTCGATCATGGACGAGTACAAACCTCATCTGGTTGTGCTTTCACCTGGCCCGGGCATGCCGTCCGACTTTAACTGCCATGACACGATCCGCATGGCGCGCAGGCGTGATCTTCCCGTTTTTGGTGTTTGCCTTGGCTTGCAGGCACTGACGGAAGCCTATGGCGGTTCGCTGCGTCAATTGAATTATCCGATGCACGGCAAGCCGTCCCGCATTCGCATCCACAAGCCGGGCAAGGTCTTTTCGGGCTTGCCGAAGGAAATTGCGGTGGGTCGTTATCACTCCATCTTTGCTGATCCCTCGCGCTTGCCCGATGAGTTCATCGTGACCGCAGAAACCGAGGATGGCGTGGTGATGGGTATCGAGCACGAAAGTGAGCCAGTGGCAGCGGTGCAATTCCATCCCGAAAGCATCATGACGCTTGGCGGCGATGCGGGCATGAAGATGATCGAAAACGTGGTCGCGCGCTTGGTGGATTGATAGACCGTTGAATTGTACGGACAATTAATCGATAATAAGAGGAAGCAGTGGTAATTTCCGGGTTTGACTGGGACGATGGCAATTGGCCAAAATGCTGAAAGCACGGGCTATCGAAATTGGAGATTGAGGGGTGCCTTCTTGCATCGCCCCTTCTGCTAGAAGATCGAGGCTCTGTTCAGATTGAGCAGCGTTTTAATGCTGTGGGTCGGTTTGGCGACCGATCTATCTTTGTTACCTTCACCTTTCGCGTGCGAGCGGGTCAAATCGTTATACGGCCAATAAGTGCGCGATATATGCACGCGAAAGAAGTAAAGCGATATGAGCAAACAAGACCAAAAACTTAAACAGTTTCCCATCCTCCGCACGGACGAAGAGGCTGAACATTTTGTCGAAACTGCTGACCTATCAGAATATGATTTTTCCGGTTTTCGGCCGATGTCAGATTTCTTCGAGTTTGAGAAAAAAGATGCACGGCTAGAAGTGCGGGTAGCAGGTTCTCAATTGGACGCGCTGAAGGCTGCTGCAAAGGCGAAAGGCGTTCCTCACACCCGGCTCGCACGTAAGTTTATCGAAGACGGTCTTCGGGCGATGGCAAAAGAGGCGGCGGAATAGATACCGTTGCTATCGAAGCTGTTGTTCGTTATGTCTCGGCCATGGCTTTGAAACTCGTCACTGCGAACGATTTTGCATCCCGCATCGGGAGCTCGCTTCTGCTCGCTGGTCTGCTTATTGGCGGCTGCCGGGCCTGACGTTTGACAGGGCGCCCGGTGGTCGATTGACAGCCGGACTTGCTGCAGCCCCGTCGCCTTTACTTCCGACCTTGAATTCATCATTGAGCGCCGCGAGAGCATCCTCGCTCGAGACCGGTGCATAGGCGAGACCCATGAATAAGCACACGACAATCAGCGCGGCTTCCATGCCCGATGCGCCCAAAAAATACCGACCCTATCCCGTTGTTGATCTGCCAGATCGGACATGGCCGAACAAGACGATCACCACGCCCCCGATCTGGTGTTCGGTTGACCTCCGTGATGGAAACCAAGCGCTTGTTGAACCAATGGGTCACGAGCGTAAAACGCGGATGTTCGCACTGCTTTTGCAGATGGGTTTCAAGGAAATTGAGATTGGTTTCCCATCCGCCTCCCAGACTGATTTTGATTTCGCTCGCTGGTGCGTGGAGGAGGGCAATGTCTCCGATGATGTATCCCTTCAGGTGTTGGTACAATGTCGGCCTGAACTGATTGAGCGGACGTTCGAGTCACTCGATGGCGCGAAAAACCCGATTGTGCACTTTTACAATTCGACGTCGGAATTGCAGCGCCGTGTGGTCTTCCAGAAGGATGTGGAAGGCATCAAGCGTATCGCGACAGACGCAGCTAAGATGATCACCGACATGGCCGCAAAAGCTGGTGGCGGCTATCGTTTTGAATATTCGCCCGAAAGCTTTACAGGCACCGAGTTGGAAGTTGCGCTGGAAATCTGCAACGCCATCGTTGAAGAGGTTCAGCCAACGCCAGATAACAAGTTGATTTTGAACCTGCCAGCGACCGTGGAAATGGCCACGCCGAACATTCACGCGGACCAGATCGAGTGGATGTGCCGGAATATCGACAAGCGCGATAGCGTGCTGATATCGCTTCATCCTCACAATGATCGCGGAACAGCTGTGGCGGCGACAGAACTGGCGCTTATGGCCGGTGCTGATCGCGTAGAGGGCACTTTGTTTGGAAATGGCGAGCGAACGGGCAATGTCGATCTTGTGACGCTTGCATTGAATATGTTCACGCAAGGCATCGACCCACAGTTGGACATTACCGACATCAACCGCGTCCGCGACGTGTATGAACATTGCAACCAGCTGGCGATACCGGAGCGTCACCCTTACGTGGGCGAGTTGGTCTACACCGCATTTTCCGGTTCGCACCAAGACGCGATCAACAAGGGTATGAAGCACATTCGCGCGGCGGAGCAGGATCTGTGGGAAGTACCGTATTTGCCAGTTGATCCCGAAGATGTTGGCCGCAGCTATGAGGCGATCATCCGCATCAATTCACAATCGGGCAAAGGTGGCATCGCCTACATACTGCAGGAAGACTATGGGCTGAACCTGCCGCGCAATTTGCAAGTGGAATTCCGTGGCGTGATCCAAGACATCACCGATCGCGAAGGCGTTGAGCTTACGTCAGAACGGATCCGCGACGAGTTTTTCGCGACCTATATCGACCATCCGCATCAGCGGCTACGGTACGAAACCCATCACACCGAAGCGATTGACGGCGACAAAGAGCGCAGGCGCGTCTTCGGCGAGATCGTCGATGGCAACGAGGCCAAGGAAATAAAAGGCGAGGGCACTGGCCCAATTGATGGTTTCACTGCGGCCCTTTCAACCTACATCGGAACATCCGTCACAGTCGTCGATTATTCTGAGCACTCACTTCGATACGGTTCTGATGCATCGGCGATCTGTTACATGGAAATGGACATTGACGGCGAGAAGGCGTTCGGGGTGGCGATCAACAAGAACATCGTTGGGGCCTCGCTTGAAGCGATTCTCTGCGCTGTAAACCGTCATCGCGCCGCTAAGTAACAACCCACAATTTTGCAGCGTGTCTTTTTCGGGTACCACCATCTGTGAGGGTGATTCGCGGAGGAGACCATGGGGCAGGTGGCGAGAATCGTTATGTGTGTATTGGCTATCGTGGTCAGCACACACTCGGCGAAGGCCTTTAGCAACGCTGAATTTGCTGCCCTCGATGGTCGGCAAGCCATCGAATGGCGCGGTATCGTTGTTGACCTAAACACACTGAATGACTTCTACCTCACGCCAAACGCGCGTTCGCTCTGGGTGGATGGAACACAGCTCACTGCCCTTGCTGGCGATCTGTTTGATGCACTTTCGCGGGCCGAAGAGGATGGCCTGGAAAGCGCAGACTACCTTCCGCTCGCGCTGACGCAATTCACCAGTCTACAGAACCGCAGCGACGCGTTTGGATTTGAGCTCGCTATGAGCCAGGCTTTCATAGCCTTTGCCCGCGACTTGCATGCGGGGCGAACTACCCCTTCGGTAACCGACCCGGAAATTGTGATCGCGCGAAAAGAAACCGACGCGGGCGCGTGGCTCAGCTCGGTTGCGACCCGAGGTGTTTCCGAAACGCTTAGATCGCTCGCGCCTAAGCATCGGCAGTATTATCAGTTGAGGCAGATGTTAGCCGGATATCGAGCGCTTGCCGATCGCGGCGGCTGGCCCCTTGTTCGCGAAGGCGCAGTGCTAAAGCCGGGTATGCGCGATCCGCGGGTCGTGGATATCCGCCGCAACCTTACTTCACGCGGCTACAGTGGCCTGAACGCGGCAGAGCCTGATGTCTATGATGACGATCTCAAGTCGGTCATTGAGCACTTTCAAAAGCGTCACGGTCTTGATGCTGATGGCATTGCGGGACCAGCAACATTCGGTGCGATGAACGTGACCGCGGACGAGCGTGTTCGGCAAATTGTGGTCAACATGGAGCGCTGGCGGTGGCTGCCGGTCGATCTCGGTTCACGACACGTGTTCGTCAATCAGGCTGCCTTTGAGATGTTCACCATTGACGGTGGCCGCGTCGTTGATCGCCGCGATGTGATCGTTGGCAAACCATTTCACAAAACGCCAATGTTCTCGGACCAAATTCGCTATGCGGAGTTTAATCCGACGTGGACGGTGCCGACTTCTATTGCGGTGCGTTCAAAGCTGCCGCTGCTTAAGAAAGACCCATCCTACGCCGAGCGCAACGGCTTCACAATCTATTCCGGCTGGACTGGAAACGATGCTGTCGTGAACCCCTATGCGGTGGACTGGAGTTCGGTTTCCCGGTCACGCTTTCCCTATCGTCTCGTGCAGGACCCAGGGCCAAAAAACGTGCTCGGTCAGGTGAAATTCATGTTCCCCAACAAGTTCAGCGTTTATCTGCACGACACGCCATCGCGGCAATTGTTTGCGCGCACGGGGCGCGCATTTTCATCGGGGTGTATCCGCATTGTGAAGCCGTTGGAATTTGCTGCCCTGTTGTTTAGCCTTGATCAAAGCAAGTCACGCGCTGAAATTGATAGGATCATCGGGTCACGGAAAATCACGCGCGTGAACCTCCAAGCGCGCGTTCCCGTTCATCTCGCTTACTTCTCTGCTTGGATCGACGACGATGGAATTCCGTATTTCCACAAAGATGTCTACGAACGCGATGCGCTTGTGGCACGCCTTTTGTTTGACCGGCTGTAGAGAGTTCTCACCACCACACCGCACCTTTGACTCGCCTTTGGCAG
This sequence comes from Pseudomonadota bacterium, assembly GCA_038745535.1. GTDB lineage: Bacteria > Pseudomonadota > Alphaproteobacteria > Rhizobiales > Rhizobiaceae > JBCDLI01. The sequence goes on along the minus strand of JBCDLI010000018.1, from coordinate 34,662 downwards.
CTCCTAGTGTTAACAAAACATGAACAGAGCAGGGTTCTCGCTATGGGTGCGGATAGAGAAGGCGAAGTTGGTTCTAACGTTTCGGTTTTGAAAACGGCACTTCGCGATATCAAAATCGCGGCTGCCGACCGGAATGATGTGGTTGTTGAGATGCGCGATGCAGATCGCGCTCGACTTGAGATCCTCGGCAATGAATTGAGTGATGTCATAGCCGACGTCCCGACACAGGATGATCGTTTTGATTTTGCAATCTCATCAGGTCTGCAGCCGCGTTTTTGGATTGATGCGACCGCGCACGTGATGATGGGCCGTGATCGCCGCACCTATCGGTTTGTGCGTGACACGCGGTTAGGCCGTATCGTGCTTGCAGAAGCGATCGAGATTGAGCCGATAAAAGAAGCAGTTGTTCGCTATATCGCCGGTCGTCTCCATGAGCGCGAGCAGGTGCTGGCAGGCGACGTCCTGTCGCTTCGTGAACAGCACGCGGCAAGTACAGTGAGTGAGGCTGACACTGAGCGCTCTGATGCTCAAAACCTGCAGGATGATGCAAAGGTCGACGAGCGGCAGAGGAAGGCGCAACCGCAGGTTCCGGCATCTACTCTTAAGAATCAGGCTGAACCTTCTACCGCACGTGCGTTTGCATCGCTCTTCGTGATTTTGGCATTTATCGGCGTGGTTTTTGCTGTGCTCCTGTGGAGTACGGGGCGGCTTGGCTAAGACCCCGTAAATGGAATGTCGTAGACGCGTTGCTCGCGCATCGTGAAACCTGAGGCCGGGCCCGTATAGCCCTCATAGCGCATCGCCAGTCGCCATGCGTCTGCGTTCTCATCGCGTTCGATTTCGAATAGATTGTAGCCGGAGGCGGGCTTCCTTCCGTCTAGTCCTTCGCTAGCAGACGGGACACCGAGCACGGGAATTTGACGTCCAAACCGATCTGAGATCACATGCCGTTGTGGCAAATGGGTATGACCGTGCAGTATGAGCTCCGCGCCGACCTCCAAAATTGTCCGTTGAAAATTACCAATCCCGTATAGCCGTTTTTGCGGGCGGGTCGCACCGCGAATGGGTGGATGGTGGATCAGAACCACGCGGAAAAGCGCATCTTTTGCCGCCTGCATTAGAATTTCTGTTAGGCGCTCGCACTGTTCGGTTTCTACACGACCTGCAGCGACAAACGGGGCTGTGACTATTGCGCTGTTTACGCCAATGATTGCGACGTTGTCCCGTATACGAAGCGTTGGGAAATCGTCATTTGAAGTGATGTCCGCGCCGTCATCGCCGGTGATATAACCCTGCCAACGTGCGAGCGCCTTCGCCAACGTGTCGCGAACATAGGCGTCGTGATTGCCTGGAACGACCGTTACATTCTTGGGCTTTCCTAGCGCCTCCAGCCACAGACCCGCGTTTTCAATCTCCTCGTCGAGGCCAATATTGATGAGGTCGCCGGTGATCGCCAAATGATCGGACCGGTCGATTTGCAACCGCTCGAGGAGAGCGCTGAGTATTTCAGGATCGCGTTTTTTGCCACGATTACGGTGCCAATTCACATAGCCGGTGACGCGTTTGGACAGTAGATCACGAAATCCGGCCTTTGGTAGCGGTCCCAAATGAATGTCGGATATGTGTGCAAGGCGAAACGTCATCGCCGTCTGACTAGCTTTCGAGGAGCAAAACACAAGGTGCGCAATGTGCCTTCACCTTGTCGGTTCTTTCGCTGACTGTTAGCCGGGATCTATGAGTTTACGCACGCAGCTGTTTCACCTGTGGTTTCGAATATCGCGACCGATGACACTCGGTGTTCGCGCACTCGCCTTTGATCAAAATGGACGAATATTGCTTGTGAAGCACACCTACGTGCCCGGCTGGCACTTATGCGGTGGTGGCGTTGAGCCCGGCGAAACCGCTGTCGATGCGCTGCGCAAAGAACTCAATGAAGAGGCAAATGTTGAACTTGTAGAAGAGCCATTTCTGCAATCGGTGCACTTTAATCGTGCCGTAAGTCGAAGGGACCACGTGCTCGTTTACCGTTGCAACGGCGTCACGCAGACAGCGCCTAAACAGGCTGATCGCGAAATTTTGGAAGCACGTTTCTTCGCATTACACGAGCTGCCGGACGACCTTTCGTCCAGCAGCCGAACACGCATTGAAGAAGCGCTTAACCGGCAGCAAGTCTCGGCTTTTTGGAGCTAAAGCGGTCTCGGTCGTGAGGTCGGTCAAAATCAAGCTCTGGGCCGACCGGTACAATACGCGTTGGGTTTATCGACTCGTGGCTGGCGTAATAGTGTTTTTTGATGTGCTCCATGTCGACTGTCTTGGCGACACCGGGCCATTGATAGAGTTCGCGCATGTAGTTTGAGAGGTTCGCGTAATCGTCGATGCGTCTGATGTTGCACTTGAAGTGACCGACATAGACGGCGTCAAAGCGGATGAGGGTCGTAAACAGACGCCAGTCGGCCTCGGTGATCTCGTCGCCCACAAGGTAGCGCTGCCCACCAAGGCGTTCTTCCATCTCATCAAGACCTTTGAAGAGCTCGGTGACTGCCTCCTCGTAGGCTTCTTTGGTGGTGGCAAAGCCGGATTTGTAAACGCCATTATTGATCGCGGAATAGACGCGCTTATTCACCGCGTCGATCTCATCGCGCAGGTGCTCAGAGTAGAAGTCGAGGGTGTTTCCAGTGATGCCATGGAAGGCATCATTGAGCATCCGAATGATCTCCGACGACTCATTGGAGACAATGGTGTTTTGCTGTTTGTCCCACAAAACGGGAACTGTGACGCGGCCGGAATAGTCGTTCCGAGCGCGGGTGTAGACTTGGTGCATTCGGGATGAACCGAACAGATTGTCGCCGGTGCTGTCGCCTTCAAAAGTCCAGCCTTCGGACCCCATAAAATGGTCAACGACCGAAACATCTATGTGATCGGTTAGGTCCTTCAGTTCGCGGAAGATAAGCGCGCGGTGCGCCCATGGACAGGCGAGCGAGACATACAGATGATAGCGCCCGCTCTCCGCTTTGAAGCCATCTTTGCCCGACGGTCCCGCGGAGCCGTCTGCCGTGATCCAATTTCGAAATGCAGATTCAGACCGGACAAATCGGCCACCAGACTTTTTCGTGTCATACCATTTGTCGTGCCAGACGCCGTCAACTAGCAGGCCCATGTCGTGCTCCGTACTTTACCTGCTTAGTAGATATCGCCTTGGCGGCAGATTTCACGCAATGATGGGTAGACGGTGCGTTTACCGGGTGGGGCAACGTCACGGTCTGGCACCCGTTTTCAGCGCTGGACGGTAGCAAACAGGAGTGATAGTGCGCGACCATGTCGAAGAAGATGAACAGCAACTTGCGACGATGAACTTGGCCGCCTGCGCGCGCGCCGACTCTCGTTGCATTTTTGAACAAGCTGATTTCTTCCATGTCCCACTATACTATTGCGCCTGAAAGCCCTGAAAATTCTTCCGCCATCGAGCAGCTGCATGCACTTACCTTCGGTCCGGGACGGTTTGCCCGTGCCGCATTCCGTCTGCGCGAAGAGGGCCCACACGATCTCTCATTGTCGTCGTGTGCAATCGTCGATCTGGATGGCACGAAGCGGCTTGTGGGTTCGGTTCGCTTGACTTGGGTGAGCGTCGGCGATGCCGAATTGCAAGGTCTTTTGCTCGGTCCTCTTGCGGTTGATCCAACTCTCAAGGGGCAGGGCATCGGCCGTTCATTGATGACTGCTGCAGTCAAATCCGGTCGTGAATCCGATGCGGCCTTCATACTCCTTGTCGGCGATGAGGCTTTCTACAAGCCCTACGGTTTCGAGGTGGTCACAGGATTGATTGATATGCCCGGTCCAGTGGACCGGAAGCGCTTGCTAATAAATTGGCTAAAGCCGGATAAACGTATGGAGCTATCCGGTAGGGTTTGCTACGCAGCATAGGCGGGGATTTAGGCTTGGCCTTCGCGCCACCACATGGCTGCAAAAGCCGCGAGCAATACGGCCAACCCCAAAAGACCGCCGAAAAGCGACTGACGCTCAACGCCAACGAGCCGGGTCTGCGTTGACATATTCAAGCCGATCCAACCGTTTCCGCTTTTAGAAGCACTTGCTCTGACAGCACGGACATCCGGGACGTCTAGGCCGTCGAGGAGACCCGCGCTGTTGCGCAATCTCCTCACTTCTCCACCCGTTGCGTCTGAAGCAACGGCCAAGCGTTCAGTCGTCGAGAGCATATCGCGGAACTCGGGCGCGTCCACTGGTCCGACATTGGCGAGAGCGGTCAGGTCGCCATTGGTAACGCGATACAACCCAATCTCGTCAATCTCGACCTCCGTCTCGAAGATACCGTCTTCGACCTCGGTAAGTCCGGTCGCTATTTCATCGCCCGAAGGCGTGGTAATGACCGCTTCATCCACTTCGTCGGCCATCGTCTGACGCGTAATGGTGAGACTTGACGCCGAACCTTCTGCGGACAGTGTTTCCTCTTCCAAATCGGGTTCGCGCATGAGCCAATGGGCTGTGCGGCGATACAGGTTAAGATAAGGGCCTCCGCCTTCAAAACCGCGCGCCCAAAGCCAGCCTTGGTCAGAAAGCATGAGGCCTACGCGACCTTCCCCGACGCGCTCGAGAATGAGAAGCGGCCGGTCGTCGGCGCCCTCCAGGACCACTGTTCCATCGGTGTCATCAACATCTACGATGCGCAGCCAACGGCCCCAATTATCTGCGCTAAAGTTTGTGCCCTCGGTGAGATCGCGCGTGACGGGATGGCGGTTGCCTTGCTCGGTTACGCTTGGTCGAAAACCAACTTCCGCTACCGTACCTGAAGGCAAAGCAGGCAGACTGCCCACGAGAGGCGTCTGCGCGAGCGATCCGCGCGCGGCATATTCGGGTCCCGCAGCGATCAGGAGCGCCCCGCCGTTGCGGACATATTCGGATATGTAGTCGTAGTAGAGCAGCGGCAACACGTTTCGGTTTTGATAGCGGTCGAAGATGATCAGGTCGAAATCCTCAATCTTCTCCACAAACAACTCGCGTGTGGGAAAGGCGATGAGCGATAGCTCGTTGATCGGCGTGCCATCCTGCTTTTCTGGCGGTCGCAAAATGGTGAAGTGGACAAGATCAACGGACGCATCTGACTTCAAAAGATTTCGCCATGCGCGTTCGCCGGTATGAGGTTCGCCGGAAACGAGCAGCACGCGTAGGTTTTCACGGATGCCTTCAATGCGCACCACGGCGCGATTGTTTGTTTCGGTCAATTCACCGTCGGCAACTTCAGCGCGGAACTCGATAATATTCTTACCCGCGCGGTCCAGCTGCATAGTGAAATCGACATCTTCGCCCGGAACAGCGGGCTCAATCGATAGCAGTTCCCCGTTTCGGTAAACCTCAATTTCGACGGGCGTTGTGCTTTCGCGGCCCTCGTCGATGACACGGTAGTTGACCGTTAAGTCTTGATTGATGATCGAAAAGCGCGGCGCTTGGACAATCTCAACGCGACGATCAAATTCGTCTGGCCGCCCTGTAATGAGTGCATGCAGCGGCCCCTCGAAACCGAAGCTGTCTGCGGTTTCCGGTGCATCGTGCACCTGCCCATCTGACACGATAATTGCACCGCCGATACGTGACGGCGCGACATCGGCAAATGTGGTTGAGAGCGCGTCAAACAGGCGGGTTTCAGAGTTCGGACCATTTTCGCCGGTGCTTGAAATACGCACGGTGCGAAGCTCAACCTCGGGCATTTCGCCTAGCTGCTCCGTCAATGCTGCGACGGCGGTTTCGGTATCTTCCGAGCGCCCTTCCAGTCTTTGGCTTTGGCTTTCATCGACGATCAGCGCGACGGTGGATGGCTGCGCCACGCGTTCTTCTTGAACGAGGACGGGGTTTGCGAGCGCGAGTGCCAACGCAGCAAGCGCCAGCGCACGCACGGCGGCACCTGCACTTTTCGTCCACAGGGCCCATGCCACCAAAAGAGCGACTGGCAGGATCAGCACAGCCAACACGAGCCACGGAAAGAAAGGCTCAAAGACGAGGTTAAGGTTTGTCATCTACTGGCCCAGCCGTTCAAGAATAGCGGGCACGTGGACCTGATCGGCTTTGTAGTTTCCGGTCAGCATATACATCATGATATTGACGCCGGTTCGAAACGCGTAAATGCGCTGCAGCGGATCGCCACCGCTGACCGCTGCCAAGGGCGCACCCTGTTCGTCCAGCGCCCAGGCGGCTGCAAAATCATTGCCGGTGATGAGTATGGGACTGACCCCGTCGCCGGAACGCACCGGACGATCCTCGCGCTGCTCGCCATCTGGCAGTGCTTCCACCCAGAGGGGTGAGCCAGCATAGCGCCCGGGAAAGCTCTCCAGAATGTAGAATGACTTCGTCAGAACATGGTCTGGCGGAACAGGTTCAAGCGGTGGGATGTTCAGGCTGCTCAAGAGTTCGCGCAGATAAGTGTTCTCTGCTGTTTGGCCATTAAACGAGCTCATGAGGTCGTCGCGGGTGTCAAAAAGCACCGTGCCGCCGTTCTGCATGTAGGCGTCCAGCCGCGCGATGGCTTCATCTGACGGTTTTGTCGCGTTGGCATCAATGGCGTAATAGATGAGCGGAAAGAACGCCAATTCATCTGTTTCGAGGTCCACGCCCACCGGCTCGCCTGGCTCAAGTGCTGTGCGCGAGGCAATGAACCGCGATAGTCCGTTCAAACCCTGCTCGGTGGTCGCATCGGTTTGTCCTGCACCTGTGATCACGTAGGCAATCCGCGTCACGGACGTCATCTCAATGGCGGGGACATCATCGGCTTCGGCCTCGAGCAACATCTCCTGCGCCGATGTCTCACCGATGGCTAGCGAAGTCGCGACGGTGGCAGCGATAAACCATGTGGCGGTCCGTGCGGCAAAGCTTCGACGCATTTCCGAGAACTTTCCGTTTATCCAAAGAACAACAATCGTATCGAGAAGGAGGAGTATCATCGCTGCGGCCAGTAGCCATGGAACAAGGCTTGTTTGAGACTGCTCTGGATAGGCGATGAATTGCGCCTCAGCCGGAATGCTCTCCGTATCAAGCGCTTGCAGCTCTCCTCCGCGCTGCATCGCATTCAAAGCCGAAAATGCGCCCGTTGAGCCATACAATCCCGCCGGATGTTCGAAGGTCGTCGTCCCGTCGATGACTTGCTCGAGCGTCACCGGCTCCACATCACCGTTGGGCGGCAACAGGTTTCCGTTTGCTGTGAGGATGCGTGCAGGCGCAAAGGTCACTGCGCTTTCGGAATCCTGTGCGCCGCCACCGCTGCCTGTGTTTGAGCCAAGTTCGGCGATGCGGCGCAACATCTCTACGAAAGTGCCGCTGATCGGCAAGTTGGACCATGTCGCTTCGGCGGTAACGTGAAATAACACCATCGTGCCGCGGCCTTGTTGAATGCCTGTCACCAGTGGCGTGCCGTCTTCTAGCGTTGCCCACGTTCGGTCGTTCAGTTCAACGCTCGGCTCTGCTAAAATCTGGCGCGATACGGTTACGTCTGCAGGTGCGCCGATGTCAGCAAAAGGGCTTGCCGCCGGGAACGACGCGACCGCCTGAGGTTGGGTCCATGAAAGTGCGCCCGTCAGTGATCGTTCACCGAGCCGAAGCTCGACGGGAAGAAGCGGATCGACATCGCTCTGTGATGCTAGTCGCGGTCCGGCGAAGCGTACCAGGGTTCCCCCTGCATCAAGCCATTCTCGCACAGCATCCAAAGCCAATGGCGGGATGATACCTATGTCTGCCATGACGAACATCGCAGGGTTTTGTTCCAGCAGTTCCGGTATGTCCGTAACCAAATCGCCGGTGCGACCCTCGATGATGTCGGTGAATGGCTCCAGCGCGCGGCGGATATAGAAAAGAGGCGAAAGCAAAGGCTGGGCTGTATCAGCAGAAATGCCAGAGAGGAGCGCAACGCGGCGGCGGCGGTCAGAATCATCAAGCAACCAGACCGCGCCTGCATGGTTTTCTCCATCGATTGACAACCATGCGAAGTCGTTGCGCAGTTGGAACGGTTCGTCGAACGATGCAGTAATTTCGCCGGTCTCTTCGTTCCGGGACAGCTGCGCTTGGGAGATCACACGTGATCGGGCGTCATAGGCTGATACAGTGCGACCGGCAGTGATACCTCCGAGCGAGGAGGCGGAAACTATGAGCGATTCAGAGCCATTGTCTGCTCCGGACAGCGCAAGCACGGGGGAAGTTTGCGCCGTTGATGCGTAAACTGAGATCGTAGAAAAATCGGTGCGGTCAAGAAAGCTCGCGACGCCGTCGTTCTCTGTGTCCGGTTGATGCTCTAACCCGTCGGAAAGCACGATGAGTTCTGCACTGTTCGTTGGCGTCTCGCCCAGGGCCGCAATGAGACGTTGCATAGCAGCGGTGCGGTCCGGCTTTGCGGCAATCGGGCGAACGGCTTCAATTTGGGTGAGCGCTTGATCGGCAGAGGCGAGCGTAGGCGCAGTTGAGCGGGAGGCCACCGTTGTGGTGACCGCGATTAAGCGATCATCGGCGGAGGCCTCTTCGATAATCCGACGAGCTTGATCGACACGCTGTTGCCATTCATCGGGTCTCGCCCATCCATTATCGACCATCAGCAGGACCGGGCCGGATCCCTGTAGCGCCAGTTGGTCCGGGTTTAGCAAGGGCCGGGCCAGCGCGAAAATCACGAGAGATGCGAGAAGCAAACGGAGCACGGTGAGCCACCACGGGCTCTGGGCGGGCGTCTCTTCCTGCCGAACTAGTTTGGCCAACAGCCGGAGCGGTGGAAAAACCTCAGCTTGGGGCTTGGGAGGTGTCAGTCGCAACAACCACCAGATCGCAGGAAGCGTGAAGAGGCCTAGAAGGAGAAGCGGTGCACCAAACGTCATCAATCAGCCCCGTCTGGTGTCATCTGCGACGTTGCCGCTCATGTGCGCGTATGTGTTTAGTAGAGCGTCGGTCGCGGCCACGTCGGTGTGAGAAACGCTGAATGACCAGCCCAGACGTCGGCAATGGGAAGCCAGCATTTCGCGACGGGCGACCATCATGTTTCGATAATCGTCCGTCCATTCCTGCGCTTTGCCTGCGGTGAGTTTCTGGCCGGTTTCCGGGTCTGTGAATTCCACACGCCCTGAATAAGGAAACACTTCCTCAGCGGGATCGATGACCTCTATGAAATGGGCGCGGGTCCCTCGTGCCGCGATGGCGTCTATCAACTCTTCCGTTTCAGAAACGGGGTCGAGAAAATCGCTGATCACCACAAGGTCTGAAAAACGCTGGATGCTTTCTAGTGCGGGCCTTTTTGCGCCGCTAATATCGGCAGCGTTTGACGCACTCAACGCGCCCGCTAGTCTTTCCGCGCCGTGCCGTGACATCACCGGTTTTAGAAGACCGGGATAACCCACGCGCTCACCTGCCCGGGACAAAAGCTCAGCCATGGAAAAAGCAAGCACCATTGCGCGGTGCTCTTTAGAAATGCGTGCATTTTTGGATTTGTACAGCATGGAAGGGCTCTGATCGCACCAGATCCACACCGTGTGCGCGGCTTCCCATTCCAAATCGCGGACAAAGGTTTCGTCACCACGTGCAGAACGCCGCCAGTCAATGCGAGCAAGCGTCTCGCCCTCGGCATAGGGTCGATATTGCCAGAAATTCTCGCCAATGCCGCGCTTTTTGCGCCCGTGCCAGCCGCTGATGACCGTGTTGGCAATCTTGCCCGCTTCAACGACGAGTTCTGGAATTAGGGCAGCACGATCACGTGAGCGGCCAAGCGCATCGAGGCGGTCAGACGGATTGGTTATCGTGCCTATGGGTGCCAAGCTTTGTGCCTCAATCCAGTGTCGAAACCAGATCGTCGATAACCGATTGGATCGTTACACCATCAGCCCGCGCGGTAAATGATAGCGCCATCCGGTGTTGCAACACCGGTTCTGCTAGCGCTTTTACGTCGTCTATCGACGGGGCTAACCGACCATCATAAAGGGCGCGTGCGCGGACGCAGAGCATCAAAGCCTGTCCAGCGCGTGGGCCGGGTCCCCAGTTCACATGCTTTTCAACGAGGTCTGTACCTGAACCCGGACGCGCAGACCTAACCAGCTTCAAGATGCCTTCGACGACGCTTTCCGGCACTGGCATTTGGCGAACCAGTGTCTGCATTGCTTTCAGCTTTGCAGTTGTGAGAATTGCGCCTGCGGTGCCGTCCACCGTGCCTGTGGTTTGCAGCATGATCTGGCGTTCGGCTTCAGCCTCTGGATAGTCCACGTCGATTTGCATCAAGAAGCGATCAAGCTGCGCTTCGGGAAGTGGGTATGTGCCTTCCTGCTCCAGCGGGTTCTGGGTCGCCAGAACGTGGAAGGGAGCGGGCAGTTTATGATTATGCCCGGCCACGGTCACGTTGTATTCCTGCATGGCCTGCAGCAGTGCCGACTGGGTGCGCGGGCTGGCGCGGTTCACCTCATCGGCCATAAGAAGTTGTGCGAAAATTGGACCCTTAATGAAGCGGAACGAGCGTTTCCCATTCTCGTCTTCCTCCAGCACTTCGGAACCTAGAATGTCGGCTGGCATCAAGTCAGGCGTAAATTGAATGCGGCCTGATTTTAGGCCCAGCACAGTGCCAAGCGTGTCGACAAGTTTTGTTTTGGCAAGACCTGGTACGCCCACCAACAGGGCGTGCCCGCCGGAGAGAATAGCAACAATCGCATTTTGGATAACGGCTTCCTGGCCGTAGATCACATTTGCGATTTCCTCTTTTGCGTTTTTCAAATCCTGAAGTGCTTTTTCAGCCTCCGCCACAATCTTCTTAGGATCGGTTTTTTCCGGGGAGGTGTGCACGCTCATAAATGGCTCCTAGCTTGTGAATTTGAACGTAAATCAATCGCGGGTACTGACAAGAGCATCAACGCTGATTATGGCTCAAAGGTCAAAGACCATTGTGACCGCAAGAGGGCACAGTTTGATGGCAGATGGGCTGCAAAAATTGGAAGCCATGCTCCGCGTGAGGGATGGCAATTCTTCATCGGTCCGCCCGGTGGAGAGATGGGAACCTGATCTTTGCGGCGAGATCGACATTGAAATCCGCGCCGACGGTTCGTGGTATTATCTCGGAACGCCGATCACCCGCCATGCGATGGTGAAGCTTTTCGCCAGCGTTTTGCGGAAAGATGAAGACGGCATCACCTATCTTGTTACGCCGGTAGAAAAGCTCGCAATTAAAGTCGAAGACGCACATTTTCTGGCGGTGGATATGGCGGTGACGGAAGATGCGGCTCGTCAGGCTATCACATTCCAGACGTCGCTTGGCGATCTTACGACGATTGGTCCCGATCATAGTCTGCGATTTGAAACGGACACTGAAAATGGGGGCGTGAAGCCCTATGTTTGCGTACGAGGGCGGTTGGAGGCGCTGGTTTCCAGATCGCTAGCGCAAGAGCTTCTGTCTCTGGGATCACACGAGCAAGTTGATGGAAAGTCGATGTTTGGCATTTCGTCGTGCGGCGTGTTTTTCCCAGTGATGGAAAGCGAGAAGTTGAAAGAGACGGTGAACTAGGTGTTGGCAGATGCGAAAATATGGACGGTATCTTCCGTTCGGTCTGCCTTGGTTGATCGCGATCCGCTCAGTCGCGAGCACGGTGACTTTGATTACAATCCTCATCTCACCGATCATATCCGTAACAATGCCCGAACCGATGCGGCAGTGCTGATCGGACTGACTGACAGCGACGATCCGCACGTTTATCTCACGCAGCGCACGAAGAGTCTCCGCACGCATTCGGGCCAAATCGCCTTTCCCGGTGGAAAAATCGACCCGGAAGACGCCGACAGTGTGAGCGCGGCGATGCGTGAATGCGAAGAGGAAATCGGTATTCGCCGTGACGAGCTTGATTTGATTGGTGAATTGCCGGTCTACATTTCGGGTTCGGGATTTCGAATTTCGCCTGTGGTCGCGCGCGTCAGCCATGCGGCGCGTGTCAAAGCAAATCCCGACGAAGTGGACAATGTATTCACGGTGCCCTTGGATTTTCTCATGCGCGAGGAAAACTACAAGCTCGTTTCGCGGTTCTGGAATGGCAATGAGCGCTTTTTCTATGAGGTGCCTTATCACGACCGATATATCTGGGGCGTCACGGCCGGTATAAGTCGCATGATGGCAATTTGGTTGGGGGAAAAGGATTGAGCACGGGTCTCAATATAGAGTGGTTGGGCAAACAAACGCTGCAACATGTGTTTGATGCGCTTGAAGCTGCGGGCGGCGAAGCGCGCGTGAACGGCGGCGCTGTTCGCAACGCGCTGCTAGGGGAACCCAATACTGATATCGATCTGTCCACTACGTTAGTTCCTGCCGACGTAATTGAGGCCTTGAGCCACCACGGTATCAAGGTCGTGAAAACCGGTTTTGATCATGGCACGGTCACAGCGGTAATCGATGGCGATACCTACGAGGTGACGACACTTCGCGAAGACGTGGAAACCGATGGGCGACATGCAATTGTAAAGTACGGGACCGACTGGACGAAGGACGCTAGCCGTCGCGATTTCACGATGAATGCGCTCTATATGACGCGGGACGGTGAGGTGCTTGACCCGCTCCACGGTCGGGCGGACCTTGACGCGCGATTGGTGAAGTTTGTTGGCGATCCAGAGACGCGCATCCGCGAAGACTATCTGCGTGTGCTGCGCTTTTTCCGCTTCTTTGCTCAGTACGGATATGGTCGGCCGGACGCAGCGGGACTTAAGGCCTGTGCGCGGTTGAAAGAAGGGTTAAGCGATCTTTCCGCCGAGCGCGTTTGGCAGGAGATGTCAAAGTTGTTTGGCGCTAAGCAACCGCAGCGCGCGCTTCTTTGGATGCGCCAGTCCGGCGTTCTGACCGCGCTGTTGCCAGAGAGCGAGAACTGGGGGATCGACGCAATCCACGGCTTGGTGGACGCAGAGCAAGCGTTTGGCTGGACGCCCGATCCGATAATTCGTCTGGCGAGCATCATTCCGCCAAACGAGACCCGTGTTCGCGAACTGTCCAAACGCTGGAAATTGCCAAATCTCGTGCGTGACAGACTCCTTGCATGGGCTGACCAGCCTTCCCTTTCCCACGATATCGGTGATCGAGAGTTCGACGAGCATCTGTATTGGAGCGACGGGCGCGCTGTTTTGGATCGCCTCATGCTCGACATCGCTAATCAGCGCTGGAAAGTCGGCGAGGGCAGTGGCGACCCGGCGGTCGTGGCACGGCTTTATGGCCTATTCTCGCGCGCCGAAAAGTATGAAAAGCCTGCGCTCCCTGTGTCTGGTCAGGACTTCTTGGACGCGGGAATAGAGGCAGGCCCGGACCTTGGCCTCTTGCTTTCACAAGCTGAAAAAAAATGGGTTGGCTCCGGGTTCAAAGCATCGCGGCAGGAGCTGCTCTCGACCTGCCTTAGTCGGGTTTAATCGCCGAGATCGCATCGCCAACACAAACGGTCCCCGGCGTGAGCACTTCTGCTGTGATGCCACCATGGCCGCGCATAGCATTGTAGCCGCCGGGGCCAAGCAGTTCTTCCATGCGGGAACACGGCGCACATGGGTCGACGCCGCGAAGCGTGGCTGAGCCGATGTCGAATTCTCTGCCCTTTAGCGCCATGAGATTAATGTCGGACACCAAAATATTTCGGCGCAATGTGGCTGGATCGACTTCTTCGAGACCGCAAAGTCGTTCGATGACCGGAAGATGCTCAGCTTGAATGAGCGTGACAGCACGTTTTCCCGGCTTTGACCGATGATCGCCTGCCAACCCGGTCTCGGTGATTTCAACGGTTTCGACTGCCCTAAGTGGCTCGCGGCGGGCGGGCCGAATTCCAATCCACTCCACCCGACCATCGCGTGGAAATTGCACCAACAATTCGGCCATGGCCTTCATCGGCAAGGATCAGTGCTCGGTGCCAATCACGGCCATTTCACCGCGGGTGGCATGCTGGAAAGAATGGAATCCACATTTCCGCCCGTCTTCAGACCAAAGATCGTACCGCGATCGTAAAGCAAGTTGAATTCGACATAGCGGCCTCGGCGCACCAACTGCTCTTCGCGGTCAGCGTCAGTCCAGTTGTTGTTGAAGTTTTTACGCACCAGATGCGGGTACACGATTGCGAAGGTTTTGCCGACGTCTTGGGTGAGCGCGAAGTCGGCATCCCAGCCACCTGCGTCTTCTGCCGAATGCTGCCAGTCATAGAAGATGCCGCCAATGCCGCGCGGTTCGTTACGATGATGCAGGTGGAAATACTCATCACACCACTGCTTCACGTATGGGTAATCGACATTTGCGTGCTTGGAGCAGCAAAGCTCATAAGCTTTGTGGAAAGTGATACTGTCGGGATCAGTCTGGGTTCGTCTGCGGTCTAGCACTGGCGTCAGGTCCGCGCCGCCGCCAAACCACCAAGAGGATGTCACCACCATACGCGTATTCATGTGAACGGCTGGCACGTTTGGATTTTGTGGATGCGCAATAAGGGAAATGCCAGACGCCCAAAAGCGCGGATCGTCTTTGGCACCGGGAATTTGGTCGCGAAATTCCTCAGAGAACTCGCCATAAACGGTTGAGGTGTGCACCCCGACTTTTTCAAACACACGACCCGTCATCATCGACATTGTGCCGCCGCCGCCACGCCCTTCATCACGTTGCCATTCGGTCTGTTCGAACCGGCCCGGTGCATATTCAGAAAACTGCCCGGTTACGTCATCTTCAAGCTTTTCGAACTCTGAACAAATTCGATCACGGATCGTCTGGAACCATTGCTCGGCGCTTTGTTTTTTATCTTCGATGTCAGCGGGGAGGCCGACCGGGAGTTCGGGTCTTTTGGTCATAATTTTTTCGTGCAAGTGTTTTTGTTGGAGTAGCGCGACGGGTGTGCTTTGCCAACCCTGCGTAGGTGCAGTGCACAAAGCCGCAAATTGGGACTTGGAATCGCCCTAGAATCACAGTTTAGTATTTATGTTGGAGGTTCATGTGCCTACACCAAAAGCACCGCGTGATATTGTTTCCCGTCAGCTTGCACGCTCGCGAAAAGCGGCGGCGTCATCGGGCTTTATTCGTGAAACCTATCGGATGGAGCGGGAAGAAGCGCGAGCGGTGGCTCGCAACTGGTTCACGAAGTTCCCGAAAGCCGCCTATTGGACACAAGTGGAAAGTTGGCGTGTGTTGGATGGCGATGTGATTGAGTTCACGATGAGGCGGCTGCCGAGCGCCGACTGATGACCGAAAACCATGTGATCTTTCGCCGGGCCATAATGCCTGGTGAACTGCCGCTTTGTCATGAAATTCGCAGGGTCGTATTCGTGGAAGGCCAGAACGTTCCGCAAGATCTTGAGGTAGATGGCCGTGATCGCCAATGCATGCATTGGTTGGGCTTTGATAGCGATGTTTCCTTCGCCACAGCGCGGGTGATGCCGCTGCCGGATAAATTAAAAATTCAACGTGTTGCGGTGCTGGAAGCATATCAGGGCCGCGGTTTTGGCGGCGCGATTATGGCGACTATTCTCCATGATTTGAGAGAATTGGATACGGACCGCAGACCGGCTTTCCTCTCAAGCCAGGTTCACGCGATACCGTTTTACGAACGGCTGGGCTTTGAGGTCTGTTCAGCCAGCTATCTGGAAGCGGGGATTGAACACAGAGACATGAAGCGTCTGCTGTCACCCGCCTAAGTGCGATGCCGCATGGGCAGCAACAATTCCCACGCTGACCGCCAGATTGAGTGATCTTGCGCCCTCTTGCATCGGGATTGTGAGGCGTTGGTGCGCAGCGTCATGGACATATTCCGGCGCGCCAGCGCTCTCGCGACCAAAGATCAGGACGTCGTCACCTGAGTATTTGAACGTGCTGTAGTCTTCTACTGATTTGGTCGTCAGCAAAATGAGCCGCTTATTGTTGTTCCGGGACCAGTTTAGAAAATTACTCCAATCGCGGTGGCGGTTAAGTGTCGCAAGTTCGGTATAGTCCATACCTGCGCGCTTCAGATTACGGTCGGATGCATCGAAACCGGCTGGCTCGATGATGTGGACGTGAAATCCGAGGCATGCAGCTGTGCGCAGAATTGTGCCCGTATTGCCAGCGATGTCTGGCTGAAACAGAGTGACATGAATTGAGTTTGTCATGCGGTCGCTTTTGTCATGTGAAATTCTCATTTCAACGATTATATGAGCACATGCTTCAATGGTTCGAAAATCTAACAGAGCCCTATCCTTCGGGCACTGCGAAACAGCCGCCGAGCAAGCTGGTTCAGTTTTGCTGGCACTACACGCGTGGATACCGCGGAATTATCATTTTCTCTGCCGTGCTTGTTGGTATCGTATCCGCGCTGCAGGTTCTTCTGTTTAGCTTCATGGGATCGCTCGTCGATTGGTTGGCGACTGAAAGCAGCGCGACATTTCTGACCGACAATGGCTGGACGCTTTTTTGGATGGGCGTGGTCGTCTTGGTACTGATACCCGGTCTCGGGTTCCTGCATTCAGCGATTTTGCACCAGTCGATTCTCGGCAATTTTCCCATGGCGATACGCTGGGACGCGCACCGCTATCTGCTCGACCAGAGCTTTGAGTTTTACCAAGATGAATTTGCGGGCCGCGTCGCGACAAAAGTCATGCAGACGTCTTTGGCGGTCCGCGAAGTGGTGATCAAGCTCTTCGATGTGACCGTCTACGTAGCAGTTTATTTCATCGGCACGATTGTTCTCGTCGGCGCGCTTGATTGGCGGTTGATGCTGCCGTTTGTTGGCTGGTTGGTCTTCTACGTGGGACTGCTGCGATATTTTCTGCCGAAGATGCGCGATATCTCCGAAAAGCAGGGCCATGCGCGCTCGACGATGACCGGCAGGATCGTCGATAGTTACACCAACATCATGACGGTTAAGCTCTTCTCCCATGCACGGCGCGAGGAAAAATACGCTCGGGACTCCATGGATGGATTTTTGCATACGGTCTATCCGCAGATGCGCTACGCCACGTGGCTCGATCTCGGTCTCACCACCTCCAACGCGGTGCTTCTCGCGGTTGTCGCGTCTATCGGCATATGGTCGTGGATGACGGGTGACATCACGCCCGGCGCGGTTGCTATCGCGGTCGGCCTTGTGCTGCGGATGGAAGGCATGGCCCACTGGATCATGTGGGAATTGTCCTCGCTGTTTGAGAATATTGGTACCGCGTTGGATGGAATGGAGACCATTGCCCGTCCGAAGCGCGTGAATGATGCAGCCTCGGCCAAGCCTCTCGTGGTGAGCGATGGCGACGTATCGTTTGACGAAATCAGCTTCCATTATGGCAAAGACAAAGGTGTGATCGAGGGTTTGTCGCTGCATGTGAAGGCGGGCCAAAAGCTTGGGCTCGTTGGACGTTCCGGTGCTGGCAAGTCCACGCTCGTCAACTTGCTTCTACGCCTCTACGACCTTCAAGGCGGTCGGCTGCTTATTGACGGTCAAGACATTTCGACTGTCACGCAGGAAAGCCTGCGTGGTCAGATCGGGGTGGTGACGCAAGACACCTCGCTGCTTCATCGCTCGGTTCGCGATAATATTGCCTACGGAAAGCCTGACGCGAGCGAAGATGAAATCATCGCGGCCGCAAAACGTGCTAACGCACACGACTACATTCTCGGGCTTGAAGATCCGCAAGGCCGAAAAGGCTATGATGCCCATGTTGGCGAGCGGGGCGTAAAGCTTTCCGGTGGCCAGCGTCAGCGCATCGCGATTGCGCGCGTATTCCTGAAAAACGCTCCGATATTGGTGTTGGACGAGGCAACTTCGGCGCTTGATTCTGAAATTGAGGCGGCGATCCAAGAAAG
Source organism: Pseudomonadota bacterium (assembly GCA_038745535.1). Taxonomy (GTDB): domain Bacteria; phylum Pseudomonadota; class Alphaproteobacteria; order Rhizobiales; family Rhizobiaceae; genus JBCDLI01. Next base: position 16,895 of record JBCDLI010000018.1, on the reverse strand, counting down.
CCTCGACGAGCTAATGCGCGGCAAAACCGTGATTGCCATCGCGCACCGTTTGTCAACGATTGCCAATTTGGATCGTCTCATCGTCATCGACAATGGCAAAATTATCGAGGATGGCGACCACGTTACGCTCGCTTCAGGCGACGGTCTCTACGCCGAACTGTGGAACCGCCAGTCAGGCGGGTTCTTGGGCCTCGATCAGATGGAGATTGTCGACGCGGCGGAGTGATTGAGTTTTCGTGATCTCGTGAACGAAAACACTCCGCGCTATACAAGTCACCGCTGAAGTCCCTACATATTGGTAATGGCAAGAAATGCAGCACAGCCTTGGCGGGCTGATCCCGATCCCAAATATCGTAAAACCGACCATCCCGTTTGGAACAAGGTTGAGCGCTTCATTGATCCGTTTCCTGGCGAGACCGATGATCGTCTGCCTGACACTGCGTTCGGCTTTATATGGTATTTCGCCAAGAAAGCACGCGGGGCGTTCATTGCGCTTTTGATCGCGGGCGGTGTGGTGGGCGCTGTTGATGCGGCGCTATACTGGGGGGTGGGTTGGCTCATTGACCTGCTCGATAATTCATCGCCCGCTACTCTGATCGCAGATCACTGGCCTGAATTGGCAACAATGCTCGTGGTGCTTGTATTGGTAAGAGCGCTAGTGCTGGTCATCGCGGCGATCATCGAACAGCAGATTATTGTTCCGCGTTTTTATACGCTCATCCGCTGGCGTGCGTTTCGCGCAGTGGCCGATCAATCCTACGGGTTTTTTCAAGATGATTTCGCGGGGCGAATAGCGACAAAAATCATGCAGGCCGGTGAGTCCACCGGTGATTTCATTGTCACGACCCTGCAATCGCTGTGGTCCTTTGCGACCTTCATTGTGCTGACAATCGTCGTGCTCGGCACACTGGATTGGCGCATGGGCTTGGTCGTTGCGGTGTGGTTTGGGGGTTACGCGCTCATTGTTTACCATTTGCTGCCGCGCCTGCGGGCTGCGGGTAAAAACAACGCCAATGAGCGCGCGGTGCTCAACGGTCGGCTCGTCGATATCTTCACCAATATTTTGACCGTGAAGCTTTTTGATTCCGATCGTCGCGAGCACGGTGGTGTGAAGTCAGCGCTCACCAACTATCTTGGCGCTGTGACGCATCTCACGCGCATGATCACCACAGTTCGTACCGCAGTGGCGGTGCTCAACGGGCTATTGATGGCAGCCGTCGCTGTCCTCGCAATTCAAGGCTGGATAGCCGAGGCGATATCGACAGGTGCAATTGCGGCCACGATGGGGCTCGTTTTCCGCCTCATTCAAATGTCGGGCTGGATGATGTTTAACATCAACGGACTCATCCGCGCCTATTCAACGGTACAAGATGCGGTGGAGACCGTCTCCGCTCAACCTTCAATCGTGGATGCCCCGAATGCTAAAGTACTGCCGAAAGTGAGCGGCCTTATTCAGTTTGAGGACGTGACGTTTGACTATGGCAAGAAGCAGCTCCAGTTGTTCGATCGCTTGAGCTTCGAGATTAAGCCCGGCGAGAAAGTCGGTCTGGTTGGTCCGTCTGGCGCGGGCAAATCCACGCTCATTTCGCTTTTATTGCGGCTGTTTGAGCCGCAATCGGGGCGCATTATGCTGGATGGTGTGGATATTGGTGACGTGACGCAGGCTTCATTGCGTGCCCAATTTGGCGTTGTGAGCCAAGAGCCATCGCTGATGCATCGGTCACTGGCCGACAATATTGCTTACGGCGCTAAAGATGCGACCTCGGCGGAGATTGAGCTCGCCGCAAAGAAAGCAAAAGCGCATGAGTTCATACTCGGGGCAAGCGACCCGAAAGGACGCACGGGCTACGACGCTCACGTTGGTGAGCGGGGTATCAAGCTTTCCGGCGGTCAGCGTCAGCGGGTCGCGATTGCTCGCGTCATGCTGAAAGACGCGCCTGTTTTGATATTAGATGAGGCGACGTCCGCGCTCGATTCAGAAATCGAAGCGGCAATCCAAGATAATTTGGATGATCTGATGCGCGAAAAGACGGTTATTGCGATTGCGCATCGTCTCTCCACGCTTGCGGCTATGGATCGTTTAATCGTCATCGATAACGGCAGAATCGTCCAAATGGGGTCGCACAGCGAATTGATAAGCGATTCGACCGGGCTGTATGCGCGATTGTGGCAGCGGCAAAGCGGGGGCTTTATTGCCTTGCAAGAGGCCGCTGAATAACGGCTTTTGGCTAGCATCTACCGCGCGACACAGTGTCAATACGACCCTTATCGGGTGGACATGGCTGTCGGGAAATCTTAGTTCAAAATATGGAGAGTGTGCGCTCAGGAGTGATGACGCACGCGTTTTAGAGAGTGAGAGGATGTTGCCTTGAGCGATGCTTCGCAAAAGCAACCTGACGAGCTTCCAACTCGTAGGGATTTTATCCACGTAGCAACCGGCATGCTCGGCGTGGTTGGCGCGGCTGCCGTTGTGTGGCCGTTTATCGATTCCATGGCCCCGGATGCTGCCGTGCTGGCGGCAGGTCTTCCTGTGGAAATTGACGTTTCGCCCATCGAGGAAGGGCAAGTGATCACGGTAAATTGGCGCGGCAAGCCGTATTTTATCCGCAAGCTAACCGACGCTGAGCTTTCTACGGCTGGCGAGGTCGTTGAGGGTGATCTCAAGGATTTTGAAAGCGTAGAGCAGCGGGTCGCTGGAGACGGCGCAGCCGCACCCGCACCCGGTTGGGTCATTGTGGCGGCAAATTGTACCCACCTTGGATGCGTTCCAAACATTGTGGACAACGCACCCGAAGGTTGGTTTTGCCCCTGCCATGGATCGGTTTTCGATATGACCGGCCGGATTTTACGCGGACCCGCCGCAACAAACTTACCACTACCACCATACGTTTTCGCCAACGAGACCACGTTGGTGATTGGCACAGACCAAGCATAAGAGGTTTATGATGAGCGCTCTTGAACAGCACGGTACATATCAACCAACGACAGGCGTCGGAAAATGGGTCGATCAGCGGCTGCCATTGCCGCGGCTGATGTATGATTCATTCGTTGCGTACCCAGTACCGCGCAACCTTAATTACGCCTACACATTCGGCGGCATTCTCTCGATCATGTTGATCGTGCAGATCGTCACCGGTGTGTTTCTTGCAATGCACTATGCAGCAGAGACGAGCGTCGCGTTTGATAGCGTGGAGCACATCATGCGTGATGTGAATTCAGGCTGGCTGATGCGGTACATGCACGCCAACGGAGCGTCATTCTTCTTCATTGCTGTGTATCTGCATATTTTCCGCGGCATGTATTATGGCTCTTACAAAGCTCCGCGGGAACTGCTGTGGATCCTGGGCTGCATTATTTTCCTGTTGATGATGGCGACAGCCTTTATGGGCTACGTACTTCCTTGGGGTCAGATGTCCTTCTGGGGCGCGACGGTTATTACGGGCTTCTTTACAGCCTTTCCGGTTGTAGGCGAGCCGATTCAGCAGCTTCTGCTTGGCGGTTTTGCGGTCGATAATCCTACACTCAACCGATTTTTCTCACTGCACTACCTGCTCCCATTTATGATCATGGGAGTTGTTATTCTGCACGTTTGGGCACTCCACGTGACCGGGCAGACAAACCCAACGGGTATTGAAGTTAAGACGAAGACCGACACCGTGCCTTTCACGCCGTTTGCGACCATCAAAGATGCGTTTGCGTTGGTAGTGTTCATGGCGGTGTTTGCGTACTTCATCTTCTACATCCCGAACTATCTCGGACACGCGGACAACTACATTCCAGCAAACCCACAAGTGACACCGGCCCACATCGTTCCTGAATGGTACTTCTTGCCATTCTACGCTATTCTGCGTGCGATCACGTTCGATATTGGACCGATCACATCCAAACTTGGTGGTGTGTTGGCAATGTTTGCCGCGATTGCAGTCTTGTTCGTGATGCCATGGCTGGACACATCTAAGGTGCGTTCTGCTGTTTATCGCCCGATGTACAAGATCGCATACTGGGCGTTCGCCGCGAACGCGGTATTCCTCGGATGGCTTGGCGCAAAACCTGCCGAAGGCATTTACACATTGCTCACGCAGATTTCGACGGCGTACTATTTTGGTTTCTTTCTGATCGTTCTTCCGCTTTTAGGCAAAATCGAAAAGCCAAAGCGGACGCCGAATTCGATCACGGAAGCCGTGCTCGGACACCAAGCGGCGCAGGGTTCAACCGGATCACCGCAACTCGCAGGTGCGGCTGCGTCACCGGAAACAAAAGGCTAGCACCCGACAAGGATGGAAGTAATGAAATTCGTAAAAACCCTTGTCGCGACAGGCCTCGCATTGGCGGTTGGCATAACCGCCGCCAGTGCCGCGGCTTACCCGAAAAATAAACCGCGCGAGCAGGATTGGACCTTTGCAGGACCGTTCGGTAAGTACGACCGTGCTCAGCTACAGCGTGGCTTCAAGGTGTATCAAGAGAACTGTTCTGCATGTCACGGCTTGCAGCGCGTCTCCTTCCGGAACTTGTCTGACCTCGGATTTAATGACGACCAGATTAAAGAACTGGCGTCACAATACGAAGTCGAAGACGGGCCTAACGAGTTTGGCGAGATGTTTATGCGGCCTGCAAATGCCGCTGATCAATTTCCATGGATCTTTCAAAATCGTGAGGAGGCCGTATCCGCATTGGGCGCATATCCGCCGGATATGAGCCTTCTCGCAAAGGCGCGCCATGTGGAGCGCGGATTTCCAACGTTCGTCTTCGACATCTTTACCCAATATGCTGAGGCCGGTCCTGACTACATCTACTCCTTGCTGACCGGTTACAAAGAGCCGCCGGAAGGTTCAAACATTCCGGACACGCTCTACTACAACCCATACTTCGTAGCCGGTGAAGCGTTGGCCATGGCCCAGCCAATCTATGATGATGGCATCGAGTACGACGATGGTACACCAGCGACGATGGATCAGCAGGCACGCGACGTGGCTGCATTCCTTATGTGGGCTGCCGAGCCAAAGCTGGAGCAGCGGAAGGAAACAGGTTTTCGCGTGATGGTGTTCCTCATCATCTTCGCCGCGTTTCTTTACATGTCGAAAAAGCAGGTTTGGTCACGCATCGAGCATTGATCGGCAGCTTTTTAAGAGCGAAACGATTGGGGCGCCGTGTGCGCCCTTTTTTATTGTCTGAATTTGGGGAAACGTCATGACAATCGTGGAAGCGCTGCAGAAATCTATTCGGGATATTCCAGACTATCCCAAGCCAGGAATTGTGTTTCGCGATATAACCACGATGCTTGGGGATGCTCGCGCGTTCCGCCGTGCGGTCGACGAACTCGTTCACCCCTATGCTGGGACTAAAATTGACAAAATAGCTGGCATCGAAGCGCGGGGATTCATTCTGGGTGGAGCGATGTCTCACCAGTTGTCTGCGGGATTCATTCCAATTCGCAAAAAAGGCAAACTTCCGCATGACACGGTGAACATCGCCTACAGCCTCGAATATGGCGTCGACGAGATGGAGATGCACAAGGATGCAGTGGTGGAAGGCGAGAAGGTCATCTTAGTTGATGATCTGATTGCTACCGGCGGCACTGCGGAAGCGGCCACCAAGCTTCTTCAGGGTCTTGGTGCGGACGTGGTGGCGGCCTGCTTTGTAATCGATCTTCCGGCTCTTGGCGGACGCAGTAAAATAGAAGCGCTTGGAGTTCCTGTTCGGACACTCATTGAATATGAAGGCGAATAAAAATCCTTGGTTTAAGCGAGAGGTTTTGGCTTTCAGGCAAGAGCCATTTGAAAATAAATAGGCACCGCTAGGTAGGCCACAGCAAGGCCAGCGAGTGCAATTCGCACGAGTGGAGCTTTGAAGCGCCGAAACAGTGTCACTGTGAGCACAATGCCAAAGATAGCTTCTGCGGCGGAAACCATGTCTCCATAATATGCCGGGTCCCAATAACTAATCGGTGAGGTAAACCGCCAGTCAGTGATGGGCCAAAAATGGGGATGCGCATCATTAGCGTGGACAGGAAAGTCCAAGGCGATGTGCGCAAGCGCGGCCAATCCAAACAGTACGAGCACATTTGTGTACTGGGGACCCGTAGACCCGTGAAACCGAACGGCGTTCCTCCGTTCTTCTAAGGTAACGAGTTGATCGTCCATGGCTTTTACACCAGCGAGACCGAGGATTGCGATGAGCGCATAAAGCGGGGCAGAGTTCCCAATAGCCGTGTAGGTCAACATTGGTTCGGAAAAGTATATTTCATTCCACAATTGGCGTTCTGGAATGCCAGCGAATTTTGACCACGTAAAAAGTGCATATATCGCCGCATCGGGCGCCATCGCACCGGCTAAAACGGCTGCATTCTGTTTCCAGCTCCGTGCAGGCGAACAAAAAAGCGCTGCGCCCACTAGTAAATGTGTCTGCGTCATCATCGTTTGTCACTAGATAGCGCGGATGGGTTCGCGGTCAGGTATTTGTCGCGTTGTGCCTTGCTCTGACCGTAGCTGTGCTGTGACATTGCCGCGTAAATCCTAAGGGAGCTGGTCATGTTCAAATTGCTTTTGGGACTTATTACGCACGGTGCCGCCTTGGCGATTGGGGTGGGTCTCGGCATTTATCTCCTGCCGATCCTCACTGCGCCTCCATCGCCGGATGAGCAAACTCTACAAGAAATGTCGAACGAAGCGCTTTTTACAGCCGAAATTTCCGAAGACCTTCCGGGAAACGATTTTCTGCACTGGGGCAGGGGAACAATCAGCCTCACGGAAAGCCAGATCATTCACGCAGGAGAATTGGCTCCGTGGCCAGATTACATGGTGTACCTGGTTCCAAACTTCGTTGACCACGAGGACGCGTTTGCGCCACTCAAAGACCAAAGCGCGCGGATTGGGCCTGTCAAAACGTTCGAGGGGTTTGTGCTTGATATTCCCGCCGATACCGATCTCGCAGCCTACAATACGGTGCTGATTTGGTGCGAGGCATTTGGCGAGTTCATTGCAGCGGCGCAGTATCGGTGAGCAGGTTAAAAAACGCGAGCGGTTTCTTTTGGCCAAGGGTCGTTAAAGTCGCCACCGGCCTTCCAGTGCGCCACTTCTTCATCGGTGCAAAAGCATTCGCGTAGCGCGTCGGCAAAGGGCTGCAGTCCGTTGCGGTCGCCAATGACCGTCAGCCGACAGTGGCGGTCACCAAAAAGGGGTGACATCCCTTCGATCCGCGCAAGCAGCCCATCGCGTTCTTCAGCGGTCAGGTTCAAGGTGTCATCCTCGAGCGCGGCAATTTTCCAGTAATTGACTACGCCGAGCCCCACGCTACCTGCCGTTTGGTTCCAAAGCAGCTGCAGATTGTCTCTCGTTGGGAGCCAGAAAAAGCCTTTGCTGCGATAGATGCCCGTGCCGAGATAGTGGTTGTAAACGTCCCACAAACGCTGCGGATGAAACGGGCGCGGATCAGACAAGACCACACTGTCAATCTCATAATCAGCTGCGCTCGACATGGAGGTCACACCATGCTTCTCGTCCCACTCGGCAAGCTCTGCGCCGAGCTTAGCCACACGGTGGTGGTCATAAGGCGGCATGCCCAGCACTTGTGTCAGGTTTACGTTGCCCCACTGCATGCCCATGATATCGGCAGCGGGATTGATGGGGTGGATCGCCTCGCCCACCGTCCGCAGATCGTCCATCGACACGCGATCCATCTTACTCAGCAGGATGCGGTTCGCGAACATGATTTGCTCTGCAAGAAGATTTTCGACCCCGCGTTTTTCCGCTGCCAAATTGCGTGACGCGCCGGGCACGATCGCGCGACCAAAGTCAAGGTCCTGCATCAGCGTGACCGTATCCACGACAGACAAAAAACCGCGAAGCTGGATATCCCTGTTGTCGCGTATCGCTGCCAATAGGGGCCATGGATGGGTGCTTCCCGATGTCTCGATAATGACATGCGTTGCGTCGTGAGCTTTGAATTGACCAATCGCGTCTGTGAATTTCTTTAGCCCGGCCTCACCGCTCATGCTGCCCGCCGGTATGGAAACCATCAGATCATCGTTGAGCGACATCGTCTCGCTTGTGTCGAGAATGAGCCCATCGACATCAAGCTCGCTCATCTCGTTGACGATGACCGCCAAGCGAATGCCAGAAATTTTTCGTGCTTGGATAAGGAGGCTCTGCAGTAACGTGGTTTTACCAGCGCCAAGGAACCCATTTAGGATCGTGATGGGCAGCGGCGAAGTCGGCGCGCTCATGTAGCGAGTTTTTCTTCCGCCTCACGAAACCACTGGAGCGTTTTGGCGTGATGCTCTTCGCCCCACCGTTTAACGAACTTTTGCGTTTGAAAATCGCGCATATTTTGCAGCGCCTCGAGCCGCTCAGCAACAAACTCTTTGGTCAACGGAATTCCGCACTCGACTGTGATGCAGTGTTCCCATTCTTGATAGTTTGTTGGGACAACCGGCATGGTGAAACCTCTGGCAAGTGTACAAGACCGAATTCGAACTACGCGAAACGTTACTCTATTACAATTGGGTTGTTCACTGGCGATAGATGAAGGTGTCCTCGCGTGGCTGCTCCAGAACCGGTTCGCGGATGACGCGGCGACCGCACGCGCCATTTTCAATCTCGTAGAGAACCTCATGGCCGTAGAGCACACGTCCCGGCGTGCCCTGCGGTGCCGTCTCATAACGAAAGAAAATGCGGATTTGTTCTGGCCGTGGCATGTCCGAGAAAGACTCGGTCAGCCAGCTAAGTTGATCGCGTGCGTACTGACTCGTGCAAATATGCGTTGCTTCCCGCAAAAGCGCACGGCCCGTCGCTTCGTCGGGTTCGCCTTCATAGAGACGCGTCGGTGAATTCACCCACAGACTGATATAAGCCGGGTCTACGCCGCCGTAGCTGCCGTTGACCATTTCCCAGCCTGCAAATTGCGGGCGGAGCGGCTCCGGCGGTTGCGTCGTCGGTGCTGGAAGAAATTGACGTCGCGCTTCGGTGTCGTTTGCGCCGTCGCCGCAGGCACTCAGTGAGATCAGAGCGTATGTCGCGATAGCTACGTTTCGCAGCTGTTTAAACATTGAATTTGAACAGCATCACATCGCCGTCCACGACCACGTATTCCTTGCCTTCGTCGCGGGCTTTTCCGGCCTCTTTGGCTGCCACTTCTCCGCCTAAAGCGACGTAGTCAGCGTAAGCGATCGTCTGTGCGCGGATGAAACCCTTTTCGAAGTCCGTGTGAATCTGTCCTGCAGCACGGGGTGCCTTCGAGCCGCCTTTGACTGTCCACGCACGACTTTCTTTTGGTCCCGCAGTGAAGAATGTTATCAGTTCCAATAAGCCGTAGCCTTCGCGGATGAGGCGATCCAGACCCGGCTCTTCGAGACCAAGCGTTTCTAAAAATTCAGCCGCTTCCTCGCCTTCAAGCTGTGCGATCTCGGCTTCGATTGCAGCAGAGATCACGACCGTTCTTGCGCCTTGCTTTGCAGCCATTTCCGCAACCGCAGCCGAATGCGCGTTGCCCTCGCCTGCCTCTTCTTCGGCCACGTTGCAGACATAGAGCACGGGCTTGGAGGTGAGCAGATTGAGCGAGCGGAGAATGCGATGGTCTTCTTCTGCAATGCCGTCGAGCATTAGGCGGACCGGCTTGTCGTCCTCAAGAAGCGCCAGCGCCTGTTCCATGACGGGCAGCACCGTCTGCGCCTCCTTGTCCTTCCCCGTCGCCTTTTTTCGCGTGGTCGCAACGCGGCGCTCGAGGCTCTCAAGGTCGGAAAGCATCAGTTCTGTCTCAACAGTGTCAGCATCGGCAACGGGATCAATGCGACCATCAACGTGGGTGATGTCATCATCCTCAAAGCATCGAAGCACATGAACGATAGCGTCCACTTCACGGATGTTGGCAAGGAACTGATTGCCCAGGCCTTCGCCCTTAGACGCGCCGCGCACAAGACCAGCGATATCCACGAAGTTGATCCGTGTTGGCACGATTTCAGCCGATTTTGCTATTGCCGCGATCTCATAAAGCCGCGGGTCAGGCACGGCCACGTCGCCAGTATTTGGCTCGATGGTGCAAAATGGATAGTTCGCAGCCTGCGCCGCAGCGGTTTTGGTGAGCGCGTTGAATAGGGTCGACTTGCCAACATTTGGCAGGCCGACAATGCCGCATTTGAAGCCCATGGCAGTTTGTCATCCGGTTTTTGTCTTTTGTGCGTTTGTGCAGCCGCCTGGTCTCCGGTCAAGTGGACTTCTGGTTTCAGTGGCCAAGTTTACGTCGAACAACCCCCGTCGTGATGTAAGCGTCACGACAAGGCAACTGGATGGGACGATGTTTACTATAGGATGGGAAGAATGGATAAGCCTGCCTGATCTCGGGCTGCCTGCTTTGAAAACCAAAGTCGATACGGGAGCCCGTACATCTGCGCTTCATGCATCGGTTATTGAGCCGTTCGGCTCCACGGCAAATCCGCAGGTGCGTTTTCTTATCCAGCCTAATCCTGATGATCCCCGTCTTGAAATTACGTGTTCGGCGAAGGTCGTTGATCAGCGGAACGTGACCTCATCAAACGGCGAAACCGAACTTCGGTTTGTTATTCGCACGCAGCTACAGATCGGGGAGCGCACGTGGCCGGTCGAAGTCACGCTGACAAACCGTGAGAGCATGGCGTATCGGATGCTCGTCGGTCGGACGTCAATACCCGAAGACGTTATTCTCGAAAGTGAGAGCGGTCCGAAGGTGCTGGAAGTGAATTCGTCACCCGGCTTGGAAGGAATTGAAAGTGCCACCGGTGTCGACCTTGCCGGCAAGATCATCGAGCATTTGGAGACGCAGGTGCGCCCGCTTGCGCGACACAGTTAGTCAGCCGATTAGGCCGGAGCCGGGGTCGGCACAATACGCTTGTCGCTGCGTAAAGTTTGATTTTTAATCAGCGAGACACGGTTTGAGGGAGACGAGATGGAAGTTAACATTGATGGTTGGGACCATGGAGAACCGATCCCGTCGAAGTTTGCGTTTGGTCAAATTCCAGCCGAGGGACGATTTGAACTCGGCGGAAACGTAAACCCGCACATTGCGTGGACCGGCGCGCCGGCGGGCACGAAATCCTTCGCGCTCATCTGTCATGACCCCGACGTGCCCTCGAGTGGCGAAGATGTGAACCAGGAGGGCAAGACGGTTCCCGCATCGCTTTCTCGTGTCGACTTTTTCCACTGGGTTTTGGTGAATATACCTGCCGATTTGACGGAAATTGCCGAGGGTGTCGCGTCATCTGGTGTTACCGCGCAGGGTAAACCTGTGGGGACCAAATCCTACGGGACTGCCGGAAAAAACGATTACACCTCATGGTTCGACGGTGACCCTGATATGGGCGGTATTTACGGCGACTATGATGGCCCGTGTCCGCCGTGGAATGACTCAATCACGCACCATTACCACTTTACGGTTTTCGCGCTCGATACCGACCACATCGACGTGCCGGAAGGCTTTGGTGGTGTCGAAGCACGTGCTGCCATTGAAGGTCATGTGTTGGCACAAGCGGAGTATGTCGGGACCTATACCATGAATAGGGATATGGCCTGAGCCAATTAAGCTTGGCTCACTTGCCAAGCAGTTTTCTCAGCATGTCGGCCATCGGGCCGGACGGCTCAATAGACTGCTTCGATTGCCGCGCCTGACGTACGTGGCTTACCTGCTTTGGTTTCGATTTGGGAGCTGCATTGTTCCCGCCGCCACGCAGCGCCAGTTTGTTCATAAAGCCTGCCTCGTCTCCGGCTAGAAGAAGCGGCAAATGCTCCGCGCAGCCTTCCAATAGCGGATCGAGCCAATCGTGATCAGACTTTGCAAAGTTGCCGAGTACATGTGGCGTGACGAGCGATTTATCGCCGGGATGACCAATTCCCATGCGCACGCGGCGATAGTCTTTGCCGCAATGGGCGTCCATGGAGCGGATACCATTATGACCGCCTGATCCGCCGCCGCGTTTAATGCGGATTTTACCGGGGTGCAGATCAAGTTCGTCGTAGAACGCTGTAACGTCTGCGACCGGCACTTTATAGAATTTCATCGCCTGAACGACCGCTCGACCGGAATCGTTCATGAAGGTCTGAGGCTTGATAATCAGGACCTTTTGGTCGCCGATCTTTGTTTCCAGATACTCAGCGGAGAACTTTGACTTCCACTTGGAGGCGACGCCGCAGTGGTCGGCAATCGCGTCAGCTGTCATAAAGCCGATATTGTGGCGGTGGTTTTGATATTTGGAACCGGGATTGCCGAGGCCAACAATGATCTGCATGTGCTGGCCTCCGGCATGTGTTTGCTAGAAACGTGACGGGACGAAGTTTATTCGTCGCCTTCTTTTTGTTCAGTAGCAGGCACTTCGCCAGCCTCTGCAGCTTCTTCGTCATCGCTACCAACGCCGCCACCGGGTGCTGCAATGGTTGCAATGGTGAAGTCGCGGTCTGTAATAGTTGGCTCGATCCCGTCTGGAAGCGTGATCGACGAAATCTTAATGGCGTCGCCAACTTCGACCGTTGAAAGATCGACTTCGAATAATTCCGGGATGCTGTCGGCAGGGCAGTTCACTTCAACTTCGTGGCGGACGATGTTCAACACGCCACCGCTTTTCAACCCAGGCGATGTTTCTTCGTTCTGGAAGTGAACCGGAATGTTAACTGTGACGACAGTCTTCGACGAAATCCGCAGGAAATCGACGTGCATCAAGAAGTCTTTGACCGGATCGAGCTGGTAGTCTTTGGCCAGCACCTTGTGCTTCTTGCCATCCACTTCAATCTCACCGACGGTGGTTTGAAATCCACCGCGCTGGAGTTGAAGTGTTACTTCCTTGCGGGGCAGGGTGATTGAGAGCGGCTCTTTTTTGTCACCATAGATGACAGCCGGAATGTTACCTTGACGGCGAATAGCCCGGGCGGACCCCTTACCAACCCGGTCGCGCGCCTCGGCCTGGAGGACGTATGTGTCGCTCATGGCGTTTCCTTTCGAGGGCAAATTTTGGAGAGATATCGGGAATGTCCCAATGCCTGTCGCGCTGCCTCCAAGGGTGTCTGCGCGATAGCGGCGCTATAAGCGAAGTATTTTCGCGGTTCAAGCATCAACTTTCGCGCTGAGGATCGAGCCGTATCGCCATTGTCATGCAAGTGTTGTCTACAGACCTCATCAGCATACGAGACTAAGCGCGATTGAGAATTGTTAATGAGTGAAGTGGTTGAAGACAGACCAGCACAACCGCAACCGATGGGTGAGGTGTTTTCTGCGTTCGCCAAGATCGGCATGCTTTCGTTTGGCGGGCCAGCGGCTCAAATTGCTGTAATGCATAGGGTGCTGGTAGAGGAAAAGCGCTGGCTTTCCGAAGAACGGTTTCTGCACGCACTGAATTTCTGCATGTTGCTGCCCGGTCCCGAAGCGATGCAATTGGCAACCTATGCCGGTTGGCTGATGCGTGGCGTGGTCGGCGGATTGGTAGCCGGTTTGCTATTCATATTGCCCGGCCTCGCCATGATGCTTGGTCTATCGGCGATTTACGTGGTCTACGGTGATGTGCCGCTTCTTGAAGGGCTTTTCTATGGCTTGAAAGCTGCTGTAATCGCCATTGTAATCCAAGCGCTTTTAAAGGTTGCCAATAAAGCACTGACGTCGAGAACCATGATCGGCGTCGCGGGTGTTGCATTCCTAGCGATTTACTTTTTCCGCATTCCGTTTCCTCTGATTATCTTCGGTGCGGCGGTATTTGGCTTCTTTCTGTGGCGCAGAGACCCGGCAACTAATGTTTCCACCGTTACCGCCGAGCTAAGCGCGCGCCCAAATCTGAGGACTTCAGGCACGTTACAAGCCGCTGCGATTCTGATCGCCGTGTGGTTTGGTACGCTTTTTCTCGCGTTCACTGTCGCCGATGAACAATTCATTACGCAGGCATCTTTGTTTTTCACACAGACCGCGATTGTGACATTTGGCGGGGCGTATGCGGTGCTCGCCTATGTCGGTCAGCAGGTTGTAGAAATTTATCAGTGGATCAGCGCTGAGGATATGCTTCGCGGTCTTGGTCTCGCGGAGACAACGCTCGGACCGCTTGTATTGGTTCTCGTGTTCGTCGGTTTTGTTGCCGGTGCAAATGCGCTGCCTGGTTCAGAGCTGTTTAGCGGTCTGCAAGGCGGTATAATCGCCGCGTTTTTCACGTTCGTTCCGTGTTTCGTGTTTATTTTTGGTGGCGCGCCGTTCATGGAGCGATTGCGGGAAATCGAGTGGTTGTCTGCCTCGTTAAAAGCCATCACGGCTGCGGTGGTGGGCGTGATCCTTAATCTGGCGATCTGGTTCGCGGTCGCCGTCTTCTTTGACAATCCGATTTATCAGCAGACAGGTCCGATCTGGCTGCCGCAGATTGATTTCGGAAACGTGGATTACCTGGCGCTGGCAATCGCTGCAGCGTCCGCAGTTGCGCTCCTGCGATTGAAGCTGAACATGCCGGTAGTACTTGGCGCAGCGGCGGCTGTGGGTATCGCGACCACTTTTGTGTGATCAGTCGAAAAGCGAAGACACCGATTGTTCGTGAGCAGTGCGAGCGATGGCCTCACCAATGAGCCCAACAATGTTGACGACGCGAATTTTAGAGGCGTTTTCAACTGCGGGCGTTGGCTGAATTGAATCTGTGATCACAAGCTCTGTCAGCGCTGAATTCTCGATGCGATCTACGGCACCGCCAGTGAGAACGCCGTGGGTAATGTAAGCGGTGACTGACTTTGCGCCCTGAGCAAGAATAGCTTCCGCCGCGTTACACAGTGTGCCGCCGGAATCGATGATGTCATCAATCAAAAAACAGTCTTTGTTACTTACATCACCGATCACGTTCATCACCTCGGACTCGCCAGGCTTGTCGCGGCGTTTGTCAACGATGGCCAGAAGCGTATCGTCCAGACGCTTGGAAAGCGCACGGGCGCGGACAACACCGCCCACGTCCGGCGACACAACCATCACGCTGGAAAGGTCGCGATGGTTCGCCTTGATGTCACGCGCCATCACTGGGACCGCATACAAGTTATCGGTCGGAATATCGAAGAAGCCCTGGATCTGTCCTGCATGCAGATCGAGCGTCAGCACTCGATCAACCCCGGCTTCGGTAATCAGGTTTGCGACCAACTTTGCAGAAATCGGCGTGCGGCCTTGGGCTCTTCGGTCTTGCCGCGCGTAGCCGAAATACGGGATCACCGCGGTGATGCGACGCGCTGAGGAGCGTCGACATGCGTCGATCATGATGAGCAATTCCATCAGGTGATCGTTGGAAGGCTGTGAGGTCGATTGCAGAAGATAGACATCTTCGCCGCGGACGTTCTCCTGAATTTCCACGAAAATTTCGTCGTCGGCAAAACGACGAACATTGGCTCGACCAAGCGGCATTCCCAAATACTTTGAGACCGCTTCTGCGAGCTGACGGTTGGAATTGCCCGAGAATATTTTCATCCGGGTACGCCTTCACCTGAACAAGATGCCGGGTTTCTAGCGGCAAGGATTTTCAATGCAATACGCCTAAGGACCTTTCCTCATTGAAAGTAAACCGTCTCTTTGCAGGCGTTTAGCTGCTTACGCAGCGGCTGCGGCACGCCATTGGGCGTATTGGGTCAACACATTGCGCGCGATTGTCTCCATGGTCTGTGACGGCACGACCGACCAAGCATCCGCTGCAGTGCCTTGCACAACCTCTTGGCCCTGTATCCGATGAACGCGCTGGCCATCTGGTGTGAAAACGTCCCAGACATGGACGACAGTTGTCGTGCTGCCCTCGGATAGAGCCGAGAAATACCCGCGTATTTCATGGGTGAGATTATCTGCTCGGCCCGGTGATAGCTGTACATTTGCCGTTGGTGCAGAGGTCGTTAGCTGTTGCGACAGCGATGTGACCTTATCAACGGGTGCTCCGATGATCGGCGCAAAGAACACGTTTGATCCACCGGCAGGCGGCTCGGGCAGGTTAGCGATCTGAGGGACATTCGCGTCGTCGGCATCTTCATTGCCACCGACATTGAGCGTGTTATCAGCATTGGTGCAGGCGGCAAGCATGGCGCACAATATGGCGATAACGCAGATCTTCGTTGTATGATTTGCCATCGTAACACTTCCGTTCACGGACTTATAAGTTTTACGCGATGACCAAATCAAGTTCGAGCGTGGATAGAGACCGCGGCGGTCCATCGCCTGTAATGTACGTTCGGCCTAAGGTCATCGCGCAATCTGTATCGCTGTCCATAATGATCATGTGCGCAAAGAGGCTCATGTTCGCCACGATTGGTTCTGGATTGTCCTCGAAGAACATCGGCATATCCATCCACGACGGTGTGAAAGTGGCGCCGACCGAATACCCGCAGGCGTTGAGGCGATGCCGCATCAGACCGTGCTTGTCCATGACAGCTCTGTGTGCCTCGAAAACATCGCCGAATGTATTGTCGGCAATCATTGCGCTCTCGACCGCAGTGAGAGCTTCGGCTGCTGCCTCGTAAAGCTCAAGATGGCGCTTCTGAGGTTTGCCTGTGAGCACTGTGCGCATCATCGGCGCATGGTACCGACGCCAAGCGCCTGACCATTCAAGCGTCAGCTGATCGTTTGCGTCTAGTTTGCTTCGACCGGATTTGTAGCGGCAAAGAAGGGCATCGCGGCCCGATCCGATGATGAACTCATTACCGGGATAGTCGCCGCCGAGCGCAAAGACTGTGCCTTGCATCGCGCTCAAAATTTCGCCTTCATCCGCGCCTGCTTTGATGAGCGGCTTTGCTGCGAGAAACGCTTCATCGGAGATTTCGCCCGCCTTCGTGACGAACAGCAATTCCTCCTCGGATTTGACAGCGCGCAACTTTGGAACAATGCCCGAGCCATCGATGAGGTCGCAATAGCTTTCAAATCGTGCATCCAGCTTGCGCCCATTTGAGGCGACGAGT
>JBCDLI010000017.1:0-42558 GCA_038745535.1 Pseudomonadota bacterium | reverse complement strand
GTCGTGCGTTGCCTCGCCATCGGTGAAGCCGACGAGAAGGGCATGGTCACCGTCTTCTTTGAGCTCAACGGCCAACCGCGCCGGATCAAGGTTCCTGATCGCGCCCATGGTGCCGCGGCAGCAGCGGTTCGACCGAAAGCCGAAGCAGGTAACGATAATCACGTTGGCGCGCCTATGCCGGGCGTCATCTCCACAATTGGTGTGTCTGGCGGTCAAGACGTGAAAGCTGGTGATGTGCTTCTTTCCATCGAGGCGATGAAGATGGAAACGGCAATTCACGCCGAGCGCGATGGCAAGGTAGCAGACGTGCTTGTCCGTGCAGGTGACCAGATTGACGCGAAGGATCTGCTGGTCACATTCAGCTAGACTTTAGCTTGTCGGAGTGGTCGGGATGGCTGTCGACGTCGTGTCTCAATTCGATCGCTCGCTTGCCCGGGGACGGTCAGCTGTTTGCGCGATGTTCTTCGCCAATGGTTTTGTGATTGGCCATTGGGCGCCGAAGATTCCGGTCATGGTGGATCGTCTCGGTATTACCGAAGCGACACTTGGTCAGATGATTATTCTGTTTGGCCTGGGCGCGGTTATTTCGCTGATCGTTGGTGCCGGCATGGTTCTTCGGTTCGGCTCTATGCCTGTGGTGCGGTGGACCTCGCTTTTGCTCACGCCGTCGCTCGTGTTGCTTACGATTACGCCGACCGTGATAACGACAGCCATCGCGATGCTTTGGCTCGGCATGTTTCTTGGCGCTATGGACAATGCGATGAACGCCAACGGCGTTGAGGTTGAGATTGGCCTGAAGAAGCCTGTGATGTCCTCATATCACGGCTTTTGGTCGCTTGGAGGCGTGGCAGGCGGACTAACGGGCGGTGGCCTGCTCGCCTATTATGGGGAGATGGGTCACGCGATCATCGTGAGCGCGATGACGCTGGCTATCGTTTTGTATGCTTGGCCGCGTGTTTACAGCTCAACTGCAAGTCCCGTTGGCTCAAACGAGGACAGCCAAGCCTTCAAAAAATTTCAACTTCCAAGAGCCGTTGGCATCTATATGCTGGGTATCGCGACGATGCTTCTTTTTGCGCCCGAAGGCACCGCGATCGACTGGAGCGCGCTTTATCTGCGTGACGAGTTGAACGCGCCGACATTGATCACTGGTTATGCCGTCGCCGCCTTTTCGCTTGCCATGGCAATCATGCGTTTTCTTGGTGATCGCATCAGATCGCGGTTTGGCGACGTGCTAGTCTTTTTTGCGAGTGTGTTCTTTGGTGCGGTGGGGTTTGCGGTGGCTGGTACTGCCAAAGGTGTGGTTTCGGCATGTTTGGGCTTTTTGATTGCCGGTTTTGGTCTGGCAAATGCAGTGCCCATTGTCTTTTCCGCAGCAGGCAAATTTCCCGCCGTTTCACCTTCGGTCGGTATCGCGATCATCACGGTCTTCGGCTACGGTGGGCTTCTTTTCATCCCGGCGCTCGTGGGCTTTGTCGCTGAGACATTTTCGCTAGGTTTTGTCTTTGCAGCATGGGGCGTCGTGTTGTTGGCAATCGCGCTGATGACACCGGTCATCCGCCAGTACATCTCCACAAGCAAAACGTAAAAAAGTCCCGGCGCGCTTTCACGCATCGGGCCATCCAGGTCCCTAGCCTTATTTCGCTTACCAGGTTCGCTTTGGCCCGGTATCAATATGGTAGAAGCCAGACTTATATCGCTTGTATCCACCGACCGACGGATGCTTTCTCAAATAAGACAAAAGACCTTTTGTTCGTCCATGGACACGAAAATCAATGGCTGCGCATTTGAGGTGATAGGAGCTGCGCTTGCCGCCGATCTTTCGGTTTTTCGCGGGACTTCTATAGGTGGAATTAACGGTTATCGGACCGTATTTTGCCGCGACTTCGCGAAGAACTTTTTTCAACCGCGCTGGTACGCATTTTGACGGTGCTCGAAAATGGATGCGCTTGCCCGCTGTGACTAACTTGAGTTGCAGTTCGCTCATGCCGTCGAACGGCGATTTCTCACGTAGCAGAAAGCCATGCTCGCGGTCGGTTTCGAAATCGGTAACCAGATGCCATGGATTTTCGGGTTTGCTCGCGCCCATGTTTGCCGCGCGTGCTGTTTCAAAATGCAGACCAATGCTTGACGCGATCAAAAAGGCAGCGACGCAACACATGCGTGCCAGATTGAGATTTAGCAATGTTGTAGATCCTGCTCTTTGGCCGCCACCAAGCGACCGGGCAAAACTCACGCGCCAAGCAACTGCTTCCCGCGAAGAGCGTGCCTTTGAGCAACGCTAAATAGCGGCGGGTGGTGGGCGCAATTTTCGCCGACGCCACTAAAGAGCGTCTGCCGCATTGCACAATAAATTTGATTTACCGAGTGTAACAGATGCGAGCCAACATGACTGTCAACCGCGCGCGACGTCAGGCTTGCGTGTCGTTTGTCTAATTTACGGTGATTTGTTTATCGGTCTACATCTTCTGACTTAGTCTGCTGAAACACAAATGCAGACCCGTTTTTAACAGACCGGTCGCTGTCCGGTCTTGCACAGGTGGAGGACCTCAAATGTCTGAAGACGTATATCCGGTACCGGCGGACGCTGAGAAGCGTGCGCTGATTTCAAACGACCAATATCTTGAAATGTACAAGGAGAGCGTTGAGGACCCCTCCGGTTTCTGGGCCAAGCACGGCAAGCGGCTTGACTGGATCAAGCCCTATAACCGCGTAAAATCTACGAGCTACGCGTACGCAGACGTTTCTATCCGTTGGTTTGACGATGGCACCTTGAACGTGTCGGCCAATTGTATTGACCGCCACCTTGAAACCCGTGGTGACCAGACCGCGATCATCTTCGAACCGGATAACCCGGAAGAAGAAGCGCAACACATCACCTACAAGCAGCTGCACCGCGAAGTCTCTATCTTTGCAAACGTCTTGAAAGAGATGGGCGTTGGTAAAGGCGACCGCGTCGTCATTTACCTGCCGATGATCCCGGAAGCAGCTTACGCGATGCTTGCCTGTGCGCGCATCGGCGCAATTCACTCCATCGTTTTTGCAGGCTTCTCGCCCGACGCGCTTGCTGACCGTATCAACGGTTGCCAGGCCAAGCTTGTTATCACGGCCGATGAAGCACCACGCGGTGGTCGTAACACGCCATTGAAGAGCAACGCCGACAAGGCGCTCCGTCGTGTTATGCATGACTGTAAGCTTCTCGAAATCAATCGCACGGGCAACCAGACAACGTGGGAAGACGGTCGCGATTTCGCCTATGACGAGCTAAAGCAGCGCGTCGGTTCTTACTGCACGCCGGCAGAGATGAGTGCCGAAGACCCGCTCTTTATCCTCTATACGTCCGGTTCAACGGGCAAGCCAAAGGGTGTGGTTCACACGACCGGCGGCTATCTCGTTTACGCTTCAATGACGCATGAATACGTCTTCGACTATCAAGAAGGCGATGTTTACTGGTGTACCGCCGACGTCGGTTGGGTAACGGGTCACTCCTATATTGTTTACGGACCGCTCGCGAATGGCGCGACGACTGTGATGTTTGAAGGCGTTCCCACCTATCCGGACGCGGGCCGCTTCTGGGCGGTGTGTGAAAAGCACAAGGTCAACCAGTTCTACACCGCACCAACCGCTATCCGCGCGTTGATGGGTAAGGGCACCGATCTGATCGAGAAGTACGACCTTTCTTCAATCCGCATTCTCGGTTCGGTTGGTGAGCCAATCAATCCAGAAGCGTGGCAGTGGTATTACCAAAACATCGGCGCGAGTTCGGTGCCGATTGTTGACACATGGTGGCAGACCGAAACGGGCGGTATTTTGATCACGCCGCTGCCGGGCGCAACCGACTTGAAGCCGGGTTCGGCAACACGTCCATTCTTCGGCGTCCAGCCAGTCATGCTGGATGACAAAGGCAACGAACTGGAAGGCGCTTGCGAAGGCGTGCTGGCGATCAAAGACTCGTGGCCCGGCCAGATGCGCACCGTTTGGGGCGACCATGAGCGTTTCAAGCAGACATACTTTGAGATGTTCAAAGGCTACTACTTCTCCGGCGACGGCGCGCGTCGCGATGAAGACGGCTACTACTGGATCACAGGCCGTGTGGATGACGTGATTAACGTGTCAGGCCACCGCATGGGTACAGCCGAAGTTGAATCCGCGCTTGTCGCTCACGAGCACGTGGCAGAAGCTGCCGTGGTCGGTTATCCGCACGACATCAAAGGACAGGGCATCTACTGCTACGTCACGCTGATGGAAGGTGTGGAAGCGACTGACGAGCTCGTGAAAGAACTCCAAACTTGGGTTCGCACCGAGATTGGTCCGATCGCCAAGCCTGACGTCATCCAGTGGGCACCTGGTCTGCCGAAGACGCGTTCGGGCAAGATCATGCGCCGTATTCTGCGCAAGATCGCTGAAAACGACTTTGGATCGCTGGGCGATACCTCAACACTCGCGGACCCATCCGTGGTTGACGATCTCATCGAGAACCGTGCTGCCTAAAAAGCCGGACCAAATGAGAAACTTGGATTGGGCGCCTCGGGCGCCCTTTTCTTTGGGCGTCTTGGCTTATTCTAAGAAATGAGACGCCCAAGCCCGTAGGTTATGAGCCAGACGATCAGCAACGCGGCGCACCCGATCGCGATGAGCTTTGGTTTGTTCTCTCCATAGAGTTCCTCGGCGCGGTCTCCGTACCAAAAGACGATCAAACCGATGCCGAAATATCGGAAAGCGCGGGACAAGAATATCGCGAGCGCAAAAAGCAGTATCGGATAAGCCGTCGCCCCCGCTGTTAGCATTCCCAACTGGAGTGGGACCGGAAAAATTCCCGCAGCCACGATTGCCCAAAAGCCGTAGTCTGCGAAGAGGCGATCAAATGTGTCGACGGCACCTTGCCAGCCAAATGACGAGATCAACGCTTCGCCGATGGTCTGCATCGCGAAAAGGGCAAGGAAGTAAAAGACAAACGCACCGATCAAACACCCTAAAATTGCCCAAACGGCAATACGCCAGATATCAGTTCGGTTCCGCTGCATGATTGGCAGGAGAATAATCTCCAAGGGCACCGGAACTACCGTGGCTTCTGCCGCTGAGAGCACAATGATAGTCGATGGGCGGTGGCCAAACTTGTCCAGCGCTTTCAAAAGCCTGTTGCCTGCGCCATTCATGAAAAAATGTTTGCCAATATGTCGCGCAAATCGAGGTCCCACTCTTCAGTTTCGACTTGGCAAAGCTCCTTAGATCATCCATCTTTCTTTTGTGTTCAACGAATGAAAGGAGGTGATCCGATGTCGAGTGGTTCCAAAAGTATGGTTCGGTCTTTGCGGGTCAATCTCCGTCGGAGCAGCCTCTGACGCGAGAGTAGTCTGCGCAGCTGGTTTTTCAATCACCTGACGACCAGCCGGACTTTACGAATTGCGACGCCGTCCCTCCGGGGCGGCGTTTTCTTTTAAGCTGTGCTTATGAAAAACCCGGCTTCAGCTGAAGCCGGGTTTGATGTCGGACCTTGATTTTGAGTTAGAACACAAGCTTGAGGCTGTTGATGTCACGTGCGATCTCGCGAAAGGCCGCTGTCAGCTGGCCTTCATTGTCAGCTAAATAGGCGGTACTGCTGCTTGTTGCACAGTCGTTCATGACCTGTTGCGCACTGATTTGGTTGAGTTGAAAGCCAATTGTGTAGACCGTTATTCCTGCAGCCTTCATGGCATTGCATTGGGTTCTGGCCATCGCGTTCGACGCCGGTCCCTGCGTCCCCTTTGGACCAGCGCTGAGGAAGGTATTGAATTCGCCATCGGTCATAATGATTGCTATCTTGCGGGTATTCACCGCCGACGGCGCCGCATCAGCACCCCAGATGCCAGCCCATCCCGCTGTCAGCATGTAGCGGGTCCAAGTGATGCCAAGGTGACCAGCCGTCCAGCCACCGGTCCGCAGGCTGCTTATCTCAGATTTAAGAGCAGCTCTGTCGTTTGTGAGCGGGACGATTTCAGATTGAACACAATCGCGATTGCTCGCTCCATTCAAAGGCGCGGCATTGTCTGGGATTGCGACGGTTTCCGCCTCGCTGCCAGTCCGTTCAAAGACGCAGTCACTGTTGCCGCCGGTTACCGTGACCTCGTCGATTATCGGGTCAATGTTGACCGTCGAAGCATAAGGCACCAAGCCTACCCGAATTCGTTGCTCGGCTTCACTGTTTGGAAATAGCTCGTCGATGCCGGTTTGGGCTGCACGCTTGAGTGAGCGAATTTTGGAACCGCTCATGGACCCAGTGACGTCGAGTGCCATGGCAACTTCAACATTTATGTTCGAGTATTCAGCCTTGGTGAAAGACGTCACAGGACGTTCATCAATGCCAGCGATCTGCATTAAAATCATAGGGACGGTTGTCGACGCTTCGATTTCAACGGTCCGCGCTGTCCGGTCGACGATGATTGCGTCCAAGTTTAGCGGGTAGTCGTGGAGAAACGTCTCTTCAACATTGCTTAAGACCCAACGGCGCACTTCGTCTTCAACGTCCTCTGGAAGGATGTTGCCCAAAGTCAGGTCCTGTGTCGTGGCAAGCACCGCGGCGTCAATCGCATCGTTCAATTTTGCCTGAACGGTATAGAGGCGGGTCGTATCAAGCATCAGACCAGCGCCAACGAACAACATCGGAGAAAGGATGCCTAACAGGACGGCAAAGTTTCCCGATCGGTCGTCTAGAAAACGCTTGGTCGTGGCTGAAAGCGCGGCTTTCGTCTTTGAAATCAGTCCCTGCATCTGGTTTCTCCGGTGCGTTCGTTAACAGTTGCACAGGGAACTGCAGGGAGTGGACCGGAGCCATTTTAGGAGCCTTGAAAGCGCACCATCGAAACCTCAAGCCATTAAAATATAACAATTTTCCAGACTGTCTTGGTTAATTTTTGCTTTACGTTTTCAGTCAGCAAAGCACTAATGCAAAAGCGTCAACCGGGTCCAGGTCTCAGTTTGAAACAGCAGCTGCCAGACGCAGCGCCCATGCGTTTCAATTTGGAACGTCTGGTATCGCTGCCGGGATATCGAAAATTGGGAAGCCCGCAAAAAGCACTTGGCCGTCTGAGACCCGAATGGGGATTTGGACCTCATCGCCGTTTGGTCCGGACCGCGGAAGCGCATTTATAAGCGCAGTAAACTCGGCACCCACGCCTACCTTACTGGCCATGAGCTGCGTAATCGCGTCCACGTCGATGATGCGCAATTCGAGATTGGCGTTAAGAAGCCCGGCATCGTCGAAATCGAACGGGCCTGAAATGATCATCCCTTGATCATTGGACAACACAGCAGCTGCACGGTTCACGGTGCCGGCAAGGCCTCGCACGAAATCTGTTCGTTGTTGATCATCCAAAGACGCTGGCAGTGGTTTCGCAAATTCTACATCGAACTCCAGCGCAATTGGCGGCATTTCGACGGCCTCAAAGTCGGCAAAGAGCGTCGTCACGTCGGTGATGCGGGAGGCAATTTTGGCTCCGGCGTTTCCGTCGATTGCGCTTCGTGCAAAAAATTCGACTGTCTCAGCGGCAAACAGCTCGTTTGCGCTGATCTGCACGCTGGGGTCCTTTGACCGGATGTTGACCTGCGTCAGCGTCTGCCGGTCCCGGTCGATATTTGTGACAAACCGTAGGTCTGACCAATCCGCCCGCACAGCGTTTCCATCCTGAACCAATGTGGCAGGTGACGTGATTGCGCCCACGATCTGCGATGGCTGGTAGAGCAGCGCCGCAGCGCGAAATTCTCCGGTTGTAGCAATCGCGTCGGTTTCGTTGTCGTTGATGGATAGCGATGCACAGTCTATGCCCATGCGAAACGGGTAGCCGATCACGCTTCGCTCAGCGCAGTCTATCGCTACTCCATTGTCAGCAAGGTTAGCCAATTGCGTGGAGACCTGACCGTCCAGATATCGTGCGAGTGCAAACCATGCGATACTTGCGGCGACCACAACGCCAAACACGCTGATCGTCAGCCACTTAATGCGCCGTCCGGCGTTGTATCGAGGTTGAACCTGCTTAAAGGGCATGGGGCAGTTGATCCAAAAACGCGGTGCGGTGTCTATGCAAGATTTATGGGTATTCGGCTACGCATCGTTAATGTGGCGCCCCGGTTTTGATGTGGAAGAAACGGTTCGTGCGCGGCTGAACGGCTATCACCGCTCGCTGTGCATACACTCGTTTGAACATCGTGGTACGCGCGAACGTCCCGGACTGGTTATGGGACTTGACCGTGGTGGTTCTTGTGTTGGGCTCGCGCTGCGGGTCGGTGGCGCGAAGCGAGACGATGTTTTGCAATATTTGCGCGAGCGGGAACTGGTTACCCATGTCTATGCAGAGCGATGGCTGAAGGTCTTACTCAGCGACCGTAGGACGGTGGAGGCCGTGACGTACGTGGTTGATCGGTCTCATGAGCAGTATGCGGGCAAGCTTAATGTGACAACCGCGGTAGAAACTGTTTGCGGTTCGCGCGGCAAAGCTGGCCCGAACGAGGACTATGTTCTCAACACTGCCGAGCATTTGTCGGAGTTGAAAATCCGGGACCGATGGCTGGAAGCCGTCGCTATGGGCATTCGGGCAAAAGGTTAGTTTTCACTTCCCTTGGCTTCGCGGAGTTCCTCGACCCGCTTGCGCGTGACATCTTGGAGAGGTGGACAATCGGGTGCTTCTGCCGCTTCAAACAGCAGTTCGTCGACTGCATTTTCAGTCCGCGAAACGAGTTCTTTCATGAAGGCACGCTTTTCTAACCCGGGCTCAATCGGTGGCAGGAAGCGGGCTTTAAACGTTCCCGGATAGCGCATGAATTTGTTCTTTGGCCAAAAGAGCCCCGCATTGTGCGCGATGATGACCACCGGCGCGTCCATCGCGGCGTAGAGGTGAGCAATCCCTGTCTTATAGGCTGGTTCAGCGCCCGGTGCCCTTCGTGTTCCTTCCGGATAGATGAGCAGTTCACGTCCAGACGCAATGGCCTCTCGCGCACCGGCGTTGACCTTGCGGATTGCGTCCTCGCGGTTGCCGCGGTCTATGGGGATCATCTCCATGCGCGCCAAATACCAGCCAAAAAGCGGAATCTTCATCAACACGCGCTTCAAGATCATGACCGGATCGTTGAACCACGGTATGAAGCAAAAAGTGTCCATGCTCGACTGATGCTTCGGTGCGAGGATGTAGCCGCTGTCTGGAATGTTTTCCGTGCCCTCGATGACGAACTTTACGCCGACGATATGGCGGAGCATCCACATGTTGACGCGTGACCACAGCCGAGGCACCCACCATTTTGATTTGCGTTCGCCGATAAAATAAAAAGGCGTTAGAATGATCATTTCAATGAAGGTGACCAGATAGAACAGGACGTTGAAAGTAAGAGATCGAACAAAAATCATAAGGTCTGGTCGCTGTGAGCGCCAAAGCAATAGTCGCAGTCAGCGGATGAAGCTAGCAAGATATTTCACATACTCGAGAAGCAGAACGCGGTAACGGTCGATCTTCCGGTGGTGATCTTCATCGGGTTTGGGTGGGTTAATAACCGAATAGGATTGAATGTCGACGTTCGGCGCGATGCGTTTGAGCTCGTTCACCGAACGCGGGACGTGATAATTATTCGTGACGATAATGACGCTGCGATAGTTGTTTGTTTGCATCCATTCAGAAACCTCGCGCGCGTTTCCAATCGTGTTCAGTGCATCACGATCTATGTCGACGCAGCATTCAACCATTTCCTGATTGGCGCCGAGTGCCGATGCCACCGCATCAACACCGGTATCGACGTTGACCCCGGTTACCAGCAATCGCTTTCCGAACCCCTGCTTTAACAGGTTGGCAGCGGGTTCCAAGCGCGCATAGCCCCCGGTGAACACGGCTATCCCATCGGCACGCACAAGCTTCGAATTGTCGTCTGAATAGATGGCATCAACGAACAGTCCAAAGCCAAGACCGATTGCGGCAAAGGCCAGAAATACGCTGGCGTAAATGGTTCGAACGATACGCGCAGCAATTGTGCGTCGAGCTCTCCTCGATCCGCTGCGCTCTGACGCTTTCGGGTCCGATGCATACCGCATACCGCCTTCTATGCACTAAATGAGGCAGGGAATAGGTGGAAAGATTGCTGTGAATGGCCCAAAATTCACAGGCAAATCACGCTATGGTTCGTAGGACGGATCAGAACGTCGTTCATCGATGTCGCGGAGGCTGGAAAGCACTGTGAAGCGTGTCGTTAGCGCTGTCAGCAGTCCAACGATCAGCACCATAACAGCAATGCCGGCATAGGCGACGGGGCCGATGGCGAAGTTACCGAACAGGATTGCCAATTGTTCGCCTTCGACGGTTGCGAGATTTCGGGCAGCCCACCAGCTGGTTGCCAAAAACAGAACAATAGCCAAAACACCACCGATGAGGCCACCGCGCAATCCGATCACCATGAAGCGCCGCTGGAACTGGCTCGCGATATAGCCGCTGCGCGCGCCGACAAAGTGAAGAACTTCGATGACATCGTGGTTTGTCGCCATTGCGCCGCGGGTCGCAAAGACCACTGTTAAAGCGAGTGCAGCCAGAACCAGGACCAGTACCGAAATGCCGATCACGGTCATCGTTCTTGCCATAGAAACGAGGCGGGCAATCCACGCGCGGTGATCATCAAGGCTGGCGTTTGGCACCGCTTCCGACACCGCTTCGCGCATCGCTTGAAAGTTCGGCGGTGACGTCTCATCAATGGTGACGATCACGAGGCGGGGAATGGGCAACTCATCCACGTCGAGACCGGTACCGAGCCACGGCTCAAGCAGTTCAACCGTGCCGTCCAGTGAGATGACCTGTGCGTCGCGAACACCTTCAAATGACAAAGCAATTTCGCGTGCTTGCGCTAGTGCTTGATCGGCATCGAAATTTTCCTCGGGGCGTATTTGGATGGTCGCTTCGCGGGAGATTTGGCTTTGCCAAGTTCGTGCGCTTTCATCGATGAGCGAAACGGCACCGAAGGTAAGGCTCGCAATAAACGACATGATCGCAATGAGAAGTGTCAGCGATTGGCCAGCCAACCGCCGTGTTGGCACAATCGGTGCGGTCGGACGTGCATTGAAGACCACTTCATTGTTGAAGCGTGGATCGGGCAAATCCTTGGTAGGGATTGCTCGTTTTGCCCCTGCCTCACGGCGCTTCTTCTTCGTGATCTGGTCAGTCATAGATGTCCATGTGACCGTTTGCGAGGATCATCCGTCGCGCATTGATTTGGTCCATCAGTCCAAGATCGTGGGTCGCGATTACGACTGCCGTGCCAAGCTTGTTGAGTTCTGAGAACAAGCGGAGCAACCGCTGGGCCATTGGCGGATCGACATTGCCGGTGGGCTCATCGGCCAGAAGAATATCCGGTTTGTCAATCAATGCGCGCGCGATAGCGACGCGTTGCTTCTCGCCACCGGAGAGTACCGGCGGAAGTGCGTTAAGGCGATTGCCAAGGCCGACCCACTTTAAAAGTTCGATCACATCAGTTCGGTAACTTTCCTCGTCGCGGCCTCTTACGCGGAGCGGCAGACCAACATTTTCGTAGATCGTCAGGTGTTCCAAAAGTCGAAAATCCTGAAACACAACGCCAATTTTGCGGCGTAGCAATGGCAACTGATCGTGCGGCAGACGTGCGATGTCATTGCCGAAAACTGAGATCGAACCGCGCGTCGGTCTAAGCGACATGAAGAGCATGCGGAGCAGGGATGTTTTGCCAGCGCCTGACGGGCCGGTAAGAAACTGGAAAGACTGCGCTGGGATCTGAAATGTCAGATCCCTGAGGATTTCTTCCTCCAACCCGTATCGCAGTCCCACATTTTCAAACGTGATCATAGTCCGGTCTGACCTATCGTCTTGCACAGCCCAGCATGCGCCAAAACACATGTGTCGGTTTCCAATCGAAACCGCAAGAAATGGTTAACAGAGTATGGATAGGTTGCGAAAAGACGAAGCAAACGTGTGCGGTCGTGATCTATGAATGATGTTGTAGAGGCTGAATTCGAAATGGTGGAAGCACCAGTGGTGGGTGCTCTTGCCTCTCGGCCAACAGTTGAGGTGCAACTCGTGGTCGCTCCCGAACGCGATGCTGCACTCAGTCTGTTTGAGAGCGCGCCTTCGCGCCTGCTCGATCAAGTGTCAGTGGGTGCGTTTTCCGCGATCTGCTGTGTTGGCAGCGGTGCCATTTTTGGCTTGGTCCTTTTCGCGACAAGTCTTCTGACAAACGACACTGCAGAGCCATCGGTTGACAGTCCCGGCATCGTCATCGCGGAAAGCGAAGTCACAACGGAATTGGTGCAGGGTAGGGAGGGCCTCGTCATAAAAGCGGTGCTGGAAAATGGGCGAGAAAAAGCACAGATCGTTCCACCGCTCCGATTGCGCTTCGCTGATGGAACCACACGCGCTCTGTCAGTGGCTGGACAAAGCCAGTTTCTCGGCGAAGGTGAACGCTTGACATTGACCCGAAAATTGCCGCTTCGAGGTGTCGACCCAACCGGCGCCACGCTCACAATTTTGAGGTAATCAATGCCCATTGTCCGTAACAAGGCTATTGACGTTTTATTCTCTGCATCGACGATTGCCCGGCGAAATCTTGAGCTCGCGCGGGAAATCGCCGATCATGAGTTTAATGATCTGCTCGTGGTATCGGTGCTGAAAGGCTCCTTTATTTTTGCCGGTGATCTGGTTCGTGCGATGCATGATGTCGGACTTGAGCCGCAGGTGGAATTCATGATGCTGTCGACCTACGGAAAAGGCACCACGCCGGGCGAGGTCAATCTGGTGCGCGATGTGGATAGTGATGTAGTTGGCCGTGACGTGCTGCTGGTCGACGACATACTTGAATCGGGCCGCACGATGACGTTTGCGCGGGATTTGTTTTTAGACCGCGGTGCGAAAAATGTCTCAATCGCGGTGTTGCTCGACAAACGCGTAAAGCGCGATGCGCGCACCCCGCTCGGCGCGGACTTTGTGGGCTTTGAATGTCCCGATCACTTCGTGGTCGGTTACGGCATGGACGTTGCCCACGCTTTTCGGGAATTGCCGTTTGTGGGCGTCGTCACAGGCGACGCCTGACACGTCATCGAAGATCGAGCAGCCGTTCGAGATACTCACGTTCGAGTGTCGGTGACAGTGCGTTGCCAAGTCGCCTTCTGATCGCTTCGAGAATTTCGCGTGCGCGGCGTACATCGATTTCGTCGGGGATTTCGATGCTTTCACCGAAGTCTGGACCGGACGATCGCTGCGGACGGCCAAGCGGATCGCGGTCATCTGCGCCTTGGTTACCCGGGCCGGCTTGCTGCTGTCCCTGACCTTGACCATTTTGGGCTTGCTGCTGCATTTGCTGCATCATCTCGCCTGCACCTTGGCGAAGCGCATCCATTGCGTTGCCCTGTTGGGCAAGCGCCGCATCGCCCTCGCCGTCACCAAGGGCCTCGCCTGCGCCTTCCATATTGCCTTGCGCGCGGCCAAAGGCGTCACCGGGATCAAGACCCATGTCCGCAAGTCCTTGCATGAATTGGTCCAGCCGTTCCTGAAGGCTCTGCTGGCCCGGTGCTAAGCCCTCAAGGCCACCCTGACCGTTTTGCGCTTGGCCCTGTTGACCACCCTGGCCCTGTTGACCCGGTTGCTGGCCTTGTTGCTGTCCCGGCTGCTGGCCATTCTGCCCCTGCTGTTGGCCCGGTTGTTGTTGGCCCTGCTGACCGCTTTGTTGGTTCTGCCCTTGCTGTCGTTGACCTTCTCGCTGCTCACGGTTTTGACGAAACGTCTCGTTCATCAACTCCTGCTGCTCGCGTAAGATTTCGCCAAGCTCATTCATTTGCTCTTGGGCTCGGCTTTGCTGCTGTCCTTGCTGGCCCTGTTGCTGTTGCCCCATCTGCATATTGTTCATCATCTGGTTCAGCTGAGACAGCATATCGAGTGCTTGCTCTCGCGCGCCTTGCTCTGCCAGTTCCTGCATTTGATCCAGCATTTCATCAAGGCTTTGTTGATCTAGCTGCTGCATCTGGCTTTGATCCATGGGCGACTGCTGCGCCTGCGGATTGTTTTGCATTTGCTCCGCAAATTCCCGCATGAAATCCTGCATCGCATCGCGCAGTTCTTCGGTCAGCTGTGCAATCTCCTCGTCGGATGCCCCGTTCTCAATTGCCTCGCGTAGTGCCTCTTGTGCCTGACGCAAACGGCGCTCAGCCTCCGACAGGTTACCGTCTTCGATCTGTCGCGCGATCTCCCAAAGGTAGTCGACGACATCGCGCAGTTCATCGTCACTGTCTGCCGAGGCCAACCGCGTGCGCGCGGTGCTCAGCCCAAGGAAGTGGCTCGGGTTATCCAGCAACTCTTCGGGATAGAGCGTAAACATGTCCAGCGCATCAATGATATCTGGTGCGCTGTTGGCATTTACCGCCAGGTTTCGACGCTGTTCTGTAATCGCGCGGGATAGGCGGTTGGAAAATGGACGGCCGGGGAGTGTAGTCTCGAGGGTCTCGCTTTCACCGATTTGATCCAAATCGTCTGCTGCACGAAGCGTCAGTTTAATAGGCGCCCCCGCCCATGGATGCTCTGAGAGATCACGTGTGGTGCGCGCTGCGCCATTCTCGGCAGATCGACGGGGCAGCGACAGGGTCAGTTCCGGTGCCTCATAGAGCGGACGTGCGCCTTCTTCGACGGGCCTGTTCAGCGCAATTACTGCCTCGGCGGAACGGAGCCTGTAGTCGTCTTGGGCGAAATAATTCAGCGTCCACGTGCCATTGGCTGCCCGCGTCAGCCGGGTTTCCTCATCGGCAAATCGAATTGTCGGGTCCGCATCGTCGGTGACGGCAATTGACCATTGGCTGATGACATCGTCACCACGTCTGATGATGAGCGATTTACCTTCGCGCAAGATGTCTTCGAATGAGCGTGTTGCGTTTTCGCCGGATGCTTGCGCTTCGCTCTCAGCAAGCTCGACGTCTCCGAGTGTAACAACTTCGTCGCCAACACCACCGGATAAGCGGATGTTTGCGATGGACCCTTCGGGAATTGTGAACGTATCTCGCTCGGCGTTTACTTCGGCAGTCATGAAGATGGGCGCGATGCCCGTGTAGCGCGGCGGCGCGAGCCATGCATCCACACGCAGTGGCGGTGCATTCAAAACGGCATTGCTCTGAAAGACATCGGTTAGCGAGCCGCCATAGGGTGAAAAGGAAAACACAAAAGCGGTTGCCGCAATGAGCGGCGCAAACACGCGAAGTGCATAGGGATCGCGCTTCTCCATCTGGCTGGCTGATTTTATTCCGCCAAGTTTTGGGATCGAAGCAGAAATTCGGCGTTTGTGTTCTTCCCAGAGCGCCGATGCCAGATCGTCTTCACCGTCGGCCAAGCGGTCTTTTCGCACGGTCAGCGGCGTGTGGATGAGCTCGTTATCGGTCTCAATGCGACGGTCGACTTCTCGGCTGCTCGGTGTCCTCATCGCCCGCAGTTTGGTGATCGCAAGAAGCGAGCCAATGGCGATGAGAATACCTACAGCAATCCGCACCGGGTCAAGAACGAGGCGGAAAAAGCCAAACCATGACAGCGTTGCAAAAAGCAGGAGCGCGAGAACCAGCGGCAGCGCAAGAGGCACAAGTCGTTCCACAAAAATGGCTGACCAGCTTTTGAACCGGATCCAACCCAGAGACGGTGCGTTTCGATCTGCTGCCAATGCGGTGCTCCTTGTCCGCTGCTCGCCACCAATAGAAAGGTAGCACGCAATACGGGTGTGACGACATCAAATCGCGCGAAAATGCGTCACAGTCTTGTCAGGGCAAGATTTTTTGGCTCAGACAGATTTTTTGGGTCAGGCTTGTGCCTGCCACGGAGCAAGTTCATCCAAGGCGATAATGTCCTCGTGTGACAGTCGTTTGCGCACGACATGGAATTCGTCGCCTTTTACCAACACTTCGGGAATGAGTTGCCGCGTGTTGTAGGTGCCCGATTGCACCGCACCGTAGGCACCAGCTGTCATCACCGCGATCGTCTCTCCGCGATGCAGCGCTGGAAGTTTTCGGTTTTGCGCGATGAAATCGCCGGATTCACACACTGGACCAACGATATCAGCTGTCATCCACTCGGCATCTTTGCGCGCTTCGTGGACCGGTAGGACATCGTGCCAAGCCTCATAAAGGGTAGGACGAATAAGATCATTCATCGCCGCATCGACGATTACAAAGTTCTTCGCATCGCCGTGCTTCACGAAAATCACTTCCGAGACCAAAATGCCGGAATTGCCCGCCAGCGAACGGCCCGGCTCGAAGATCAGCTTCAAATCCAGCGGCTGGATGTGCCGCTTCACGACCTGGGCATAGGCCTCAACAGAAGGTGGCGGATTGTTATCCTGCTTGTAGGTGACACCGAGACCACCGCCAACATCAACGTGCTCAATCTCGTGCCCATCGGATCGAAGTGTCTGAACGAGCTCTGCCAAAAGCCGGAATGCATCATCAAACGGTTGGAGATCGGTAATCTGAGACCCGATATGCATGTCGATGCCCGCCACGCGCAGACCGGGAAGTTCGGCAGCTTTTTGGTAGGCAGATTGCGCATCTTCCCAGGAGATACCGAACTTGTCTTCCTTTTTCCCGGTGGAAATCTTCGCGTGCGTTTTGGCGTCCACGTCCGGGTTGATGCGGAATGAGATGGGGGCGATTTTGCCGAGTGTAGCAGCGCGAGAAGATAGTGCTTCTAACTCGGGAAGACTTTCGACATTGAAACAGTGGATGCCTTGATCAAGCGCGTAGTCGATCTCCGCATCGGTTTTGCCAACGCCGGAGAATACTATTCTAGACGCCGGTATGCCCGCCGCGATGGCGCGCTTTAGTTCACCAAGTGAGACCACGTCCGCGCCCGAACCCAAAGCTGCGAGGGTTTTCAGCACCGCTTGGTTGGAGTTCGCCTTCATCGCGTAGCAGACAAGCGAATCCGTATCCGAGAATGCGTTGGAGAATTGCTTAAATTGCTCCTCGAATGCGGTGACCGAATAGCAATAAAATGGTGTGCCAACTTCACAGGCAATCGCCGTCAACGGCACAGCATCGGCATGCATCACGCCGTCGATGTAGCGGAAATGGCTCACGGGAAGGACCTAAATGCTTTTTCTCAGTTCAACAGCGCGTCGAGGATGAACGGACGATCGGGCGCGGTTGCTTCAGTTTTTTCTTCGCCGTCTACGGTCGTCGCCGATGCAGAAGGCGCTTCGGGTGAACCAGCACGACCGCATGCGGCAAGGGCAAACGCGAGAAGGCAGACGCCGACAAGCTTTGGTACTGAATTCGCAGTCATAGTTGATCCGATCACCGTATGTTGCATGGGAGCACGATCTGCCCGGTGTTTTAAGTGTCAAACCCTATCAGGCGGATTTTTTCAAGCGTTTGCGCCAATAGCGGATTTGACGCCGCACTTCTGAAGGCGCTGTGCCGCCGAAGCTTGATCGGCTCGCAACCGACTTTTGAACCGAAAGCACGTCAAGTACATTTTCATTGATGTCCGAGTGGATCGATTGAAGCTGTTCAATCGACAGCTTATCAAGCGGGCACTTTTTTTCTTCCGCAAGCGCGACAGCGCGGCCTGTGACGTGATGGGCATCGCGAAACGGCAAACCTGCCTCGCGGACAAGCCAATCGGCAAGATCGGTCGCAGTTGAATAACCCGATCCCGCAGCTTTGCGCATTGCGGCTTTGTTGATCTCCATGTCTGCGACCATGCCGGTTGCAGCTGCGATAACGAGTTCAAGAGATTGTGCCGCGTCAAAAACTGGTTCTTTGTCTTCCTGCATGTCTTTTGAATAGGTCAGCGGTAGGCCCTTCATGACCGTGGCAAGCGAGACATAGGCGCCGGTGATGCGAGCGACCTTGGCCCGCATCAATTCCGCAGCGTCAGGGTTTTTTTTCTGCGGCATGATTGAGGAGCCTGTCGAAAAAGCGTCGGACAGCCGGACGAAATTGAATTGCGGGGTTGACCAGATGACGATCTCTTCGGCCAAACGCGAGAGGTGTGTCGCGGTGATCGATGCGATGCTCAAGAACTCCAGAGCGAAGTCTCGGTCGGAAACGGTGTCGAGTGAATTTCGTGTCGGTTCCCGGAAACCCAGCGCTTCTGCGGTTTGGTGCCGGTCAATGGGAAAGCCAGTTCCCGCCAAAGCTGCAGCGCCAAGAGGGCATTCGTTGATGCGCCGTAATGCATCCTCGAAACGAGACAGGTCACGACCGAGCATCTCCGCGTAGGCGAGGAAGTGGTGCCCAAGTGTAACCGGCTGCGCGGTCTGCAGATGTGTGAAGCCCGGCATAATCGTTGCGGCATGCTCTTGCGCGCTATCGACGAGCACTGAAATGAGTTGCACAAGGTTTTTCGACGTCGTTTGCAGTTGGGCGCGCACCCACATGCGGAAGTCGAGGGCTACCTGATCGTTTCGGGATCTGGCCGTGTGAAGCCGCCCCGCCGCATCGCCGATCAGATCGCGCAAACGGTTCTCGATATTCATGTGAATGTCTTCAAGAGCGCTTGAAAACTGAAACTCGCCACCTTCGATTTCTGACTTAATCGTGTTCAGTCCCTCGACGATTTTTTCGCAATCATCGTTTGAAATGATACCGCAGGCTGCCAACATCTGGGCATGGGCAATCGAACCAGCGATATCTTCACGGTAGAGCTTCTTATCAAACCCGATGGACGCGTTGATTTCTTCCATGATTGCGGAAGGGCCAGACGCAAAACGTCCGCCCCACATGAGGTTGGAGCCTGAACTGGACTTGGACATGGGTAATCAAACTCCGCAAACGCAGACTGAAGATAGAAAGCCCGCAAATAAATCGTCGTGGACGACAAGCCGTCTGATCGCGATAGCGCTATCGCTCGGTGCGGTTGTCGGTGTGGGCGGCGTATACGTCGCTGGCGGGTTTGATGGCAATGCTACGGGTGGCGGTGGTGCCGCCAATGCGTCGCTTTCATCACAAATGCAGGCGGAAGCGGCTCGTTTGCGCCCGTTGTTCACCGGCGACATCGCCGCTATGCTGGTCCGGTCGGACGTGAAAATGATTGGCGATCTATCGTTCAACAATGGGGAAGGCGAAGCAATCACGCTTGCTGATACGGGCGACGGGTATCGCCTTGTCAATATCTGGGCGACGTGGTGTGCCCCATGTCGTGAGGAAATGCCTTGGCTTGATGAATTGCACGCGAAGGCCGGGTCTGACGATTTCAGCGTCGTTGCAATTTCTGTGGATGGTGGTGATGCCAGTAAGCCGCGCGCGTTCTACGATGAGATCGGGATTTCTGACCTCCCGTTTTTTCACGACCCGACGATTGGCGTTTTCAACCGTCTGCGAGAAGAAGGGTTGGCGTTGGGCCTTCCCGTCACGCTGCTGATCAACGGGGAAAATCGCGTGGTCGCCAACATGAATGGTCCCGCGCACTGGAATAGCCCCGACGCTTACGCTCTGGTGAATGCGCTCACTGAAAAGTAAACACTGAGCGGCTTTCAGGCACTTTTTGTCGTTAACTTTTCATCGCTCCGTCGGCCAAGATTACGTGAATTGAATCGTATAGGTTGCAATGTGAGCGGCCCCATTCCCGGTTTTCTTGGCCATTTTCGGCACAACGCGTTCGTCTTGCTGATTCGTCAGCGATTCGTTCTCCCACCGTTCTAAAAATTAAGGCTTTCAGCTTGTTCATAGCGTTTCGCGCAGGAGTGCTTCGTCGGAATTAACCAATATTACCAATTGGTTAATTGTTCGCGCGGCCCCTCGATCGCGAAAGTTAACAGAACAGCCGAATTTGACGCAGTGCCGGTGAAGTCTCGCGAAGAGAGGGTCTACATTTCGTTCGTCTTTCCGCTTCAAACACCACATATCGCCTGCAACCGATACGAGTCCCGATTCGTCAGCGATTCGTTCTAGACTCGTTCTGGTTGTTAACGGCTGCCACCTTTCGGTTGTGCATGGCTGTCAGTAATCTGTGATTTGCAATCCAAAGATGCGCAAATGCGGGTGTTTTTGGCCGTGCCAGAGCATAGGTGTAAGGCATCTGGAATTTGGGCCTGCCCCATGAATTCGTTTTCAAATGGTAAACCGGAGATGTTTTCCGGCCGCGATGTCACCGCGATCCTTGGGCCAACCAATACCGGCAAAACGCATCTCGCAATTGAGCGCATGGTGGCCCACGAAAGTGGCGTCATCGGCCTTCCACTTCGCTTGCTCGCGCGCGAGGTGTACGGCCGTGTCGCGAAGAAGGTCGGCCGCGCCAACGTCGCGCTGATTACCGGCGAAGAGAAGATCGCTCCACCCGGTGCTCGCTACTCGGTGTGTACAGTTGAGGCGATGCCGCGGGAAACCGATGCTGCGTTCGTGGCCATTGATGAAGTGCAACTTGCCGGTGATCTGGAGCGCGGGCATTTGTTCACCGACCGGATTTTGAACCTTCGCGGTCGGCTGGAGACGCTTCTTCTCGGTGCGGGCACGATGGAGCCGATCTTGCGCCGCATCCTGCCAGGAGTTTCGGTCACATCTCGTCCCCGGATGAGCCATCTTGCCTATGCCGGCCCGAAGAAGATCACCCGGGTGCCGCGCCGC
Organism: Pseudomonadota bacterium; assembly: GCA_038745535.1. Lineage (GTDB taxonomy): Bacteria > Pseudomonadota > Alphaproteobacteria > Rhizobiales > Rhizobiaceae > JBCDLI01. The sequence continues at coordinate 21,998 of JBCDLI010000017.1, read as the reverse complement.
AGTGCCATTGTCTCGTTTTCTGCCAACGAGGTTTATAGCATCGCAGAACTGATCCGCCGTCAGCGGGGCGGTTCAGCGGTGGTGATGGGTGCCCTGTCGCCGCGAACGCGCAATGCGCAAGTTGCGCTCTATCAAAACGGCGATGTGGATTATCTGGTCGCCACCGACGCGATCGGCATGGGACTTAATCTTGACGTCGATCACGTGGCTTTTGCCCAAGACACCAAGTTTGACGGGCATCAGTTCCGACGATTGACGCCTGCAGAGATGGCCCAGATCGCTGGTCGCGCGGGCAGGCATGTCACCGATGGCACTTTTGGGGTCACCGGACGCGTGCCAAGTTTCGAAGATGATTTGGTCGAGAAGATTGAGACACACGAGTTCGAGCCTGTCAAAATACTGCAGTGGCGCACGCGCGATTTCGATTTTTCCTCGCTTGAGGCGCTTTTGAAATCGTTGGACCAAGTGCCGCGTTCGATTGGTCTTACGAGGGCTTTGCCAGCGGTAGACCAGCGCGCCTTGGAGTTTCTCTCGCGAGATGAAGATGTCGTGAAAGCCGCTGCGGGTTCAGAAAAAGTTCGGCTGTTATGGGATGCCTGCGCGTTGCCTGACTATCGTAAGATCGCACCTGCTCAGCACGCTGATATCATCGCGCAAGTGTTCCTTGATATTGCGCGACATGACTTCATTGACGAAGACTATATGGCCGAACAGGTGCGACGCGCTGACCGAACCGATGGCGACATTGATACGCTATCCCATCGCATCGCGCAGGTCCGTACATGGACCTATATTTCGAACAGACCGAAGTGGCTCGCCGATCCGCAACACTGGCAGGAAAAAACGCGTGCCGTGGAAGACAAACTCTCCGACGCGCTACACGAGCGGTTGACGAAGAGGTTCGTTGACCGCAGGACCTCGGTCCTAATGAAACGGCTAAACGAGAACGTTCAAATGGAAGCTGAAATCGGGGCAGACGGTCACGTGGCGGTTGAAGGGCATCACGTCGGAAAGCTCGATGGTTTCCGGTTTACGCCGGACACGTCGACGTCGCGCGAAGACGCCAAGGCGATTAAGGGCGCTGCTCAAAAGGGTCTTGCCGGTGAGTTTGAAAAACGCGCCGAGCGGTTTTCTATTTGCCCGAACGGGGACATTGCGCTTGGCAGTGATGGAGTTTTGCGTTGGCTAGGCTCACCTATTGGTTCGCTAACATCGACCGAAGATTGGCTGCGACCGCGCGTTGTTCTGCTTGCTGATGAGCAGCTCACCGGTCCCGCTCGAGATCGGGTACAGCAACGTGCCGACCGCTTCGTTTCGCATCATATAGAGACGCTTTTAAAGCCACTGATCGACATGCGTTTGGCCGACGAATTGTCTGGCATCGCGCGTGGGATCGCGTTTCGCTTGATTGAGGGTCACGGGACTGTCGAGCGCCGCGAAGTTGCAGCGGATGTGAAGTCGCTGGATCAGGACGGGCGTGCGGCACTGCGTCGGTATGGGGTTCGTTTTGGCTTCTATCACGTGTTTATACCATCGCTTATTAAGCCGGCACCCGCTTCGTTGCTGACCTTGCTGTGGGCATTGACCAACGATGCCAAAGACCGTGCCGGTTATGCCGACGTGACAGAAGCGCTAGCGACGGGTCGAACTTCGGTGGTGACCGATACGGGATTTGAGGCATATTTTTATAAACTCAGCGGGTTTCGGGTGCTCGGGCCTCGTGCTGTGAGGGTTGATATCCTTGAGCGGCTGGCTGACTTGATCCGTCCAGCGCTGTTTTGGAAACAAGGCGACACATCGTTGCCTGAGGGCGCCTATGGCGATCGCAAATTTGTGGTGACGCCAGCAATGCTCTCGATTCTTGGCGCGACATCAGAAGACATGCAGGAAGTCTTAAAGGCGCTTGGATACACCAGCGAGCCCGTCGAAGCAGCCAAGGCCGCAGAGCATATGGACACTTTGAAAGCTCAGTTTGGGCCCAAGGAAGAAGCGCCCAAGCAAGACGGGTCAAACAAAGATGAGCCTAAGGTAGAGGCGCCGGAGGCGGGAACACCGGTGGCCGAAGGAACCGAGGCATCACCGAATTCGGCGGATGAAAATGCGACTGCTCAGACCGGTGACGTAAAATCAGACGCGAAGGCAGAAGCCGAAAGCGTGGAAGATGTTGCGGCCTCGTCGACAAATGCAGGCGATGGCGCTGAAGTCTTGGTCCAAGCGGAGGAAAGAGCCGCTACCGATGAGGAGGCCGAAGAGCCAAAGCCTGTCCTCGTGTGGCGTCAGCAGCGGCGGGATTTCGGTCAAGGTCAAAGTCCGCGCCGCGCCAATGCCGGGCAGAAAAAATCTGGCGGGGGTCGTCGCGGTGAAGGCTTCAAAAAACCCAAAGGTCAGCGCGGCGGCGGGAAACCGCAAACCGTTCAAGCGCGCCCACCAAAAGCAGCTGATCCCGATTCACCCTTCGCAAAGCTACAGGCACTCAAGGACCAATTGAAGAACTGATCGTCCATCATGCATGATTAATCCCGTGACCACAGACCATAACGCGCCTGAAAATCCCATCCGGATCGACAAGTGGCTCTTTTTTGCGCGGATTTTTAAGTCGCGCAGTTTAGCGGCCAAAGCGGTGTCGTCAGGCGATGTGCGGCTCAACGGTTCGAAGATCGACAATGCTGCAAAGAAGGTTTGCGCGGGAAATACGCTCACAATCAATAAAGATCGCCGTGTTCTCGTTTTCGAAATCGCCTCTGTTGGGAGCCGACGCGGCCCCTACGAAGAGGCAAAGCAACTCTATATCGATCACAGTCCGCCACCTCCGCAGCGGTCAACGTCGGCCATAGACGCGCTGCCAAAGAACGGATCGCGCATGCTCGGTGGCGGTAGACCGACAAAAAAGGAGCGGCGACAGACCGACCAATTGCGAGGCAGACTGTCGTAGTTCATATTGTCGGACGAAACGGTGCACTCTATTTACTTGCGCCAAAGATCGGGAGCCAAAGACCGTGACATATGTCGTCACCGATAATTGCATAAAATGTAAGTACACCGATTGCGTGGAGGTGTGCCCGGTCGACTGCTTCTATGAAGGCGAGAATTTTCTCGTCATCCATCCCGATGAGTGCATTGATTGCGGAGTGTGCGAACCCGAGTGCCCCGCCGAGGCCATTGTACCAGACACCGAACCCGGTCTGGAAAAATGGTTGGAATTGGCCGTTGAGTATTCGGAGAAATGGCCAAACATCACAATGAAAAAAGATGAGCTTCCCCAAGCGCAGGAAATGGATGGCATCGAGGGAAAGTTTGAGAAACATTTTTCACCTAACCCAGGGTCAGGTGACTAGTCTTTGCTCCGCAAATTAACCACACGGATCATCGCTATGGCATACTGCAGCGCAGCAATATGCCAAGGCATTGAGAAACCCCGATTTTTGTGCTAATGAGCCATTAATGGCTCATGCACGCACCTATTTGGCACCGGTGGTCCCAAGCTAAAATATGAAAACTGTCCTTCTCCTGAGGCTTAGCTGCAGGCGAGGGTTTTTGCGCGTTTTTCCGAGCCTGCGGGGCGACAATGCCTCGAAACACACAGGGAGTATCCAGTATGGCGTCTGCCACAAAAAAACCGGCACAGCGACAGGGCTTTAAGACCGGTCAGGCAATTGTTTATCCAGCACACGGGGTTGGTCACATTACCTCGATCGAAGAGCAGGAAGTTGCCGGACACAAGCTTGAACTGTTCGTCGTCGAGTTTGAGAAAGACAAAATGCGCTTGAAGGTACCTGTTGCGAAGGCGATGAGTTGCGGCATGCGCAAACTCGCCGATCCTCGTTTCGTCGATGCTGCGTTGAAGGTCTTGCAGGGTCGTGCGCGCGTCAAGCGCACCATGTGGTCTCGACGGGCTCAAGAATATGATGCGAAGATCAACTCAGGCGACTTGATTTCAATCGCGGAAGTTGTTCGCGATCTTTACCGCGCGGAAAACCAGCCCGAGCAGTCCTATTCCGAGCGTCAGCTTTACGAGCAGGCAATAGAGCGCATGGCACGAGAAGTATCTGCAGTGAAAAAACTGTCAGAAACGGAAGCGGTCCATGAAATCGAGACCAATCTGAAAAAGGGTCCAAAGCGGGGCGTACAGGCTGAGGAAGCCGCTGTTGAAGCCAATGACGATAATGAGGGCAATGAGGGCAATGAGGGCAAGGCCGAAGAAAAAGCCGCCTAAAGCGCATTAAATCTGACTTCGGAAGCCCGGCCATTGAGCCGGGCTTTTTAGTGTCGTGATTCAACGCGGCAACGATTTTTTCGTTTTTTTCATGAACCGATCCCGACCTTAGACGTAATCCCCATATGTGACATCTTGTACGCGAGGGAGCTTACGAATGACGACGGAACCTGCACGACGCGAAATGGTCCGCCTCGCGATGAATGCACCTTATCTTGAGCGAGAGGAAGAACACGCTCTCGCGGTGAGCTGGAAAGAAAAGCAGGACCAGCAGGCACTCCACAAAATTACAACTGCGCATATGCGGTTGGTCATTTCGATGGCCTCGAAGTTTCGGAACTTCGGCCTACCCATGAGCGATCTCGTGCAGGAGGGCTATGTTGGCCTTCTTGAAGCTGCTGCCCGCTTTGAGCCAGAACGTGAGGTTCGCTTTTCAACTTACGCGACGTGGTGGATCCGCGCTTCGATGCAGGATTACATCCTGCGGAATTGGTCGATTGTTCGCGGCGGTACATCCAGCGCGCAAAAAGCTCTCTTCTTCAACCTCCGTCGTTTGCGAGCGAAACTGGCTCGTACCGGCGAAGATCTCCCGCAGTCGGAGATGTATGCGCAGATCTCCGAAGCGCTGGGCGTAAAAGTCGCCGATGTGGCCGTAATGGACTCGCGGCTTTCCGGCCCCGACACCTCGCTGAGCGCTCCGGTGTCTGATGACGAAAGCGGGAGTTCATCGCGGATGGACTTTCTCGTCGATGACAAACCACTACAGGACGAATTGGTCGAGGACAGCATCGACACGGAGCGTCAAAGCGGATGGCTAAAAAATGCGATGCGCGTACTTAATGATCGCGAAGCACTCATCATTCGCACGCGGCGTCTTACCGAAGATGGCGAAACGCTTGAATCGCTTGGCAATAAACTCGGAATTTCGAAAGAGCGTGTTCGTCAAATCGAAAGCCGGGCACTTGAAAAGCTTCGGTCCGCTCTTGTGAAAGACAATGCGAGTATTGCAGCACTTCACATGTGATCATGTGACGACAAATCACTGGGCGACGATTTTGTAAGTATCGCTGGGCTCTATGCTATCTGTTGTTCCCAGACCGTTTATAGCCCGGAAAAACCGTGAGGGGCTGTCGATGCCTTCCATGGCGGCAGACAATTGCAAAACGGTATCGCCTGCGTTGGCACGAACCGTCCTGACCCGAAGTGGCCTCAACGAAGCGCTCTCTTGAGCGCTCAAGGTGCGGAAGTTACTCCTCACGTCTTCCGCCAATTGGTCGATATTCACGCCCGATGCGGGCACAGCGATTAAGACGCGATAAGCCCTGCTGCCCACCCGAAAAACGGTGATATCAAATTTCCAGGTTCCAACCGCAGCACGCGCATTCGCGGCCTCAAGACCGTTTGTCGTGGTTGTTCGGATTGAGGTGGGGTCGAGACCCTCTACCCAACCGCTAGCGAGGTAATTTGAGAGCGCGGTCCCAGCTTGTAGGTCCACACCGTCAAACCGGATGGCTGCTCCGTCGCGTTGCCTCGATGCAAGAACCGCATCGGGGCGGTTCTCGACCTCAAATCCGTTCGGAAACTCAATGCGGATGCCAAGCGTTTTGTGAGCATAAACCTGTCCGCGTAGGAAGCCTTCATCTGCCGCGTCGCCAAACAGCATGCCATCAATGCCGCTTAAGTACGTCATCTTGGAACGCGCTGGTGCAGTTTCTCTGCTCCCGAATTTTCTCGCATGGCCTAGCGCAAGCTCAATACGCTGCGGCGTGGACGGGTGAGTAGAGAGAAAATCCAGTGTCCCGCTGCCGCTTGATCGCGCGGTAAGCGCGCCATAGGCGGCCATTTTCCGCTGAAAATCCGCCGCGGCATAGGGGTCAAATCCCGCTTCACCCATGGCAGCGATGCCTATCGCATCAGCCTCCAGCTCCTGAATTCGGGAGAAACGTGCGAGGTCAATTTGGTTGCGAATGAGCGCGAGCCGCCCGCGATCGCTTTGGCTTAACACATCGGTAACAACACGGTTTGCCAGGCCCGCCTCTTCTTCGCGCCGTTGTCTCTCGATACCGTGATTTGCGGTCACATGGGCCATTTCATGGGCGATGACTGCCGCGAGCTCATCGCTGTCGCTTGCCAGCGCGAGCAGTCCACGTGACACATATAAATAACCGCCGGGAAGCGCGAATGCGTTTACGAGCGGTGTGTTTAAAATCGACACTTGATAGGTTTGTGACGGGTTATCGGACACTGTAACGAGGCGGCCTACGATGCCTGCTACCATCCGCTCCAGCTTTGGATTTTGGTATTCACCGCCGTAGCTTGCAAGAATTCGTGGGTGCTGAGCCGCGCCAATTCGAGCCAGTCTCCCAGACCTAACATTGTCGACGGTAACGGGCCGGGAAGAGGGGCGCAGATCGGCCTCATCCAAGCCAAGGTCAGAAAACGACTGGCAAGAAGCAAGGGCAGCGATAGCTGTTAACGACGCGCCGATACGGAGCGTTTTCCAGAAGGAACCGGTAATGTCGAAGCCCCATGCCATTGTGCGGCTGTAACCGCATTTGGTGAGAGGTAAAAGCAGAATTGCGGCGCCGTTTTGATCTGCTTTCGGGCCGCCAGGCCTCAGGCACTGTCCGCCCCGTTGTTACGTCTAAGTGTCTGTGTTCTCAAATACTTGCCGAACGGCGTATGTTTGTTCGCACCGGATAGGAGTTCCGCAGTTGGTGCCAGTGTGGCGACTTTGCCCTTATAGACGAAGAGAATTTTGTCGGCAATGCGCGCCGCCTCATCGGGGAAATGGGTAATCATCAGAGTTGTTTGTTCGCGCTCGAGATGAAGTTCGCGGGTGAGATCGAGCATCTCGTTTCGCAGCCCCGGTCCAAGGGACGCGAATGCTTCATCGAGGAGCAGGAGGGGCCGTTCACGCACCAAAGCCCGTGCGAGCGCTACCCGCTGTCGTTGACCACCGGAGAGTTCAGCAGGGAGCCTTAATAGATATTCTGTAATGTCCGTTCGTATTGCCGCTTGCTCGATTTTCGCCTCGTGCTCGTTTGTCAAACTTAGGTTTGGTGCGATGCCAAGGCCGATATTTTGCTGAACCGTGAGGTGGGAAAACAGGTTATTTTCCTGAAAGACCATGGTAATGGGACGCTTTGAGACATCGGTGCTTGTCACGTCCGTTCCGTCAATCCGGATCGCGCCTGAGCGCGGCAACTCAAAGCCCGAAACAAGCGAAAAGAAGGTGGATTTACCCGAACCGCTCGCCCCCATGACCGCGATGAGATCACCGCGTTTGATCTTTGTATCGAACGCAAATTCCTCGTCACCGCCATAGCTGAAGGTGACCTTATCCAGTTCAAGCCCGAATTGGGGTTCCGTCACGCTGCTCTCCGTTGCCGGTCACCGACGATCATGATTGCAGCAGTCAAGACGCAGAGGATAAAGGCGAGGATATGCGCCTCATCGGACCGGTAGCTGCCCATCTTGGCGAGGATGAGCGATGGCAGGGTGATCAAATCCTGCGAGCCGTAAAGCGCGATGACGCTTACGTCGCCAAGCGATAGCGCTGCTGCAAACGAGAACGCAGCGAGCAGTGGTTTACGCAACAGAGGAAGGTCGACAATCCGCAGTTTCGAGATGCCAGTTATGCCGAGTTGGCGGGATAATCTGTCTGTTCGTCGTGCTTCGGTGAGCATGGATGGCACCATGAGCCGTGCAGCGAATGGCAAGGCCATGAGGGTGTTGATTGCAACGATGACCACTGCGCCAAACTGAAATGGATTGGTGAAGCTGCGAAAAAGGATAAACCAGCCCGCGGCGAGCACGATTGGTGGCAGAACCAACACTGCCGCGGTCGAATTGAGTAAAAATTTCTCCACGATGGTCGCATCCCCGACGAAACGCCTTTGCGCCGCCAGCCTGCAAATCCCGTGGCCGAGCGCAAATGCGGCGAGCGTCGTCAGCACCGCCGAACAAGATGCAAGGCTGACGCTGGTGATAAGCGCATCCACCGTGGCTGGCTTCGTGAGTACGTTCAACGTTTCCGGTGTCACGCCTTTGGCAACGATGTTGGCAAATGGCAGCGCGACGAACATGACCGGCATGAATAAAATGGCATAGGCGAAGGCGTCGATTTTTGCCCCTCCGCCGACACCGACACTGTCTGGCGCGAAAAGCGTGCTCCCGGTGTCAGTTTCGCGCCCGAACCGCGAGATTAAAATTGCGATAGAAGCCGTCACTGTCACTTGCAGCGCGATCAAAGCTGTCGCGCGGGCGAGGTTAAAATCGAAGGTCAACGCATGATAAATGGCAACTTCGAGCGTTGTCGCTCGCGGCCCGCCTCCGAGCGTCAGCACCACGGTGAACGATGTCACGCACAGCATAAAGACCAGGATTGCCGCCTGTGCGCATGCGGCTCTTGCCATAGGCCAGTGCAAAAACCGCGCTCGTGACTGCCAAGGCATGGCATTCATGGCGGCGATCTTTGCATATTCGGCGGGCTGGCGTTCGAGGGCTAACATCATCACGCGAACCACCAGCGGCATGTTGAAGAACACATGGGCAAGCAAAATCCCTGTGAGCCCGAAGAGTGTGAAGTTGGGAAGGCCGAGGCCTTGCAGTAGTCCCGTTATCCAACCGTTTCGACCGTAAAGCCCGACGATGGCTAGTACCGCTACAATCTGAGGAAGCGCGAGCGGGATCGAGAAAAGCTGTAGGATCAGCCTTTTGCCCGCGAAGTTGCCGCGGTCATGCATGAAGAGCGCGACAGGCACGGCGAACACCACGCTGAGGATAGTCGATAGAGACGCTTGCCAGAGGGTAAATCTAAGTGCGCGCCAAATAACCGGATCGGCGATTGCTTCGACCAGGCTGGAACCAACATCATCGCTCGCTGCAGCGAAATGGACAACCGGAATAAACGCGCCAAGCACCAGCGCCAACCCGGAAATGAGAACTACGAGGGCCGGCCAGGGGAGCGCAACATCTGTTGCGTTCCCGAATTTGATTTTACCCAAACCGAGGGAAGCGTTTCCGCTCACTTGGTGGAGGCTTCAAGCCATTCGTTGATCCACTCCTTGCGGTTCTCCGCAACGACTTCTGAATCCATCAGAAGCGACTTTTCGGGCGTCACGAGTTTGTCGAAGGTTGGATTTAGATCAACACCGTTCGCAGCGGCCGGAAGCATCCAGTTGGTTTCTGGAATTATTGATTGGAACGATGGGCTGGTGACAAAATCAAGAAATTCGGCTGCGAGCGGATTGTCGGCGCCTTTTGTCGTTTTCCCGGCCAATTCGATCTGCATGTAGTGACCTTCTTCAAAGGCCGCTGCCTGATAGCGGTCGGTCTCCTCGGCGATCATGTGGTAGGCCGGTGACGTTGTGTAGGACAGTACCATGGGCACTTCGCCGTCGGTGAAGAGACCGTAAGCCTCCGACCAACCCGGCGTGACCGTGAGTGTGCGCTCTGCAAGTTTTTCATAGGCTGCAGGCGCATCGTCGCCGTAAATCTCTTTTAGCCACAGCATGAGGCCCAGACCGGGCGTCGATGTCCGCGGGTCTTGGATGGCGATTTTCACTTCGGGATCGCCTGACAAAAGTTCCGCCATGCTCGAAGGCGGGGTTTCGATCTCATCGGTGTCGTAGATCACAGCAAAATAACCGTAATCGAAGGCAACAAAGGTGTCGTCAATGAAACCGCCCGGTATTGTGTAGCGGTCTGAGACTTCTAGCTCATGCGGTGCGAAAAAGCCGCTCGCAGCAGCTTCTGCCATCAGGTTTGTGTCGATGCCTAAAACGATGTCGGCGCCGGTGTTTCCGCCCTCAAGCCGAAGGCGATTGAGGAGTGCGACACCATCAGCTGCGGAAATGAACTCAAGATCACATTCACATTGCGCTTCAAAAGCTTCTTCCACCTTCGGGCCGGGACCCCAATCGGAATTAAAGCTCTCATAGGTGTAGACCGTGAGCTTGCCCTCGGCGGTGGCAATCACAGTCGACGCCAAAAGGGCGGTGAGAATAGCGGGTGTGCGGGATGAAAATTTGAGTGACAGTTTGGGTAACATCGGTCACGCCTCCATTTGTTTTCATGCCCGGCGTGGAAAATTGGCGGATTTTTGCGATAGCAAAAATCAAGCGTCTAATCCCTACGCCGGTATTAACCGGGTCAGGTTCGACGGGTTGGCAGAGCCTCTCAGCCCGCAGCGACGGGCACCCCGTTAGAACACGGGTGATTTACGGTGGTTTTCCACCTCTATCAAGTGAAACCGGATTGTGGCACCGGACCAGCGGCCGCCTCACCAATTTAAGGGAAGATGCATTGGGTGAATCGAAGAAAATCAGTCACAAAAAATGGGCGGTCTTGCTCAACGGAGACCTATCCCCCACGCAGACCCTTTGCGATCACCTTGAAGGACGAAAGGTCATCGCTGCCGACGGCGGTATTCGCCATGCATCGGATCTTGGCGTCGAACCTGATCTTTGGGTTGGTGACTTCGATTCAACGGATGCGGACTTGCTAGAGCATTACCGTCGCGTCCCGAAACTGGAATTTCCCGCCGAGAAGGACGCTGGCGACAGCGAGCTTGCCATTGAACAAGCGATGAAAGGTGGCGCAGAAGACCTTATCATCTGCGGCCTATTTGGCGCTTCGCGACCGGAGCACTTCGTGTTCAACCTCACCCAAGTCATGGCGCGCAATAATTCTGTGTGCCGCGTTTGGGGGAGTGATGGCAGTCGGGAATATCACCCGCTCACCGCAGGCGTGAGTTCTCAATTCGATTTTCCACCCGGTACAAGTTTCTCGATTGTCGCTTTATCGGCTCTTAAAGCGCTGACGATTGAGGGCGCTCGGTGGCCGCTTGATGAACGCGATATTCCTTTTGGGTCCACCATTACGCTGTCAAATGTCGTTCATGCCCAGTTAAGGCTGCATTTGCATGCTGGCTTGGGAACGCTCATCGTCAATTTGCGTTGATGAGCTTATCAATCACTCGGAGACTATCATGAAAAGATCACTCGCGCTCGTGTCAGCTATCGCCATGACTGTAAGCCTTGGCGCCTGTACAACGGCAGAACAAACCGCAACTGCTGGCGCAGCGACCGGCGCCGTTGCCGGTGCAGTTATCGGCGGTAATGTGGAAAGCGCCGCGGTTGGTGCTGCCATTGGCGGCGCATCTGGCTTCGTTATCGGTAGACTTTCCAATGGTAACTGCCGCTACCGTGCAAATGATGGCTCCACCTACATTGCGGCCTGTCCTCGCTAAAAGAAGGTTCATCGAACCTTTCATCTCCGCTATGGGGCGGGGATGAGCAAATCACCCCCGCTTCTGCAAACCGAAAGTCTATCGCTTTCATTTGGCACGCAGGATATCCTGCGTGATGCCTCCTTTTCCATCCGGCCCGGTGATCGCATTGCCCTGATCGGGCGAAACGGGTCTGGTAAATCCACTCTTTTAAGGCTTCTCGCGGGTCAGCATGAGCCCGACCGGGGCTCGATCACGGCGACGCGTGGCACAACACTCGGTTACCTGCCACAATCTCCAGACTTCTCCGGTCACGATACGATCTCGGGCTATCTCGAGGCCGATCTCAGCGAATTTGATGACGTCAACAAATCGATTGCCGTGCTGGATGAGTTCGGCATGGATTTGAGTGCGGACCCGGCAACCCTTTCCGGCGGCGAACAACGGCGGATCGTGATTGCAAAGACGCTTGGTTTAGAACCTGACATCCTTCTTCTCGACGAGCCGACCAACCATCTCGACCTTCCGATGATCGAGTGGCTGGAGAGTTTTCTGCGGCGGACGCGAAGCGCGTTTCTGCTCATTTCCCACGATCGGCGGTTTTTGGAAAACACGACCAACACGTGCCTTTGGCTGGATCGTGGTCAGTTGCTGCGGCACGATCAGGGCTTTGCGAAGTTCGATGGTTGGCGCGAAAAACTCTTAGAGGAGGAAGAGCGCGACCATCACAAGCTCAAGCGTAAGATCGTACGCGAAGAGCACTGGGTTACCCACGGCGTTTCCGGCAGGCGCAAGCGTAACATTCGCCGCCTCGGTGAACTCGCCAAGTTGCGTGAAGCCTATCGTGACCGTGAAGCGCCCCAAGGTGCTGCGAAGATCACCAGTGGTGACGGTGAGAAGAGCGGCAAGTTGGTGATTGAGGCCAAAGGCCTGTCGAAAGCTTTTGGCGATCGTCATCTGGTTCGGGATTTCTCTTTGCGCATAAACCGCGGCGACCGCGTCGCGATTGTGGGCCCGAATGGGTCGGGGAAGACCACTCTCGTCAACATGTTGCTCGGTACTCTGGCGCCTGACGGTGGCGCGATCCGCATTGGCGCAAATGTCGAACATGCCAAGCTCGATCAACGGCGGGACCAGTTTGCCGATGACCAAAGCGTTGAGGAGTACCTTACTGACGGGCGCGGTCAAACGCTTCTCGTGAACGGGGTTCAACGTCACGTGACCGCCTATTTAAAGGACTTTGTGTTCAATCCGGAGCAGGCGCGCATGCCTGTATCGGAACTGTCCGGTGGGGAGAAGGCGCGGCTCATCCTCGCGAAGTTGATGACGAAGCCGTCAAACTTGCTGGTGCTCGACGAACCGACAAACGACCTCGACATGGAAACGCTCGACGTGCTGCAGGAACTGGTGGCCGACTACGATGGCACCGTGCTTTTGGTCAGTCACGACCGTGATTTCATCGACAGAACGGCGACGGCAACCATTGCGCCAGATGTCGAACGACCCGGCCATTGGATGACTTATGCTGGCGGTTACGCCGATATGGTCGCCCAGCGCGGCCACACTGACAAAGCAAAGCGCGCCAAAGAGACTTCCAAAAAAGGAGACGCGCCGAAGGCAGAAAAGCCGAAGTCGGGCTCTAAGCTTTCCTACAAAGTTAAATACGCGCTTGAGACGCTGCCCGGTGAAATCGATGCGTTAAACGGCGATATCGAGAAACTGAGCGCGGAACTTTCTGATCCGAAACTTTTTACAAGCGATCCCGATACGTTTTCGCGCCTGTCAAAAGCGCTTACCGAGAAGCAGGAAACGCTTGCTGCAAAAGAAGAAGAATGGTTGCAAGCGGAAATGGCGCGCGAACAGGCGCTTGCTCAAACAGCATGATCTGTTTGCCTTGACGGCAATGGACGCGGATACAGTTTGGTTGCAGGCATCAGAAACTTAAAAGGACCAAACGCATGAACGCATATCTTGCCACTGTCATTTGCGCGGGCGCTTTGCTTATCGGCGGTTTGGTTCTGCTTGCGGTCGGCGCGCCCAACCCGTTTCTCGTCTCAATCTGCGGCCTGTTGGGTTTCGCGCTTCTGTCTTGCGCGCCAGGCGTTAAGGCCGAGAATAAAACGGTCGCCCATGCCGCGGTGATGATTGTTCTTGTCGTGCTGCTTGGATCGCTTTGGTATTTCTTCACAGGGCTGCAACAGGGCAACACGGTACTCGCAGCCATCGCTGGCATCATCGCAGCCGATGCGGTGCTTGCAAAAGTCTTTTTCATCAAAAGCTTCCGCGATGCGCGGAAGGCCCGCGAAGCCGCCCAGTAAACATCTGACAAATAAAAAGCCGGGCGCGAAGCCCGGCTTGAATTCGCAGGATTTCGATGAAATCAGCTGAAATACTGAGCGCCGTTTGCCGAAATCGTTGAGCCGTTGATGAACCCGGCATCGTCGGATGCCAAGAAGCTTACGCAACGCGCGATTTCACTTGGCTCACCAAGGCGTCCGGCAGGAATGCCCTTGATGATCTTGTTGCGGATCTCTTCGTCGATCGCCATCACCATCTCGGTAGCAATGTAGCCAGGGCAAATCGCATTGGCCGTGATGCCTTTTGCTGCGCCTTCCTGTGCGAGCGAGCGAACGATGCCGATGTCGCCAGCCTTCGTTGCTGCGTAGTTCACCTGACCGAACTGACCTTTCTGGCCGTTGACCGACGAAATGACGATCACACGACCGAAACCGCGTTCGCGCATGCCGGGCCATACCGGCTGCACGGTGTTGAACACGCCTGTGAGGTTTGTGCCGATGACATCGTTCCACTTTTCGGGGGTCATTTTGTGGAACGGCGCGTCCCGCGTAATGCCTGCATTTGCGACGACGATGTCAATCGGACCGAGGTCGGCCTCAACTTGTTCGATACCCGCCTTTGAAGCGTCGTAGTCAGCCACGTTCCACTTGTAGGTTTTGATGCCTGTGGCCTCTGTGAAGGCCGCTGCCTTTTCGTCATTGCCTGCATATGTCGCTGCAACCGTGCATCCATCCGCCTGCAGTGCTTTTGAAATTGCTTCGCCGATGCCGCGTGAGCCACCTGTAACCAGTGCTACCCGTGCCATTGTTCTTATTCTCCGTTATTACGCTGCCTTTAGACTTTCCGATCGCAGCTTATTTTTATGGGGAAGGGGCAGCCGAAGCTGCCCGTCTGGATTGTCAGTCGCGCTCGACGCAGAGGGCCACGCCCATGCCGCCGCCGATACACAGTGTTGCAAGACCTTTTTTGGCGTCCCGCTTCTGCATCTCGAAAAGGAGCGTGTTGAAGACCCGGGCGCCCGATGCGCCAACGGGGTGACCAATTGCGATCGCGCCGCCATTGACATTCACGATGTCCGGGTCCCAGCCCATGTCTTTGTTTACTGCGCAGGCCTGTGCAGCGAAGGCTTCATTGGCTTCAACAAGATCGAGGTCTTTGACAGCCCAGCCCGCTTTTTCAAGCGCCTTGCGCGAAGCTGGAATTGGTCCCGTGCCCATGATTGCTGGATCAACACCAGCAGTTGCCCAAGAAGCGATCCGCGCCATCGGCGTGATGCCGCGCTTTTCTGCTTCTGACTGGGTCATCAGCACGATGGCGGCGCCGCCGTCATTAATGCCGGACGCGTTAGCCGCCGTAACTGTACCTTCCT
The DNA here is from genome assembly GCA_038745535.1 of Pseudomonadota bacterium. Classification (GTDB taxonomy): domain Bacteria; phylum Pseudomonadota; class Alphaproteobacteria; order Rhizobiales; family Rhizobiaceae; genus JBCDLI01. The sequence goes on along the minus strand of JBCDLI010000017.1, from coordinate 6,884 downwards.
TGTCGAATGCAGGCCGCAGCTTGGAGATACCTTCAACAGTGACGCCGTGCTTGATGTACTCGTCTTCCTCGACAACCGTCTCGCCCTTGCGGGTCTTGATCGTGTGGGGAACGATTTCGTCTTTGAACTTTCCGGCCTTTTGAGCAGCCTCTGCTTTGTTCTGGGAATTGACCGCAAACTCGTCTTGTTCCTGACGGGTCAGCTGCCACTGCTTGGCAACGTTTTCAGCGGTTGTTCCCATGAGATACTTCTGAAACGCGTCGGTCAGCGCGTCGTACATCATCGTGTCGACCATTTTGCCTTCGCCCATCTTCACGCCGGAACGCAGATGCATAGTATGTGGTGCCATGGTCATAGATTCCTGACCGCCAGCAACGATGATGTCTGCGTCACCGGATACAATTTGCTGCATGCCCAGTGCGACCGCGCGCAGGCCCGATCCGCAAAGCTGGTTCATGCCCCACGCTGTTGCTTCCTGAGGGATACCGGCCGCCATGGCTGCCTGGCGGGCTGGATTTTGGCCCTCGCCTGCAGAAAGGATTTGACCCATGATCACTTCGTCAACGTCTTCTGGCGAAACACCAGCACGCTCGAGTGCGCCCTTGATCGCAGTTGCACCGAGTTGGTGCGCCGCAACGCCGTTGAATGCTCCGTTGAATGAGCCGACAGCAGTCCTTGCAGCGCCTGCAATTACAATCGGTTCCATATAAAATCCCCCTAAGGCTTTGTTTTTTTAATTGATGCTGCGACTACCGACGTAAGTCGAGGCCGACAATGGTCCCAAGCGCATGGCAGCCTTGCACCGCACCACGATTGTTCTACAATCTTGCTTGCGACGAATTGACGTGTTTCAATCGCTGTGTTCTGGGCGCGCTCTAAAACGTGACAGAGATCACTGGGGCGCCATTTGGAGGAACTATGGGTAAGCGAGACGAAACAACGGTCATCAAAAAGTATGCGAACCGTCGCCTCTACCACACGGGGACCAGTACCTACGTGACACTGGATGATCTCGCGCAAATGGTCAAAGACGGCGAGGACTTCATCGTTCAAGATGCAAAGTCGACGGAAGACATCACCCATGCCGTGCTGACGCAAATCATCTTCGAGCAGGAAGGTAAGTCGTCCCAAACGATGCTGCCCGTGTCGTTTCTGCGCCAAATCATTTCATTTTACGGCGATCAGATGCAGGCTGTGGTGCCTTCCTATCTCGAGGCCTCAATGTCGGCCTTTGGCAAAGAGCAGGGTAAAATCCGCGAGCAAATGGCTTCAATGATCGGCAAGTCGCCAACCGAAGTGATGGCGACCAGTCAACAGATGATGGAAGCCCAAACACGCAAGAACATGGAAGTGTTCACGCAGGCGATGTCCATGTTTAACCCGTTCATGGCCAATATGATGAATGGTGAAAACAACGGGCCCAATGGCACTGCGCCAAAAGAACAGCCGAGCGAAGACCAAGAGTCCTTGAAAACCATGCGCGAGCAGATCGCAGAGATGCAACGCAAGCTCGACGATATGGGCTGACCCCACCTGGTTTGATACCGTGAGAATTATTGTATGCGCATATGTGCTTGGGAGGCATGATGGCGAAGATCACTCTTTCAAAAGCGAATAAGATCATTCGTGACACGCTTGCTGCGGGTAAAGAGAAAAACCTCAAGCCATTGAGCGTTGCTGTGCTGGACGCTGGCGGTCACTTGATCGCTTTTCAGCGTGAAGATGGCGCGTCATTGCTTCGGCCTCAAATCGCGCAGGGAAAAGCATTTGGCGCGCTTGCTGTTGGCGTCGGGTCGCGATGGCTGAACGCTCAGGCGGAAGATAGGCCGCATTTCTTGGAAGGCCTTTCCAATGTTTCCGGCGGTCGTATCGTACCAGTGCCGGGTGGTGTGTTGGTAAAAGACGCCCGCGGGACTATTCTTGGTGCCGTTGGCGTCACTGGTGATACTTCGGACAATGACGAGGCCGCTGCCGTTGCGGGAATTGAAAGTGCGGGCTTTACAGCCGACGGCGGCTAAGCGTTCTCCACAGACAACCACTTTCCGCCGATAGGCTTGCGGTGACGTGCGTGTTACGCGCCGCTCAAAACACACATCGCGGAAAACGAAAATGGCCGTCCAATCTAAGAAAATTCCTGCGCCTGATTTGGTGCCTGCCAAACGGGCGCTTCTATCGGTTTCAGACAAAACCGGTTTGGTCGGTTTTGCGGCTAAGCTCAGTGAACTTGGTGTTGAACTCGTGTCGACAGGCGGCACGCGAAAGGCAATTGCAGAAGCTGGGCTTCCGGTCATCGACGTCTCCGATGTGACGGGTTTTCCCGAGATCATGGACGGGCGGGTGAAAACGCTGCATCCTTCGGTCCATGGCGGCCTCTTGGCGGTGCGCGACGACCCCGAGCACGTGGAAGCCATGTCTGCGCACAACATCAAGGCGATCGATATCGTGGTCGTGAACCTTTATCCCTTCCAGGAAGTCATCGCGAAAGGCGAGGACGAGGCGACGACGATTGAGAACATTGATATCGGTGGTCCGGCGATGGTGCGCGCATCGGCTAAAAACCATGGCTATGTGACAGTTGTCACTGCGCCCGATGACTACGACGCTGTGCTGGATGAATTGACTTGTGGTGAGGGTTCTACTTCGCTCGCGTTCCGCAAGAAAATGGCGCTGAAAGCGTACCAGCGTACAGCGAGCTATGACGCGTTTATAGCCAATTGGATGCAGTCTGCCTTTGAAGGAACCGCGACGCCGACTTACGATGCTCTCGGCGGCAGTCTTGCTTCGACGCTTCGCTATGGCGAGAACCCCCACCAAGGCGCAGCGCTTTATTTGACGGGTGATCAAAGACCCGGCGCTGCAACGGCAGAAGTTCTGCAGGGCAAGGCGCTGTCCTATAACAATATTAACGACACCGATGCGGCCTTTGAACTGGTTAGCGAGTTTGATCGCGCACGTCCCGCGGTTGCGATTATCAAGCACGCTAATCCGTGCGGTGTGGCCTCGGCCGATAGCTTGCAGGCAGCTTATGAAAGCGCGTTCGATTGTGACCGCACATCTGCCTTTGGCGGTATTATCGCGTTGAACCAAACACTCGATGGTGCCACCGCCAAAAAGATCGCGGAGATTTTTACCGAGGTGATCATTGCGCCCGACGCCGATGCCGATGCACGCGAGGTGCTTGCGGCCAAGAAAAACTTGCGTTTGCTTCTCACGGGCACGCTTCCCGATCCGGGATCACAGGGAAGTATCATCAGACCAGTTGCAGGCGGCTACCTAAAGCAGGATCGCGATGGCGTGACGGTCGATGACATGGACCTCAAATGCGTCACTGAACGGGAACCGGACGAGCGCGAAATGACCGATCTTCGCTTTGCGTTTCGCGTCGTGAAGCACGTGAAATCCAACGCGATTGTGTATGTGCGGGACGAAGCAACCGTGGGCATCGGCGCGGGTCAGATGAGCCGCGTGGATTCAAGCCGGATTGCGGCACGCAAAGCGGAGGATGCCGCAGAGGCGCTTGGCTTAGAAAAGCCGAAGACAATCGGCTCCGTTGTTGCATCTGACGCGTTTTTTCCGTTTGCGGACGGTCTTGAGGCTGCAGTTGCAGCAGGTGCTACGGCGGTTATTCAGCCCGGTGGTTCCATGCGGGATCAGGAAGTGATCGACGCCGCGAACAAAGCCGGCGTCGCGATGGTCTTCACCGGACACCGCCACTTTAGGCACTAAGCTCGGCTAGCGCTCGTTTGTATCTGCCGCAGGATAAGGCGTGGTGACGAGGATTGCGCCCCCAACGACGAGGAAAATCAGGATAACCGACATGCCTGCGCGTGCGCTATCTGTGATATCGGTAACGACAGCGACCAGTAGCGGAGCGAGAAAGCTCGTCGCGCGACCCGATAGGGCATAAAGGCCAAAATAGCGGCCCGCGTCGTCTGGTGTCACAGATCTTGCCATGTAGGACCGCGAGGAGGCCTGAACCGGTCCGAATGCGATGCCGATAAGAAGCCCAAAAAGCAGGTAGGCTTGTTCAGCAGGGGTTGAGAACAATCCATCCCCATCGGTTGGCGAAAACTCCAACAATCCAAACAGCGTGAAGTTCACGCCTGTTGAGGTGATGCCGAGAGACGCAACTGCCAGACACGCCACGGAGGCGAGAACAACGCGCTTTGAACCGAAAATTGTGTCGAGTTTTCCAGCGATCAGACAGGATGGAATGGCAGCAATGTTGAGCAGTATACCGAAAATACCGAGCTCCATGATCGACCAACCAAAAAGCGCGGCAGCAAATGTGCCGCCCAGCGCGATCAAGGCGTTAACACCGTCTTGATAGATCATGCGCGCGATGAGAAATTGAAAGATACCGATCTTTTGGCGTGCTTCGGAGATTGTGGACTTCAGCTCGCTCAAGCCGTTGGTGACTGCCTTTTGGAGCGGCAACCTTGCCAAGGAGGAACTGTCCGGCGTCAATAAGAACATCGGTAAGATAAAGATGAAGTACCAAAGAGCTGATATCGGGCCAGCCACACGCGCGTCTTCGCCCTCCGCGGGATCAAGGGGCAGGACTGGCTCGATGCCGAGTATTGTGCGCCCGGTTTCCGGTGACGCTGCAAGCAAGCCAAGCACGATGATCAGCACGATCATGCCGCCTGCATAACCAAGGCCCCATGCGGTGTTCGACACCGAACCGATGTTTTCGGGCCTAACCAAACGCGGCATCATGGAGTCGTTGAAGACTATGGAAAATTCAGCAGCAACCGATGCCAATGAAAACGCGATGATGACCCAGAATATGCTGGAGCCAGGTGCAGCAAACCAAAGCGAGATCAGCATGATGATCTTTAGCGCTGCAAAGGCAGCGATCCACGGTTTTCGTGGTCCGGTTTGGTCGGCAATCGATCCGAGCACGGGCGAGAGAATGGCGATCATCAAGCCAGCAAACGCGAGGCCATAGCCCCAGGACGATTGACCAGACACGGGGTCTTCGGCCATGCGTGAAACCACGTAGGGACCGAATACGAAGGTGGTGATGACGGTAAAAAACGGCTGAGCTGCCCAGTCGAAAAACATCCATCCCCATACGCCCTTCTTTGAAGCGTATTGGGGCATCTCGCCGTCGCGGGGATGCAATTTTGCGGCAGGTTTATCGGCCATTCAGTTCAGCTTTCTCAAACGAGGTCAGACAACAGACCCGCTGCCACTGTTAATCGTGACACACTCAGTTCTGATGACGTCTCCATTATCGTCGCGATCCGTTTTTGAACTGCTGCGATGCGATCGCTGTTTTCATCGACCCACGCGTTCACCAGCTCGGTCATGTCGGCCTCGCCGGTTTCGGCCTGACCAAGCGCGGCACGGGTCATTGCCACGTGGGCACTATCGATTGCAGACAGAGCCCGTGTCTGCGCAAGCCCGTCGAAGTAGTCCGTCACGTCAATCATCTGCGCAAGATGCTCAAGACGGCCCAGACGAAACGCTTTTGTAATCGCGTGATAGGCGGCAGCGGCCTGTTCTATTTCCAGCGGTTGGGCTGCCTCTTCCGCAATTGTCAGGATCGCAGGGGCAGAGGCGAGTATCGGGAGTAGTCCGAGGGAAGCCGCAGCTGACTTTTCCATGCCCGCGGCGGCAAATGCGCGTTTTCTGTTTTCACTCCATGACAAGAGATATTCTGGCAAAAATCCTTTGGCGCGAGACTTCATCACGGTGAAAGCAGATGAGAGTTTCTCAATCTCGTCGCGAAGTGATTTCGCGCTGTTTCCATCTTTTAGATATCGGCTGATTGCTACTCGATTGGCGTTCGCCAGTTCTTCATAGAGCTCCAGCTGCTTGGAGCCAGAAATCTTGTTGTCGAGAGCGTCTATGGCTTTTTCGATCTCGGGTATCCCGTAGGCATCTCGAACGATGACATGCGCGTGGGCAATCTCGGACGGGAGCGCTCCGCTCGCGTCCTCGAAGCGCGAGATAACAGATGGGCCACCGCGATTGATCAGTTCATTTGCGATCACTGTAGCGATGATCTCGCGCCGCAGGCGGTGAGCTGCGATGTTCTCGCGGAATGCGGTATGCATCTTCGATGGGAAATAGCCCAGCAGGTCTTCTTCGAGATAAGGATCATCGGGCAACCCGCTTTGAACCAGATCGTCAAACAGCACGATCTTAGCGTAGGATAACAGCACGCCAACTTCGGCTCGTGTCAGGCCTTTCTGGTCTGCGAGACGTTCGGCGATTTCCTCATCGCTCGGCAACATCTCCACGCCGCGGTCAAGCAGGTTTCGGCTTTCTAGCGACTTCATCAACTGCGCTTGTAGCGCGAGATTTTGTATCCCCGCATTTTGCGTGCGCGATATTGTGAGCGTCTGAGCATAGTTGTTGCGCAGTACCAGATCGGCGACTTCATCGGTCATTTGGACCAGCAGTTTGTTTCTGGCCGCGCGGGTGAGTCGGTTATCACGCAAGGCCGGAGCAAAGGCGATTTTTATGTTCACTTCGACGTCGGACGAATTCACCCCACCGGAGTTATCGATTGCGTCGGAATTGCAGCGACCGCCAAGTTTCCCGAATTCGATGCGCGCATGCTGGGTGAGGCCCAGGTTCGCGCCTTCGCCGATGACTTTAGCCCGCACCTGTTTCGCATTGATGCGGATTGGATCATTGGCACGGTCACCCACTTCGGCGTCGGTCTCGTGGCTGGCGCGGATATAGGTTCCGATGCCGCCGAACCACATGAGCTCAGCCTCAGCCTTTAAGATCGCCTGCATCACTTCCGTCGGCGAAACTTTGGTTTTGGTCAAACCAATCGCTGCCGCTGCCGCCTTCGACAACGTGATTGATTTCTGGTCGCGCGGGAATATCCCGCCACCCTTCGACAGGGCTTTTGGATCGTAATC
>JBCDLI010000016.1:0-43826 GCA_038745535.1 Pseudomonadota bacterium | reverse complement strand
GTTGATCAGCTTGCAAAGGCTGCAAACTATCTCAATCACCACGCGCGGGGTCAAACGCTGGCAAGTGCGCGGACCCAGATGCTGGAACGGCGCGACGAAGCGCGTGTCGAACTCGATGAGCTTTCCAGCGACATGATCGAGCGGGGCTTAGCGGTTTGGAGTGGCGAACCCGGTTCAACCCAAAGCCGTTTAATCGTGAGAGGTCGTTCCAATCTAATCGAGACCACAGATGACAAACAGTCAGTTGCACGTGTGAAGCTTCTCATGGACGAGCTTGAGCGCAAGGACGAGATCGTGAATCTACTGGATCTTGCCCAGTCGGCGTCGGGCGTGAAAATTTTCATTGGTTCAGAGAACCAGTTGTTCTCGCTTTCCGGATCGTCGCTGGTGGTGGCGCCCTATCGCGATCAGGACCGCAAGGTCGTCGGTGCAATCGGTGTGATCGGGCCAACACGGCTCAATTATGCGCGCATCGTGCCGGTGGTGGACTACACCGCACGTATGATTTCAGGCATGCTGGAACGGTCGTAACAGGACTTGATTTTTGGCCTTTCGGGCCTGATATCGCGGTCACACACGATACGCGCGGGGCATGCATGTCTGACCAAGACGACGATTTTTCCGACTTCAATCCAAACGACAAAGGCGCACTGCGTCGCGCTGCTGACGAACTTCTGAAAGCAGATCGTGCCGCACGTCGGCGCAAGGCTGCCGAAGACCCCGATGCCTTTGCCGATTTCGATGGCGAGCCACCGGAAGACGCGTTTGAATTTGACGATGCTGTTGAGCAGGACGTTGCTGGTGCGATAGGCGAAGAGATGGACGCACTTCGCGCAGAGGCCGCTGAGTTGAAAGACCAGAACCTACGCCTAGCGGCCGAGATGGAGAACCTTCGTCGTCGGACCCAGCGCGAAGTGGGCGATGCGAAGTCTTTCGCAGTAACCGGATTTGCCCGTGACATGCTGGGTGTGAACGACAATCTGCGTCGCGCAATCGAAGCTGTGCCGGACGAGAAACGCGAAAGCGGGTCAGACGAATTCAAGGCATTGCTCGAAGGCGTGGAACTGACGGAAAAGTCCATGCTGTCCACGATGGAGCGCCACGGTGTGAAGTTGTTGCAGCCAGAGGGCGAGCGCTTCGACCCAAATTTCCATCAGGCGATGTTTGAAATTCCAAACACCGAAGTGCCGAACAATACCGTGGTGCAGGTGCTGCAAGCCGGATACAGCATCGGCGACCGTGTGCTGCGGCCGGCTATGGTTGGTGTTTCGAAAGGTGGACCGAAGGCCCCGCCCGCCGAGAAGCCCGCCGACGAGGGCGAGGCCGACAGCTCTTCCGACGAACAAAGCTAGGCGGCGATCAAGCCGTCATCGATTGCGAGTTGACGAAGTGAAACCTGCGGGCGCGGGCCAATCTGCTGGATAATGTGGCCGGCAGCCAAGCCCCCGAGTTTTCCGCAATCCTCCAGCGAACGGTTGTGCGTGTAGCCGAACAGAAAACCAGCAGCGAACAAGTCGCCTGCGCCTGTCGTATCGACCAGCTTATCGATCCCATGGGCCGAAACGTCGATGCGCTCGTTGTCTCTCAGTACCACGCAGCCTTTTTCAGAAAGCGTAACCGCACCGAGCTTGCAATCCTTCGCGAGTGACCGAAGCGCGGTGTCCAGGTCGGACGTCTGGTAGAGCGACTTCACCTCGTCACCATTTGCAAACACGATGTCAACGGTGCCTGACGTCATCAATTCCAGAAACTCGTCGCGGTATCGATCCACGCAGAACGGGTCTGACAGAGACATTGCAACTTCACGACCGTGCTCGTGCGCTAGCTTTGCGGTTTTGCGGATCGCATCTTTTGCCAACGGCGGGTCCCAGAGATAACCTTCGAAATAGGTGACCTTGGACGCTGCGACCTTGTCTTCTTCTACGTCTTCCGGGGTGAGTTCTACACAAGCGCCGAGATAGGTATTCATAGATCGCTCACCATCCGGTGTCACGAAGATCATTGAGCGCGCGGTTGGCGGCTCTGCAAAAAGCGGCGGTGTATCAAAGGCAACGCCTTGGGCGCGAATATCGTGGCGATAAATCTCGCCGAGTTGATCGTCGCAAACCTTACCGAAGAAGGCAGCAGTACCGCCAAGTGACGCAACACCGGCGGCGGTGTTGCCCGCGCTTCCACCCGAGGTCTCTATCGCCGGACCCATTTGATCATAAAGATAGACCGCACGCTCGGCGTCGATGAGGTTCATCGCGCCTTTGATGATCTTGTTCTCATGGAGAAAATCATCTTCGGCGCGGGCAATGATATCGACAATAGCATTGCCGATACAAAGGGTATCGTAGGTCATAAAAGAGGTCCCGATTGGCGTCCCAGCGCCATAACGAGGCCGACACGAGAACAAAAGGGCGTTGTTGCAACACCGGCGCAAAGTGCCCATGTGCTGCTCATGATTTTATTCGATGCGATAAAAAAGGCACTCGGTGAACTGACCGATCCGGCGCTGCGGTCACTTCTGTGGAAGGCCATAGGCCTGACGATCCTGGGGCTCATTTTTGTCTGGTTCGGTCTTCGGGCCGTCTTCGAGGCGACCGCTGTGACCTTCCTATCAGGCTGGTTTTCAGGCCTGTCTCTCCCATACCTTTCCGATTGGGGGGATGGGATTGGGATGTTTACGCTGATCGCGGCATCTATCGCTTTTGCGGTGCTGCTTGCGTTCCTCATTGGCCCCGTCAGCGCCGCCATTGCCGGCGTTTTTCTCGATGACGTGGCTGAACACGTGGAACAACAGGACTATCCGCAAGACGCGCCCGGAAGAGCTTTACCGCTCGGCCAATCGCTTTGGCTTTCGGTGAAATTCTTCGCAATCGTTATTTTAGGCAATTTGATCGCGCTCGCGCTGCTCCTGATTCCTGGCATAAACCTTATCGCCTTCTTTCTGGTGAACGGGTTTCTGCTCGGACGCGAGTATTTCATGTTTGCAGCGATGCGGTTTCGATCTGAAAAAGAAGCGCTCGCTTTGCGATCCCGATACTCCTCAACCGTGCTGTTTGCAGGCTTTGCCATCGCTGGTTTCATGTCGATCCCAATACTCAATCTTGCGACACCTCTGTTCGGTGCAGCTCTCATGGTGCACATCCATAAGGCGCTTTCGCGTGAAGCCGAGACCACCTACGGTTCGGCGATTAGATAAGTTGCTCCGGTAATCGAACCAGTTCAGCGGCCTCGCTGCTGGTCTTTTCCTTCGATTTGCAAAGGTCGGCGACGACACACCTATCACATTCCGGTTTTCGCGCTTTGCATGTGTAGCGCCCGTGCAAAATCAGCCAGTGGTGTGCGTGGTAAAGATAATCCTCCGGGATCACACGCATGAGGATTGCTTCCACATCATCGGGCGTTTTGCCCGGCGCCATGCCCATGCGGTGACCTATGCGGTAAACATGGGTGTCGACGGCCATCGTTGGAATGCCAAACGCCATCGACATAACAACATTGGCTGTTTTTCGACCGACACCTGGAAGCGTGACCAGTTCTTCGCGGGTTTTGGGTACTTCCCCGTCAAAGTCGTCGATGAGCTTTTGCGAGAGCGCGATCACGTTTTTGGCTTTGTTACGCCACAAGCCAATCGTTTTGATGTAGTCTCCGACCTTGGCTTCACCTAGCGCCAACATTTTGGCGGGGGTGTCGGCCACTTTAAAGAGCTCTCTGGTCGCGCGGTTCACGCCAGCGTCCGTTGCTTGGGCAGAAAGAGCAACTGCGACAACGAGCGTATAAGGATTAACGTGAAATAGCTCGCCTTTTGGATTAGGTCTTTGTTGTGAAAATCGACGGAACATTTCGCGCAGTTCATCTTTGTTGTATCGTGTGCGTGGCAGTCTTTTCCGCTTCTTGCGGCGAAAGGATACCTTTTTAGTACAGTTTTTCTCTTTCACGCTAACAGCAGTCATTTATAAGCGGCCCAGGTTCACTACAGTAAGTTTGAGATGTCCAATCCAGCAGTTGAAATAGGCAGCAATGCCACTTCGGAAAAGCCGATTTTTGCCGCAGTGCTCACTCCGCACAGGTCATTAAGCCGTCTGGGGTTCGGCGTGTTGATTACGGTCTTTGCTGTTCTGTGCATTTCCAGCGGCGTATTTTATTTCACCCTTGGGGCGTGGCCGGTGCTGTTCTTTCTGGGCTTTGACTTGCTGTTGTTGTGGTTTGCGTTTCAGTTTTCGTATCGCGCGGGCAAGGAGAGCGAAGAAATTGAGCTGACACGCACCTCTCTTACCGTTCGAAAAATCAAACCAAACGGTCGTAAGCGTCAGCACACCTACAATCCGTTTTGGGCCAAGTTCCACGTGAACCGCGATGAGGACGTGGGCATTACCGATATGCGCATCGTGGGTGAAGGCTATCAGTCAACGCTCGGCTCCTTCATGAACCCGGAAGACAAGGAAAGTTTCGCCAACGCTTTCCGGAAAGCCTTGGCAACTGCTAAACGCTAGGTATACCGCAGCGGAGACGATCCGTCCCGGTGCACGATGTTTTCTCGACTTTTGATGATATTGGCTATTGCCACACTTGCGATTCACCTAGCTCTTTTTGGCGAAGCCGCGCTTGCGCAAGACAGCGTGCAAACAGACTCGCAAATCACCGCTGAGGAAACAAGCGAGACCGACGCGCGGATCGACCAGCGGCTTGAAGAAATCTATGACGAACTGGAAGGCCTGCGCGGAGTTTTCGTCACGGTCCGATCCGGTGTTGTCATTTTGCGCGGCCGCGTGGCAGAACCAGCACTTGCTGATCAAGCCGTGGAACTTGCGAGCCGGGTGGACGGTGTCGTCGCCGTTCGCAATGAGATCTCGCAGGTCACGTCCATTGAAGAGCGCTTGGTGCCGGTCGCTGAACGCATCTCGAACCGCTTTTGGCAGGCCGTCGAGTTTTTGCCCTTGCTCGCGGTGGCAGCCCTCGCAGGCGCGCTGGTGTTCCTAACCGGGCTCTGGGTGGCAAAGCGCACATGGCCCTGGGACAGGATCGCGCCAAATGCGTTCATCGCCGATCTTCTTCGTCAAATCGCCCGGATCGCATTCTTTGTGGGAGGGCTTTTGCTGGCGCTGGATATTTTGGGAGCGACGGCGCTGCTTGGAACAATACTCGGCGCAGCCGGTATCGTTGGGTTGGCTATCGGTTTCGCGGTTCGTGACACGGTCGAAAACTATATAGCGTCGATCCTGCTATCGCTGCGACAGCCGTTTCGGCCCAAGGATTACATCAAGATTGACGGCTTTGAGGGGAATGTCATTCGCCTGACGTCGCGCGCAACCGTGCTTATGGACGTTTCCGGCAATCACATCCGTATTCCAAACGCGACGGTCTTTAAGGGCAATATCATCAATTATTCGCGCAACCCTCAGCGTCGCTTCGATTTCGTGCTTGGCATCGGACCAGAGAACAATGCCGATACGTCGCTCGCATTGGCGCTGGCGGAAATCGGCGAGTTGCCCTTTATCCTCAATGTTCCGGCTCCAAACGGCTGGATTGATGCGGTGGGCGATTCGACCATCAATCTTTTTCTATCCGGCTGGATCAACCAGACCGAGACAAGCTTCGTCAAAGCCCGCTCGCAGGCCATCCAGCGCGTAATGGTCGCCTTTGAGGATGCAGGTATTTCGATGCCCGTCCCGACCTATCGACTGGAGGGTGCAGAAAACGCCGCCGAGCCTCCCGAAAAACCAAAACCTCCTGCGAAGACAAAGCTCAAGGCCAAAGAGGCCGCGCGATTGGAAACCGTCCGCGATACCGGCGTTGACGACACGATTGAGCACAAAATCGATGAGGAGCGTTTGGCCGACGATAGCAGTGATTTGTTGAACAACGCTGCGCCGACCGAATTATAGAACGCCACACTCAATCAAGTTTCGGGTGTTTCGGTAATCGCGGCAGGGCTATAACCTCCGCTATGACAATCATCGCAAACACAGACGATTTTATAGAGGTTGCCGATACGAGCGGGGACTACGAGAAGATCTCGCGGGTCATCTCCCATATTTCTGAGAATTGGCGTGAGCACCCGTCTCTTGATGATCTGGCGGCACTGACAGGCACCGATACGTTTTCGCTGCAGAAGCTATTCACGCGGTGGTGCGGGCTGTCACCTAAAGCCTTTCTGCAAGCGGTCACGATTGACCATGCGCGGGAAATGCTGGCGTCAGACATGCCGCTGTTGGACGCGGCCTATGAGTTGGGATTGTCCGGTCCATCGCGGTTGCACGACCTGTTCGTAACCCATGAGGCGATGAGCCCGGGTGAGATCAAATCCGGCGGTGCGGGACTGACAATCTCCTACGGCTGGCATCCATCGCCTTTTGGGCTAGCGCTCATTATGGCAACCGATCGCGGTCTATGCGGGTTGGCGTTTGGCGATGAAAATCGTGAGCGCGAGTGCTTCGACGACATGGCACGGCGATGGCCTTTTGCAGATTTTATGGAGAACTCTAGCGCGACTGCACCCTACGCTGCGCGCGTTTTTTCGCCTGACCAGTGGACCGACGACAAACCTCTTCGCGTGGTGCTCATCGGCACAGATTTTCAGGTCTCAGTTTGGGAGACGTTGTTGAGAATCCCGATGGGCAAGGCCATGCCTTATTCCACAATCGCCAAAGATATTGGCAAGCCGCAAGCAGCTCGCGCAGTGGGCGCGGCGGTCGGGGCCAATCCAATCTCATTCGTCGTGCCCTGTCATCGTGCGATGGGTAAGTCGGGTGCGCTCACAGGTTATCACTGGGGTCTGACCCGCAAACGCGCCATGCTCGGCTGGGAAACAGGCCAGTTGGCAAAAATCGGTGCGTAAGATATATATTTTGCACTAGTTTCGTCGAACACAGGTCAGCCGTGCAGCGCACTTACACAGTCAAACCCATTTGGTACGCGGACGCCCAAGTCTGGGTCAGCGAAAGCGACATCGATGGTCTGCATATTGAGGCTAGGTCGCTGGATGAATTCCAAGCTGTCCTTAATGACGTGGCCGCCGAGCTCATTGCTGCAAACCACGTATCCGATACCGATCTTAACCGTTTTGCGGCTCGCGACCTTATTCCGACAATTATGTTTGTTCGGCCGGAAGCCACTGCAGCCTAAAGCTTCTTCTCGATATTCGCAGACTTCAAAATCGCATTCGCGGTATGACGGCTTCTGAGGTTTCTGGGCACAGTCAACTTTTTTCCCGTTTCGCTGGAAGACCAAATCTCGTGCGAGCCTTTAGCTGATCGCAAATGGCTGAAGCCATTTGCCGAAAGCAACCTCGTCACGTCTTTGTAAAGGCTACCCATCGTCGAAAGACCTCTGCGGATGAAAGCTTCGTATCCCAATTGCTAGTCCGCAAAACTTCTCTTTCCAACTGCGATTGGCCAACTATCTGTGATGCAAAGAATATTTGGATCGAGCCGCCATGACAGAGACATCAGCCGATAAGAAAACGATCACGGTGTTTGGCGGGTCGGGTTTTCTCGGTCGTCACGTGGCCAAGGCACTTGTCGAACGTGGCTATAAGGTGCGGGCGGCGGTGCGCCATCCGGAAAAAGCCGGGCATCTGGCGGCGACCCACGGTCCAGGTAATGCAGAGGCTGTGAAAGCCGATTTGCGGGATCCGGAAGCAGTCGCAACTGCACTTAAAGGCGCGTCAGCGGCGGTAAATCTCGTCGGTATATTGTTTGAAAGCGGCAAGCAGACCTTCCAAGCAGTACAATTTGAGGGCGCCAAGAACGTGGCCGACGCGTGCAGCGCGGCGGGCGTTCCATTGGTTCATGTTTCTGCGATCGGTGCGGACGCACGAAGCGCGAGCGACTATGCGCGCGCAAAGGCGCAGGCAGAAAACGCAGTGCTGGAAGCGCTTGGCGAAGAAGCAGTGATCCTGCGTCCGTCCATCGTGTTTGGACCCGAAGACAACTTCTTTAATCAGTTCGCAGATATGTCGAAGTTCTCGCCTGCTCTGCCGCTGATCGGCGGTGGTCGAACCAAATTCCAACCGGTCTACGTGGGTGATGTGGCAGAGGCCGTCGCGAAAGGCATCGACGGTGAATTGACGGGCGGCACGATTTACGAACTTGGCGGACCGGATGTGCTCACATTTCGTGAATGCCTTGAAGAGATGCTCAAGGTGGTCGGAAGAAAGCGTTTGTTTGCCCCCATTCCATTCTGGGCTGCAAAAATTCAGGGCGCGATCTTTGAAAAGCTGCCAAAGCCCCTCATCACCCGCGATCAGGTTCGCCTTTTGAAGCGTGATAATGTGGTGTCTACAGAGGCCGAGAGCGAGAACAGAACTCTTGGAGGCATCGGCATCACACCAAAATCTGTTAGCGAAATATTGCCCACCTATCTCTAGTTCGCTAGGCGTCGCGTCTCACGGAGCCTGATGCGACATGGAAAGCCTGCTACCCGACATAGTACCGGTATCGGTTGCTGCGCTGCTCATATTCGCAAGTTTTTTCACGTCCGGCTTATCGGCTACCTTCGGCATGGGCGGCGGGCTCGCAATGCTAGCGCTTATGGGACTTTTTATCCCCGTATCGGCACTCATCCCTGTTCACGGCATGGTACAACTCGGCTCAAACACTGGCCGCGCATGGCAACTTAAAACGCAGATTGCGTGGCGGGAGCTCCTACCATTCTTTGTGCTTGGCACACTTGGCGCAATCCTCGCCGCCATGTTGGTCATCGAGCTACCAGACCCGGTGCTGAAGATCGTGCTCAGCGTTTTCGTCGTCGTCATCATCTGGCTGAAACCGCCTGCGGTCGCGGTCAAATCCGGCGCGATCATGGCCATCGGTGGTTTTGTGACAACGGCGCTAACGATGTTTCTCGGCGCGACCGGACCGCTCGTAATCGCGCTCTTCGCAAAACAATTCGATCAAAAAGAAGCGCTGGTTGCATCATCTGCCGTAGGCATGATCTTTCAGCACTTCGTGAAGGTCATCGCGTTCGGCATTCTAGGTTTCGCTTTCGCACCGTGGATACCGCTTATCCTTGCTATGGTCGCCAGTGGCTACGCTGGCACAGTTGTCGGGGTGCGCATCTTGAAATGGTTACCCGAAGAGCGCTTCCGCTTCTGGTTTAAAATCGGAATGACACTGTTAGGACTGGATTTGGCGCGCCGTGGTCTGTTGGCGCTTTAGGCAACGAGCCAAAGGCCGAGAAGGCCCGCAACGCCAACGATAATCCGCCACCACGCAAATAGCGCAAAGCCGTGTTTGGACACGTAATCCAACAAGTATCGCACCACAAACACCCCGGCGATAAACGCCGTCACGAACCCAACCGCGATGATCTGAAAATCATCGAGCGTCAGGATGTCGATGTTCTTGTAAAGATCGAGCGTGAACGCGCCTGCCATGGTCGGCATTGCAAGGAAGAACGAGAACTCTGCTGCTGATCGCTTGTCGGTACCCATCAAAAGTGCGCCGACAATCGTCGCACCCGAACGCGACGTGCCTGGTACCATCGCGAGACATTGGCAAAGGCCGATCTTCAGACAAAGCGACCAGGGATATTGGGTCACGTCACTGTACTTTGGCTGGAGCTTCAGACTGTCGACCCACAGCAGAATAATGCCACCAATGATCAGCACAATGCAGATCAGAAGTGGGGTTTCGAACAGGACCGACTTGATGAACCCATGTGCCAAAGCTCCAATCACGGCAGCGGGCAGGAACGCGATCAAAATGCCGGCAACGAAGTATTGCGTCGTGCGATCACTCGGTAATCGTGTTGCAATTTGCCAAAGGCGCCCAGCGTAGACGGTAAGGATCGCGAGTATCGCACCGACCTGTATGAGCACTTCGAAGGTCTTTGCCGTGGAATCAAAGCCCAAGAAGTGGCCCGCAAGCAGCAAGTGCCCGGTGGAAGACACGGGAATGAACTCGGTCAAACCTTCCAGAACACCAAGCAGTGCGGCCTCTACGATTGTTTGATCTGACAAGTTTTCGCGCCCTTTTCACCTTGCCGACTTGGCTACACAAATCCGCCTAAAGAGCCGTTATCAGGACCCAACTTTGGATGTCACCCTTGAAAAACGGTCCTAACGCGCCTGATAATGGAGACGCGCTTGCGGTGTAACTTTGCAGTGAGCCAAACTATTTTGCGTAGACCCGACAGAGGCCGCTCGTTTTGCTCATTTTTATTGCCCGCCGCATCGCTGTCATGCTTTTGACGATGCTTTGCCTGACCATGATCGTATTCTTCATGGTCAATCTCGAGCCGAACCTGCGAAAGCTTTCGATCAGCCAGACCAACATTCGAGCAAGCGACGAACAGATTGAAAGCTGGCTCGTCAACAATGGCTACCGTGGGAATTTCTTTATGCGCTACGGCGCTTGGCTTGGCGTTGTTGAAAAGCAGCCCAACATCAATGCTGAGACCGGTGAAGCAACACCGCGTTTTGCATTCTGCGATGAGCCGGCAGAGGCAGAATATCGCGGAATCCTGCAAGGCGATTTTGGGTGCTCGACGAAGTTCAAAACGACCGTGTCAGAACGCTTAGTGCCTGCGTTGAAAGCGACGGTTTGGCTGATGTTTTACGTGATGCTTGTGATGGTGCCGATGTCGCTCATCATCGGGGTCGTGGCCGGTATGCGAGAAGGTTCGAAAACCGACCGTTCATTGTCAGTTGCGTCAATCGCCTCCACGGCAACGCCGGAATACGTATCCGGCATCATCTTCACCGTAGTCTTTGCATCCTATCTCGGCTGGTTGAACGGGTCGGCTGCAACAGCGACGCGAAGCGGCATCACGTTTTACAATTTCACCCTGCCTGTGATGACCATGGCGATTTACGGCATGGGCTATATCGCTCGGATGACCCGGGCTTCCATGGCCGAGGTCATGACAGCGCAATACATCCGGACAGCGCGGCTCAAAGGTCTCAGTTTTTCATCAATCGTGGTGAAACACGCGCTGCGCAATGCGCTTATCGCACCATTCACCGTCATCATGTTGCAGTTTCCGTGGCTTCTCACCGGTGTGGTCATAGTCGAGATCATGTTCCGGTATCAGGGCTTTGGCTTCACGCTCGTGGAAGCTGCCGGAAACAACGACATCGATCTTCTGCTCGCCTGCGGGCTGGTCTCGGTCGTGGTTGTGCTTCTCACCCAACTGCTGTCCGATGTTGGATACGCATTCTTAAATCCACGCATTCGCGTCGGCTGACCTCTAGGACATCGGAACTCCGCAATGCTGGAAACCATCTCCACGTTCGAAATCATTATTCAGTTCGTCTGGAGGTTCTGGTCCGTTTGGGCGGCACTGATGATCTTTGGCGGCCTCTCTTATGCCTATCGTGATCGGCTTGGCCTCTATGGGCGTTTGTATCATTCAGGCATTGGCATCGCCGGAACACTCTTCTGCGGCTTTTGGCTGTTTGCGGCGATTTTCGCAGACATCGTCGCGCCATTTCAGCCGCTCGAACAGCTCGTCATCATGAAAAATGTTGCTCCGGGAACAATCGAACCGGAGAGTGGAACCGCGTTCCTGCTGGGCGGTGACAAGCTGGCGCGCGATGTGTTCAGCCGCATGGTTCATGGTTCGCAGATCGTGCTGATCATCGCACCTGCGGCCACGGCATTTGCTCTCATGGTCGGCATTACGCTCGGGCTGCCTGCCGGATATTACGGCGGCCGGATCGATAGCGTCTTGTCATTTCTCGCCAACCTTGTGCTCGCGTTTCCGGTAATCTTGCTGTTCTACCTGCTGGTCACACCGGGCATTACTGACACTCCTGTCCCCTATGTCATGGCGGGAATTTTCTTCATTTTTCCGGTCATCTTTTTCATAACCCTGTTCTGGCAGCGCTATCAGGCGCAGCAACAATTGCTCTGGACGCAAATTGGGATCGTGTTGCTTCTCGGCGCGTGGGTGTATGCCGGCCTTGTGTTCGACGCCGATCCGCTTGGTCTCATCTCGATTGCGCCAAATGAGCTGAACATCTTTATCGCGGTCGTCTTCGCGTCATCTCCAGGCGTGTTTCGCATCGTGCGCGGCCTCGTGATGGACATCAAAACCCGGGACTACGTCGCGGCGGCGCAAACGCGGGGCGAGAACCCGTGGTACATCATGCTTTGGGAAATACTGCCCAATGCGCGCGGTCCGCTCATCGTCGATACATGCCTGCGTATTGGCTACACGACCATTTTGCTCGGTACGCTGGGTTTCTTCGGTCTCGGCATGGCGCCAGAAAGCCCCGATTGGGGCACCTCCATCAAAGACGGGTCGCAATTGCTCCGGTTGACGCCTTGGCCGGCGATTGTTCCAGCGGTCGCGCTGATGACGTTCGTTCTCGGCCTTAACCTGTTGGCTGATGCCCTACGTGAAGGGTCGCTCAGCGACTAAATCAGGCCTCTTCGGCGATGCGGGCAGCTTCTTCCTGCGTCAGACGCGGCGGCTTCCAACCACGACCCGGCGCAGCCTCGAGAAGCTTCTGGGTGTAGGAATGCTGCGGGTTGTTGAAGACCTCGTCGGCAGTGCCAATCTCTACCATCACACCACGCTCCATCACGGTGATGTAATCAGAAATTTGTGCCGCAACGCGCAGATCATGTGTGATGAAGATGATCGCGACCTGCAGCCGTTTCTGCAAATCATTCATCAATCGCAGAACCTGTTTTTGCACCGACAGATCAAGGGCCGACACCGACTCGTCGGCGATAACGACGTCGGGTTCCATGGCTAAAGCACGCGCAATGCCCACGCGCTGGCGCTGACCGCCGGAGAAATTGCGTGGACTTCTGTGGTAGGCGGCTTCTCCCAGTCCCACCAGGTCAAGCATTTCCAGTGCACATGCTTTCGCGTCTTCGCTGTTTAGCCCGCGCATTTCGGCGGCGCGGCTGACGATGTTTCCGACCGTATGACTTGGGTTCAGCGATCCATAGGGGTCTTGGAAAATCATCTGGATATGACGGCGTGCGTCGGTGAGGGACTTGCCCTCCAGCGCAAGAAAATCCGCGCCGCTGACCATGACCGAGCCGCGCGTAGGTTCGACGAGCCGGATAAGCGTTTTCGCAAGTGTCGACTTACCCGATCCGCTTTCGCCCACGACACCAAGGGTCTCGCCCGTGCGGAGGGCAAAGCTTGCATCTTTGAGCGCGTGAACCTGCTCGGGACCTGTACCGTAGGTCTTGTGAAGAGCTTTTACTTCAACGACGGGCTCGTCATTTCGCGACAGTTGCGGCGTACGCGTGGTCTCCAGCAGCGGCATCGCGTCCACAAGAAGCTTTGTATAATCTTGCTGCGGTTTTGTGAGGATTTCGGTCTTTGTGCCCGTCTCGACAATTTTGCCGTAACGCATGACCGAGACGCGTTCGGCCACCTCAGCGACAACGCCGAAATCATGGGTGATGAAGATCGTCGCGTTGTTGTAGACGTCCTTTAATTCCTCAATGAGCTGCAGAATTTCTTTCTGTGTCGTCACATCCAGCGCCGTGGTTGGCTCATCGGCTATGATGATGTCCGGTTTACAGGCAAGCGCCATGGCGATCACCACGCGCTGGCTTTGGCCGCCGGAAATCTGGTGCGGATAGGATTTGTATATGCGCTCCGGGCTCGGCAGCTTCATTTGCTCAAAGAGTTCGAGCGTCGACGCTTTTCGTTCCGAGGCGCTGATTTCAGGTCGGTGAAGCGCAAAGACTTCATCGACCTGATTACCGATGCGCATAGCCGGATTGAGGGCCGCCATCGGTTCTTGATAGATCATGGAGATGCGCGCGCCGCGCATATCGTTTAGCTGCTTTTCGGAATATTTGAGAACGTCTCTACCATTGAAGAGAACTTCACCGCTCTCAACGGTTAGCGCGGACGGCACATCGTTCATGATCGCGCTCGTCATGACCGATTTACCTGAGCCGCTTTCGCCGACGATACAAAGCACTTCGCCGCGATTAAGTGTCAGGCTCACATCGTCAACCGCGTGTTCGCGATCTGCGCGTTCGGGCAGACGTATGGAAAGGTTTCGAATTTCTAGCAGCGGAGGCTCGTTGCCGGATGCGGTCTCGTTCAGTCTATCCGTCAACGAAAACTCCCAATGGCCTACCTGCTGTGAATAATCATGAAACTAGTGCGCCTTGCTCATATCGCCATAGACGGTCTTATCGGCCACTGTGGAATCTGCGTGCAGGCGATAGGCAATCGGAACTCCAGTTGCCAAATTCAGCGATGTGATCGTCTCTTTCGTATGACCGTCGAGGATCATCACAAGCGATCTCAGCGAGTTCCCATGGGCAGCGACCAGCACCGTTTGACCCGCCAGAACGCGCGGCAGTATCTTTTGCATATAATAGGGCCAGACCCGCGCGCCGGTATCGCGCAGGCTTTCGCCATCGTCACCGGGCGGCGGGATATCATAAGAACGGCGCCAGATGTGCACCTGATCTTCGCCCCATTTTTCGCGGGCATCGTCTTTGTTCAGCCCAGCAAGATCGCCGTAGTGACGTTCGTTCAGCGCTTCGTCGTGGATCGTCTCAAGATCAGATTGGCCAACGCCAACCAGTATGTGCTGGCAGGTTTTCTCCGCGCGCTGCAGAACGGACGTGAATGCGATGTCGAACTTGTAACCAGCTTCGCCGAGCACTTTCCCGGCTTCTTTTGCTTCGGCCACGCCCTGTTCGGTCAGGTCGGGGTCCTTCCAGCCGGTAAAAAGGTTCAGTTTGTTCCATTCACTTTGTCCGTGGCGGACCAGTAGAAGCGTTCCAGACATTTATATCTCCCAATCAGATCAGTTATTCAGGCCCAGCACGTCGCGCATGCTGTAGAGGCCAGGTTCGTTTTTTCTGTGCGCCCAAATGGCCGCCTTGATCGCGCCGCGCGCAAAGATTGAACGATCTTCTGCATGGTGAGAGAGCGTCACCCGCTCACCGTTGCCTGCAAGTATTACACTGTGATCGCCCACGACAGATCCACCGCGAAGTGTTGCGAAGCCGATTGAGCCCTCTTCACGTGCACCCGTATGGCCGTCGCGAACGCGGACGGCATTCGCTCCAAGATCGATCTCACGACCACTGGCTGCCGCCTCACCAAGAAGCAGGGCCGTGCCCGAAGGCGCATCCACCTTGTGACGATGATGCATCTCCATGACTTCCAAGTCCCAGTCAGCGCCGCCGAGTGCACGGGCAGCTTGCTCAACGAGGACAGACAACATGATGACGCCCATCGACATGTTGCCAGACTTCACGATCGTGGTTTTGTTCGCCGCACCTGTGATTGCCTCTTCGTCAGAGGCTTCAAATCCCGTCGTGCCGATGACATGACAAACACCCAGCTCGGCGGCTTTCTGCGCCAGTGAAACGGTGTTTTGCGGTGTCGTGAAGTCAACGACCACGTCGCTGACTGCAAGAGCTGCGGTCACATCGTCAGTCATCTCGATATTGGTCCCGCCAGCGACCGTGCCCAGTGCCGAGGAACCGGAGCGTTCGACAGCAGCGCTTAGAACAGTGTCGGGGTTTTCTTCCACGGCTGCAATGAGCGCCTGTCCCATCCGGCCAGCAGCACCGATGATAGTGATCCTCGAGCTAGACATTGTTTCGGTCCGCGTCTTCTGCGTGCTCTACGGTTGGCAGTTCGCCTGCACTGCTGAGCGCGTGGAGTTTCGCGTAGAGCCCATTTTTCTTCTTTGTCAAAGCCTGATGGTCTCCCTCTTCAACGATCTCACCACGATCCATGACGATGATCTTGTTGGCGTTTCTGATCGTTGAAAGCCTGTGCGCGATGACAATCGTCGTGCGTCCGCGCATCACCGTTTCCAAGGCGTCTTGGACGAGCTTTTCGGACTCGTTGTCAAGTGCGGACGTCGCTTCATCGAGGAGCAGAATCGGCGCGTTTCGTACGATGGCGCGAGCAATTGATAGCCGCTGCCGTTGGCCGCCAGACAGGGTGACGCCGTTTTCGCCAATGAGTGTATCGTATCCACTGGGCGTTGCGGCGATGAACTCGTGCGCATTTGCGAGCTTTGCCGCCTCTTCGATTTCGTCATCTGTCGCGTCAGCACGACCATATCGGATATTATCCCGGATGCTGCCCTCGAACAGATACGGGCTTTGTGAAACGAGCGCCATCGCTTCGCGAAGGCTCGCTTTTGTGACTTCGCCAATCGGCTGCCCGCCGATGAGGATCTGACCCTCGTCGGGGTCGTAGTAGCGTTCAAGAAGCGAGATGATGGTCGTCTTTCCAGCGCCGGACGGACCAACAATTGCGGTCACTTGCTTTGCCGGTGCCGTGAAATTCACGCCAGACAGAACTTCCGTGCCATCGGCATAGGAAAAAGAAACGTTGACGAACTCGATATCCGGCGTCTCAAATTGCAGCGTTGTGGCGCCTTCAATGTCGCGTTGGCGCGGCTCCATGTCGATGATCTCGTAGATCATGCTGGCGTTGACCATCGCCTTTTCGAGTTTTACGCGCAGCCTCGCGAGGCGTTTGGCCGGTTCATAGGCGAGCAGAACAGCTGTTATGAACGAAAACATGCTGCCGGGCGGCTGTCCGCCTTCAATCGTGCGCCATCCACCGTAGGCGACAACCCCGGCTATTGCAAAACCGCCGAGCATCTCAGAAATCGGCGAAAGGCGTTGGGTTACGCTTGCCAATTTGTCCGATCGCATTTGCGCTTCGCGGATGATCTTCGAAATCCGTTTGGAGAGTTGATCTTCCATCGTGAAGGCCTTCACAACGGATATGCCCTGCACGGCTTCTTGGAGCGAACCGATGACCCGGGCGTTCACGGTTACCGATTGGCGCACGATGGTCCTTGATCGCTTCGTGATATAAGCGATGGCGATAAACAGCGGTGGGCCGACCAGAAACGTGATGAGTGTGAGGCGCCAATCCTGAATGAACATGACCGCCACGAGGCCGATGAGCGAAAGCAGGTCCCGCGCCATGGCGGTGATCGTCAGCGAAAGCACATCCCGTATAGCGCTGACGTTTTGTGAAAGCCGCGCCGCTAACTGGCCAGAGCGGTGCTCCACGAAATAATCAACGCTCAAAGACATCAGCTTGTCGAAGACACGTTGCTGATACCGGGCGACCAAATCATTGCCAATTTGCGCCATGATGACGGCCTGCCCGTACATCGCAACGCCGCGGATGGCGAATGCGAGCACGATTGAGCCAGCGATTATCCCGATAAGTTCGCTGCGTTGCCGAACGAAAATCTCGTCAATGACATCGCGCATGATCCACGCGGAGAAAGCCGTGGTCGCTGCAATCACGACCAGACAGGCAATCGCGACAGCATATCGCGATTTATACCGCGACGCGTTCTCACGAAAAATTCGGGCGAGAAGTTCAAACGCTTGTGAGCGCTCATTTGCTTCTGATGCAGCTTTATCGGCAGATTTTTCAGTCAACGCGTGGTCGGCTCGAATTGTCTTTATTCGTTTGCGCGACCTAACCCATCAATGGCCAAAATGAAAACGCAATCGATACCACGCAGACGCAGCAATTGGTTTCATGAGCGCCAATACCTGCCATCAAGCGCGACGCCAAAACGCGACGGCGTCTTTGCATAAGCGGCCAGCCCTTCCATTGGTGCGCGGTCATGGGTGACGACCGCAGCGGAGATTTGGGCCATGATGTCGTTATGGGGCTCTTTGTTTTTAAAGCCGGTCAAGAAGCGCTGCTCATCGAAAGCACCGCCCATCTTCAGCGTAATGCCGCCTGAGATATAAACACCGCCGCGCGCCATGAAGACCAAGGCCAGATCACCCGCGACGCGCCCGAGATATTCGCTGAACAGGCTGATTGTCTCCGAAGCGACCGCGTCAGCGTCCGACAAGGCGGCGTTTGTTATGTCTTCAGGCGTTTCATAGGCAGGATCGCTACCGGACGCTTTGGCAACAGCGCAATAAAGGTTGACGAGCCCACGACCGCACAAAACCTGCTCACCGGAGACGCGACCGCCGATGGTTTGAATATGCGGGAAAATCTCGGTATCTCGCGGTGTTCGAGGTCCGAGATCGACATGGCCTCCCTCACCGGCAACGGGTATCCACGTATTTGCAGCATGGACAATACCGGCGACACCGAGGCCCGTTCCCGGTCCGATTACCACACGGTTGGCAGCGCCATCGAAAACACCGTCGCCGATACGTTTGAGGTGCTTGTCCTCTAATGAGACCACGGCGAGCGCTTGAGCTTCGAAGTCATTGATCACCACGACGTGCTTTAAAGACAATTCTTCGAGCATACGGAGTGGTTCAACGATCCAGTGATTGTTGGTGAGATCGATCCTGTCGCCCTTGATCGGTCCTGCAACAGCGATCACCGCCGTTTGGGGCATCAAAGACGTGTGGTCCAAAACCTGTTGCTGCACTGCTTCATTGAATGTTTCGTACGTCGACGCCTTCGTGTCGCCAAATTCAACCGGAGCAGCATGAACGTCTTTCAGAATTGCAAAGCGTGCATTCGTACCGCCAATATCGGCGATCAAAATTGGGAATGGCAGAGCGCTGCCGCGCGGAAGTGAATTAGCCATGACAATAACGAAATGAGACCAGTTCTTTTGTGTTCCCTTGCTGTGAGCGGAAACTCAAATTCAACGCGACAACCCGATAGGAATCCATCAATCGGCAACAGGCCGCAACGCTGGCACCGGTAACTTGCTGCGCGGGATTGTCGTGCGCGGCCTTCCACCCAGAGGCGCTGTTGAGGGCACTGAGGAAGCTAGAGCCGCGGTTCGGCTGAAAGATGAGGTCAGTGTCACCAATTCTTCGTTTGCCGGTTGGGGCTGTTCCAAAACCACGCGACATGCCGGAGGCAGGTCGGCGACCGTTGTGATACGTGGCCGCGGCGGTGGCGTCTTCTTCTTGGGGTCGGGCTTTCTTGGTGTCCAAGGTTCGCTTGTAAACCACCAATCGAGTGTCTCATCACAGCCATTGCCACTTGCTGGAACCGGATTTTGCGCGCGACAGCCGGGTGAACCCTCCGGGCATTTTATGCGGATATGAAAGTGATAATGGTGCCCATAAACAGGACGCAGTTTGATCATCCAGCGATTGTTGGAACTGTCGCCGCCGTAGGTCTCGCACATCTTTTTCTTGATGCCGGGGTGCACCAGAACCCGCTCCACGCTGTTGTAAAGCGCCGCGCGCCGAAGAAGCCGACCGTGCTCTCTCGTCCAGATATTTTCATTGACTGTAAGCTTGCCGCTCTGGAGCACCGAGATTGCGCTCATGTCGCGCCTTTCTTGGCGTGAGAGCCGGCGATTAGGCATTTTCGTGAGCCACACATCGGCATCCAGCCCCACCTGGTGGGAACGGTGACCGGTTAACATCGGGCCGCCGCGTGGTTGCGAAATGTCACCCACGAGAAGCCCCGGCCAACCATCTTGCGCAGCGTCGGTGGATAGGCGTTGCAAAAGCGCGATCATCTGCGGGTGGCCCCAGCGCCGGTTCCGCTCCAACCGCATCGCTTGCCAGTTTTGGCCGTCTGTCGGCATGGCAACGCCCCCGGCAAGGCAACCTTTCGTGTAGTAACCGTGGACCTCAGGCGTGGTCACCGATGGCAAATCGGTTCTGCCAAAGATCTCTTTTGCAGGCGTTTGCGCTGTCGCAGCGATTGTAGAAATTGCGGTCAAAAATCCCGCGAGCGCTGCTAGCAATCCGATGCGATTTACCAAAACCGAAGCTCCATACAGCTGGTCGGCGGACCCTAAAACAAATCTGGATGAACGCCAAGATCGTGACGATCAAAGGCGGGCGAAGACCAAATGTCTCTTTGCCAGCCCACTGCAGATACTTACCTTCTGGTTATGTCAGCAGCATTTTTTCAAGACGGTCACCAAATCCGCGAGCGCCATCGCTTCGTCAATCGGATGCATACCACGCTTCTTATCGGCGGTAGCCTGCTGCTTTTGTTCGTCAGCGTGTTGCTGATTTTTGGCTTTGTCGGCGTTATTTACGCGGCCTTCTTTTGCCTGTTCTCCTACATCACACTTCGGCGTGTTGGTCCTTCGGTCGTATTAAAGATGTATAAGGCGCGCGGCGTGACGCCAGCTCAGTTCCCGGAAGGCCATGCGATACTCAACGAGCTGGCCTACCGGGCAGGATTACAGATCAAGCCGAAGCTTTTCATCGTGAAATCACGCATGTTGAACGCGTTCGCGGTCGGGCGGCTGGAAGACTCAGCCATCGCCGTGACCGATGGCCTGTTGCACGCGTTGACCAAGCGCGAATTGGCAGGTGTGCTTGCCCATGAGGTAAGCCACATCAAAAATGAAGACATCAAAGTCATGGGTCTCGCAGACGCCATCTCACGCATGTTGTCTATGATGTCGATTGCCGGGCTTTTCGCACTCACCTTCAATGTCGCCGGGTTTTCCCAGGTTTCCTGGTTGGGCGTCGCAGCGCTCATCGCGGCCCCGAGCATAGGCTCTATTCTACAACTGGCGTTATCGCGCACGCGCGAGTTTGATGCCGACTACGGGGCGGCGATGTTGACAGGGGATCCGGACGGCTTGTCATCTGCGCTGTCAAAATTGGAATACTGGCAGCGGCGAAGGCTGGAAGCCATGGCATTGCCCGTTGGACGACTGGCAGAGCCTTCCATGCTCAGGTCGCACCCGCCCACTGATCAACGCATCGCGCGTTTGAATGACCTAAAAACCTCTTTTCGGGATACCGCCCCTCGGCGGATGAAGGGGCCGAACCCAATGCGGTCGGTCCCATCGGTTGGCCGCGTGCATCGCGGAATTTTGTCCAACGACGCGCTCTGGCACCGTTTCGCAAGCGAGAGTGAGCCGCCGCCACTTCCATGTGATCCATCCGATGCGGATGGTTCATGCGCTAGAGGAAATGAAAACTCGAGCGATGTTGACGGACGCGTACGCATCCGCGGTTCCGGTACATGGTGGTGAAATCAAAAAGCTGTCAGAGCTTGCGACGCAAACGAACAACCACGTCAACGTTGGCAATCTCCATGCCCGCGGGAGGCTCGGGAAGATTATCGACATTTAGATGATCACCTGGAAGATCGATCAACTCATTGGTGTCTTCCACCAAGAAGTGATGGTGATCCGACGTATTGGTATCGAAATACGTTCTCGAACCTTCCACCGCCAGCACGCGCAAAAGACCCGCGCGATTGAATTGGTGCAAGGTATTATAAACCGTCGCCAAGGAAACAGCGATACCGGCATCTACAGCCTCTTGGTGCAAGTCTTCGGCGGCAAGGTGGCGATCACCCTTCGCAAAAATAAGCTCAGCAAGGGACAAGCGCTGCCTCGTCGGGCGTAATCCGGTGTTGGAAAGACGAACTTTTATCTCGTCTGCGCTTGGTGGCTGCGAACTATGAATATGGTGGTAACTATGATGTTCCATGGCTTTACAGGTTGAAATAACTCATATTTTTGGTCGCTCTACCCCATTGGTAGAAGCAGGTCGACAAGTGTTGACTGCATATATATTCCCTTTATCCCGCGTAGGCAACATATTCAGCGTCCGCTAATAGGTGGGCGAAAATAATAACGCCGAAAAATCAATGGTTAAGGTGGGGGACATGGAAGCACGCCAAACATCGTACACTTATGAAGAACTACTGGCTTGCGGTCGGGGCGAATTGTTTGGCGAGGGCAACGCACAGCTTCCAGCGCCGCCCATGTTGATGTTTGATCGTATCACCGACATCTCCGAGGAGGGCGGCGAATACGGCAAGGGATACATCCGCGCCGAGCTCGATATTAAACCCGATGCCTGGTTTTTTCCCTGCCATTTTATCAACAATGAGATCATGCCCGGCTGCCTTGGGCTTGATGCGATGTGGCAGTTGACAGGTTTTTACCTCGGCTGGCTTGGCGAGCCAGGCTACGGGATGGCGCTCTCGACGGGCGAGGTAAAGTTCAAGGGTATGGTGACCCCAAAGACAAAGCTCGTTGAATACGGCATCGACTTTAAACGCGTGCTGCGCGGCCGCCTTGTTCTCGGCATTGCCGACGGCTGGCTCAAGGCCGATGGCGAACAAATTTACACGGCAAAAGACTTGCGCGTTGGCCTTTCAAAAGAAAAAGCATCGGGCTGACATTCCGGCGTCTAAGCCAGAACATATTGGGAGTTGGCATGAAACGTGTCGTGGTAACAGGGATGGGCATTGTCTCATCCATTGGTGATAACACTGGCGAAGTTTTGGATTCTCTAAAGTCCGCGCGCTCAGGCATCACCTTCTCTGACGAATATGCGGAGTACGGCTTTCGAAGCCAAGTCTATGGCAAACCAAAAGTGGACCCCTTCGAGGTACTGGACCGTCGTCAGACCCGGTTTATGGGGCGCGGGTCGGCCTGGAACTATCTTGCAATGCAAGAAGCCATTGCAGATGCGGGCCTCGGCGATGATTTCGTTTCAAATGAGCGTACCGGCATCATCATGGGGTCCGGTGGACCGTCAACACGGACCATATTTGAATCCGCTGCGCTGACCCAAAAAAATGCAAACCCGAAGCGGGTCGGCCCGTTCGCTGTCCCGAAAGCAATGGCGTCAACCGCTTCGGCCACGCTCGCGACACCGTTCAAAATCAAAGGCGTCAACTATTCGATCTCTTCGGCCTGCGCGACGTCAAATCACTGCATCGGTAATGCCTACGAAACGATCCAGCTTGGCAAGCAGGACATCATTTTTGCAGGCGGCTCGGAAGACCTCGACTGGACGATGTCGAACCTCTTCGATGCAATGGGCGCCATGTCGTCCAAGCACAATGACACGCCAGAAACCGCTTCGCGCGCTTACGATGAGACCCGCGATGGCTTTGTCATCGCGGGTGGTGCTGGGGTCGTGGTCCTCGAAGAGCTGGAACACGCGTTGGCTCGCGGGGCCAAAATTCACGGCGAGATCGTCGGTTATGGCGCAACGTCAGACGGCTACGATATGGTTGCCCCCTCTGGTGAAGGCGCGGTGCGCTGCATGAAAATGGCGCTTGCAACCGTTGACGGGACGGCGAAATACGTCAACACCCATGGAACCTCCACCCCAGTCGGCGATCAAAAAGAGATCCAGGCATTGCGTGAGGTGTTTGGTGAAACCATGCCGCACATCTCATCGACCAAGTCGCTGACGGGGCATTCGCTTGGCGCAACGGGAGTTCAGGAGTCGATCTACACGCTTTTGATGATGAATAACGATTTCATTTGTGAAAGCGCGCACATCACCAAGATCGACGAGGAATTCGCAGACCTGCCGATTGCGACATCGCGCATTGATGATGTCGAGATTGATGTGGCGATTACAAACTCATTTGGCTTTGGCGGAACGAACGCCACTCTCGCCTTTCAAAAATTCAAGAACTGATCGGAGCCGTTCTCAATGACGAAGCTCATGGATGGAAAACGCGGCCTGATCATGGGGGTCGCAAACAAGAACTCCATCGCCTGGGGCATCGCCCAAAAGCTGCACGAACACGGTGCCGAGTTGGCCTTTACCTATCAAGGTGACGCTCTTGGTAAACGCGTTAGACCGCTGGCCGAGAGCTGCGGGACGCCCGCGGATTTGATCATGAACTGCGACGTGGAAGACGTTGATAGCGTAAGGGATGTTTTTTCAAAGCTCGAAGAGACGTGGACCAAGTTCGATTTTGTGGTCCATGCGATTGGCTTCTCCGACCGCGAAGAGCTTAAGGGCAGATATATCGATCACACGACCCGCGAGAATTTCACCCGCACGATGGTAATTTCCGCTTACTCGTTTACCGAGGTCGCCCAGCTTGCCGCTCCATTGATGAACGAAGGCGGGTCACTTCTTACGCTGACCTATGGCGGGTCCACGCGGGTCATGCCGAATTACAATGTCATGGGTGTTGCGAAAGCCGCGCTTGAGGCGAGTGTTCGATATCTTGCAAATGACCTCGGCCAGGACGGTATCCGCGTCAATGCAATCTCAGCCGGACCAATGCGAACACTCGCGGGTGCTGGCATCGGCGGTGCACGCGCGATGTTCTCTTTTCAGCAGCGAAATGCGCCTCTTGGAAGAACTGTTTCTCTCGATGAGGTCGGCGGCGCGGGTCTTTACATGCTTTCAAGCCTATCGGGCGGTGTGACCGGAGAAGTTCACTTTGTCGATTCCGGTTACAACATCATCTCTATGCCAAAAATGAACGAGTTGCTGTTGTCTGACGATCGAGATTGAAGGTTGGCTGAAACCACATTTTAGCTTTTTCGTTCTATCGAGGGGAGACGAGTGAGGAAGTTTGAATGGCAATTGCACGATCTGAAAAGTTTCGATGGTTCATCGTTTTCGCGGTCTCTGGTTTGAGCTTTGGCATCGGTCTTATCGTGTTGTCATCGCTGTTTACCGTCTATGAACTGACACTCGATGAGACCAACGGGTCGCTTTCGACGATAGTGTTGGCGTTGCTTGCTCTTCTTGGTGGCTTCTCAACCCATGCGTTCCTCATCGGGCAACAAATGGGTGAAAGCTCAGTTGCCGGAAAGTACATGAATGACCAACTGACCGGTCTGTTCTCCAGATCAGGTATGGTTGATCAGCTTGCGGAATTTGTTGAGTTCGAACACAACAAAACCGGTCGCGAGCCGTTCATGATCGCGATCGAATTTGATTCAATTAAAGACATCAACGAAGTCTATGGTCACGATACTGGCGACGTCATTATTAAGGTTCTTGCCGACAGGCTGAAGCGCCTCGTGGACGAATTGGGCCCGATTGGACGCATAAATGGCGCTGAGTTTGTTGTCGCCTTGAGCGCCGCGAGTAACGAGCGCGAATTGAAGGCAGCCGTCGACGCGCTTATCGATGCGCTCTCGCAGCCGATCAAGGTCGGTGCGATTTCAATGGCCGTATTCGGCAATGCGGGTGTCGTCAAATTGAACAATGCGGGTATGACGCTCGATGTCGCGCTGCGTTGCGCAACGCTGGCGCGGTCTGCAGCTCGCGATGCCGGTCGCGGGACCTGGGCTATCTATCATCCCGAGATGAGCCAAGTGGCAGCTTACCGGAAGTGGCTTGAATCCGAGCTCGCGTCTGCGATCCAACGCAACGAGTTGGCACTCAATTATCAGCCGCAAGTTAATTTCGCCACCGGAAGGGTGGAAGGCTACGAGGCGCTGCTTCGCTGGACCCACCACGAAAAGGGTACAATCTCACCGGTCGAGTTTATCAGCATCGCTGAAGAATGCGGATTGATGAGGTCGATCGGAAGCTGGGTTTTGCGTCAGGCCTGCGCCGACGCGATGCAGCTCGACGACAGCGTGATCATGTCGGTCAATGTGTCGTCTGTTCAACTGATCGAGCCGGATTTCATCGGCATTTTGCGCGATGCTCTCAAAAAAAGCGGCCTGCCGCCGGAGCGTCTTGAACTAGAAGTGACCGAGAGCGTTGTCATCACGGACTACAAAACTGTGCGTCAGCGCTTTCAGCAAATTCGCCGCATCGGTTGCCCAATCGCTATCGACGATTTCGGCACCGGATATTCAAACCTCACCAACCTCGCTGAACTACCCTTCCAAAAGCTCAAGATTGATAAGTCCTTCGTCGATGAGATGCTGCAGAAGCGGAACATCAGTTCAATCGTATCTGCTATCGTCAATATGGGACATTCGCTTGGCGCACGGGTGATCGCCGAAGGTGTCGAGTACCACGAACAGGCGACGGTCTTGAACGCCGCGGGCTGCTCGCTGATGCAAGGCTACCTCTATTCAAAGCCTTTGCGCCTTGCTGATGCACTGGACGTTGGGATCATCATCAAGCCTGAGCCGCGGCCGATGAAACAGCCCGACGAGGACGATAATTCCAAGAATGGCGACCCTTCTTGCAGCGCAGAGGGCGCACGCCGCCGATCGGTACTACTTGATGACAGCGGTCAAGATCCGATCCTTCTGCCTGACCAGACTGAGGGTCAAAAAATAGCGGTCTAGCCGAAAACGGGCGTTTAAATAAAAACCCCGCATCCATGATGCGGGGTTTCTTTTTGGCTGATTAGTCAGCCTTTTGCTTTTTGTCTTCGCGAGGAATTTCCTCACCTGTCTCTTGGTTGACGACCTTCATCGAAAGACGAACCTTACCGCGCTCATCAAAGCCCATGAGCTTAACCCAGACCTTGTCGCCTTCTTTGACCACGTCGGTCGTCTTGCCAACGCGTTCATTGGCAAGCTGCGAGATGTGCACGAGGCCGTCTTTAGGACCAAAGAAGTTCACGAACGCACCGAAGTCTGCGGTCTTCACAACCGTGCCTTCGTAGATCACGCCCACTTCCGGCTCTGCGGTGATGGAGTGAATCCACTTCTGCGCTGCTTCGATCTCCTTGCCCGATGATGATGCGATTTTCACTGTGCCATCATCTTCGATGTTGATCTTCGCGCCCGTCTTCTCGACGATCTCACGGATCACCTTACCGCCAGAACCGATCACATCACGGATCTTGTCGACCGGAATTTGCATCTGCTCGATCCGCGGAGCGAATTCG
This sequence comes from Pseudomonadota bacterium, assembly GCA_038745535.1. Classification (GTDB taxonomy): domain Bacteria; phylum Pseudomonadota; class Alphaproteobacteria; order Rhizobiales; family Rhizobiaceae; genus JBCDLI01. Next base: position 17,417 of record JBCDLI010000016.1, on the reverse strand, counting down.
CCAAGCTGTTCGCGGCTCTCCGACAGGGCCTTCGCCATCTCATCAAGGATGTGAACCCGACCGCCTTTGGCCTGTTCTAGTGCAACCGACATGATTTCCTCGGTGATGCCATCAATCTTGATGTCCATCTGAAGTGACGTGATACCCTTCTCGGTGCCTGCCACTTTGAAGTCCATGTCGCCGAGATGGTCTTCGTCGCCAAGAATGTCGGAGAGCACGGCGAAATCGTCGCCTTCTTTAATAAGACCCATGGCAATGCCAGCAACCGGCGCTTTAAGCGGGACGCCTGCATCCATGAGGGAAAGAGATGTTCCGCAAACCGTCGCCATTGAGGATGAGCCGTTTGACTCGGTAATCTCTGACACAACGCGAAGTGTGTACGGGAACTCTTCGGCCGTTGGCAGCATCGGGTGCACGGCGCGCCAAGCAAGCTTGCCGTGACCGATTTCACGACGGCCCGGTGAGCCCATACGTCCTGCTTCACCGACCGAATATGGCGGGAAGTTGTAGTGCAGCATGAACGTCTCTTTGCGCGTGCCGGTCAGCGTATCGACGAACTGCTCGTCATCACCGGTACCAAGCGTTGCAACGACCATTGCCTGTGTTTCGCCGCGCGTGAAAATTGCAGAACCGTGCGTGCGTGGAAAAACGCCGACTTCGGACACGATCGGGCGAACTGTTGAGAGGTCGCGACCGTCGATGCGGGTTTTTGTTTCCAAAATATTGCCGCGGACCACTTCGGCCTGAAGCGATTTGAAGACCGAGCTCAGCTGCTCTGGTGCGTAGACGGGGTTTTCTGCGCCTTCGGGATAAAGCGTTTCAAACACTTTCTTCTTTGCCGCATCCACGGCACCGTAGCGTTCCGTTTTGTCGGTGATTTTATAGGCTTCGGCCAATTCATCGGCGACGAGACCAGCCATGGTGGACTTCAATTCCGACAAATCCTCGGGCTGGAATTCGCGAGGCTCTTTGGCAGCAACTTCGGCCAAAGAAATGATCGCGTTGATCACTGGCTGGAATGCACGCTGGCCGAACACGACCGCGCCAAGCATGACGCCCTCGTCAAGTTCTTTTGCTTCTGACTCAACCATCAAAACAGCGTCGGTCGTACCAGCGACAACGAGGTCGAGGTCTGTCTCGTCCATCTCATCAACATGGGGGTTGAGCACGTATTCGCCGTTGATGTATCCCACACGCGCCGCACCGATTGGCCCCATGAAGGGAACGCCAGACAGTGTCAGTGCAGCAGAAGCACCAACCATCGCAACGATGTCTGGATCATTTTCCAGATCGTGCTGCAGCACGGTCAAAACGACTTGCGTTTCGTTTTTATAACCATCGGCAAAAAGCGGGCGAATTGGACGGTCAATCAAACGGGAAACGAGTGTTTCGTTCTCCGACGGACGGCCTTCGCGCTTAAAATAGCCGCCCGGGATTTTGCCCGCAGCGAATGCCTTTTCCTGATAGTTGACGGTGAGTGGGAAGAAGTCGATGCCAGCTTTCGGCGTTTTTGCCGAAACAACCGTCGCGAGTACGACCGTTTCTCCGTAGGTTGCCAGCACCGCGCCATCGGCCTGGCGGGCGATCTTGCCGGTTTCCAGCGTAAGCGGACGACCGCCCCAATCAATTTCTACTTTGTGATGTTCGAACATGTCTTGTCCTGTTTGGTGCGCACACGCGGGCCTCGTGCCAGCATGCTCGCGGGTTCAATTCCAGATTTGATCCCGGGCAAGACGACTGGGTGCTTGTATGTTGGACCAAGCAACCGGCGATCCTGCCCCGCGGTCATATCCATCCATTCAGAACGGCCATCCGTTCTGAAAACGAAAAGGCGCGGAAAACCTCCGCGCCAATTTAGTTGCTAGCGGCGGATGCCAAGCTCGCCAATCAGCTTTTGATAGCGGCCCACATCTTTGCCTTTAACGTAGTCGAGCAGCTTGCGCCGCTGCGAAACCATTTTCAAAAGACCGCGACGGGAATGGTTATCCTTCTTATGGCCTTTGAAGTGTTCGGTCAGATTGTTGATCCGCTCGGTCAGCACCGCGACTTGGACCTCGGGAGAACCCGTGTCACCGGACTTGGTGGCAAATTTTTGGATCAATTCAGCTTTACGCTCAGCAGTAATCGACATCGGACTTCCTTTCTATTTTTGAAGGTGAGACGCCAGTGCCGGGATGTCGTCCAGCAAAGGCCTTTAACGCTCAATCGCGCTGTCGCGGCTATAGGTGAAAAGCGGATGAAGCGCAAATAGAGATTGGACAAGCCGAGATGCGTCATTCACTACGTGGCCAAAACAGTTTCCTGAAAACCTTCTGTAGAAATTACATCACACAACGGTTTCCATCGGCAGCTTTCGCACGCGGCACGAATGTCACCATTGCGATAGGCCTGTCGTAGCAAGTTCAGCTCGTTCTCCGAAATCGGATTTGCAACGCGCAGGTCTCGGTCGAGGACCCTCGAGACATCTTTGATCGCAACCGTATCCAGTCCGTTTATTTTTGCCGCCGTGCAATCGTGGTCTACGTCGGCACGGCACTTGGCCGTCAGACCTGCGCAGATGTCATCGGGCCCATCTACGAGTGAAATCGGCCGACCTGCCCTGATCTCTGAGACGACACGCTTCATGTTCTCGGTGAACCCGGGCGTGTAGCCGTGTCCTTGAAAGGTGAGCACGCATAAAAAATGGTGCCCGCGCAGACGCAAGGGCACCATGGTCTGGCAAGAGGCTCTGAAATCAGAGTTTCGCAAGGTCGCCAGCACCTTTGATGACGCCTTTTCCGATCAACGCCGCGAGAACCACCTTGATAGCGTCGCCCAAAATGAACGGCGCAACACCAAACTGCCACGCCTTTTCCGGACCGATTAAATGGGCCAGCCACGCATAACCAAGGGCGAACACTACGGTTATGCCGGTCAAAAGCGCAGCAAATGTGCCGACCCAACCCTTGGTGATGCCCCGGTCAACCGCGAAGCCGATGATCGCTGCGCAGACCAAGAAGCCGACCAAAAAGCCACCTGTTCCACCGACGAAGTGATGCGCGCCGCCTGCAAATTTTGCAAACACGGGAGCGCCCGCCGCGCCGATGGCAAGATACGTACCGACGGTGGCGACAGATAGCCGAAAGCCAAAGGTGAGGCCAATCAGCATGACAGCGAGGGTCTGCAAAGTCATGGGAACCGGACCGCCGATAGCGACTTGCGACATGCCGAACAAAAGCGCTACGCCGCCGCCAACCAGAAGTGCATTTTTGCCGATTGAGCCGCTTGCCCAGTCACCGAAGGAATTGATTGGATTCATATTTTTCTCTCCCGAAAATTAGCCCGGTTGTTTCCAACGCTTATGACATTGTCAAGCTGACCAATGCGAGTTGGATAAGTCACGAAGTTGAAAGTACGCGCGTATTCGTGGCCAACCACGTTTGCAAATCACCGTGGTCGATAACCACGTGATCGGCGCCAGCGTTTCGAAGCCGCCGTATCGCTGATATCCCGGCATGGCCGCCTCCCAAAAAACCAATTGTAAACATCCCAGCTGATTTCCCGGCCCTCACGCCGTTCGGCGAATCTTCGATCACGATACAGTTTGCCCATTCGAAACCCATGGTCCTAGCGGCATGCAAAAATAGGTCCGGTGCCGGTTTGCCATTTCCAACGAGATCGCCGGAGAAAACGCTTGTTCCGAAAAAATCTGACAGTCCGGCACGCTTCAGTTTGATCGGCAATGATTTTGCCCCGGTTGAGGATGCCACACACACCGGACAATCCAGTTGACCGAGGAGATCTTTCGCGCCGTCGATAACGCTCGCTTCCTCTAAGACGCGTTTCTGACTTGCAACCGCGAATGCATCAAATTCCGCTTCGCTGGGTGGCTTGCCCGTTTGCTCTTCAATCAACCCGATAAATTTCTGCTTCCAGAGCGGAAGCGCAAGGGCCATGAAATTGTCAATGTACCAATCGCGGTCCACGGTTACCCCTGCCCGTTGGAGAAACGCGAATTCCTCCGCCAAATAGATTGCTTCGGAATCGATCAGCACGCCGTCACAATCGAAGATAATCAGAGGATTTTGTGGGATTTGCACCGGTCAGCTATGGGCAAAAATGTCGTTGTCAGGCCAGCCCATCAAGTCAAGCTTGGCGCGAGTGGGTAGAAACTGAAAACAGGCTTCGGCCTCTTTCGTGCGCCCCTCACGTTCGAGACGCTCGTTGAACGCATCCATCAGTGCATGAAGATGCAAGACATCGGATGCCGCATATTCCAGTTGCGCGTCGCTGAGTTTTTCCGCACCCCAATCGGAGGATTGCTGTTGCTTTGACAAATCCACGCCCACGAGTTCACGGGTCACGTCTTTGAGACCGTGACGGTCGGTGTAAGTCCGCGTCAGTTTCGAGGCGATCTTGGTGCAAAATACAGGGTTTGTCGTGACCGAAAACGTATGCTGCAGCACTGCGATATCAAAACGACCGTAGTGAAATATTTTTCGCTTTTTCCGGTCACGCAGCAGCTTGACGATATTGGACGCCTTCTTCTGACCCGATGAAATCTGCACCACATCGGCAGTTCCATCACCCGGAGACAATTGCACCACACATAGTCGATCGCGGTGCGGATTAAGGCCAAGCGTCTCGCAGTCGATTGCGACATCGCCAGTGTAATGGTCCATGACCTCGTCTGACAGGTCCCCACTATGCAGTCTGATATTTGCGTTTGCCATTACCTACTCCGGCTTGCCTCCGATTCCGCTAGCTTTTCATTTCCCCGTGCACAAGCTTCCATCACCGACTTGTCGCCTAATTGCGCCCACGAGAATTTTGATGCATTGGGCACCCATGTCTGCAAGCCTAATTGAAAAAGACGCCTTTCTGGCCGCAAGGATGGCCGATGCGATGCTGGCCGAAGCGGAAACAATCCGCCTTTTTGCGCAGCAGAACATGGATCGCTGCCTTGATGCAGTGCACTTGATTCACGCCAGCAATGGCCCTCTGGTCACCACCGGCATTGGCAAATCCGGGCACATCGCGCGAAAGATTGCGTCAACGTTCTCGTCGCTCGGCAAACCGGCGATGTTTATGCATGCAGCAGAGGCGAGCCATGGCGATCTCGGGCTCGTCCAACCGGGCTCGGTTGTGCTTGCGTTGTCGAATTCCGGCGAAACGACAGAGCTTTCTGATCTCCTTCACTACTGTTCGCTCTACGACATCAAGATCATCGCGATTACAGCATCGCACACCAGTACGCTTGCCCGCGCAGCCGACTACACAATCGCTTATGGCGAAGTGCGCGAAGTTTGCCCGAACGGCCTTGCGCCAACGACGTCAACGACCTTAACGCTTGCAATCGGTGATGCACTGGCCATCGGGGTGTCCGTTCTGCTCGGCACCGCACCCGACGATTTTCGAAAGTACCATCCCGGCGGAAAGCTTGGATTACGTTTGTTGCGGACCAGCCAGTTGATGCGGACCGGCGATGCGCTTCCCTTCGTTTCGCCAGATGCCGAGATGTCAGACGTCGTTGTGACAATTTCTGAAAAGGCTCTCGGTGTGGCTATTTTGAGTGATCGCGAGCGCAAAGTGATCGGTGTTATTACCGATGGCGATATGCGCCGCCACGCAAAAGAGCTTTGGTCGTCGCGCGCCATCGACGTTGCCACCAAAACACCGATCACGATCAACCGCAATTTGCTGGCTCATGATGCTGCTGCGTTCATGTCTGAGAAAGGCATTACAGTTTGCCTCGTCACAGACGACGAGAACCGCGTGGAAGGCGTGTTATCGATCCACGATTGCCTGCGCGCAGGCGTGGCGGGGGTTTAGTCTAGTCGATCACGCAGCTTTGGCGCTTACTTGGTAGTCTTTGATCGGGTTGAACACGATATCGGGCGCGCGCTCTGCTTCGTAATTTAGCGAAAAGCCATTTTCGGCGAGGAAGACAGGATCGCCATCAAGGTCTCGCGCGATGGCCGAGCGTTGCTTGGTTACGAACGCATCAAACGCCTGTTCGTTGTTGGATGAAATCCAGCGGCAGATCGAAAATCGCGCTGCTTCAAATTCCACGGAAAGGCCATACTCGATGTCCAATCGCGCCTGCAAAACATCAAGCTGAAGGGCACCCACGACGCCCACAATAGCGGGTGATCCATCTTCTGGATTGAACAATTGAACAACCCCTTCTTCCGCCATTTGCTGCAGCGCTTCGGTGAGCTTTTTACCCTTCATAGCGTCTTTCAAACGCACGCGACGCAGGATCTCCGGCGCGAAATTTGGCACGCCATGGAACACAATGTTTTCGCCTTCGGTTAGCGTGTCGCCAATGCGAAGCGACCCGTGGTTGGGAATGCCTACGACGTCGCCGGCGAAAGCGTTGTCCGCAGTCTCCCGTTGGTGGGCGAAGAAAAACTGCGGCGCGGATAACGTAACCTGCTTACCCGTGCGCACGAGTTTGGACTTCATGCCGCGCTTTAAGCTGCCGGAACACACGCGCGCGAACGCAATGCGATCGCGGTGGTTGGGGTCCATATTGGCCTGGATTTTGAAAACAAACGCGCTCATGCCGGGCTCGACCGCGCTAACCGAGCGCTGGTCAGCCGGTTGCGCTCGGGGTTCCGGCGCAAATTCTGCTAACGCTTCAATGAGATCACGCACGCCGAAGTTGCGAAGCGCGGAGCCGAAGTAAACCGGTGTCAGATGGCCGTCGAGATAGGCATCGCGCTCAAACGGTCGACAAGCTTCACGCGCGAGATTGACCTGATCAATGAACTCTTCTCGCTCGTTTTCCGGCAATTTGCCCGCCGCGCTATCAGCCTCGGGCCCGTTCACAGCTGTTCTTTCGGCCTCGCTGTCTGACCCTCGAACGGCGTTTTGTGCAAGATGGTAGGTTCCGCAAAAGGTCTTCGCGCGACCAATCGGCCAGGTGACGGGAGCGGTATCGAGTGCAAGTTTTTCTTCAACCTCGTCCAAGATTTCAAACGGATCACGGCTTTCCCGATCCATTTTATTGACGAAGGTGATGATTGGGATATCGCGCAGGCGACACACCTCGAAGAGTTTTAAGGTGCGCGGCTCAATGCCCTTCGCAGCGTCCAGCACCATCACCGCTGAATCAACAGCCGAGAGCGTGCGGTAGGTGTCGTCGGCAAAGTCTTCGTGACCGGGCGTATCGAGCAGGTTGAAAACGTTGTCGCCGTATTCAAACGTCATGACAGAAGTCACAACAGAAATCCCGCGCTCTCGCTCGATCTTCATCCAATCAGATCGGCTCTGCGTGCGGTTCTTTTTAGCCTTCACTTCGCCTGCAAGTTGGATCGCACCGCCAAACAACAACAGCTTTTCGGTAAGCGTCGTTTTACCGGCATCGGGGTGCGCAATGATCGCGAAAGTGCGGCGACGGGCAGCTTCCTGTTCGATGTTTGTTGCCATGAGCTTATTCCTGAATTTCGGCGGTGATGGCAGTGGGCCGATACTGAGTCAACGCATTGGACCGATCCGCGGCTTGACGCGCATGCCAATTGGCTTCACGCGAGTTCAATGACACCACCGATGATCCGTTTTCGGCGACTAGAGCACGGTGCCGGCCTTCCATTGCCGACCTATGCTACGTCCGGTTCGGCGGGCATGGATATCTGTGCCGGAGTTCTGGAAGTCGAAAAATTGACAATCAACCCAGGGGAGTGGGCGCTGGTGCCAAGCGGCTTTGAAATTGCTGTGCCGTATGGGTTTGAAGCGCAGGTTCGTCCGCGGTCCGGTCTCGCATTCAGGTATGGCATCACCTGTCTGAACTCGCCCGGCACCATTGATGCTGATTATCGCGGGGAGTTGAAGGTCCTTTTGGTCAATCACGGGTCGGAAGCGTTCGAGATCACGCGCGGGATGCGGATTGCGCAACTTGTTGTTGCGCCGGTAAGCGCGCCTCTGGTTGAAGAAGTTGATCATATGGACGATACCGAGCGCGGTCCGTCGGGGTTTGGTTCCACAGGCGTTTGAAAATGAAGCCGCTTGTTATCTTCGATTGCGACGGCGTTCTGGTCGATACCGAGACGATCGCGAACCGAGAAATGGCGCGTTGGATTACTGATGCGGGCTTTCCGATTCCGTACGAAGAATGCCGCGCGCGCTTTGTCGGCAAGTCAATGAACTCCGTCCGAAAAGACTTACTTGAGGCAGAAAACTTTGATCTTGGCGATGATTTTGTCACCCGCTGGCAATCCTCGATCTCTGAGATTTTTGCAAAAGGCGTGGACGCAGTTGCCGGTGTGCATGATGCAATCGACCAGCTGCGTGCTGCAGAATACTCACTGTGCGTTGCGTCTTCGGGCAGGATAGACAAGATGCATTTCACGCTTGGATCAGCAGGTTTGCTTGATGACCTGAAAGACGTCCTGTTCTCTTCAACGATGGTAAAAAAGGGAAAGCCTGCGCCTGACTTGTTTCTTTTCGCAGCGAAACAAATGGGTTTTGAACCCGCCAACTGCATCGTGATTGAAGACAGCGGATACGGCGCGATGGCTGCGAAAGCTGCGGGGATGAAGTGCCTCGGATATAAAGGCGATCCCCTGACGAACCAATCGTTTTTGGAACGTGAAAACGCAATTTTGTTCGACGAAATGAGCGAATTACCAAAACTGATCGTGAAGCACTCAACATCATAAACACTGCGTTCCCTCTCACTTGGTTCCCCTCTCACTTGGCGCAATGACACGACTATGCCGCCACCGCGAGGCGTTCGCCCGCCATTCGATAGGAGACTGCTTCTGCCACGTGGATGCGACCGACGCTTTCGCAGTCGTCCAGATCGGCGAGTGTCCGCGCGACTTTCAATATCCGATGGTAGCCGCGAGCAGAAAACTGCATCTTATCTGCTGCGTCTGCCAACAGCGCCCGCGCACTGCCCTCTAACGCGGCCACTTCTTCAACCCGGGATGTGGGGCAATGGGCGTTGACCATCACGCTGTCGGGCCCGATCCCATATCTTTCGTTCTGGCGAACTCGCGCTCTATTAACCCGCTCGGCAACTGACGCACTGGTTTCGCCGGGTTGAGAGCGAATGAGGTCGCCCGGCATCACAGCAGGTACTTCCACGCGCAAATCGATGCGGTCCATCAGCGGTCCTGAAATGCGCGCTTGGTAGTCTGTCTTGCATTTTGTGCCACGCGCGCAGGAATGGCCGGGCTCACCTGCCATGCCGCACCGGCAGGGGTTCATCGCTGCTACCAACTGGATACGCGCGGGATAGGAAACACGATGGTTTGCCCGCGCAATAACGCATTGGGCGGTCTCAAGCGGCTGTCTCAAACTGTCTAAGACCTGAGGCGTGAACTCCGGCAGCTCGTCGAGAAAGAGGACACCATTGTGTGCCAGTGATACCTCGCCGGGACGCGCTCGCATGCCACCGCCGACCATAGCTGCCATGGATGCTGAATGGTGCGGTGCGCGAAACGGGCGATTGGTAGAAAGCTTTCCGCCAGCGAGTTCACCCGCAATCGACGATATCATGGATACGTCAAGAAGCTCTCGCGGGGTTAGCGGCGGCAAAATAGACGGCAGTCGTTGCGCCAACATGGATTTGCCCGAGCCCGGCGGCCCAACCATGAGAAGATTATGACCACCTGCGGCAGCGACTTCCAAAGCCCGCTTCGCTGTTTCTTGACCTTTGATGTCAGAGAGGTCCGGCATCGGGCCGGCAATCTCTTTTGTCGCCGGATTGGGTCGTGAGAGCACTTGCGTTCCACGGAAATGATTGGCGAGCCCAATGAGTGATCGTGGCGCCAGTATCTCCATGTCAGGGTCAGCCCATGCTGCTTCTGGCCCGCATTCATGCGGACAAATCAGGCCTTTGTCGGAGGCGTTCGCCGCAATCGCTGCGGGGAGCACGCCGGTCACAGGCGCGATTGTCCCGTCCAGTGAAAGCTCGCCCAGCACTTTGAAGCGCGACAACGCATCGGAGGGAATGGCCCCGAGCGCTGCCATGAGGCCGAGCGCGATGGGAAGATCGAAGTGCGAGCCTTCCTTTGGCAGGTCTGCGGGTGCGAGGTTTACGGTGACCCGCTTGGGAGGCATGGACAGCCCGGAGGCATGCAGCGCGGCTGTGACCCGCTCCCGGCTTTCGGCCACCGCTTTGTCCGGCAGGCCCACGATCTGCATGTTGATTTTGCCGGGGCCAACCATGACCTGCACGTCTACCGAAACAGCATCTACGCCCTGAAATGATACAGTAGAGACATGCGAGACCATCGGTGACAGCTTTCGTTTGCTTCGCAGACGCAAGCAAAACGCCTGCGCTGTCAGCTAAGCACCCAGTCAGTGTGATGTAAAGAACATAAAGAGAACATAAATTCGTGAAATACTTGTGAAAGTTGTATCCGGTTGCAAACGCAGAACAAAAGCGATCCGCCAGATCGGTTTTAATGCAATTTTTCTTCAACGGCTTCCCAAAATAGCGAGGCAATATCGGCCCCACCGAACTTTTTGACCTCGCGGACGCCAGTCGGTGATGTAACGTTTATCTCGGTTAATTTGCCGCCAATAACGTCGATTCCAACAAGGATTTGCCCCATCTCTTTCAAACGCGGGCCAATTCGAGCGCAAATTTCACGGTCCCGTTCGTTAAGTTGGTCGGCAACCGCTTTGCCGCCCACATGCATGTTGGAACGGGCATCGCCTTCCGCCGGGATGCGATTGATTGCCCCAACAGCCTCGCCGTCGATCAGTATCACCCTCTTATCGCCGGCTCGAACGTCGGGCAGATATTGTTGAACCATCAATTGTTCGCGCGAAAGACCGGCAAACATCTCCAGCAGCGATGACAGGTTCTGATCATCTTTCCTGAGAAAGAAGACGCCCGCGCCGCCATTGCCAAAGAGCGGCTTGACGATGATATCACCGAACTCTGCGCGGAACGCCTTGATCTCATCAAGGTCAGTTGTGACGAGGGTCGGCGGCATCAGATCGGGAAACTCGGTGACGAAGATCTTTTCGGGTAAATTCCGCACGAAGTTCGGATCGTTGACCACGAGCGTTTTCGGATGAACCCGCTCAAGCAGATGGGTCGTTGTGATGTAATGCATGTCGAACGGCGGATCCTGACGCAGAAGCACCGCATCCACATCGGTCAATTCCACTCGCTCGGGTTTTCCTAATGTAAAGTGCGATCCTTCCAGATCGCGAACCTGCATCGGCTGCATTGTCGCAAATACCGTTCCATCGCGCATCGAGAGTTTGTCTGGCGTGTAGTGGAGCAGATCGTATCCGCGTGCTTGGGCTGCCAAACAAAGGGCGAAGGTCGTGTCTCCAGCGATCTGGACAGATGAGATGTGGTCCATCTGAACCGCGACTCGTTTTGGCATTTCTGGGCTCCGGTCTGGCGTCTCCCCGTGATGGGTGAATTAGCCCATGCGGTCAATCGAGTGATGATAGCTTTGCCGCTGCTTGCTCAACGGTGATTACCACGGTCCACGAAGAGGTGGATAAGCGACATCGCAATAGGACCAGTCTTGGCGTGCGGGACCTGGTAGACATCGTAGCACTTTCAAAGCGGGCGCTAGTCGAAAACCTCATCGGGGTATGCACCCCAAAGTTCGGCTTGGCTCACATGGCCCGAAAGGCGCGCGTTTCCGCTTTCTACCGCCATCTCGCACCATGCTCCGTCACACTTTGGAACATGTCCAAATACACCCGGTTTCAGATGGGCGATCACTTCTGCGTCGGCACTCGGAGACTTTCGCAGTGGTATTGTCTCGTCTTTGCGCTCGCCACCGACCCACCAAGGGGCAGTCACGGCGGTTCGTCTGCCGGACAATAAAGCTTTGTGAATCCAACCTGATGTTCCGTCGGCATCACGAACGCGGCGCCAATGATCGTGTTCCTGTATGATTTCCAGCGGCAGTCCTGACTTCATATAGCGCCAAGCAATTGCATATTTTTTACCTGGCCCGACGCGCATATTCACCTTTTCGGCTTTTAAACTGACATAGCGTGGCAGGGGCAGCCCGGATGGGCCTGTTTTGATTGAGCCCGTTGTTTGCGCCAGCGCAGGCAACGCGACAACCGAGAAAGACACGGCGACCATGGTCAAAAAACGCACTCCACTGATCTCTTTCACTGCAAAATTCCTCGGCTGAGGGGCTTGTCTAAAGCGATCAAATCGGCACAAATTCAAGCCGTCTTTCTCTGTCAGCGAACAAGCCAGTTGAAAAATCTGAACAGCGGCGAAGATGAACTTACAGGGTTAATGTTGCGCTAAATTGCCGGCACAGACCGTTCGAAACAAGCATCAGAGGTTTTCGTGGGATCAAAGCCATTTGTCATTGTCACCCGCAAACTTCCGATCTCCGTCGAGGAGCGAATGGCCGCTCTTTTCGATGTCGAATTTAACGCGACAGACATCTCGATGAGCCGAGAAGAGCTCACCGATGCGATGAACCGGTGCGATGTACTCGTATCGACGGTAACCGACACAATTGACGATGATCTACTTAACGCTGCTTCAAGCCGTTTGAAACTCATAGCACAGTTCGGTGCGGGCACGGATAACATTGATGTTCGAGCCGCCTATCGAAAAGGCATCACAGTCACCAACACGCCAGACGTTTTGAAAGAAGATACCGCTGACTTAACCATGGCGCTTATCCTCGGCGCGTCGCGGCGGATGGTGGAAGGCGCCAGCTATTTGACCGGCGAAGACCGTTGGGATGGCTGGTCACCGACGTGGATGCTCGGCCATCGCATACACGGCAAACGACTTGGCATTGTCGGAATGGGCCGAATAGGCATCGCCGTCGCTGAACGCGCCAAAGCGTTTGGGCTCGCAATCCACTACCATAACCGACATGAGGTAGCCCCCGACATCGCCGCGGACCTGAACGCAACCCGCTGGAAGAGCCTCGACGAGATGCTAACACAGGTTGATATACTGTCGATAAATTGTCCGAGCACGCCAGAGACCTTTCATCTTATCAATGCAAAGCGCCTGTCGCTGCTTCCAAAATCCGCTTACGTGATCAACACGTCCCGTGGCGAGGTCATTGATGAAGAAGCGCTGATTTCCGCGCTTGAGCATGACCATATCGCCGGTGCCGGTCTCGATGTTTTTGAACACGAGCCAGCGGTCAATGACCGGCTTTGTAAATTAGCCGCGAAGGGCAAGGTTGTGCTTACCCCTCATATGAGTTCGGCCACCATCGAAAGCCGCATCGAAATGGGCGAGAAGGTGATCGTCAGCATCAAGATGATGAGCGACGGGGATAAACCGCGCGACCGCGTTCTTCCTTAGATCACGCCAAAAATGTCTTCGCCTGTTCGATCCACTTTTCGTTGGCCGTGCGTCCGCCAAGGTTCATCTCATCGTCAAGCTTCTGCAGGTCAGCCTGCGACATAGCCGCGATGTCTTTCAGCGAGTAAACGCCTGCGCCGTTGAGCTTGCCTTCAAACACTTTGCCGACGCCTTTGATCCGTTTCAGATCATCTTTGGCAAGCTCGACCTTCTTCGGCTTTGAACTGCCCGACGTTGCGTCCGCTGCGGATTTCGTTTTTGGCTTCGCGGCTGGGGCGGCAGCTGCTTTGGCAGTCTTTGGCGCAGTTGCTCCGGCCGACTTTGCTTTCGTTGCCGGTTTCTTCGCTGATTTGACGACCACAGGAGACGGCATCTTGCCAACCGCCGGACTGGAAGTCTTCGCCGCCGAAGTCTTAGCCGCAATGCTCGCCGCTCCAGCATCAGCGGCGACGTACTGCGTAACGCGCCGACCACCGATCGCGCGCGTTTCCGCTGGAATGGCTGCACCGACGCCGCGACGACCGCCGATCTCAGGGAACAGGTTTACTTCGCGTTGCGGCAAGAGGGATCGCTCCAACCCGCGCTGACAGAAAAATAAGTAAACCGCCGCAACGTTTCCGATCGCTAGCAGGGTAAGAACTGCCGAAATCCAAGCCATACGATGTACCCCTCTGTAAACCCCGGCGATAAAAGACATCCCACGAAGGTCTATGTCAAGGCAATGCCACAGTCGCCGACCTCATGTGAGCTAGCATTTGCGGCGATACCTCATTTTCCTCAACTCCATATCGAAAACGTTGACGGTCAGCACCTCGCCGACCAGCGGTTTGCCAATGCCGAGCAAGAGTTTGATCACCTCTGTTGCCTGCAGGGTGCCGATGACGCCGGCGACCGCGCCCAGCACGCCTGCTTGAGCGCAGGTCGGCAGCGCGCTCTCGTCGGGTTCAGTATCGTAGAGGTCCTCAAAGCGTGGATTGTTGTCTGCAAATGGCGCAAAGACCGTGACCATTCCATCGAACCGACCAAGCGCGCCGTGTATCATCGGAATGCGTAAGTCTGCACAAACGTTCGCGATGATCTTCCGCGTCGAAAAACTGTCGGAGCCGTCGACGACGGCATCGTGTTCGCGCAGCAAATCTTCCGCATTTTCGGCGAGCAATCTCTCAGCAATCGGCGCGACATTCACATGCGGATTGATGTGCTTGAGATTTTTGGCCGCGTTGGTCACCTTCGGCTTACCAATCGCGCTCGTCTGGTGCAGCACCTGTCGCTGCAGATTGGAAAGCGCGACCTCATCATCGTCGATCACGGTCAAATGGCCGACGCCCGCAGCTGCGAGATAAATCAAAGCCGGCGACCCAAGCCCGCCCGCGCCGACAACCGCCACTCGCGACTGCTTCAACTTTTGCTGCCCGGGCCCGCCGATTTCCGGCATGACGATGTGGCGCGCGTAGCGCTCGGTCTCTTCGCTCGTCAGTTTCACGTGTCGCCTCCTCAGATGCGCATAGCGCGCGCGAAGGTTCTAGAAAAGTGTCCTTTACGTAAACGTCAAATTGTGGACGTTGGGTGGCTCACGTGAGGTGGTGAAATTTTTCAGGATAGTTCAGCGCGTGGCCTGCGATGTGCTCGCACTCGCAGAGCAGATCGTCGGCTTCATTGGCCGGTTTTTCGGTGTAACCGGGCGCAGCGCCCGGCCGGATCGGGTGCAGTTTCGGCGGCAACGTCACGTCATCGGACCGCGGCCCGTTCATCGCCCGCAGCCAGTGCGCCATGCGCTTTGCCTGTTTCGGCATTGTCTCATAGGCATGGGCCAGCGCCGCCACGCGCCGCATCACAAGCACGGGCGAAATAGGTTTTTCTATTTCGTGCGTTGGCGCATTGGATGGACTTGCCACACCGGCTTCTTCATCACGCCATAAATAGGAAAAATCCTTGCGCGGATCGATTAGCGGAAATTTTGACGCGGACCCGCCCTCGCGCGCTGCGTTGAACTTGGAAAAGTCGGGGAGCGGCGCAGCCTCTTTCACCACGCCCGAACCGGGCCGCATGCGCTCCAAGGCACCAAGCGCATAAACGAAGATCAGCCGACGCAGCGCACTTTCTGCCGGGCGCAGCAATTGCAACAATTGGGTGTGAACGCGGCGCGGCAGCGGAAATATCTCGTCGCGCGGCGGCAGATCGCCGTCGACCAGCCCGACCATGGACGCCAGCATGGCTACAACCACGCGAAACGCATCGCGCTGCCTTTTTACCGCAAATGCCCAGTCAAACCCGTTTGCCAAATGGTGCCTCATTTGTAGAGCAATTTCATTTCTCAACGGAAAGAAGCGTCAGAAAATGCGTTCGAGCAAAGTGAGAGACAGCAATTTCTGACACCACCTGAAGTGGAAATGCTCAGACAGCCGAGTGTGGCTGGGGTTTTGGAAGCGTGGATAAGTTTTTGGGCGCTTTTCCCTCCTCCCGCCCGCGGGATAGGGACTGCCCGGCAAACGCACTGCGTAGCAACTGCTGAGAGGGATGGGCTGCGCAGCAGGTCGGGTGCGGGAATGGCACAACTGCATAAAAATTCGATGCGAAAACCCCCACCCTTTATCCCTCCCCCGTAAACGGGTGGAGGGAGGGCAGAGTGGCGGATAAAAGGAGGGAAGTTTGTAAACTCGCACTCTGATAGGCACCTTTTGGGCCCGCCTAACTGGCCGAGCAGCGGATTGGAAGAATGGTAAACTCTCACGGCAAATGTGATCACACTGGAGTTCATCTCAGTCAGAATAAGACCCTCAAATTGAGGCTGGAACCCTTCTGTAAAACAGGTATTGCTTGAATAGGGGTGAACTTGTTCTTATTATGTTCTGCCAAGAGTGCTGTCAACGAGGGGCGGAAAATGGTTCAAAAAGCGGTAAGTTATTGGACAACAAACTTTATTAATGACGAACGGAATTATCGAGAGTTAGGCGACTTGACCGCTAGCGTCCTTAATAAGATGAAAACGGTAGCGGACACCACGTACAAAAGGCCCGACGACTCTGTAATTCAAATAAGGCACCGCAAGATCGCCGATGATGGTACGATATACCTACATTGTGTTTCATTTACGCCTGACGGCCAAACTGGGATCGTCCCGAGAGCGTCTCAGAGCGATGTACAAGCACCACTTTCATTAACTGATGCACCGGAGAATGCTGACTTCCTGACCGGTTCGATGGTCGCTCTTATTTCTGGGGACCATGTCTTATTCTGCGCAGAAAGCGCGACTGCGAAAACGCTCGCCTTTTACCTGCAGAAGCTATCGGAACGCGTAAACTCAATGGCCGGTGATCGGCAGTTCGAACTGCAGAATGTCATTAACAAAAGCGAATTAAAAAAACTTCGGAGTGAAGGCGCGCAGATTATTGGTCTGGATGCGACCCTAAATGAATATGATCTCAACTCGGTAATTGCCGAGACCACTACGGCGACAACAAAACAAAAAATTCTTGCCGCATTACGAGATATAATTGAGAAAGACCAAACCCTTCGTGATTTGCGTGATCGAGACATGCGGAATGTCTCTGCAAAAGTCTCTCTTCGTATTGATGGTCGTCACAACGACGGTCTCAGCCAAGCTGATTTTGATGAGTCCGCATCGGATATAATTGACGATCTGGAGCCTGGGTTCTTCATACGGACGAAGTCTGGCTCCAAAATTACTCACAGCAGCATGACTCTTTCCAAAACGCTTAACATAGCCGTCAAAAACGAAACCATCGACCATGCATCGGCGTGGGTGGCGATGGATGAGTACCTCGCTGAGCTAAAGTCGGGTGGTTACATTGAATAATGTAGATTGGTTTCGGTCTGTTGTTTTTTTAGGAGGCCCGACCGTCTCGATCTTCTCTTATTTCAGTTTTTCCGACTGGCTGAGATTAGATGACGATTTTGGAGACATGGCTCCTCAGTTATTTGCAATTCTGCTGGGCTTTCAAACACTGGTTTTCGGTCGAATTGCGCAGTTGAGAGATCAAGTGTTTTCAAAAAATGACCTGAGCCCCGACTTCCCTCCATGGATTGAGAGAATTCGCTGGTTTGTTTTTGGCCTCATGCTGCCCGTTTTTGCAATGTCATTTTCGCAGCGAACTCACTTGGTGTGAGGTTGGCCAGCGATGAGTGTGGTCTGTTG
>JBCDLI010000015.1:0-47364 GCA_038745535.1 Pseudomonadota bacterium | reverse complement strand
TGCTCTCTGCCGCACTGAACGACGAGCTTGAAAACGCAGAATATCGTTTTGATGAGAACTTTGGGTTCGAGGTCCCGACTGCGGTAGATGGCGTCGATACCATTATCCTGGACCCTCGCCAGACGTGGGACGATAAAGCCGCCTATGATGCACAGGCAGCAAAACTGTCGGCGATGTTCCGCGACAACTTCCAAAAATTCGAAGAGCACGTGGACCTCGAAGTTCAGGACGCAGCCCCACGCTTTCTCGAAGCTGCAGAGTAACTCATAGCCCAGATTAATATCGACGGCTCCGGGAAACCGGGGCCGTTTTTGTTTTTGTCGACGGGTGCGGTACATTCAATTTCGCCATGGCATCCAAAGATATACAATTAACGCGCGGCAGGATCATCCCCGGCTGGAGCTTGACGGAAGTCTACAAGCACAGCGGTGGCCCCGGTGGTCAAAACGTCAATAAGGTCGAGACCGGCGTTCAGCTGCGTTTTGCCTACAAATCCGTCTCTCTGTTTACCGAACGGCAGAAGCGCAGTCTCGAAAACCTAGGCGGTTCGCGCGTGACCAAAGACGGTGAAATCATCATCGATGCGACGCGGTTCCGCACGCAGGATAAAAATCGGGAGGACGCGCGGCGTCGTCTGGGCGAACTTGTCGAGGAAGCGCTTGCGCCCCCGCCACCGCCGAGGCGGAAAACGAAGCCATCGCGTGGTGCAATCGAACGGCGGCTGAGAGCCAAATCGTCTCGCGCAAACATCAAGAAAGCAAGATCGCGCCCGCCGGTCGAATAAACGCTATTTGGGCTTGGCAAATGCGATCTGCTCGTGGTCTTTACCCAAAGAAACATCGAATAAGGTTTGGGAGAACACCATGGGATTTTTCGATTTCATTCAGTCAGCGGGTAAGAAACTCGGTTTCGGCGATGATGACCACGACAACGCAAAGAAGCTGAAGGAAGAGCTCGATTCGCACGGCCTTGGCACTGATGCTGTCCAAGTCGAAGTGAAAGGCGATACCGCTATCGTTCGCGGCGCGGTGGAAGATCAGTCGATTTTTGAAAAGGCCGTTGTCGCTGTCGGAAACACGCTCGGTATCTCCAAGGTGGAAGCTTCAGAACTCAAGGTCGCTATACCTGACAGCGGTTTGAAGTTGGATGCGGGTGCAGACATCAACGCTCTGGTCGCCGCAGCCACGCCTGCAAAAGAGCCGCGTTTCCACACGGTGGAAAAAGGCGATACGCTTTGGGCGATCTCTGAAAAAGCTTATGGGAACGGCTCGAAGTATCAGACGATTTTCGAGGCAAATACGCCGATGCTCTCGCATCCAGACAAGATCTACCCCGGTCAGGTGCTCCGTATCCCCGATCTTGAGACAGCATGATCAATCGGCGCGCTTTCACATCCGGTATGGCGGTGGCTGCTTCGGCAGCCGTCGCGCCGCGCGCTTTTGCGCAGAACTACCGAACACCTGAACGCGGCACCGCTGAACGCAGGGCAATTCTAGACGCGGTCCGACCCCGGATCGAAGCCGAAATGCGCGGTGAAGTGGAATTCGTTGTCCAGTCCCTTCGCGTTTTGGACGGTTGGGCATTTGCAGTGCTCGACCCGCAGCGTCCGGGAGGACGACCGATCGACATCGCAGACACGGGCTACGCCGATGATCTTTATATCATGGACGGTCTTACTGTCTTCGCGCTCATGCGCGAACGCGATGGACGGTGGCATCTCATCGATTCAGTCACTGGTCCAACCGACGTAGCATTTCAGCCCTGGCCGGAATTTTATGGCGCGCCACGCATCATCTTCGGCTTTTAGAAAATGAACGTCCTTCCCAAGGGCGTCCGTCACATTCCGATGGCGCTTTCTCATCGGGAACAAAAGGACTTGCTGGAAGACATCCGGTCCGTTGTTTCCGATGCGCCCCTTTTTCAGCCTGCGATGCCGCGAACCGGGAAACCGCTGAGCGTGCGCATGACCAATTGTGGGTCGCTCGGTTGGGTTACCGACAAAGAGCGCGGCTATCGATATCAGCCGCATCATCCGGTAACCGGCAAACCATGGCCGGATATTCCCTCAAAACTGATGGAGCTCTGGGCCGAGCTTTCAGCTTGGCAGCAAGAACCGGAAGCCTGTTTGGTAAACTTCTATGATGCCAGCGCGAAAATGGGTCTTCATCAGGATAAAGATGAAGACAATCACGAAGCGCCGGTTCTATCGGTGTCGCTTGGCGATACCTGTCTTTTCAGAATTGGCGAGAAACAGCGATCAGGCCGTACGACGTCGGTGAAACTTCAATCGGGTGATGTTGTCATTCTCGGCGGTGAGGGGAGGATGTGCTATCACGGTGTCGACCGGATTTACCCCGATACGTCAGCGCTTTTGAAGAACGGTGGTCGGATAAATCTAACCCTGCGGCGGGTCACGAAATGAAAACGTCAAAGCTTGCGTAGCAAGACACTTTCCATCAGATGGTTTGTGCCTTTGCGCAATATCAGATCGGCGCGCGGTCGGGTTGGCTGAATATTTTCGCGCAAATTGCGAAGATTGATATTTTCCCAAAGGCCTTCCGCAATCGCAATGGCCGCTGTCTCAGTGAGCTGAGAGTATCGATGGAAAAATGACTTCGGGTCTTGAAACGCGGTCTCTCGCAATCGTGTGAACCGCTCCAAAAACCAATCGTGGATGACCTCTTCGTCCGCATCGATATAGATCGAGAAATCAAAAAAATCCGAAACGAACGGCACCGTCCGCCCATCTTCTGGCAAATCGCGGACTTGAAGCACGTTGATGCCTTCAAAGATCAGGATATCCGGGCGCGAAATGGTTTTCTGGTCGTCAGGGACAACATCATAAATGAGGTGAGAGTAGATCGGCGCAGAGATGTTTTCCTCGCCTGCTTTAACCGACGACAAGAACTTCAAGATCGCGGCGACATCATAGCTTTCCGGAAAACCTTTGCGCTCCATAAGTCCGCGCTCGCGCAGCACCGCGTTTGGATGCAAAAAGCCGTCGGTGGTGATGAGTTCAACCTTCGGGCTCGATGGCCATCGCGCGAGCAATTCTTTCAAAACGCGTGCGGTCGTCGATTTTCCGACCGCCACAGACCCCGCGATGCCGATAATGAACGGCGTTTTGAAAGCCGATGGGATGTTCAAGAATTGCTTACGCTGTTCGAAAAGAGCCTGGGTTGCCTCAACATGAGATGATAGAAGGCGCGAGAGGGAGAGATAAATCCGCGCGACTTCATCCACGTCAATCGGGTCGTTAAGAGACCGCAGCCGAACGATCTCATCGTCGGTCAACGTCAAGGGTGTATCGGCGCGGAACTCCGCCCAGCGCTCAGCTGTGAAAAAACGATAGGGTGAATAATCCCCGCCGGCCAGTTGATCGGCCAGAATTGGATTTTCCGCATCGCTTATTGGCGACTCAGCGAGTGATAGATGCACGTTCTTGGCGGTCTCCAGCATTTCCCATGATGCTCCGACAGCGTCTTGTTATTTTTTACGGGCCGCTTTTTCCGCCAAGCCGCTTTGCGCAGTGCGCTTGTCGAGCTCGACCAAAACGGCCTCAACGGGAACGTTACGCATGTGGAGCAAAACGAGCCAGTGAAACAATAGGTCTGCACTTTCGCCAACGACCGATGCGTCGTCCTCCTTCAGCGCTGCGATCAGAAGCTCGGTCGCCTCCTCACCAAACTTTTTTCCCACCTTTTCGATGCCGGAAGACACCAGTTTTGCAGTCCAACTTTCATCGGGGGGCGCCTGCGCGCGCGTGGCAATGATCGCTTCAAGGTCAGAGAGTGAAAAGTTAGACATGGCGCTTCAAGCCCCGATCCCATCGAGACGGACCGGTACGCCAGCCTCCGACATAAAGCGTTTGGCCTGACCGATTGTGTAGGTGCCGAAATGGAAGATGGACGCCGCGAGAACCCCCGTCGCATGACCTTCGCGCACGCCGTCTACCAAATGGTCAAGCGTGCCAACACCACCCGATGCGATCACTGGCACGCGCACGGCATCGGCAATCGCGCAGGTGAGCTTGAGATCGAAGCCGGTTTTAGTGCCGTCACGGTCCATGGAGGTGAGTAGTATTTCTCCTGCGCCGAGATCGGTGACCTTTTGTGCGAATTCAATCGCGTCGATGCCGGTTGGCTCGCGACCGCCATGGGTGAAAATCTCCCAGCGATTGTCGCCGACGGATTTTACGTCTATCGCGACGACAATGCATTGGTTGCCAAACTTGTCGGCAGCCTCCGCCACAAAGTCCGGATTCTTCACAGCTGCTGTGTTGATCGACACCTTGTCTGCGCCCGACAGAAGCAATTTGCGCACATCTTCGACTTTGCGCACGCCGCCGCCAACCGTCATAGGCATAAAACAATGCTCTGCGGTGCGCGCGACGACGTCGTAGATTGTCTCGCGATTGTCCGATGACGCGGTTATATCAAGGAAGCAAAGTTCGTCAGCGCCCGCTGCGTCGTAGGCGATTGCCGCTTCAACGGGGTCGCCCGCGTCGACGAGATCTACGAAGTTCACGCCTTTGACGACGCGA
The DNA here is from genome assembly GCA_038745535.1 of Pseudomonadota bacterium. GTDB lineage: Bacteria > Pseudomonadota > Alphaproteobacteria > Rhizobiales > Rhizobiaceae > JBCDLI01. The sequence goes on along the minus strand of JBCDLI010000015.1, from coordinate 42,821 downwards.
CCATCCTTTACGTCAAGGCATGGGATAACACGGGCTTTCATGGTCATTGAATTGTCCTGTGAGAACTGTCGTCAAACGATGTCGCGGTAGATGTCAGCCACTGGAATGGAGATGCAGAGGCCGTCCAATCCGAGTGATGCCTCCCTATCGGTGATCAACTGCGGCTCACCGAATTTACCATTGTCATCGCGCGACCAAAGCCAAGCAGCTGGTTCATCCAGGGCGAGGATGAGATAGTGTTGGAGGCTGTCGATCTGGAGATATTCGCGGGCCTTGTCGCCCAGATCAATATGCATGGTGGACTTGGATAACACCTCGCAAACAAACAGGGGCGTATTCGTCGCGAGATCAGAATCGGCGCCAGCCACGTGCACCATCACATCTGGATAACGGATCGTCTCACCTGTTTTGACCCCGAAGTCGGCGGCACCAACAATCCATTCGTTGTTTTCGATTTTGGCGAAAAGTTCGCCCAGTAATCTACTCGCTAGCCGATAGTGCTTTTGCGTCACATTTATCATCATCTCGACGACCTTCCCCCGCACGAATTCGCGTTTCCCCTCGCGGTAGGCGTTCCAGCGGAGAAACTCGTCCGGCGTCGTCGGCAATGGATCATGCACATTCATCATCGGCAGACCTTAGCAGGATCACGCGTCGATGTCGCCCCGCAGGATGCGAAGCGCTTCGGTGGGATCAATTCGGCCATCGTAAAGCGCGCGGCCGGAAATTGCGCCCTCCAGCTTTTCGGCGTCCGGCATGGTGAGCCGGACAATATCTGCGATTGAGGCAAGGCCGCCGGATGCGATCACGGGAATTGAAACCGCATCGGCAAGGGCAATCGTGCTTTCCCAGTTGATGCCTGTCAGCACGCCGTCACGATCGATGTCTGTGTAAATGATCGCCGCGACGCCAGCGCCCTCGAAGCGCTGCGCCATTTCGATGACACCGAGCTCAGACGCTTCCGCCCAGCCCTCAACGGCGACCTTGCCGCCCTTGGCGTCGATACCGACGGCAACTTGGCCAGGAAACTTCTGGCACGCTTCTTTGACCAGACCGGGATCGCGCACGGCGACGGTCCCGAGGATCACGCGCGCTAGGCCTTTGCTCAGCCAGTTTTCGATGTGTTGAAGCGTGCGGATGCCGCCACCGAGCTGAACAGGGTTTTTCGTAGCGCCAAGGATTGCCTCGACCGCGTCTCCATTGACGCTTTGGCCTTCAAATGCGCCGTTCAAATCGACGACATGCAACCATGCGAAACCCTGATCTTCGAAGGCTTTCGCCTGCGCCGCCGGATCGTCATTGTAGATGGTCGCGGTGTCCATCTCGCCGAGCGTGAGGCGCACGCATTGGCCGTCTTTGAGGTCAATGGCGGGCAAAAGGGTTTTTGGCATATTATTAAAACTCTAGAAACAAGCGCTTTGCCGCTTTCGATTCGAAAACAGAGTCAAGATCAAAAGATGAACATATATAATTTCTCTTGATATACTAACAGCTTGCACTCACTTGCCTTTTGACTTTGGCACTCGTAGGCTCCGAGTGCCAAAAGTGAAGAAGCCGAGTTGGCGCTCGGCTTCTTCGTGTCCTTTCCTCCCACTAGAGGCCGTGGACGACGGGCTTCCGCCTGTGTTGCGTCGCACAAGACCGAATCACGGTCAATGCTCGATTTGGTCGGCCTCTGTACAACCTTTAAGGTAGTAAAATGCCAAACGGATATCTCACGAAAATAGAAGCGAAAAAATCATGGGTGCTGCGTGCACTCGGGATGAAAGTAAGAGACATACAGAGCCGCTTTGATGTCGATCCGCGCCGACTTTACGTCGTCTGGGAACAAAAGGTGTTTCCAGAGGCTAAAGACGAAGCAATCTGGCTATTCGAGCGGTTCCGCCGTATGCCCGCACCCAGAGACCTTTTTAAAACGCATGTCCCCCGGAAAGAAGTAAAGGAAAAGCCGACAGCCACGGCTCCTAGACTTCCCGGCCTTTAAGGCGTCCACTTCAAAAAATTAGCGATGAGGGCCAGACCAAGCGTTTGGCTCTTTTCGGGGTGGAACTGCGTGCCGAACATATTGCCTCTTACAACTGCTGCGGTGATCGGCCCGCCGTATTCGCAAGTGGCCAACACATCATCATCGTTTTCTGGGTCGAGAAAATAGGAGTGCACGAAGTAGGCGTGCAGGCCGTCACTTCCCGTTTGAATGCCATCAAACAGCGGATGATCGCGGGCGAGATCAATCGTATTCCAGCCAATCTGCGGGACACGGAGGGTTTCTTCGCTCGGCTGCATAAGCTTCACATCGCCCGTGACCCAGTCCAAACCTGCGGTGACGGTCTTCTCAAGACCACGGGTAGACATCAGCTGCATGCCGACGCAGATGCCGAAGAAGGGCCTGCCGTTTTTGACAACAGCCGCGTCAATAGCGTCCCGCATTCCATCAACTGCATTCAGGCCCGCTGCGCAATCGGCGTAAGCGCCTACGCCCGGCAGTACCACACGATCTGCTGTGGCTACACGCTCGGGATTGGAGGTCAAATCGATCTCGGCGGTTAAATCGGTTTCCCGCGCTGCGCGTTCAAACGCCTTTACTGCGGAACGCAGGTTTCCAGAATTATAATCGATGATCGCAACGCGCACGGCCGTTAGCTTCCGTCTGCAAAGAGAATGTCGTTCTCAGCCCTGGTCCGGGGCGGAATTTTCGCGGTCGTCGGCAAAACCGGGGGCAAAACCGTCGGCGTTTTTTGGCGCAAGTCTGCAAAGCGCAGTTCTGCCTCGTCAACCGAATTGGCTTCCAGCGATGCAACCGGGAAAAATCCCGCACGCTGCAACGCGGCCTGACGCCAGTTGCCACCTTCCAGCGCGACGAGAAACCCAACCCCGACAGTTGCCGCGTAGGAAAGCGCTAACATGCCGAATTGGGTCAACAATAGCGAAGCCGCGACCGACACTAAGAATACCGCCAACGCAGGAAGCCATTGGCGGTGGTAAAGGAGCCAGAACATTGGAAATGCCACCGCGATGACCGAAAAGCCATCGCGCACAAACCGATAGCGATCGCTCGGCGCATCTGGTTTTTCCAGTATGACGAAGCGTACTGTCACTTGCCTAACCTTCCAAAGTGCCCTTGGTCGACGGGATCACGCCGGCCTCTCGTGGATTGATTTCACACGCAGTACGTAGAACGCGGGCGACCGCCTTGAAGCAGGTCTCGGCAATATGGTGGCTGTTGGCCCCATAGTGGTTCGTCACATGCAGCGTAATGCCCGCGTGTTGCGACAGCGCCTGAAAAAACTCGCGGACAAGCTCGACATCGAATGTACCTATCTTTTGGGTCGGAAACTCAACATCCCAGACTAGAAAAGGTCGCCCGGAAATATCGACCGCGGCACGCGTGCAGGCCTCATCCATGGCAAGATCAAGGCTCGCATAGCGGTTTACGCCACGACGTTCACCCAGTGCTTTTTTCAACGCCTGGCCAATTGCGATGCCCGTATCTTCGACGGTGTGATGATCATCAATGTGCAGATCACCGTCAGCCTTCACCATCATATCAATGAGCGAATGTTTGGAGAGCTGTTCCAGCATGTGATCGAAAAACCCGACGCCCGTCGAGATCTCATGCGAGCCGGTGCCATCCACCGCCACTCGGGCTCGGATTTCTGTTTCGCTGGTTTTTCGCTCAATTTCTGCGATGCGTTCGGTCATGCTTTGGCCTTTGGTAACGTGGCCTCTTATCAACCACTTATCCAAGTGAAAAGGCTGCGTACGCCGGTGATTTGCAGATTGGGGTGCCGCCACCTATCTGACGGCTCTAAGCGAACGGAAGACCAATATGAGCGAGAACAGCGCAATACCATCCATGCACGCAACGACAATTGTGACAGTACGCAAGGGCGATAAGGTCGTTATCGCTGGCGACGGCCAGGTCACGATGGGCCAAGCGGTGGTCATGAAAGGCAACGCGCGCAAAGTGCGCCGCATCGGAAAAGACGGTCAGGTCATCGCCGGCTTCGCAGGTGCGACAGCCGATGCGTTCACACTGCTTGAACGGCTTGAGCGGAAATTGGAACAATACCCAAATCAGCTGATGCGGGCGTGCGTGGAACTCGCCAAAGACTGGCGGACAGACAAATATCTGCGCAATCTCGAAGCGTTACTCTTGGTCGCCGATAAAGACGTCAGCCTTTGCGTGACGGGCAATGGCGATGTGATTGAGCCTGAATTTGGCATCATGGCCATTGGCTCAGGCGGAAACTACGCGTTGGCCGCGGCACGCGCACTGGCCGACACCGATATGAGCGCTGAGGAAATCGCGAAAAAGGCAATGACGATCGCGGGTGACATCTGCGTTTACACCAACCACTCTATCATTATGGAAGAGTTGGACGCTGCGTGACGATCTCGTTTGCACCGTTACACAAGACAATATCCTGAAGTGCCTCGGACGAGGGTCACCTTATGATCACTGAAAAAACACTCGCCGAAGCTGAGCAGCGCAAAATTATCACGGCCACCCAACGAGCCGAAATCCTTTCACTTGTTCACTCGGAAAACCTAGCGGTAAGCACCACACCTCACGACCTGCCACCGTCAGCGAACGAAGACGCCAAGAATTTTGCCGATGAGAACATCCGCCTCATCGGCGGCGGAAATGATCTCTTCGTCACCGTTGGCATCGTGCTTGTTGGCGCCGGACTTTATTTTGCGCTGTCCACGTTTTTCGGCGACCAATCCATTGTGCTTGCGTCGCTGCTCGCGGTTTCCGCTTGGGCGTTGGCAGAATTTGTAACGCGGCAGCATCGCATGAAGCTGTCTTCCACAGTGCTTGCGCTGCTATTCGTGACGTCTGCCGGGACAGTCATCGGCAACTGGGTTTGGGAGACGTTCAACTTTGAAGCCATCCAAACCCCGCAGCAAGTCTTGGGTCTCAGGCCTGTAATTGGCCAATCGGCGCTGATCGCGTTTGGAACGGTCATTGCAGTGAGCGTTGTTTATTTCTGGCGGTTCCGCGTGCCTGTTCTTTCGGCCATTGTCGCCGTCTCATTCACCGCTCTGGCGTTCATTTTCACCGCGCTTTTTTTCTACGACGGCGTAATCGAGGGCCAGATTGCCATGCCTTCGCTTTTGGCAATTCCAGACGTGGTGGCAAACGCACTCTATGTACCGCTTATCTGCGGAGTTTTAGTGTTCCTCACCGGCGTCTGGCTCGATTTGCATGACCGGGAACGGGTTACGATCTGGTCAGACTGTGCGTTTTGGCTTCATGTGATCTCAGCGCCGCTTCTCGTGCATCCGCTTTTTATCCTGGCGACGGGTCAAGACATCGAAGTCGGTGTTATTGAACCGACGGCCTCTGCGAGCGTGATGCTCACTCTACTCATCTTGGGCTTTGTGTATGTGGCTCTGGCGATTGATCGCCGCTCACTGCTAATACCGACGCTCGCCTATTTCGGCACGCTCGGCATCTATTACCTGATTGACACGGCGGCAAACCAAACCGGCATTCCACCCTTTGCGCTTATTTTGCTCGTGATTGGTGCACTGATCATGATTTTCGGTGCAGGCTGGCAGAAGATCAGGAACTTGATCGTGCGGCCCACGCTTCCCACATCCGTGATCAACAAACTCCCCCCGATTCGTATCTGACTTGAGGTTTGCATGACCAATTTCTCACCGCGCGAGACAGTTTCTGAACTGGACCGCTTCATCATCGGCCAAAAGGACGCCAAGCGCGCCGTCGCAATCGCGCTGCGTAATCGCTGGCGTCGCCAGCAGCTTGATGAAGGTCTGCGCAACGAGGTGATGCCAAAAAACATTCTCATGATCGGACCAACGGGCGTGGGTAAAACAGAGATTTCCCGTCGTTTGGCAAAACTGGCAGGCGCGCCTTTCGTGAAGGTAGAAGCGACCAAATTTACCGAGGTCGGCTATGTGGGCCGGGACGTGGAGCAGATTATCCGCGATCTTGTCGAAATCGGCATTGGTCTTGTCAAAGAGAAAAAGCGCGAAGAGGTGAAGGCCAAGGCGCATGTGAATTCCGAAGAGCGCGTTCTGGACGCGCTTGTCGGTTCCACAGCGAGTCCGGCGACGCGTGAATCGTTCCGCAAAAAACTTCGCGACGGTCAGCTCGATGACAAAGAGATCGAGGTTGAGGTTTCTGACACTGGAGGAGGCGGCATGCCGGGCTTCGATATTCCAGGAATGCCAGGCGGAAACATCGGGATGATCAATCTTTCAGACATCATGGGCAAAGCGCTCGGCGGTCGTACCAAGAAGGTGAAAACCACCGTGCGGGAAAGCTATAATCTGCTTTTGGATGATGAGGCAGACAAGCTGCTCGACGATGATCAAGTCACCAAGGATGCGCTTAAGCTTGTTGAGAATGACGGCATCGTGTTCCTTGATGAGATCGATAAGATCGCCGCGTCCGAGGGTCGTTTCGGTGCTGGCGTCAGCCGCGAGGGAGTGCAACGGGACCTGCTGCCACTCGTTGAGGGCACCACCGTTGCGACAAAACATGGCTCTGTAAAAACAGATCATATTCTCTTCATAGCTTCCGGCGCGTTTCACGTGTCGAAGCCTTCTGACCTGCTGCCTGAACTGCAGGGCCGGATGCCTATCCGCGTCGAACTGCGCGCGCTCGAAAAAGACGATTTCAAGCGGATTTTGACAGAGACTGAGGCAAGCCTGATCAAGCAATATATCGCGCTGATGGGCACCGAAGACGTGACGCTTGAATTCACCGACGACGCCATTGATGCGCTCGCCGAAATCGCTGTCGATCTGAATGCGACTGTTGAGAATATCGGTGCGCGCAGGCTGCAGACGGTGATGGAACGCGTTCTCGACTCCATATCGTTTGAGGCATCCGATAAGCCCGGTGAGACCTATGTGATCGACGAAGATTACGTCCGTTCGAATATCGGCGAGTTGGCTCAGAATACCGATCTGTCACGCTTTATTCTCTGATCGCCTCTTGCTTGTCTCCGCGTCGATGTCGACAGGCATCCTTACGTTGGTTAAGACGAGGAAAGTTCTCGAATTGGTCTGGCAATCTTGCGTGTTCTGGCATCCATAGTTCCGGCATTGGCGATTGTTGCGCTTATGGGCGCGACGTCGTCTGCGGGCGCAGTTACTAAGCTTGAACCCGGGAACGTAAACGCGGAACAGCCACGCATTCCGCAGGCTTCTGCGAACCGCACCCGGGCGCTCAACACAACATATGAGCGAAAATACCAGCGGGTTTTGCGACTTCTGCGAACCGACAAAACCTTGATCGCAAACATCAAAGCCACAGCGAAGGATTTCAAAATCGACCCGGTCCACATTATCGGGGCGATTGTCGGTGAACACACATACAATGTGGACGCGCTTGATCGTGCGCAAACCTACGTCATCAAAGCGATGTCTTACATTCAAGACGACATTGACTTTGAGTATGACGGCGAGAGCGTCGACGCGTTCATCCAACGGCCTGATTTTGATCGCTGCAACACTATTAAATCCAGCTTGAATGCTTGGATATGCCGCGAAAACGTTTGGGACCAAACGTTTCGTGGTAAAAGTGTACAGGGGACGACATTTCCCAATGACCGCTTCTCGGCGGTATTTTTTCAGCCGTTTTTCGCGGGTCAAACTTTCGGTATCGGACAGATGAACCCACTGACAGCGCTGATGATGACGGACCGCGTGGCACGAGCGACCGGAGCCGAGAAGTTGGATCATCGCAATGGAAAACAGGTCTATGAAACGATCATGGACCCGGAGCTGACGCTTCCCTACATCGCGGCCACGATTGCGCAGTCTATCGAGGATTACCGTCGGCTCGCCGCGTTCGACATATCGAACAATCCTGGGATTACTGCAACGCTATACAATACCGGGCGCAGCGCAGAGCGCGCACGCGCTTTGCAACGCAAAAGCGGAGCACCGCAAGAAAATTATTATGGTTGGCTCATTAACGACCGCGAGGCCGAACTTCGCGCGCTTCTCGATTAGCCCGTTGATCAGCGCCGGGCGCGCAATCGAGCGGCATTCATCTTCGTGATGATGTCGACCATTTCGTCATCGGGCAAATAACCGATATTACGGCTCAGCGCATTGGCGAGTTCGGTGGCGGTGGCCGACAAATCGCTCGTGTCGATCACAATACGCGGATCGGACGTTCCGGCCAGTTCCAACAGTTCATCGGCCTCGTCCCAGATCACGTCAAGCACACGAATAATCTCGTGAACGAACATCCAGCGAGGCCGCCCGCGCTTGCCGCGTTCCAGCGCCGACAGATAAGCGGGCGAGACGGCCAGTTCGCGCGCCATTTCCTTTTGCGTGATGCCACGTTTGGTACGCAATTCGCGGATTTTCTCGCCGAAGGGCGTTAGCGGCTCTACCGCCTTTTTGCTCGCGACTGGTGATTTCACTTTCGCTTCAGCCGAACATAGAGCGCGCCTTCTCCGCCGTGCTGAAGGGCCGAATTGGAATAGCCACTGACCAAATGCTTGAGCGGCTCAGTTGTCAGCCACATTGGCACCATACGGCGCAAAACACCCGGACCGCCCGCGGACCGCCCCTTGCCGGTGATCACCAGCAAATGACGCAGGCCGGAATTGCGGGACGCAGCGATAAAATTTGATAGTCGATGGTGCGCGACCTCCTGAGTCATCCCATGGAGATCAATACGGGCGTCGATGTCGATGCGGCCCTTTGCTAATTTCTTGTGTGTCTTCCGGTCCAAGTCCGGTTGCATTGCCGTGATCTTCGGCGTGGACATTGGCGGGAAATACGGCGCTGCGGTTGGCAATCGTCGTGGCGGTTTTTGCGCAGAGGTTTTTATCGCACTCACCGCCACCGGCTGTTCGTCAGCGACCGCTTCCTCATCGAAAGACATGATCAGCCGGCCTCTATCGGCTCCGTAGGAGGATACCGATGAGCCCACTTTCTTCCAAAGTGCTGCTTCTTCGGGCGCAAGATTTCTGCCTGCGCGCCTCACGCGTCTGGTTCCAAGATATGATGGCGTGACACCACGCGGTCCAAACATTCATTTGGAACAAGCACGGTCATTTTACCGGCGGTGTTGACTGCACTTGCGGCATTACCCGCCTTTTCACCGGTACCGAAATACAGGTCCGCACGGGCAGCACCGACGATTGCTGAGCCTGTGTCATGTGCAAACATCAATCGTTGCATCCTTTTGCCATTCACACTATCCGCCTCGACAAAGAATGGCGTTCCAAAGGTATGTATCAAGCGATCAACCGCAATGGAACGCAACGGTGCCAGTGGAACTTTCGCGGCTGCAATTGGACCTGAGTGGTCTTTGTCGAACTCTGTTTCCCTGAAGAAGATATAGGACCGGTTCTGCCGCATCACCTCTTTGGCTTGGTTGGGATGAGCGCGCAGCCACGCTTTGATGGAATTCATCGAGATATCTTCACCGGCAATTTCGCCATTCTCGATAAGTATCTTCCCGATGCCAGTGAACGGATGCCCGGATTTAGCCGCGTAGGTCACACGCGCTTTTGTACCGTCACTCAGATGTATAAGCCCGGCTCCCTGAATGTGCAAAAAAAACGCTTCTATGGCGTCCCGAAGCCAGAACAGTTCAAGGCCACGGTTCGCCAATACGCCGTTCTCGATGGCGCGACGATCATGGTACTCACCGATCTCACCTGTGTCCATTTGGAGACCAAACCGCCAACCAGATGGCAAATGTGTTTGATCGTGCGAATTGATCTTCGCAAGGTCGTGCGGCCTCGCAAGAATGGGAATCTTGAACGCGTCGGTTCGGTATCGAGAGCCTTCAAGCTCTGGTTCAAAAAAGCCGGTAAAGTGCGCGACCTGATGCGAAGAGCCCACAATCTCAAAGGCGCTGAAATTTTCGGAGAAAAATTTGTGAGGGGTGGTCGTATCACTCGATTGAGAAGCCAGATCCACGAGTGAACCATCAGGAATACCAAATTCGCCTTCACTGTAGCTCGTGTTAGGCGGCCTTTTTAAGATGCTCGCAAAAGCCCTGACAGCATCTGCTAAACTGTCCGCTTGAAGATGCGCGCGGAATGTATGTTCACTGAGGCGGCGGAGAGTAAGCTGCTCGCCCATGATTGATGGTCAAAAGCGATGGACGGATCAGTCTTCGGATTCGGTCGCGACCAGTTTCCAGTTGGGATTGTTAGAAAGCGTGTCGCGCGCGAACGTCCACACGTCTTTGACTTCCACAACCGCTTCGGCGTCGCCATCAATCAACTCGCCATCCGAGCCAACGGTAGATGAAATCAGCTGACTGACGACATTCACTGTGATGTGCGATTCGCTATCGCGCATCTCCGCGCCTTCATAGGAAATGTCCTCAATACCGACGAAGTTCGTACGAACGCTTTCGCCACGCGCTTCACGGTCTGTGAGTGCTTGGTCAAACCCTTCATAGACCTCCGCTGAAAGCAGATTTTCAAGCGTGCGACGATCACCATCCGCGAATGCCATGACGATCATCTCGTAAGCCATGCTTGCGCCTGCCAGAAACTCTTTAGCGTCGAAGCTCGGATCGGCATCTTTCACGGAGCGAAGCGCATTGTTTATGCCAGAGCCCGGTTTCGCATACCGGTCAATCATCTTGTATTTAGTGCCGGGGTTGTCGCCCATTCCGGGAAGCGTGATGACGTTATCATTTTCGCTATCGGATTCATTGACAGGCGCGTCGTCCGCCTCTGGTCGCCGGAACTGATCCGGTGATTGCTCGTGGCCTGTCCGCGTGCCGAGCACATTGCGTAGTTGCACAAAGACGAAGACCGCCGCCACCAGAAAAATGATCGTGACCAGATTTGAGCTATCCATAATTTATTGTTCTTCCGCGCGTTTGCTCTCGCAGCTGATATAAGCGTGCAACTGATGTGTTCAATCGGGTGTGCTTCGTACCTACATACACTGTCAAGTTTGTGGTCAACTGTTGAGCTTTTGAATGCCGTTTAGCTTAATTCCGTTTGCGCTTTTGGCGATTCCGATTGCTGAAATAGCGATGTTTATCCTGCTCGGCGGGGCCATCGGTCTTTGGCCCACGCTCGCTATGATTTTTGTGACAGCGATCATTGGATCGATTTTACTGCGCGTGCAGGGCTTTGGAATTTTAAACCGGATCCAATCTGACCTTTCGCAAAATCGGGTTCCAGCACGCGAGATGGTGCACGGCGTCATGATTATGATTGCCGGCGTACTGCTTCTCACGCCCGGCTTTATCACCGACACGCTCGGGTTTTTGCTGTTCGTCCCCCCCTTGCGCGATGCGGGTTGGGCGTTTCTGCGGTCAAGGATCAAGGTTGTTGGACCCGGCGGAACCACTGGCGGTTTTCATCGCGAGCCGCAGGACGGCACAATCAATCTTGACCCGGAAGACTACACCGCCGAGCCTGACCCGTCATCGCCATGGCGCGATGAAGATAGCGACAGATCCATTGACCACCAAAAACGACGCTGAGTTTGCTCGTTTTCTTGTCACCGCTAGGTGATCATGTTACCGCGCCGCGAAATTCCTAGATCAGAGACGCAGGCTAAATGGCAAAAGATACAAAGACTACGACTGGTGAAGCTGCTCCAACCGCGGGCGCGGCCAACGGCACGGCGCCGCAGCTTTCAATCCTCACGCAATACGTAAAGGACCTGTCGTTTGAGAGCCCAGGCGCTCCGCTTTCACTTCGTCCTCGGGAGAAAGCACCGGCGATCAATATCAATGTGAATGTGAACGCCAATCCGATGTCGGAAACCGACTATGATTGCGTGCTGACGCTGACCGCAAAAGCCCAAGACGGCGACGACGTTCTGTTCAACGTTGAACTGATCTATGGCGGCGTTTTCCGCCTCCAGAATTTCCCAAAAGAACAAATGCTTCCGCTGGTCTTCATAGAATGCCCTCGGATGCTGTTCCCGTTCGCACGCCAAATCGTTGCCGAATGCACGCGCAATGGTGGGTTCCCGCCATTGATGATCGATCCAATCGACTTCGCATCGATGTTCCAAAAGCGGATGGCGGAAGAAGCTGCGAAGCAAAAAGTGGCAGCAAGCCAGAACGCCTAATATCAAGCTGTTTTTAGCAAACCGCTGTGTTGCCTGGCTTTTCTAGCCGGGCATTCTTTTTTTCCAGATCGCATCGTCGCCCAATCCGTCGACCAAGGTCGTGTGCGCCGCCACATCGTCAGCGGTTAATCGCGTGGGTAAAGGCTGCGGTCGTTGGGCGACTTTTTGAGGGTGAACGCTGCCGTTGTGTTGTGTGATCGCTTCGCCGACAACCGACGACGGCTGTGCGTCCAAACCCAAGCTTGCCTGCTTCCCGCCAAGAAGCTCAATGTACACCTCGGCGAGAAGCTCGCTGTCGAGCAGCGCACCGTGCTTGGTACGTTTTGAATTGTCTATTCCATAACGTTTGCACAAAGCATCGAGAGAGTTTGGACCCATCGGGTGCTTGCGGCGCGCTAGTGCTAGGCTGTCAATCACGCGGTTTGGGTCAACGTTTGGAAAGCCCAGGCGATCAAATTCGGCATTCATGAACCCGATGTCGAAGTTTGAATTGTGCGCAATCAGATCAGCACCTGCAGTAAAGTCGAACCAGGACTGGATAACCTCTTTGAAGCTCGGTTTGTCGCGGAGATCATCGTTTGAAATTCCGTGAACGGCGTAGGCGTCTGGATGAACCTTACGATCGCCCGGATTGAGAAAAACGTGATACGTACGTCCGGTGATAAAGCGATTTTCCAGTTCAACCGCACCAATTTCGATGATGCGATCTTCGGCGGCGTGGAGCCCGGTGGTTTCGGTATCAAATATGATTTCACGCATTGGGCGGATTATCCTGAGCACTCGGTGTTGCAAGTAACGTTGCATGGATCTTCTCGACATCGCGATGTGCGGCTTCCACTCCATCGCTTGTATCCACAATGAAATCAGCGCGCTTTCGTTTTTGTTCGTCCGGCATTTGTTTAGCAAGGATCGCTGCAAACTTTTCCTCGGTCATGTTCTCGCGCGCAAGAACACGTTCACGCTGGGTGTTTTCAGCTGCGGTTACGACAATGATTTTGTCGAAGCGTGTTTCCGATGAGGTTTCGAAGAGAAGCGGGATATCCACGATGATGTAAGGCGCGCCAGCTCGTTTGGCCGCATCTCGTGCTTCTAACTCGCGTGTTCGCACCAGTGGATGGATGATAGCTTCGAGACGTTTTATGGCGTCGGGGTTGCCGACTACCTGTGCAGACAGCTTTTTGCGATCGACGATCCCATTTTCCGTTGAGCCCGGAAATTCGTGTTCAATTGTTTCGGCAACCGATGCTTCGCGGTAGAGTTCATGAACCGTTGCGTCTGCATCGTGGACAGGTATGCCCAATTCCGCAAACATTTTCGCAGTGGTGGATTTGCCCATTCCGATTGAACCGGTGAGGCCGACGGCGAGCGTCCCCATCAGGCAGTCGCGCCTAAGTCGGCCAGCACAAGGGCGCGGAGTTCTGGTGTGACTTCAGGGCGAACGCCAAACCACATTTCGAACCCCGGCACCGCCTGATGAAGCAGCATTCCTAGGCCATCTACGGTCGTCAAGCCGTTTGCGGTGGCCCGTTGCATAAGATCGGTTTGAAGCGGCACGTAGACAATATCAGTCACGATCAGGGTCTCTTTGGCGTTCTTGAGACAGATGTCCAGCGGCGGATTTCCTTCCATTCCGAGAGACGTCGTGTTCACCATCAGATCTGCGCTTGGAAGCTCGTTCTCAACTGCATCCCAAGCGATCGGTACAACTTTAGCCCCAAAGTTTTCAACAAACCAATCGGTACGGCTGAGTGTTCGATTTGCCAGTGCGACGCGTTCATACCCCGCTTCCAAGACAGCATATACAATTGCGCGGGCAGCGCCGCCCGCTCCAAGCACCAGTGCCGTTTTGCCATTGCGCCACTGCGGTGCTCCACTGTCGAGATTGGCTGCAAAGCCGTAAGCGTCTGTATTGTGTGCAGAGACTTTTTGATTCGTTTCTGAAACGATCAATGTATTTGCTGCGCCAATGGCTTGAGCTGTCGATGAGCGCTCGTCTGCGAGAGCCAGCGCAGTTTCTTTGTGGGGAATTGTGACGTTGCCACCGACAAACTCTCCGGAGCGTAATCGGCTTTCGAAGTCTTCAATATCGTCACGTGTAACAACTATTGCTTCGTAGCTGCAGTTAGCCAGCTTATATTTTTTGATCCAGTGTTGGTGGATCACCGGCGACCGCGAGTGCTGGACTTGGTCGCCAATCACGAATGCGTGCTTCATTCCATAACACCCAATTCGCGCAATTGTCTCATCAGCGGGAAGATTGGCATGCCTATTATAGTGAAGTAATCACCGTCGACCCGTTCAAAAAGCCGAATGCCGGGCCCTTCGATTTGGTAGCAACCGACGCTTGAAAGGACACCGTCCCCCGCTTCGGCGAGGTACTGGCCAATCATTTTCGGCGTCAGTGTACGCATATGCATATGGGCGATATGGACGGAGGCATGAAGAAGCTCGCCGTCGCGAACAATCGCTATTGAGGCGTTTAGTTGGTGTGGCTGGCCGGATAGCTTGAGAAGCTTTTTGCGTGCATCTTCCATATCCGGTGATTTGTGCAAAATCTCATCTGCCAGTGACAGGGTTTGATCGGCTCCAATGACGAGTCGGCCGGGTAAACGCGCTGATACATCCTGCGCTTTGGCAACGCCGAGTAACTCGGCGATATCAGCAGGCGGGATATCTTCCATATCCAGTGACGCTTCTATGGCGCGCTCGTCTATGTGCGCAGGATGCAGTTCGTGGCTGATGCCTGCATTCGTCAAAATTGACGAACGTCCGATGCTTTTGGAGGCAAGAACAATCGGCTGGGTCATGGTCAAAATGTGTGACATCTCGTTTCTCAATCCCACTGGCAGAATTCTCATACTGTGGAAAGTTCGGGGTGTTTTGCACAGGGTTGGTTTTGAAGATCTTTGCGCTGTGAGTAGCGCCTCTCTTATCCAAGTTCACAGGTCACTGGTGCTTGGCTGATAAAGACATTGGGTTTGCGAGAATTCCCATTTTTTAAAACGGGTTTCAACAGTTGGTCGGGAGAACGATGTGCTCTAGGCCTCTGATTTCTCTTTCAAAAACCGCTTCATCCTCGATGTTGTGCAATTCTCGTTTTTCAAAGAGAGCGTCAATTTAAGTTGACACATCTGTGGAAAGTCGGTGATTAAAGACTTATCCTCGCAACGCACAGAGTCATAGATTCTATAAACAGACCCTTCGGGTTTTTCTTTATTTAGTTAGGGTTTGAAATGGTGGAAAAACGGCTACTGAACGTGCTCGACGGCAAAGTTGAGTCGCCACCACCGATTTGGATTATGAGGCAAGCTGGTCGCTACCTTCCCGAGTATCGCGAAGTTCGAGCGAAATCCAAAAGCTTTCTGGATTTCTGCTATACGCCTAAAATGGCCGTTGAAGTGACACACCAACCGATACGTCGGTACGGCTTTGACGCAGCTATCCTCTTTTCGGATATTTTGGTCATTCCGGATGCGCTTGATCGGGATGTGCATTTTGTTGCCGGTGAAGGACCAAAAATGCGCCCACTGAAGGCCCAAGAGGTCGATCACTTGGTGCCGGACAACGTGGTTGCTCATCTAAAACCAGTGTTGGAAACAGTGAGTGAGTTGCATCGCTCATTGTCTCCAGAAACAACACTACTCGGCTTTTGCGGCGCGCCGTGGACTGTTGCGACTTACATGATCGCTGGCCATGGGACACCGGATCAGGCACCGGCGCGGCTTTTCGCTTATCGTGAACCAGATGCCATGAAGAAGTTGATTGAAGTGCTTGTTGAGGCATCTTCGGCTTATTTGATCGCTCAGCTGGAAGCTGGTGCCGATGCAGTGAAGATTTTTGACAGTTGGTCCGGGGTTTTGGATGAGGACGCGTTTGAACGCTTCTGCGTAGAGCCTGTGAAACGCATCGTTGCCAACGTTCGTGCAGCTCGCCCCGATGCCAAGATCATCGGCTTTCCAAAAGGAGCTGGTTGGCTCTATCGCGGATACCGGGAAAAGACCGGCATTGATATGTTGGCCCTCGATTGGACCGTTCCATTGGACGTGGCCGCAGATTTGCAGAAGGAAGGACCTGTTCAGGGCAATATGGATCCGCTTCGCGTGGTCGCAGGCCGGGACGCCATTAAAGACGGTGTTGACCGGATATTGGAAGAGCTGGCCGGCGGCCCATTCGTTTTTAATCTTGGTCACGGTATAACACCGCAGGCAGATCCCGAAGATATGGGTTATTTGGTGCAAAGGGTTCGTGGTCAAATCTGACAGTTATCTGAAGAAGCAAGTTCGCGAACGTGATAAATCCGCGGGTCGAAAGGCTGCGATGCGCGCGGCGATGGCGATGGTCGCTTTCGCCGGTGTTGCCGCCTTTATCTTCCTCGTTGATCCCGTGGACCAGTATCTCTGGATCAAGGCTCTTCACGTCATTGCTGTGATCGCGTGGATGGCGGGGATGGTCTACCTACCACGGCTGTTTGTTTATCACGCTGATGCTTTACCGGGTGGCGAAGCGGATGAAACGTTCAAGGTGATGGAGCGCCGATTGCTCAAAGTCATCATGACGCCAGCGATGATCATTTCGTGGGTTTTAGGCCTGTGGCTTGCTTACTCGGGGGGACACTTTTCGAGTGGGTGGTTCTTGCTGAAATTTGCCGCTGTCGTGGGGATGACGGTGATGCATTTTTATCTCGCGAAATCGGTCAAGCGATTCGCTTCCGGAACGAATGAGATATCGTCGTCCCGGTGGCGTGCATTGAATGAAATTCCCACAGGTTTAATGATAGCAGCGGTGATCTTTGTGATCGTGAAGCCGTTCTCTTGATGGTCGCGACCTAGGACTCATCCGTTTGGGGAACATCTGGCTTGAAACTGGTTTAAATAATCAGTAGTTCCACCACAGCACACCTTTGGCGGTCTCTAATCCCGCCCTTCCCATTTTTGAAAAGCGAGAATGACGATGGAGCAAATGAAGCTTCACGATATGCAGGGCAAATCTGCGACCGAACTTGTCGAGTTTGCAGAAAGCCTTGAGGTCGAAAACGCCAGCACGATGCGTAAACAGGAATTGATGTTTGCGATTCTTAAGCAGTTGGCGGCGGACGAAGTTGAAATTGTAGGCGAGGGCGTAGTCGAAGTTTTACAAGATGGTTTCGGGTTTTTGCGTTCAGCCAGCGCAAATTATCTACCCGGACCGGATGATATCTACATTTCGCCTTCGCAAATCAGACGCTTCTCGTTGAAGACCGGCGATACCCTGCAGGGTTTGATCCGTGGTCCGAAAGAAGGCGAGCGCTATTTTGCTCTTCTCAAGGTAAACACGGTCAACTTCGAAGACCCGGAAAAAATCCGTCACAAATCGCATTTCGACAATCTTACGCCCCTTTATCCAGACGAGCGGCTTCGAATGGAGGTGGAGACCGCGCAGACAAAAGACCTGTCGTCACGCGTGATCGATCTTGTCGCGCCTCTTGGGAAAGGCCAGCGAGCGCTGATCGTGGCCCCTCCGCGGACGGGTAAAACGGTTCTGCTACAAAACATTGCCCATTCGATTTCGAGCAATCATCCTGAATGCTATTTAATTGTTCTGCTGATTGATGAACGCCCGGAAGAGGTGACAGATATGCAGCGCTCGGTGCGTGGTGAGGTTGTTGCGTCAACCTTTGATGAGCCAGCAACGCGGCACGTGCAAGTTACCGAAATGGTGATTGAAAAGGCCAAGCGACTGGTAGAACACGGTCGTGACGTCGTTATTCTTCTGGATTCCATCACCCGCTTGGGCCGCGCTTACAATACTGTTGTTCCCTCTTCCGGTAAGGTGTTGACTGGCGGTGTGGATGCGAATGCTCTGCAGAGACCAAAGCGCTTTTTTGGCGCCGCGCGAAATATCGAAGAAGGCGGGTCTTTGACGATTATTGCGACCGCTCTTATCGATACGGGAAGCCGCATGGATGAAGTCATCTTCGAAGAATTTAAGGGTACTGGTAACTCCGAGATCGTCCTTGATCGCAAAGTTGCAG
Organism: Pseudomonadota bacterium; assembly: GCA_038745535.1. Lineage (GTDB taxonomy): Bacteria > Pseudomonadota > Alphaproteobacteria > Rhizobiales > Rhizobiaceae > JBCDLI01. The sequence continues at coordinate 24,757 of JBCDLI010000015.1, read as the reverse complement.
ATAAGCGGACGTTCCCTGCGATGGACATCCTCAAATCTGGCACGCGTAAGGAAGACTTGCTTGTACCGAAACAGGATTTACAAAAGCTCTTTGTGCTTCGGCGAATTTTGTCACCGATGGGCACGACGGACTCAATCGAGTTTCTGATTGATAAACTGAAGCAGACAAAGACGAACAACGAGTTCTTTGATTCGATGAATGCCTAATTCGATTCGCTAGCGAAACGGGTGTGGCTTTGGCTCACCCGGAGCCCTCTCAATGGATACGATCTTCGCACTCAGTTCGGGTGCACCGCCTAGCGGTGTTGCCGTATTTCGGATTAGCGGGGCAGCTGCGTTTGGCGTCAGCGAAGCCTTATGCGGTAGTGAGATCAAACCACGCGTGGCATCACTGCGGAAATTGAATGCTGCCGGCGGCGAGTTGATTGATACCGCCATCGTCATAGGTTTTAAGGCGCCCTCAAGCTTTACCGGTGAAGACGTGGTTGAACTTCACGTCCATGGAAGCCGGGCGGTTGTTGCGCAGCTCACTTCAGAGCTCACTGGTCGTATTGGCTGCCGGCCCGCAAAGCGTGGGGAATTTGCCGAGCGCGCATTTATCAACGGCAAGATGGATTTAACCGAGGCGGAAGGCCTCGCCGATCTTATTGACGCCGAGACGCGCGAGCAAAAACGTTTAGCTCAAGAACAGTCCGAGGGTTCGGTACGCCGCCAATTGGAACGGTGGAAAGAAGAACTTCTAGAGATGCGAGCGTTTTTAGAAGCCGGAATAGATTTTGCCGATGAAGAAGACATTGGAGATGCGGTCGATGCGGACGTGTCTGTTCGGGTTCAGCATCTTCTGGAGGAGATGAAAGATGCACTAGCCGGTTCGAGTTCGCGAAGTATTATCCGTGATGGGGCGCTTGTCGTGCTCGTGGGTGCACCCAACAGCGGCAAAAGCAGCTTGTTAAACGCGCTTGTCGGTGAAGATCGTGCAATTGTGTCAAACGTGGCAGGTACGACGCGGGACTATGTCGAGGTGCGTTTGGACCTAGGAGGCTATTTGGTCCGTCTGGTGGATACAGCTGGTCTTCGGTCCACAAATGACGAGATAGAGAGAGCGGGTATCTCAAAGACAGAAGAGTTGATACAACGGGCCGACATAGTTGTTGAGCTTTCACCGGATGGGGTATTCTCCGTTGGTGATTTGGAAGACGCGGCTGTGGTTCGTGTCCATTCAAAAAGTGATCTCCGGGGTCAAGGGTCGTTTGGTGATTTGTCGGTTTCAGTTCGAGACAGCGGGTCACTAAATCATTTGGATGCAATTCTGACGGATCAAATTAAGTTTCTCGCAGGCGGTGGCGCTCAAGTGTCTCTGAATGAGAGGCAGGCATCGCTGTTGGTTCGATGCACTCGTATTCTTGATGGGTACAATCCCGAAGAATTGGTAGAGGCGCGGGCGGACCTGTTGCAGCGGGCGATGCGTGTTATTGGAGAAGTGGTGGGTGACACCCATATCGACGATGTTTTGGGTGCGGTATTTTCACGTTTCTGTATCGGGAAGTGATTCACGTGAAACATGGTTTTTCCGCCGTGGGTTTAATTTGTTTCACGTGAAACGCAGTGAGCGACATTTGATCGTGACTCACGTGAAACATCTGCCACATTGAACTTGAATTCACCGCATGTGAGTGCGCCGAAAGTTACTGGGACGGAAAGATGAGATACGACGTCATAGTTATTGGTGGTGGTCACGCAGGCTGTGAGGCCGCACGTGCGGCGGCGGCTGTGGGGGCCAAGACAGGTCTGATCACACAAGATGCATCCAAGATCGGCGTTATGTCATGCAATCCCGCGATTGGTGGCCTTGGAAAAGGCCATCTTGTGCGTGAAGTGGATGCTTTGGATGGTTTAATGGGCCGCGTTGCAGACGGATCTGGTATTCAGTTTCGCCTTCTGAATCGCAAAAAGGGCGCTGCCGTCCGAGGTCCGCGCACGCAAAGTGATCGCGGTCTCTATCGTGAGGCGATGCAGAACGAGATTGCTGGAATTGATGGCTTGACCATTATTGAAGGCGAGGCGGCGGATCTCTGCATCGAATGTGAAAATGGTGGGGTGCGGGGTGTCATCCTCGCGAGCGGCGAAGAAGTTTTTTGTGGTGCTGTCGTGCTCACAACCGGAACATTTCTGCGAGGAGTTATTCATGTTGGTGATCAGCAAACGCCTGCTGGCCGTGTAGGCGAGGTACCGAGTGTATCGCTCGCTAAGGCGTTAGACCGGCTTTGCCTGCCCCTTGGTAGGCTTAAGACAGGGACACCTGCGCGCCTTCGGAAATCATCGATCAATTTTGACGGCCTCAATGAAATTCAGCCAGACGATAGACCGACACCGTTCTCGTTTTTGACAAAAAAGATTACAACGCCGCAGATCCCTTGTGCGGTTACCCGGACTAATCCGAATACCCACAAGATCATTGAAGACAATATCCACCGCTCCGCCATGCATGCCGGGAATATCACCGGTTCGGGCCCACGATACTGCCCATCTATTGAGGACAAGATCACCCGGTTTGGTGAGCGGGACGGCCACCAGATAATTCTCGAACCTGAGGAACTAGACGGTGACACCATCTACCCGAACGGGATTTCCACATCGCTTCCGGTAGAAGTTCAGGATCAGTTGCTTCGATCTATTCGTGGATTCGAGAATGTGGAAGTCCTGCAATATGGATATGCAATTGAATACGATCACGTGGACCCAAGAGCATTGGGTCAGGCGTTGGATGTTAAGGGGGTGAAGGGTCTTTACTTAGCTGGCCAGATTAACGGGACGACGGGGTATGAAGAAGCCGCGGCTCAGGGTCTTGTTGCCGGGCTAAATGCGGCGCGCTTCGCCGGCGGGCAGTCGCCCCATCATTTCTCTCGAAGCGACTCCTATATTGGCGTGATGATTGATGATCTCGTCACCCGGGGTGTGACCGAGCCGTATCGCATGTTTACCTCGCGTGCGGAGTATCGATTGTCGTTAAGAGTGGACAATGCAGATCGGCGCTTGACGCCAAAAGGCATTGATCTTGGACTGGTCTCGGCTCAGCGAGCAGACGTATTTTCGGAGAAGTCGAAGCAGTTTGGTGAACTGAGGGTAGCGCTGCGTGGAGAGTACTTTACTCCCAATGAAGCGGACCAACTCGGCTTTAAGGTAAATGCAGATGGTGTTAAGCGCTCCGCATGGACGCTTTTGTCTTACCCCGATGCAGAGATGTCTTCGTTTTTTTCGGTGCTGCCGCAGCTAGAAGGCTATGACGAAGCTGTCCGAGACGCCTGTGCGATTGACGCCAAATATGAGGTGTATCTAGATCGGCAACGACAGGACATTGAAAGCGTGCAGAAGGAAGAGCAACTTGTGCTCCCATCTGAGTTTGATTTCTCGGCGCTTCACGGTCTGTCTAATGAACTACAGCAAAAGCTCAGCGAGGCACGGCCATTGAATATCGCTGCGGCGCGGAGGATTGAAGGTATGACGCCAGCCGCGCTCGCTATTTTGGTGTTGAAGCTTCGCCAGGAACAGGCCGGCGCGAAAGTAGCTCTTTAATGGACCGCGCTAGAGGTGCTGCTTCAGACGATCAATTCGCGACAGCACGTGACATTTATCCTGTTTCACGTGAAACTTTTGATCGTTTAAATACCTACGCCTACCAGCTCACCAGATGGTCGAAAGCGATCAATCTGATTGGGGCCTCAACCGAAGCAGACCTCTGGGACCGTCATATCCTTGATAGTCTTCAACTGCTTCAAATCGCTGGCCCGGCAAAAAAATGGGTCGACCTTGGCAGCGGTGCCGGTCTTCCCGGTATGGTTATCGCATGCGCGTTGGCGGATGTAACAGGGTCGACAGTCAGTCTCGTTGAAAGCAACGCAAAGAAAACGGCTTTTCTCCGGTCTATGCGACCTGCTGTTGCGCCACAAACAGAGATCCACACGATGCGCGTAGAAGACTACATCCGGACGACGAATACGCCAGAGATCGTGACTGCCCGTGCATTGGCTTCCCTCTCCCAACTATTCCAATGGGTTTCCCCTTGGTTGAACCAAAAGCCATTGCTGATCCTGCCGAAAGGTCGTGGATATGAGAAAGAATTAAGCGACACAGACGCGAACTGGTCCTATGATTTGACTGTACATCAGAGCCGCATTGACCCAGAATCTGTGGTGTTGAAAATCGGTAATTTAAAGCCACGCTGATCCATCTGAAAGCAGGCCATGACCAAGCCCCTTCGCGTTATCACCATTGCCAATCAAAAAGGCGGTGTCGGAAAAACCACCACTGCGATCAACCTTGCAACCGCGCTCGCAGCAATCGGGAAGCGGGTGCTCATTGTTGATCTTGATCCCCAAGGCAATGCTTCAACCGGTCTGGGAATTGAAAAGGAAACCCGAAGAGTATCCAGTTTCGATCTACTGATCGGCGACGCGACTGTCGAGCAAGCTTCCGTGCCGACCGCGATCCCGAGCTTGTTCATTGTACCGTCGACCATGGATTTGCTGGGACTGGAATTGAGCATTGCAAACGATGCCGACCGCGCGCGAAAATTGGACACTTCACTGAAAGCTGGATCGACGAAATTTGACTACGTACTCGTTGATTGTCCTCCGTCGCTCAATCTTCTCACGATTAACGCAATGGCGGCTGCCGACTCTGTGCTGGTGCCGCTACAGTGTGAGTTCTTTGCGCTCGAGGGTCTTAGTCAAATTCTACAAACCATTGAGCAGGTGCGCTCCGGCGTAAATCCAAATCTCGAAGTGCAAGGTATTGTGCTTACAATGTTCGACGGTCGAAACAATCTCGCCAAGCAGGTTGTCGACGACGTGCGCGAGCACATGGGCGAATTGGTCTATGAGACTGTCATCCCCCGCAATGTACGTCTTTCCGAAGCGCCGTCCCACGGAAAGCCTGCTATCCTTTACGATCTCGACTGTGTTGGGAGCCAAGCATATCTATCGCTGGCGTCGGAAATTATTCAGCGCGAACGCACAAAGTTGGCCGCCTAGTGTATTCGCAGGCGAAATTAAAAGGTTATCGGAATGTCTGACGATAAATCGCGAAAGCGGCTCGGTCGAGGTCTTGCCGCTTTGATTGGCGAAATGGATGCTCCGGTTTCAAAAGAAACCTCGACACCGCAACGTGAAGATCGCCGGGTGCCGATTGAAGAGATTGGTCGGTCGGAAAACAATCCCCGTCGCCAATTTTCCGAAGATGAGCTTGAAGAGCTTAGTGCGTCGATCCGCGAACATGGAATTATTCAACCAATTGTTGTTCGTCCGATCACCCCGAATGATCAAGGCGAAAAATACGAGATCATTGCCGGTGAACGGCGCTGGCGTGCAGCTCAGCGCGCAGCCCAGGTCGACGTTCCAATCATTATTCGCGACGTCGATGACCGTGTTGCTCTGGAGCTGGCGATTGTGGAGAACGTGCAGCGGTCCGATCTCAATGCGGTCGAAGAAGCGCTAGGATATGAGCAATTGCTCCATGAGCACGACTACACCCAAAATGATCTTGCCAACGTCATCGGAAAAAGTCGAAGCCATGTGGCCAACACATTGCGTCTTCTAAAACTGCCCGACGACGTGCGAGCGATGGTAGCAGAGGGCGCTCTTTCGGCAGGTCACGCGCGTACTCTCGTCACGGCTCCAAACCCGTCTCAGATCGCAACGCGAATTATCCGCGAAGGTTTGTCCGTTCGACAGGCCGAAGCTCTAGCTACGGAGCCTGCTTCCAACTCCGGTGGACGATCAGGCGGCGGCGTCTCGGAGGTCGAAAAAGACGCCGACACGGCGGCGCTGGAACGCACCCTTTCAGACGCGCTGGGCTTCAAGGTTCAAATCGCTCACAAAGACCCCGGCGGGAAGGTGACGGTTCACTACAAGTCTCTCGATCAGCTTGATGAGATTTGCCACCGCTTGCAGGGTTCGTGACTGCCTCAACAGAAGAAGTGGCTAGGCGCGCCGTCGACTTGCGGCGATCGTTAAGCCAAGTAACGTGATGTGGACGATCTCTTCACCAATCAATCCGTTTGCACGCGATTGAAGAACAAGGTCTCTGAGACGCTTCATCGCGTTTCCAAGGCTTGGCAAGGTCCAGGTCGATAGGGCGGTTTGGACCAACTGTCGCCGATTGAAAAACACCGGCGGCCGCGCTGAAGCAACAACCGCAGACGCGGGTTTGCGGTCCTTATCCATCTCGTAACGCATTGCCTGCAGCGTCTGAAATTGCCGAAGCATGGAAAAGAGCAGTGCATTTAAATTGCCGCTACTTGCTGTAAACGTCGAAAACGCGGCTTCAAATCTCGCGACATTTCCGCAAACAACGGTGTCAACGATTTCGAATATATCACCTTGGCCACTGTCACCGATGATTGCGCCGATATCTGTGATCGAAATCACCTCGCTGGAAGAGGCGAGCAGCGACACCTTCTCTAACTCAGCTCTTGCCAAAGCCCGATCCGCGGGAAGTCGATCCGCCAGCGCTCGGCGCAGATCGGATGAAAGCACGTTTTTATCCGGCAGATATTCGTCTATGAGTTGATGGATGACCTCCAGTCCGCCCTGATAACACGGGACCGCTAACCCAAATTCTGACCTCTCAACGGTGGTTCGAAGAGCTGAATTCTTCTTCAGCTCACCTGCTTCAATCACCACCCAGACATCGTTCAGCCTGTCAGAAGCAATTGTTTTGACTTGCTCAACGAACGACTTCTCATTACCCGCGTCGGTTACGCGAAGCAGCCGTTTGCCAGCGAACATACCGATAGAGTAAGCCTCGCTCACGAGTGCCTGATCCGCTGTCGCTGTATCGCTTGGCATCCTCGTATTGGCAAAGCCATCGCTGGGATCAATGTCGAGTGTTCTCAGGACCGCCTTTGACAGGTCCTGAACAAGGCCCTGCTCAGGACCGTAGAATAAGAAAACCGATTTCGAAATATCAGGGCGGCGAAGGAAACCTTGCACGTCGCGGGATTTTAATTCGCCCATCCGATGGCGCCTGCGTCAGTTCTGCTGAGCCAGTCGGGCCGCGACCAGAGTTGCAAACTGTTCGCCGATTTCAATCGCGCCACGCTTCTCTGCATCAAGTTCCGCACGCTCGTTCGCAAAGTCTTGGCCACCGCGGTCGATTGATGTGATTGAAGACCGCTTAATTGTTGCTTCCTTCGCACCAGTCTTACTATCCTTCAGGGTGAGCGTTCCAGACACCGTGACAACGGACGCGCTTGTTTGTCCTGCCGAGGTATCAGGCGTTCTAAATCGACCAGAAATCGTCGATGTAACAGAAATGTCCGCGTCGAACACGGGATTGATTGCAGCTGAACTTCCGCCACCGTTCAAGCGAAAAATCATGGTGTCGCGCGTGACCTGTTCAATACGGTTATCTGCGCTCGCAAAGTTCACTTTGCCTTTTGTGGTGCTGGAAAAATCACCAGCTGCCGGGTCGGTTGCAGTGTAAAGCGGCTGAACAGTGCATGCGCCTACCGTGGAGACCCCCAAAAGGCCGAGACCCATGAGGACGCACCGTCGACGTGGGCTGAAGTTCTTTAAGCGCAGCATATCTATACCTTACACGACGACATTCACGATCCGGTTCGGCACGACAATTACTTTTTTAGCCAAACCTCCGTTGAGGTATGGCACGACAGCATCGAGGGCCAAAGCCTCTTTTTCTATTTCGTCCTTCGCGGCGTCCTTTGAAATCAACAATTCGGCGCGTTTCTTTCCGTTAACCTGCACCGGAAGCATGACCGTGTCTTCTGTCACCAAGCCCGCATCGTGCGTTGGCCACGCCTCTACCGCTGCCATTGTATCGTTACCGAGAATGGTCCAGCACTCTTCGGCAAGGTGGGGCATCATCGGGCTCACGATAAGGCTTAAGAAATCGGCCGCCTGAGCGCAGGATGATTGCAAATCCTTTGATGCGCAGCCGTTCGTCACAGAATCAAATGGTTTTGCAAGCGTGTTTACCAACTCATAAATGCGGGCGACCGCTTTGTTAAAAGCGAGCTTCTCAACATCTTCTGCCACCAACATCGCGGTTTTATGGGCAGCTTTTGAGACAGTCAGAGCATCGCCGGCCTCACCAACTGCCCGTGTGCAATCTTTCAGAACCGGCGCAGCACCGGCGATCAACCGCCAAACGCGCTGAACGAAACGGTTTGCACCTTCGACGCCTGCCTCGGTCCAGATCACATCTCTTTCCGGCGGCGAGTCCGATAACATGAACCAGCGCGCGGTATCTGCGCCGTAGCTATCGATGATGTCGTCGGGATCAACCACATTCCGCTTCGACTTCGACATTTTCTCAATTGAGCCGATTTCGAGATCGGAGCCATCCGCCAGCAATGTTGCGGTGCGTTTGCCGTCTTGCTCTTCAACTTTAACTTCAACGGGAGCCATGAAACCGTCAGGCCCTTTGTAGGTTTCATGGACAACCATGCCTTGGGTGAAGAGACCAGCAAAAGGCTCCGAAACCTTCATGTGTCCGGTCGCGCTCATTGCTCGCGAGAAGTAGCGCGAATAGAGCAAATGCAGGATCGCGTGCTCAATGCCACCGATATACTGATCAACGGGCAACCAATCATTAGCCGCCTTACTATCAGTTGGCGTATTCTCACGCGGTGCTGTGAAGCGGGCAAAATACCAAGACGAGTCAACGAACGTATCCATCGTATCGGTTTCACGCCGCGCAGCGTCTCCGCATTTCGGACAGGGCGTCTGCTTCCAATTCGGGTGATGATCGAGTGGATTGCCCGGCTTCTCAAAATCGATGTCTTCGGGCAGCACTACGGGAAGGTTTTCACGTGCTTCGGGAACCACTCCACAGCTGTCGCAATGAATAATTGGGATTGGACAACCCCAATACCGCTGGCGTGAAATCCCCCAGTCGCGCAACCGATATTGCACCTGGCCTTTTCCGAGAGTTTTTGCCTCAGCCCAGTTAATTGTTGCTTCAATTCCTTCTGCGCCTGTTGCGTGCTCAACGCCAGCAGGCTGATTTATGTAATGCACCTTTTCTGTTTTCGTCGGCACGTGGGGTTCATCGGCGACAAACTCATCGGCGTCGCCCGCGAAGTCTGCGGGAACAAACGTCGCGGTGATTGGAAGATTGTATTTGGTTGCAAAATCGTGGTCACGCTGATCGTGGGCCGGACACCCGAAAATCGCGCCTGTGCCGTAATCCATCAAGATGAAATTGGCCACGAATACGGGAAGCGTTTCCCCTTCGCGAACGGGATTTTTCACCCGCAGACCCGTATCGAAGCCGAGCTTCTCTGCCTTCTCTAAAGCTTCCTCAGAGGTGCCGGAACGTCTGACTTCGGTCGCGAATTGTGTGAGCTCTTCGTTGGTTTTCGCCAACTCCAAAGCGAGCGGGTGCTCCGGTGCGATTGCCATGAAACTTGCACCAGCTAAAGTATCGGGCCGGGTGGTATAGATCTCAAGTCCAGTAAATTCGCCAATTGGTTCGCAGAGCTCAAACGACATTTGCAAACCGCGCGACTTGCCAATCCAATTGGCCTGCATGGTCCGAACTTTTTCCGGCCAGCGATCAAGGCTATCCAAGGCGGTCAACAGGTCTTCAGCATAATCGGTAATTTTGAAGAACCATTGGGTCAGATCGCGTTGCTCAACCGGTGCGCCGGACCGCCAGCCGCAGCCATCAATCACCTGCTCATTGGCAAGCACGGTCATGTCGACCGGATCCCAATTTACGCGCGCGTTCTTCCGCGTCACCAGGCCCTCATCGAGCATGTCCAGAAACAGGCGTTGTTGCTGAGCGTAGTATTCGACGTCGCATGTTGCAAACTCGCGTGACCAATCAAGCGAGAAGCCGAGCGTTTTGAGCTGGCCGCGCATCGTTGCGATATTCTGATATGTCCACTCTTTGGGGTGGACCTTGTTTTTCATCGCGGCGTTTTCAGCAGGCATTCCAAACGCGTCCCATCCCATTGGATGGAGCACATTAAAGCCCTTTGCCCGCTTGTAGCGAGCGACCACGTCGCCCATCGTGTAGTTGCGCACATGCCCCATGTGAATGCGGCCAGAAGGATAGGGAAACATCTCCAGCACGTAGTATCCCGGGCGATCATCCTTGTTGGATGTCTCGTAAACCTTCGCTTCATCCCAGGCGGATTGCCACTTTGGCTCGGTTACACGGTGATTGTATCGTTCCACTGACATCGGGCTACGGCCTTGAAAAATCTATTGACGGGCGAGAAGTGCGGTAGCGATGGGTCACCGCGCATTGCGGAAGCCTAGTGCAGATAAGCAGGTTTGGCGTCAACAGTTTGAGGGTGTCTCATGGGTCACAGTGATGAAGCCGTAGCGAGCATTGATCTTGCTGCCAAATACAAAAGCGTCACCGAAAAGATAAACAACGCCTGCCTGCAAAGCGATCGCGCGCGCGGAGGGGTTGAACTAGTCGCTGTCTCTAAAACGCAAACTGCTGAGACCATTTCTGAGCTTCTTGCCCTTGGTCATCGGGTCTTTGGTGAAAATCGTATTCAGGAGAGCCAGAGCAAATGGCCTTCACTGAAAGAGCAGTACCCCGACACAGAACTGCGGCTCATTGGTCCTCTCCAGTCAAACAAGGCAGCAGATGCCGTTACGTTGTTTGATGTGATCGAGACAATTGATCGCGAAAAAATCGCAAAGGCTGTTGCATCTGAAATCTCAAAGCAGGGACGAGATGTTGCGAGCTATGTTCAAGTGAACACCGGCATGGAAGACCAGAAGGCGGGTATAGCACCAGACAAAGCGGTCGAATTCGTCCACTTTTGTCAAAATGATCTCGCCCTGCCCGTCATCGGCCTGATGTGCATTCCACCATTTGAAGAAAATCCAGGGCCCCATTTTGCGCTGCTGCGAAAATTAGCACGGGAGGCCGGTGTGACGGAGCTTTCCATGGGAATGTCTGGCGACTTTGAGACGGCAATCGGTTTTGGCGCAACTTCGGTGAGGGTCGGCTCGGCAATTTTCGGGGCGCGCGTATACTGACAATTAGGCATATTTCAGCTACGACCTTTGGGCGTCAAAATTACAACGTATCGATTGGTGCGCAAACGATCGGGAGATCAAGATGATCAAGAATGTGAAGGCTGTAGCTATTATTGGCACAGTCGTATCTGCGTTGGCCGGGCCAGCGTTGGCGGCAAGCTGTGGGAACAATTCCTCAGGTTTCGAAGCGTGGAAGGCCTCGTTTGCCAATGAAGCACGCGCGGCTGGGGTAAAATCCAAGGGTTTGCAAGCGCTTGCCGGAGCTAGCTATGCGTCGAAGACGATTGCTGCAGATCGAAATCAGAAGTCGTTCCGCTACTCGCTTGACCGCTTCATGCAGGTGCGTGGCGCAGCAACGATTGTTCGCAAAGGGATTTCGGAGAAGAAACGGAATGCGAACTTCTATGCGAACCTTGAACGTCGCTACGGGGTTCCGGCAGGTGTGATCATCGCAATCCATGGCATGGAAACCGCTTTCGGTGGCTACATGGGCAACGCAAACGTCGTGTCTGCAATCACTACGCTGGCCTATGATTGCCGTCGTCCCGCATTCTTCAAGCCACACGCAATTGCCGCGCTAAAGCTGGTAGACCGCGGTATGCTTTCCGCAAGCTCCCGCGGTGCCATGCACGGTGAATGGGGCCACACGCAGTTTTTGCCAAACAATGTGATCAAGTACGCTGTCGACGGTGACGGCAATGGACGCATCGACCTTGCCCGTTCAAAGTCTGACGCACTGGCTTCGACCGCGAATTTTCTTCGCGCTCACGGATGGCGGGCCGGCGCGGGTTACCAAAAAGGTCAAACGAATTTTCGCGCCATTCGCGGTTGGAACGCCGCCGGTGTTTACCAGCAAGCGATAGCGATTATGGGAAAACAGATCGACGAGGGCTGACAAATACCTCACCTCCAAAATGCAAAAAGCCCCGGTCATTTGCCGGGGCTTTTTTGTGCGCCGAAGGCGTTGTCTGCTCAGTCTTCTTTGACTTGGAGAACTTGGCGCCCGCGATACATGCCCGTTTTAAGGTCGATGTGGTGTGGACGACGAAGTTCGCCGGAAGACTTGTCTTCTACATAAACCGGGTTCTTGAGTGAGTCTGTGGAGCGGCGCATGCCACGCTTAGACCGCGTCACTTTTCCCTTAGGTACTGCCATTTCTAAAACCTCTGAATTGCATCATGCAGCCCTGCTCTTTCAGAGCGTTTCTGACTGACATTTCCGAAAACTGGCGGCGCTATACACACTTCATCGGGTTTTGAGAAGGGTCGTTTGCGTGTTTTGTTCCGGCCTTAGTCAAGGCAGTCGACGAAGCCGCCCGATTGCCGTGCTCGCCTCTCAATCACTCGCGCGACGTTGTTTAATCTTTGAGATGGACGCGATGGATCACGCACATAGGGGTTGGGCAGGGTAACAGCCAGAAGTGCGCCCTCACGACGGCTGAGCTCATCGGCGTTTTTACCGAAATGGAACCCCGCCGCTTGATCAGCGCCGTAAATTCCCGGTCCCCACTCGGCTATATTCAGGTAGATCTCCATGATCCGTTTCTTGGGAATGACAAGATCAATCCAAACTGCCAGCGGAAATTCGAGTGCCTTGCGGATGTAGGACCGTCCACCCCATAAAAAGAGGTTTTTCGCGGTTTGCATCGTGATCGTTGAAGCGCCGCGGGTCACTTCGCCATCGAGCGCGCGCTCGATGACACCCTTCAATTCGCCAAAATCGATGCCGTGGTGATTACAGAATTGCCCGTCTTCCGACATCAACACCGCGTATTTCAAATTCGGTGACACATCGTCGATCTCGACCCACAGACGTGAAACTGGCTCGCCCGCGACCTTGTTGGTGACCATAAGCGCCGAGACCGGGCGGACAAATTCGAAGCGATAAAGGACCGTAAGAAGGAGCGGCAGCGCCACTACGACAACTGCCACGATCAATAGCCATTTGATTGCACGCAAAACTCTCGCCCGGCGCTTTGGTTTGGCCTTGACCCCAGACTGAGCGGCCGGTTCTGCTGCAGGCGTTTTCTTTTTTCTTTTCTGCCTACGGGCTGGCATGGATCATCCGTGACCTAAGCTATTGCATCTCGCGACCTTGGTTGCTCTTGCTGAATATGGCTCGCATTGGCAACACGACCAATTCATTGCACCGCCGAATGTGGCTCCCTCGGTCCTGTTGAACAAAGATATAAATGTCTGAGAAATTTGAGACAGCGTTGGCGCGTAGCGCCGCAAGGGTCACCGCATTTTTGGAGGCGTGGTTGACCGAAACTCCTAAAGCCGGTGAAGCGGGAAGACACCCAGTCCTCGTCGAAGCGATGCGCCATGGGGTCCTCAACGGTGGAAAACGGTTTCGGCCGTTTCTCGTTTATGAGTGCGCCGGTGTTGGCGGTTCAGTCTCCGCCGATGAGGTGACGCCGGCGGCCGCTGCGCTTGAACTCATCCATTGCTATTCGCTTGTACACGATGATCTCCCCGCCATGGATAACGATGATCTGCGCCGCGGGAAGCCAACCGTTCACGTGGCTTACAACGAAGCCACCGCGATTTTGGCAGGCGACGCGCTTTTAACCGAGGCATTTGGTGTGATTGCGAGTGCTGACTATAAAATCGCACCCGAAATGAAGTGTGTAATACTTGGTATTTTGGCACGTGATGCCGGGACTGGCGGTATGGTGGGCGGACAAAGCCTCGATCTTGCCAGCGAAAATTCAATCGTTGACGAAGAAACAATCGCGATGACCCAAGCGCTGAAAACTGGCGCGCTTATTCGCGCTGCAACAGAGGTGGGCGCAGTTTTGGGCGGACTATCAGCCGACGATCAAGGCCATATTGTCCGCTTTGGCGAAGTCCTCGGCAGAATGTTCCAGATTGCCGACGATCTGCTCGACCTGACAGCGGACACGGTAACGCTTGGAAAAACGGTGGGCAAAGACATAGCGGCTGGCAAGCAAACACTGGTGTCGATCCACGGTACTAAATGGGCCCGCGACCATTTGAACTTGCTCAGAATCGAGGCCGTTGATTGCGTGAAGCCATTTGGTAATCGTGCTGACATTCTCATTGAGGCGGTCGACTTCGTTGTTTCAAGAAAAAGCTAAGCTCAGGTCGCTTGTCTATCAGTTCTTCATAACGATGCACGAACCGCCATTGGCTCGCAGGCGACCACAAATCCGGTTTGCGTCAGCACGTGTGGGAGCTCCTACGCGGACAGCATAAATTGAGGTTCTGCCGATTGGAGTTCGCTCCCGTCCAATAGAAACCGGCAAATCTCTGAGGAGTGATGCATTCCGGCGCCGCACCCGATCCCACGCTCGCTCTGCCGCTGAGCGACGGAAGTTCCCGGCAACCTGCACGGCCCATGGAAGTCTCGGCCTTTCAGCCATTGCCGGTGCGCTGGTGCGAATGATCGGAAGTCTCCGACAGCCTTCCGCAAAGGATTTGTCTGGTTCCACGCGAAGATTGCGAATTGAACGATCGCGGTTCGTGAATACATCAACGCTGTCGCCGGTGATGGTCGCGACGAAATTCTCGGTTTCCAACGGTAAAAATCCACCACTGACCAGCCAACGTGAAACCCGCGCTTCACCAGCGTTGTACGCGGCTGCTGCCAGCCCGAGATTGCCGTACTTGGTTTTCAGCTCCGACAAATACTGCGCCGACGCCGGCAGCGCCTGTGTCATGTCGAAGGGGTTTTTCAAGCCCCTTATCTCCGCCGTGCCGGGCATGAATTGCGCAATTCCCTGAGCACCGACTGGTGAAAGCGCATTTTCATCGAAGCGACTTTCCTTCCAAATTAGCCGTGCGAAAAACGCTTCGGGAATCTCTGCCGCCGCTGCCGATTGCTCAATCAAAATACAAATTTTATCGAGGCGCTCTTCATCGGTCTCCACTTTCAGCCGCCCGGACTGCGCGAGCGCAACAGTTGTGTGACACGCCAAGGTAAGCAGGCAGACAGTGAGAGATAAAAGACCACCGAACTTCATTGCTTTGTTCACGCGTTGTTAGCCGATAACGCTCGACGATAGGGCTTCTCGCGATGCGTGCAATGCGTTTTTGAGCAAGCGCAGCCGGTAGGGCTAACCAAATTTCGCCTCCCACTCGTCTTTGTTAAAACCAGTGAGTACCGTGCTGCCATCGGTACCGACGGGCCGCTTGATGAGCCTGACCTCATTTGCCATCGCTTGGATTGCGGCGGCATCGGAGTTCAGCAGCTTTTCCTGCTCGCCTTCATCCAACTTTTTAAATGCTTGGGCATTTTGATTGAGCAAGCGCTCAATGCCCGCACCACTCGCCCAGGTTTTCAATTCGGCTTCCAAATCATCGACTTTTGTAAAGTGGCTGTAGTCGACGTCGATGCCTTTTTCCGCCGCCCAATTGACGGCGCGTTTGACCGTCGAGCAGCCCGAGTAACCATAAATTTTCAAAGCCACGAATTTCTCTCCCCGATCTGACATGACAAGCGGTCGCACGATGCTATGTTGCGTTGCAATAGAGTGCGTCAAGCTCGCTGAAGAGACCAAGGAAAAGAAGTTTATGACCGAAACAAAAACCGCCGTCGTCACCGGCTCAAATTCTGGGATTGGCTTGGGCGTTGCCAAGACGCTTGCGGGAAAAGGCTACAATGTCGTCATCAACTCGTTCACCGATCGCGATGAGGATCACGCGCTTGCCGCTGAAATTGCAAAAGAAGCTGGAAATGAGACCGTCTATATAAAGGCCGATTTATCGAAGGCAGATCAATCCCGCCAGCTGGTCCACGATGCTGCGGCGAAGTTTGGCTCGGTCGATGTTCTGGTGAATAATGCCGGCATTCAGCACGTTTCACCGGTCGAAGACTTTCCAATTGAGAAGTGGGACGCGATCATTGCCATCAACATGTCGTCAGCATTTCACACCTCTGCCATCGCCGTCCCTATGATGAAGGAAAAGGGCTGGGGACGCATCGTCAACATTGCCTCTGCCCACGGGCTCACCGCGTCACCTTATAAGTCGGCTTATGTTTCTGCGAAGCACGGCGTCATCGGCCTCACCAAAACGGTGGCACTGGAGTTCGCAGAAGCCAAGATTAACGCGACATGCAATTCTGTCTGTCCCGGATATGTTCTGACACCGCTCGTCGAGGGCCAGATTGAGGATCAGAAAAAAGCGCACGACATGTCCCGGGAGGAAGTGTTGGATAAGGTGATGCTCACCCGCCAGCCGACCCGCGAATTCGCGACCGTGGAACAGATGGGCGAAACGGTTGCGTTTCTCTGCTCGGACTCAGCGTCTCAAATCACCGGTACATCGATTTCCGTCGATGGTGGCTGGACAGCGCTTTGACACACGTTCTGATTCGGAGACGAAACGTTTGACCAAATCCATGACAGGCGAAAAAACCATCAATCTTGCTCTGCAAGGTGGTGGTTCGCACGGTGCGTTCACTTGGGGCGTACTGGATGCGGTGCTTGAGGACGGCCGACTTGCCTTTGATTCTGTCTCGGGAACCAGCGCAGGTGCAATGAATGCGGTGGCACTTGCCGCCGGCTATGCCGATGGTGGTCGTGAGGGCGCGCGTGAATCTTTGCGGACGTTTTGGAAGGCGATTTCATCGAAGGGTTGGCTTTCGCCCCTGCGAAGGACGCCTTGGGACATCTGGACCGGCAATTGGTCGCTGGAAAACTCGCCTGGATACCAAGCCTATAATCTCGCCAGCCGGATGTATTCACCTTACGACCTCAACCCGCTGGACGTTAATCCACTTCGTGATCTTGTCGAAGAAACGGTGGACTTTGACCGGGTCAACAGCTGCAATGCATTTGGCCTGTTTATCTCAGCCACGAATGTGCTGACCGGCAAGGTCCGGGTTTTTGCAAGAAATGAGGTCTCGCTAGACGCGGTCATGGCGTCAGCTTGTTTGCCGACTATCTATAAGGCGGTCGAGATAGACGGTGTGCCCTATTGGGATGGCGGCTTTGGTGGTAACCCTGCGCTTTTTCCATTTTTCTATGAAAGTGAGATTGAGGACTGCCTGCTCATTCAAATCAATCCGATAGAACGGTTCGAAACGCCTCAAACAGCGCAGGAAATCCAAGATCGCGTCAACGAAATAACCTTCAACAGCGCGCTGTTGCGAGAGTTTCGCGCGATTGAATTTGTGCGCCGACTGAGCGCGGACGGCAGGCTTGATGGAACCGACTATTCTGTCATCCGCATGCACCGGGTGAGTGCCGATGCAGCGGTGCTTGATCTTTCAGCTTCGTCGAAACTGAACACAGAGTGGGCGTTTCTCAATTATCTTTTTGAGCTTGGGCGCGCGGCCGCGCTCGACTTTTTGGAAGAGAACTTTGACGATATTGGTCAACGAGCAACGCTAGATTTAACTGACGAACTCAGCGACGACGTTTTTCCCGAGAAGAAAGCGAAATCGATGAGCAAACGCATGCGGGAATTAATCGGCTTGCATTCACGGCGTTGAAGCCGGCTTACTCGCTATCAGCGCGATGAAGCTCACGATGTCTTCACGCATCTTCTCCGCATTTGCGTGTTCGCGACGGGTACCTTCCATAAATTGGGAAAAAAGACGCCCGATCTGCCCGTCTTCGATTGGCAAGGGTGCGATTTCACCCGCTACTATCGCCGCCTCTATTGCACCACCAAAGATCACGCTCATGCGCCGATGCCATTCGCGGTCGATGTCGGACGCAATTTGATCATTCACGCCAATCAAATCCGCCCCGTGGGGCGAATCATCAAGAAGACGCATGACATCTAAAATGCTGCGATCAACGGAACGAATGAGGCGGTCTGGAAACGCACCATCGCCATCCAGTTCCGTTTTCGCGACCTCTTCTGCGCGTTCCAGCATGAAAAAGCTCAGCGCCCTAAAGATGTCGGTCTTGTTTTTGAAGACCTGATAAAGCGCAGGCCGGGAGACACCGGCAGCTTTTGCAAGATCGTCCATCGATGTTTTTCGAAATCCGTAGGTCGCAAAAACGGTGATGGAAGCTGCGAGTATTTCACCGCGTTTATCAGATGTGAAGTGGAACATACGTTGACCATCTGACAAAATTCGTTAATTTGTCAATAGACGTATGCAGCAACGGCGATCGCCGGAGAAGTCATTTGAAAGCACATCGTTTCATCGCGATAATTGTATTCATCGCCGCGGCAATTTGGGTGCTCACGGGAGATTTCTCTTCGGTCGGAGGTGCTGTCGCGCAAGATGAGCAGGAAGCACAGGCGACCATCGTTGAAAGCGAAGTTGATCCCAATGCGGAGCAATCCACGCGCATTCAAAGTGTTGGTATTGTGCAAATTCCACGTGTTGATCACGCGCGCACCATCCGTATCTCCGGCGTGACAGAAGCTGACAAAATTGTTCAACTCACTGCTCGCGAGGATGGCTCGATTGCCGAGCTTGCAGTTGCTCAGGGCGACGTTGTTGAGACCGGTGATCTCATCGCGCGCATCGATCCTGAAGGCCGCGATGCACTTGTGCTTTCTGCTGAACAGGCGGTTGAGGAAAAGCGCGCCGAATTAGAAGCGAAAGCGCGGCTCGTTGAACAAGGAACGCTGCCACGTCTTCAACTTGACCCGGTGATCTCTCAACTGAGGTCGGCAGAAGCAGACCTTAAAATTAAGAAAGCCGAACTCACACGATTGGATATTACGGCGCCATTTGGCGGCGTCGTCGACGCGCTCTCAATTGAGGTTGGCGCAGCTGTTGGATCTGGCACGGGCGTCGGTACCCTCATTGCTCTTGATCCGATTATCGGACGCGGCTCGGTGAATGAGGGTGATCTGCCCATCATTCGGGTTGGCGGAACCGCCAGCTTGCGCTTGGTGAACGGCACAACTGTCGAGGGCGAAATCCGATTTATCTCGCGGCAGGCCGATCCGGCAACGCGCACCTATGATGTGGAGATTGAAGCGCCAAACCCTGATCTGATCGTTCCAGCAGGCATGACCACGGAGATCGGGCTGCGCGGTGACGAGGTGCGCGCAACCCCAGTTCCCCGGTCAATCGTTAGCCTCAATGATGAGGGGATACTGGGCGTTCGCGGTGTCGGCGACGACAACCGAACGGTGTTCTATCCAATCGATA
Source organism: Pseudomonadota bacterium (assembly GCA_038745535.1). Lineage (GTDB taxonomy): Bacteria > Pseudomonadota > Alphaproteobacteria > Rhizobiales > Rhizobiaceae > JBCDLI01. The sequence goes on along the minus strand of JBCDLI010000015.1, from coordinate 5,646 downwards.
TTGTCGATGACGGAGCGGACGCTCTTTTGCTCGCTGGCATCCCAGAAAACGCACGCATCATCGTTGTTGGTCAAAATATTGTCGGCGACGGGCAGTTGGTTGATCCCGTTGATGCGTCGCCTGATGACATCGAACGTCTGATCAACGAAGCCCGCGGAGAGGTGGCGTCGCAATGATGAACTTCCTGTCGGTAGCAGTAAGAAATGCGCGGTTGACCATAACCGCGCTCGTTTTCTTTCTGGTGGCTGGTTCGCTGGCTTATGTCGCTATTCCGAAGGAAGCCGATCCGGACATTCAGTTTCCAGTTGTTTTCGTTCGCACGGCTCTTGACGGTGTTTCGCCGGAAGATGCTGAGCGTTTGTTGTTGAGACCGCTGGAAGCGGAAATCCAGAACATCAAAGGCGTCGACACTATGACAGGCACTGCCTATCAGGGTGGTGCCAATCTCATTGTAGAATTTGAACCGTCGGCTGATCTTGCAACCGCGCTCGATGACATTCGCAACGAGACAGACCAAGCAAAGACTGAGTTCCCGATGGGCACAGAAGAGCCGGTGATTACCGAGATAAATATCTCGGAATTTCCGGTCCTCGTGGTCACGCTTTCCGGTGATGCATCCGAACGGGTGATGACGGAAGCGGCTCGGGAATTGAGCGACGCGCTAGAGGAAGTCGAAGGCGTTTTGAACGCGACGCTGCAGGGCGAACGCGATCAGCTCGTTGAAGTGATCATCGATCCGGTAAAGCTTTCCTCTTACAACCTGCAGCTCGATCAGCTGATCGCTGGCGTGGCAGCCAACAACAATCTTGCCGCTGCGGGAAGCCTTCAAGGCGACGAGGGCCAATACGCGGTCAAAGTTCCATCGCTGATCGAATCTGTTGAGGACATCGCCAATCTGCCGATTGCCGCAAACGGCAACGCGGTTGTGCGTGCGCGCGATCTCGCCGAGATCCGCGCAACATTTGAAGATCGCCAAACCATCGCTCGCTTGGACGGCAAGCCTGCCATCGCTATCGAAGTCTCAAAGCGTACAGGAGCAAACCTGATTGAGACCGTGGACCGCGTGAAAGGCGTGGCGTCAGCGTTTGCAACTCAGCTACCGCCCGGCGTCGACATTACATTCAGTCAGGACAAGTCGACCGACATCCGCACGCTGTTAAACGATCTAGAGAACTCCGTGCTCACCGCGGTTCTCTTGGTCTTCATCGTGATCTTGTTTTATCTCGGCTTCCGGTCATCACTCCTGATTGGCCTCGCGATCCCATCTTCGTTCTTGATGGGCATTTTGTTCCTGTCGATTGCCGGTTTCACGGTGAACATCGTCGTACTCTTCTCGCTTATTCTTGCCGTGGGCATGCTGGTCGATGACTCAATTATCGTGACCGAATATGCGGAACGCCGTATGGCGGAAGGGGTGGAAGCAGGCCCTGCATTTGCAGAAGCTGCACGGCGAATGTTTGGCCCGGTGGTCGTCTCAACACTGACGCGGATTGCCGCCTTCTCACCGCTTCTATTTTGGCCGGGTATTGTCGGCGAATTCATGAAATTCATGCCGATCACGCTGATTGCAACGCTTTCGGCCTCGACGATTTACGCGCTGCTGTTCGCGCCAACCATCGGCTCGATCGTCGGCAAGGCTGCCGTGCAAAAGCGTGCTCCCGATGGCGTTTATATGGGCATCATCAAGAAAGCGGTGCGCTATCCGCTGGTCGTGGTTCTGCTGGTCGTTGGATTGATGGGTGGCGTGATTGCAACATACGCAACCAACAACAGTGGCGTGGAATTCTTCCCCAGCGTTGAACCCGAGTTTGGCCTTCTCCACGTCAAAGCGCGGGGCAATCTTTCCTTGCAGGAAAAAGATCGTCTCACGCAAATTGCGGAAGCCCGTTTGATAAGCTGGCCCGGCGTGGAGAACGTCTATACCCGTGTTGGAACGCGCGCTGGCGCCAATCCTCTCGGCGGCGAAACCACCGAAGATACGGTCGCAACCATCCAATACGAGTTCACCGACTGGCGCACGCGTAAAGCTGCTGGCGATATCCTCACCGATCTACGGTCAGCATTTTCGCAACTTCCGGGATTTGAGATCGAAATAACCGTGCCTGACGCAGGGCCGCCGCAAGGACGGCCTATCCAGGTGCGGTTGCAAGCAGATGACACCGAAGGGCTCGACGATGCAGCTCGAAGCATCGCGACTTGGTTGTCTGAACAGCCGGAGGTGATCGACCTGAATAACGGTCTCCCTCCACTTTCCATCGATTGGGAACTGAAAGTTGATCGCACAAAAGCCGCACAGTTCGGCGTGTCCCCAGGCCAGGTGGGTACCGTTGTTCAGCTCGTAACAACCGGATTAAAGCTCTCTGACTTCCGGCCTGAAACGTCTGATGACGCGGTCGACATCCGACTGCGTTTGCCAGAAGAAGATCGCACACTTTCGCGCTTGGACCAGCTGAGAATTGAAACACCTGCCGGTGCAATCCCGATCACGAATTTCACAGATCGGGAGCCTGCGGCCTCTCTTGGAACTCTAACGCGCATCGACGGGTCGCGAACGATAACCGTGACGTCAAACCTTGTCGAAGGCGTGCAGGATGCAGAGATGCAGGCCCGCGTGAAGGAGTTCGTTGCCGGTCTCAATCTTCCCGCCAACATAACGTGGCAGCTGGTCGGCTCAAATCAGGAGAGTGACGAGGCTGCTGCCTTTTTGGGCCAAGCGTTTGGCGTTGCAATCTTCCTTATCTTTGCCCTGTTACTCGCGCAGTTTAACCGCTTCACTTATGTCGCGCTGGTCCTGACGGCTGTCGTGATGTCGACCGTTGGTGTTCTACTCGGCTTGGTCGTGATGCAGGCACCCTTCTCCATCGTGATGACGGCAGTGGGCACCATCGCTTTGGCCGGTGTTGTCGTGAACAATAATATTGTCCTGATCGACACCTATGCGCGGCTTCGCGAAGACGGTTTGGACAAGGTTGACGCCGTTCTGGAGACGTGTCGCGAGCGGGTGCGACCCGTTATGTTGACCGCCGTGACCGCAATTCTCGGCGTGTTACCCATCGCTTTCGGGATAAATCTTGCGCTTCTCGATCAAGAGGTAACCATTGGTGCACCGTCTACGCAATGGTGGATTGCGCTTTCGTCGGCGATTGTTTTCGGCCTCGCCTTTTCAACGCTTTTGACGCTGGTACTGACACCGTCTGCACTGATGCTCTTCACACGATCACATGCTTTCGCCACCCGCATGGCATCGGGTGAAGGGTTCTGGTCAACTCTACTCGGACGGACCATTCGCTGGTTCTTGCTCAAACAGAGCGACCTGCCGCTGGAGCTTAGAAAAGAATTTGTTGCGTCTGAAAAGCTGGAGCCGCAGCCTGCCTACGAGCCCGTGAGACTGCAGACGGTTCTTGGTAGCGACGAGTTTGATGATCTGCCTGACGATCTGCGTCCCTACCCGCGCGCGGCGGAGTAAAATTCTACCCCGCGACGCGCGGCGCTTCGCTTAAGCCGCTTTGGCTTTCGGCTGGATGAGGCCACGGTTCACGAGAACTTCTGCGATCTGCACGGTGTTGAGTGCGGCGCCCTTCCGAAGATTGTCCGAGACCACCCAAATGTTAAGCCCGTTTTCGACCGTTGCATCTTCGCGGATACGGCTGATGTAGGTCGCGTCTTCGCCCGCGGCTTCGTAGGGTGTTATGTAGCCACCATCTTCGTGTTTATCGATAACCAAACATCCCGGCGCTTCGCGAAGGATTTCGCGAGCTTGATCGGCGGTCATTTCGTTTTCAAACTCAATGTTCACTGACTCAGAGTGTGAGATGAACACCGGCACGCGCACAGCTGTGCAGGTGACTTTGATGTTCTTGTCGAGCATCTTTTTGGTCTCGGCGAGCACCTTCCACTCTTCCTTTGTGTAGCCGTCTTCCATGAAGCCATCGATGTGGGGAATGAGGTTGAAGGCGATGCGCTTGGTAAACTTTTTGGGCTCAATGGGATCAGCCACATAGACTGCGCGTGTCTGCGCAAAGAGTTCGTCCATTGCCTCTTTGCCGCCGCCAGACACCGACTGGTAGGTTGAAACCACAATGCGCTTGATCTTCGCCGCGTCATGAAGCGGCTTGAGGGCCACGACCAGTTGGGCTGTAGAGCAATTTGGGTTCGCTATGATGTTCTTTTTTGTGAAGCCGACAATATCATCGGCGTTCACCTCAGGCACGATGAGAGGAACGTCGGCGTCATAGCGCCATGCAGATGAGTTATCGATGACCACGCAGCCTTGAGCACCGATCTTTGGCGCCATCTCTTTTGAAACGGAGCCACCGGCGGACATGATGCAGATGTCAGTATCGGAGAAGTCGTAGCTTTCCAGAGCCTGAACCTTCAGGTCCTTGTCGCCGAACGATACCGAACGGCCAACGGAACGCCTCGATGCCAGCGGCACGACTTTTTCGGCGGGAAATCCGCGCTCAGCCATAATGTCGAGTACCTCGCGACCAACATTGCCGGTTGCGCCTGCGACAGCTATCTTAAAACCCATGGTTTGCGTTCTCCTGTCTCCCCTCTTGCGGATATGCGCCACTCTTCCCGCCCCCGGGAGAGTGAGGAGCGGAACGGTTAGATCGTAATGGTGGTTTTGATCATAACTGGCATGGTGCCGACCAAATGAACGGGCAGTGGACAAAAGTCAATGCAACGTCGGGCCAACGGAACAAACGAGAACCGTGCCACCGTTTTCTGCTCATCGGCGCGGTGGTTCTTGGGCTCTTTCCTTCATATGCTGCATCCGATGATGCATCAGGCCGATTGAACAACAACGCAATCAAAACCCTGATCTTGGGGAAGACGCTTATCGGCAGCTATGCCAATGGCGAGCCTTGGCGGGAAACCTATTTCATCGACGAAGGCTTGGACTATCAGGATGCGACCGGAAGATCTCGCGGTACGTGGTCGGTCCAGGAAAACGAACTCTGCACCTTTTACGACGGCGATGATCTCAATGGCGGTTGTTTCGTCGTGGTTTCGCGATCTGCAAACTGCCACGACTTTTATGCCATTGAGCCTTCGACCGGAGTGACCCGGGCGACCATTGAGGAGATGGAGCTTGGCATAAACTGGACAGCGCGCGGCTGGAGGTCGGATCGACCGAGCACGTGTGAGGGTACGTTGACTTCATAATCAAAAAACCCCGCATGGCGGGTTGGACGCCATGCGGGGTGTGATCGGCCGGATCGGTTGGGGAGGGGACTTGTCCGGCGTTTCAGTTGGAGGTCAGATTAGCGGTCGCTTGATGTGAACGACTTGGAGATGATGTTGCGCTCGCCGCCTTCGATTGTGTAGCGGATGTTTGCTTCACGACCATTGATGGTTTCCCGGCCTGAGAACACCTGACCGGCTGCAGCAGCTACGCCACCAACAGAAGCGGTTGGTTCCAGATCAAGTGCGCTTGAACCGAAAAGGGTCTGTGGGTTGGGGTTGAAGACGCGAACTTCGCCGTCAGCGTTTGAAGTGGATGCAGCGTGTGCAGCGCCAGCCAGAACAGTTGCAGCAGCAGCGATTGTAAGAGCGAGAGTTTTCATTGTTTTAGTCCTTCATGTGGTGGCCGGGGCGTTTTCGTGTCGAGCCCAGCCGGGGTTTCCATTGTTGTGTCAGCGG
>JBCDLI010000014.1:0-48869 GCA_038745535.1 Pseudomonadota bacterium | reverse complement strand
TGCCGATGAGCGAGAGATGGCTGAGGACTGGCCAACATTCAAATCACGCAGATGCGAGCGTTAGGTGACGGAACCGTGAGGCGTGATCGGAAAGTGGACCGCGAGCAAGAGCTAAAAGCTGCATGAAAACAATGGCATACACGCCAAGCCATGTTCATCACAAGCGTGCAGATATCACGCGATAGTTCACCATTAGCGAACGAACCGTTGATCAAACAGGCTGGCTTCGAGAGGGTTTTGAGCTGTTTTGGCGTGCTTACGACGTTGGCGTGGTTGCCACGGTTGGTGGTGGGGTCGCTCCAGCAGGCGCAGAACCACTGTCTGAGCTTACACCTTCCGGCACCAGATCTACCACGACTGGATTTGGAAAATGCTCCAGCGTTGCGCCGGTTGCTGCGTCAACACCCATACCGACCACGCCGCCGAGAAGCACATTGCCCGCAAAGCCCGCTGCGCCAGCGCCCGCCAAGCGCGTATTCACCGACACGGTCTGGGTCTGGAAGCCGGGTTTTTGTACTGTCACCTGCATCGCGTCCTTCCGCGGAATGCGAACGGTACATGGAGAAGCATCGCAGCGGTGATTGAGTGAAGTCGTCGCAATCGCATCGGATGGCGTGTACTGAATGACCACGTCATTGTTCACGCCGCGTGTAACGGAAGCACAACCGGTTACGACAGATACAGAGAGTACCGCAGCGATGGTGATGTGTTTCATCATGATGTCAGCTCTCCGCAATGACTAGCGGCTGCCCGCCTCGGTTTGAACTCGCTGGTAGATGGTATCGATGCTGTTCAAAATTGTAGTTTCGTCGCAGTGTTCGATGAGCCGCTGTCGGCCTTGTCGGGCGATTGCCGTTCGCAGCTCTGGATTGGCTGCAAGGCTTTTGATTGCTTCTGCCGCGCGCTTGATGTCGCCGACATCGAAGGTAAATCCATCGATGCCATCGCGAATAAGCTCTGGAACCATGCCCACATTTGAGGAAACCACCGGCACTTCCAAAGACATCGCTTCCAGAACGACTATAGGCCCTTCTTCGATCTTGGAGGTGCAAAGAAGAACATCAAAACCAGCAATCAGGTCGAGTGCGCCATCGCGGTGCCCGATGAGAGTTACTCTTTTTGCAATTTCTGCACCCGCCATCATCGCATGCCAATCGGTCATTTCGCGTGTCTGGCTCAATCCACCGATGAGGACCAAGCGGATATTGTCATGGTCGGGAGCCAGTTCTGAAACAATTCGCAAGCCGTCAACTTGGTTTTTTCGGGGGTCGATGCTTCCCACGATTCCGATCACAAAATCATCGTCATTGAGTCCAAATTCACCGAGTTTTTTGCGACCGGCAGTACGGCTCACAATGGTGGGATCGACCGGCTCAAAAAGATGCTGAACAACCGCCAATCTCTTCCAAGGAACGAGGTTTTTTCGATTGTGAAAACTTGCTGTTTGTTGGCTTGGTGCGATGACGCGTCGGAAAAAGAATGGCGGAATTTGTACATTGCGAGAATGAGCCGTCATGACCACCGGCGCACCTGCAACAATCCGAAAGACCATGCCGTATTTGTTTGCTTTCGATCCGTGGCAGTGAACGATATCGGGCATCCATTTGCGCAGCACGTTTCCAACCCGCCGAATTTCACCCACACGCGTTTTCAGATGTGAAAACACGAGTTCTGGCTGCCCTTCGAATACCTGTTTGGCCAGCCATGCGTCGGGCATGGTGATAATCAAAATCTCATGTCCGCGCCTAAGTTGCGCGTTAATCAGCGTTTTGCAGCTGGTGGAAACCCCATTGAGCCCATTATGGGCAACGAGATGCGCCACCCTCATATGGAGCTAGCCCCGATAGGCTGCGCAGATCGCATCGCCCATTTCCGCCGTCGTCACTTTTTGGCAGCCGTCAGCCATGATGTCGCCGGTGCGCAGCCCCTGATCGAGCACAGTCGCAATTGCGGCTTCCAGCTGATCGGCTTCTGCAATCATGTTGAACGAGTAGCGAAGGCACATGGCGAAAGATGCGATCATCGCAATCGGGTTTGCAATGCCCTGCCCGGCAATATCGGGTGCTGAGCCATGAACCGGTTCATAGAGCGCTTTGCGTTTACCGGTCACGGGATCGGGTGCGCCGAGTGAAGCGGACGGCAACATTCCAAGAGACCCCGTCAGCATAGCCGCCACATCGGAGAGCATGTCGCCAAAGAGGTTGTCGGTCACGATAACATCGAACTGTTTCGGCGCGCGAACCAATTGCATACCGCCGGCGTCTGCCAGCATGTGGGACAGCACCACGTCCTGATACGATTTTAGATGAATATCGGTGACTACTTCATTCCACAGAACGCCAGACTTCATGACGTTCCGCTTTTCCATGGAGCAAACGCTGTTCTTACGTGTGCGTGCCAGCTCAAATGCGACGCCCGCAATCCGCTCGATCTCAAAGGTGTCGTAAACTTGGGTGTCGATACCCCGCCGCTGGCCGTTGCCGAGATCGACGATTTCTTTTGGCTCGCCAAAATAAACCCCGCCGGTGAGTTCGCGGACGATCAGAATGTCGAGACCCTCGATGACTTCCGGTTTGAGCGTTGAAGCCTCAACGAGCGCGGGATAGCAGATGGCGGGACGGAGATTTGCAAACAGTGCCATCTCTTTTCGAAGGCGTAGCAGACCTGCTTCGGGACGGACTTCATAGGGTACGCTGTCCCATTTCGGTCCACCAACCGAGCCAAACAGCACCGCATCAGCGGCGTTTGCCTTTTCCATGTCGGCGTCTGAGATGGCGACACCGTGTTCGTCATAGGCCGTGCCGCCAACGAGACCCTCATCGGTCGAAAAGCGAGCGCCATTATTGTTCATCAGATCAATAAGTTTGCGAACTTCCGCCATGGCCTCGGGGCCAATCCCGTCGCCGGGTAAAAGAAACAAGGATTTATTGGACATGATAGCTCGCCTGTCGAATGATCGTCGCGGTGCTATCGGGAGAGACTGGCGGATGCAAGGTTCGGTACTTAAGGCAACTGCGGTTCTCGGCGTCTCTTTCGTTTCCTGTGTTCTCGTCGCGTCACCAGCATCTGCATTTGAGATGCACCTTCCGGTCCAATGCGGAGACGATACGCCGTGCTTTGTACAAAACTATCCAGACATGGAGTCTGGCAGTGATGTTGCCGATCCGTTTTGTGGCAAGGCCGCCTATGGCACCCATCGCGGCACTGATTTTCGGTTGGTATCGATGGAAGACGCCGAACGAAACGTGCCTGTCTTGGCTGTTGCTGAGGGTCGCGTGCTGCGGGTTAGAGATGGCGAGGAAGATCGTCTCGTACTCACCGATGCGGAACGCGAGAGCGTTTCGGGCAGTGAATGCGGAAATGGCGTGGTGATTGACCATGGCGGTGGCTGGGAAACCCAATACTGTCACCTGAAGCGCGGCAGCATTTCCGTAACTGAAGGCGATCGCGTGGCTGTGGGAACAGAACTTGGAGCCATTGGCGCGTCAGGTTTGACGCAGTTTCCCCATGTGCATCTCAGCGTCAGAAAAGATGGGGTTGATACCGATCCTTATACCGGGCGCGCTTTGACTGACGGGTGCGATCCAGACCTGGCGGCCACCGAGGCACTATGGTCGGACGCTGCCCGTAAAGCCTTGCCCGATGAGCGAACGCAGCTTCTAGCGTCTGGCCTCGCAGGCGAAGTGGTGGACCATACGTCTCTGGTTGCCGAATTGCCGGCGACTGCAAGTCTAGGCGATCCGGTCACAGTGGGGTGGGTGAAGCTCATCAACCTTCGACAGAGTGACAGGGTGGCACTGGAGGTGTTTGATATAAATGGTGCCCTGCTCGCAGATCAGATTTCTGATCCCATGCCGCGCCATCGGGCAACACAGAGCCTTTATGCGGGGCGTCGAATTTCGCCCGTGCCGGGCGACTATGATGTCAGGGTCCGTGTTCTTCGAGAGGGCCGAGCTGTTATCGATGAACGAAAGACTATTTTGGTTACGAGATGACCGGAAGCCTCTGCGAGTGGCGGTAAGCAGTTTTAGTTTTTGATGATGGTCAGCTGGTCCCGCTACGCAGTGCAGTAACCTCAATCTCGATTTTCATTTCAGGTTTGATCAAACCCGCAACGACCATTGTTGCTGCCGGTCTTATGCCGGTAAAGTAATCCCCGCAAATAGGAAAAACCTGATCCGCTAAAGAAGCGTCCGTGATCGTATACTGCACGCGCACGATATCGGACCGTTCAAATCCAGCTTCCGACAGTGCGCCGTCGATTGTGGCAAACGCTGCCGTCGTCTGCTCTTCGACCGTTTTTGGCATGGACATGGTTGCATAGTCGTATCCCGTCGTGCCGGATACGAAACACCAATCGCCTTGCACCACCGCGCGTGAGTAACCAGCGGTTTCCTCAAACGGTGAGCCCGTGGAGATCAGCTTTCGATCCGCACTCATGACGTTGGTGCAGGCAGAACGATTTTTGCGAGTATTTTTCGAACAAATGGCGCGACAATCAAAACAGCTGGAAACGCGATGGCCCACGACGACAGCCACGCGGCGACCCATTCTGCAAAATCCACGCGACCGAGCGCAAGAAATGTGGAGAGGCCTGACACGAGAAAGCTCATCATACCGGATAGCAGAAGCCCAAATGCGTAGTGCTCGAGGCGTTTTGGCAGAAATGGCTTCATGGTGATGTCCCTGGTAATTCGACTTCTTGTTGTCAGGCGCTTGGTTTCGGCAAAGAGCTCATGCCCAGGGACGTTCTGCAGCGGCTTCCGCTTCAAAATTGTCTATTGCTGAGGCCTTCTCCAACGTCAGCCCGATGTCATCCAAACCATTCAGCAGATTGTGCTTGCGAGTAGGGTCAATATCGAAGCGGATCGTTCCGCCATCGGGCCGTTGAATGGTTTGCCCCTCCAGGTCGATTGTCAGCGTGGCGTTTGCGCCACGCGATGCGTCTTCCATCAACTGCTCTAACTGTTCTTGTGTGACCGTGATCGGCAAAATGCCGTTCTTGAAGCAATTGTTGAAAAAGATGTCAGCAATGCTGGTCGAAATCACACACCGGATGCCGTGATCGAGAAGCGCCCACGGCGCGTGCTCCCGGGACGAGCCGCAGCCGAAATTGTCTCCAGCAACGATGATTTTCGCGTTTTTGTAGGCCGGTTTATTCAGCACAAAATCGTCGTTCAGAGACCCATCTTCATTGAAACGCAATTCGCGGAAAAGTCCCTCGCCCAAGCCAGTGCGCTTGATCGTTTTTAGATAGTCCTTCGGCAGGATCATATCGGTATCGATGTTGACGATGGGCATCGGCGCTGCCACGCCCGTGAGCGTCGTGAACTTTTTCATAGTAATCGCATCCTTCGAAATTCGACATAGCGTTGCCGGACACAAATATGAAGTGAGCCATTGCATTGTTGTCGGCTGGGCAAAATAGTCGGACCATGAACACTGCAAATTCACGGCTTCTTCGAAGCGTCCTCTATGTGCCCGCCGACAAACCCCGCGCGATTGCCAAGTCCGTAAAACTGGACACAGATGCGATCATTTTCGATCTGGAAGATGCAGTCGCTTTATCCATGAAGGCGGAAGGGCGCGAAAATCTACGGGCGCATTTTCGTAAAACGCATGATGTCAGGGCACTGCAGGCGATCCGCATCAATGCCTTTGATACGGAATTTGCGACCGAAGATTTTCTCGCGGCGCGGGCATGCAATCCCGATGCGATTGTCTTGCCAAAAGTCGCTTCGACCGCTGATCTTGAAGTGCTGTTTGATGCGTTGGACGAAACCGATGCGCCTGCGAGCATTCGTGTTTGGGCGATGATTGAAACCGCGCGCGGTGTGGCCAATGCGGCGCAAATTGCTCAACAGATGCAGTATAAAGGTTCGCGTCTTGATGCGTTCATTGCCGGCACAAACGACCTCTTCAAAGAAACGGGAGTTTCGGGGCCGAAAGCACGCAAGGTCGCCCACCCTTGGCTGATGCAAATTGTGCTCGGTGCGCGCTGTGGCGGGTTGTCGGTTATTGATGGTGTTTTCAATGACCATAGCGACGCCGCAGGCTTTCGAGCTCACTGCGAAGCGGGCAGCGGGATGGGCTTTGATGGAGTTTCCGTCATCCATCCCAATCAGATTTCTACAGCAAATGAAGCCTACGCCCCGGCGCACGATCAAATTGAGGAAGCCCAAGCCATCGTTACCGAATTCAAAAAGGCGGAAAACGCCGAGAGAGGCGTTATCTCTGTCGGTGGCCGCATGGTTGAGCGACTTCACTTGGCCGAGGCCGAAGCGCTTTTAGCCAAGGTTGCGATCATTGAAAACGAAATTAGGCGGAGGTGATGGTTGTGTTCTGGACCAGCAAAGCAATGCAGTGTGCGCGCCTTTTCGTCGTGCTTGTGATCGGCTCGCCGTTGTTCTCGTCTGCTGCGATTGCACAGAGCTGCGGTTTGAGCTTGGTGCTGGCAATCGACGTTTCATCCAGCGTGGACGAGGAAGAGTACCGTCTGCAGATGCATGGAATGGCGGGCGCGCTCAGCGATGCCGAAGTCGTCCAAGCGATTGGGCTGGTTGGCGGCATTCAGCTACTCGCGTTTGAATGGAGTGGCCGGTACGACCAAACCGATATCTTCCCGTGGCGCTTCGTTGCTTTTGAAGAGGATGTGATCACTGTGGCCAATGAAATCCGCAATCATCCCCGGGTTCGATCCGATATGCCAACGGCGCTTGGATACGCGCTCGGCTATGCGTCCCGCCGATTAGACGAAGCGCCACTTCTGTGCGGACGAAAAGTGGTCGATGTGTCCGGGGATGGGATCACCAATGAAGGGTTTGAGCCCTACCATGCCTATGCTGCCTTTCCATTGCAGGATGTGCAGGTAAATGGGCTCGTCATCCGTGGCGCAGAACCCGATCCGGTTGAATACTATGAGGATGAAGTGAAACAGGGACCTGGGTCATTTATCGAGATCGCAAGCGGCTTCAGCGATTATCAGCGGGCGATGAAACGAAAACTTTTGCGCGAGATTTTGGGCGGGGCCTTATCGGAAGTGCACACCGGTCACGGTGGTTCGATAAGTATTTTGCGTTGACCGGCTTCACCGTCTAAGGCGTCAGCATGATCAAACTCGACATTCTCAGCGATCCAATCTGCCCGTGGTGCATGATCGGCAAAGCCGAACTCGAAGCGGCACTCACTTCCTTTGGCGATCATCCGTTTGAAATTGAATGGCATCCCTTTCAGCTTAATCCCGAGATGCCACCTAGCGGCATGGAGAGAACAGCGTATTTGGAAGAAAAGTTTGGTGGAGCCGAAGGCGCTAAATCGGCCTATGCGCCAATTGTTGAACGGGCAGAAGCGCTCGGCCTCGATATCGCTTGGGACAAAATCTCGGTCACTCCCAACACACTCAACGCCCATCGGCTTATCCATTGGGCCGGGCTTGAGGGCCGTCAGTACGATGTCGTTGGCTTGCTGTTTGATGCCTATTTTCAAAAAGGCGAAAACATCGGCGACTTGGATGTTCTCGCCACTATTTCTGCCCGCGCGGGCATGGATAGGGACGTCACGCTCAAATTGCTGACATCGGATGCAGATGTCGACGATATTCGCACCCGTGACGCGAAATCACGTGAGCGCGGCGTGACTGGCGTGCCGACCTTTATTGTGGCTGGTCAATACGTGCTTCCGGGCGCTCAGCCGGAAAACCTCTGGACACAAGTGCTAACCGAGCTTGCCGAGAAAAATCTGGCAACGATGCATTAGGCGTTTTGTCTGGCTTTCGTCCGAACGACGAAAATTCGCCGTGGCTTAATTCAACAGGTATTCGATATCGCCGATTTCACGATCATTGAGACCGTAATGGTGCCCAAGCTCATTGGCGACAATGTGTGAAACCACTTCGCCAAGCGACTCGCGGTTTTCAGCCCAATAATCCAGAATTGCACGACGGAAAAGCGTTAGTGTTTCGGTCTTCGAGCTCGTGGTTCGCGGTGTCCAATAGCGCTTACGCCCCGACCCCTCAAAGATACCGAGGAGGTCGAATGGTGTCTCCAGGCCGAGCGTTTCGCCAAGCTCTTCGCAAGGAAAATCAGTCACTTCGATCTTGATGTGCATTGTGTCTGAACGCAGTGGTTCAGGAAGGTTGTCGCGTGCTTCGAGCGCGATGGCTCTGATGTCGATGTTCTCCGGTGGGATACTTGTTGCCCACCGCGATTCATAGCGATGACTGCCCATGGTGTTTGCCCTTCATTGCCGTCTAACGGCGGCTTCGTGGTGAAGAGTATGCCTTTGGGGTGTGACGCGATATTGGCAAAAAGCGATTCCTGGCCCCGTTTTTAGTCTCAAAGACCATGGGATAACGCTCCATCGCATAAGAGGAATAAATTCTTTTCAGACTCCTCTTGACTCTTCTCGGACTCATTGGAATCTATGAGAACAGATGTAGAACAACCAAGCTGAAGCACCTGCATTGGCAACGGGCTTTGCGCCCCTGCTGCTGCTTGCCGGACCGGTTGTGCCATTAAATGATGAGACTGGAGTTGACCGTGATGCGCGAGGACCGTGTCAGCGAACGAAGAGGCTTTGCCGGAAGTAAGCTTGCTTCGCTCAGGGCAGAAATTGCAGCCATCGAGCGCCGTGACGCGCCGCGCCCGGTGCTGCAATCGGGTACTGATCAGCGCGGTGCCGATTGTTCTGCAGGTCCCGGCAGGAATAGAAAATTCGGCCTCATCAAAACTGGCATTGATACGTTTGATGACCCAATTGGCGGCGGGGTACCCAATGCCGGGTTGATAGAAATCACTAGCGCGGCCATGCGCGATTGCGGTTCTGTCACCGGTTTTGTGTCGGCCCTCATCGCTTGCATCGACGACAGCGACCGGGTTTCTGCCCCGGTTTTGTGGATATCGACCGGTGATGTGGAGCGCGAAGGCGGCGTTCCCCACATGCGCGGTCTTGCGAGCTTTGGACTGACCGCTGAGCGTGTGATGTTCGTGCATGTTCCTACAATGACAGACGCGCTTTGGGTCGCCGAGGAAGCGGCTCGAACGCGTGGCCTTGCAGCTGTGCTTTTCGACATGCGCGGCAGCCATGCAGCCTTCGGCCTTAAGCAATCGCGACGTTTGCATCTGCGTGCGTGCGCTGGGCGAACTACGCTTTTCGTGCTGCAGCAGTCCCGTGTTCCGCAGGGCAGTGCCGCACCTTTGCGGCTGCTTGTGGGTCCTGCGCCATCTTATTTGCCGGATAAGGAAACCGCGGCGTCGCGCTTCATCGGTCCCCCCGGTTTTGCAGTGACGATCGATAAAAACAAATTCGGCCCAACCGGATCCACCCACCACCTCTATTGGAGATATCATGAGCGCTGTTTCTTTATCACCGATGCCTCGTCCGGTTATGGAGCCGGACATCGCGATGCCTACAGCGTCGGCGAACAGGCGTTTTCAAACGCAGCAAACGCGCATTCTGGCCGTCTATTTTCCTTCGCTGGAAACCGACCGCACCATGCGCGCACGGCTCGGTCCGCGGTGGCGAAAACAGGCTGATGTATCCGGTGGACTGCGACCGCCTTTGGTGCACGTCCACAAGCATAAGTCTGCCATGCGCATTGCGGCGATGGATGAACGCGCGCGGTCGCTCGGGCTTCGCATTGATCAGGGGCTGGCGGACGCCCGTGCACAGTGCCCCGACCTTGATATCGTTCCCCATGTGCTGGATGCCGATCACGCGCTTCTCAATGCGTTGGCCGACTGGTGTGATCGCTACACCCCGCTCGTTGCGCTCGACAGCAATCACGGTCTCTTTCTGGATATCACCGGTTGTGCGCATCTTTTCAGCGGTGAACACGCGATGGTGCGCGACTTGCTCGCGCGATTGTTTGAGCAGGGTTTTGCAGCCCAGGCAGGTGTTGCAGATACGGCAGGTGCGGCCCATGCGGCAGCTTGGTACGGCACTGATCCGGCGCGCGATCCGGTACATGTGGCCTCGGGCGCGGAGGCGGAGGTCCTTCGCCCTTTTGGCCTCGCCGCGCTACGCCTTCCATCGCAAACGGTGGATGGTCTGGCGCGGGTCGGTATCAAGACAATCGGGCAGTTGGCTGAAGCGGCCCGCGCGCCTGTAGCGCGCCGTTTTGGCCGTCACTGTCTGCAACGTCTAGATCAAGCCTTTGGCGAACTCGATGAGGTCTTGTCGCCACGTCTTCCGGTTTGTGCATTGAGCGCTGAACGGCGACTAGCCGAGCCTGTTATGCATGCCGACGATATCCGCCAATTGCTCTACAAACTCGCATCGCGACTAAAGCTCGACATGGAAGAGCGCGGTGTTGGCGGTCGCGTTTTCGAGGCCGCGCTTTTTCGCGTGGATGGTATTGTGAAGCGGCTGTCGGTTGGTACGTCGCAGCCGCTGCGCGATCCTGCTCGCATTGACGGTCTCTTTGCCGAGCGCATCACCGCACTCGGTGACGACATAGACGCCGGCTATGGCTTCGATGTCGTGCGCCTGTCGGTCAGCGAGGATGCTCCGCTTGCCCAACCGCAGGGCGACTTTAGCGTTCCAGACGACAATCATCAGGACGTGACAGCATTGATGGATCGGATCGCCGCGCGGCTAGGCGATTGTACCAATGGTGCGCCGCATCCGGTCAAGCGGATGCATCGGCTTAACAGTCACATGCCCGAGCGTGCTGAAACGCATGTGCCTTATGATCTTAAGGGCGAAGCAAAGACTCGAAATCCAGATGCTGGACTGGGCGCAGAAACACCGCCGCGCCCTTTGAGATTTCTGCCACGACCGGAACCGATTGATGTGGTCGCCGAAGTTCCAGAAGGCGCTCCAATGCGCTTCGTTTGGCGCCGGACTACCTGCCGGGTCGTGCGAGCCGAAGGTCCCGAACGCATCGCTGGCGAATGGTGGAACGATTGTGATGATACCGACGAGCAGATGATGACGCGACCGCGTGACTATTATCGTGTCGAGGACGATGAAGGTCGCCGTTACTGGATTTTCCGTTCTGGCCTCTACGAGAAACGACGCGTGGCAGCCGATGAAGATACGGCGCGTCCGCGTTGGTTTATGCAGGGGTTCTTTGCCTGATGGCCGAAAGCGATCTGCAATATGCTGAGTTGTCGACGATCAGTAATTTTTCGTTTCTGACAGGCGCGTCACACCCCGAAGAATTGGTCGTCGTGGCCAAACGATTTGGCTATAGCGCACTCGGCGTTGCCGATATTAACACGGTCGCCGGCGTTGTTCGTGCGCACATGGCTGCCAAAGAGGCAGAACTTGACTTTCATCCTGGCTGCCGACTGCGATTTTCCGATGGTACACCGGATATCATCGTTTATCCGAAGACCCGCCGCGGCTGGGGCAGGCTTTGCCGCCTTCTAACAACCGCAAATATGCGTGGTGAAAAAGGCGCATCCGACGTGCGCGAAGGTGACGTGTTTGATTGGCTCGAAGAGTGCGCGCTGATCGTTATGCCACGGTGGTGTGATCTTTTTAGGCCAACAGACTTTGAAGAAATCTACGATAGGCTTTTCGATCTCATTAGCCGCCTTATCAAATCCTTCAAACAGGATGTACGCCTCGGCGTCACCATTCGTCATGATGGCTTCGATGATCGCGCAATTTCTGCACTGAACCGCATTTCGACCCAGACAGGCATCAAACTCATCGCTTGCGGGGATGTTCGTTATCATACCATGGAGCGGCGGCCACTTGGCGATGTCATAGAATGCGTCCGTGACGGCGTAACGCTTAAGCAAGCGGGCAAACGTCTTCAGGCAAATGGCGAGCGTTTCATGAAGCCGCTAAATGAAATTAGTCGGCTATATTCATCTATTGAAGATGCGTTCCGCGAGACCGTCCAGCTTACGAAAAGCCTTTCGTTTTCACTCCATGAGCTACGCTACAACTATCCAGACGAAACCGTCGGCAATGGTGAAACACCACAACAGACCCTTAAGCGACTGGCATGGGAGGGTGCGCGAGAGCGCTATCCTGATGGCATCACTGACCGCGTCAGAGATCAAATTCGCTACGAACTCGAGCTGATCGAAAAGCTGGAATATGCGCCGTATTTTCTGACTGTGCAGGACATCGTCAGATTTGCGCGCAGTGAAAACATTCTGTGTCAGGGGCGTGGGTCAGCGGCCAATTCCACCGTGTGCTATTGCATTGGGATCACCGAAGTCGATCCCATGCTGACCGATCTCCTGTTTGAGCGATTTATCTCGCCGGAGCGTCGCGAGCCGCCTGACATTGATGTCGATTTTGAGCATGCACGCCGCGAAGAGGTCATCCAGTACATATATCAGAAATATGGTCACGATCACGCCGGGTTGGCCGCGACTGTCATCACTTACCGTACGCGGTCTGCGGCCCGGGAGGTCGCGAAGGTGTTTGGCCTGTCGCAAGACGTGACGAGCGCAATCTCATCCAATATCTGGGGCTGGCACAATGCTGATTTGGGCGAGCGGGAAGCCAAAGCTGCTGGCCTTGATCTGACAGATCGTAACACAAGAAATGTCTTTGAATTTGCCCAGCAGATCATGGGTTTTCCGCGTCACCTCAGTCAGCATGTGGGCGGCTTTGTCATCACGCAGGATCGGCTGGATGAGGTTGTGCCAATCACGAAATCGGGCATGGAAAGCCGCACTATGGTGGAGTGGGACAAGGACGATCTGGATTCCCTTGGCATTTTGAAGATCGATATTCTGGCGCTTGGCATGCTGACCTGTATCGGAAAAGCGCTTGATTTGCTCGCGCTTCACTATGACGAAAAGCTCACGCTTGCGACGATGCCGAAGGAGGATGAGCGCGTCTACCACATGATCTGTCGTGCCGACACGCTCGGTGTCTTCCAGATTGAAAGCCGGGCCCAGATGACGATGCTGCCGCGGCTGCGCCCGCGCGCGTTCTATGATCTCGTCATTGAAGTCGCGATTGTGCGACCGGGCCCAATTCAGGGTGACATGGTGCATCCCTATCTCCGCCGTCGGCAGGGCAAAGAGGCGGTGAGTTACCCATCTAAAGAACTTGAAGGTGTGCTTGGGCGAACGCTCGGTGTGCCATTGTTCCAAGAGCAGGCGATGAAAATCGCAATCGTTGCGGCCGACTTTTCACCGGGAGAAGCTGACAAATTGCGCCGCGCGATGGCCACGTTTCGGCGCGTCGGTACCATTCACACGTTCCAGCAGAAAATGGTGCAAGGGATGGTCGCCAAGGGCTATGAAGCTGATTTTGCGGAGCGCTGTTTCAAGCAGATTGAAGGCTTTGGTGAATACGGTTTTCCTGAAAGCCATGCCGCATCGTTTGCTTTGCTCGTCTATGCATCCTGTTGGCTGAAAGCGTTTTACCCGGATGTTTTTTGTGCCGCGATTTTGAACTCTCAACCGATGGGCTTTTATGCGCCGTCGCAGCTCGTTCGTGATGCGCGTGAGCATGGGGTCGAGGTGCGCGCTGTCGATATAAACGCATCTGAATGGGACTGCACGCTGGAAGTTACACCAGACGATGACGGCGATTTCATTCAGCGTTTGCACCCCCGTCATCGGGAGATGTCAGACGTGATCCTGACGCGAAAAGCCGTTCGCCTCGGTTTCCGGATGGTCAAAGGCCTGTCCGAGGAGACCATGAACCGCGTCGCAAATTTGCGTGGTTCGGGATACGACAGCGTTCGCGATCTTTGGCTTCGTACCGGGCTATCTCGCGCTGACATCGAACGGTTGGCGGACGCTGATGCGTTTCGTTCGCTAGGTCTTGATCGACGTGCTGCGCTTTGGGCGGTTCGCGCGCTTGACGATGTAAAGTCAGCGGATTTTCTGCCGCTCTTTGATACCGAGCACAATTCAAACGGTGATGAGACGATGGTCGGCGTCGAGGTTGTTGGCGAGCCGCGCGTTGATCTTCCTGCCATGGCGCCGGGCGAACACGTTGTTCACGATTACCGTGCGCTTGGCTTGTCCCTTAAAGCGCACCCGGTCTCATTTCTTCGTAATTCCTTAAAGAAGCTGAACGTCGTTTCGCACCAATCGCTTGATACGATGCGTTCGGGACGACGGGTGACCATTGCGGGCTTGGTGCTCGTGCGTCAGCGCCCCGGTTCGGCAAAAGGCGTTATCTTTGCCACGCTAGAGGACGAAACGGGCGTCGCGAACGTTATCATCTGGCCGAAGATTTTTGAGAAGTTTCGTTCCACCGTGTTGAGCGCGCGATTGATCAAGGTCACCGGACGCCTACAAAGTGAGGATGGTGTTACACATGTCGTTGCAGACCGCGTGGAAGACCTTACGGCGATGTTTGCTCTCATTGAAGAGGCGCTTCCGGGTGCCGATCATCTCGCAAATGAAGGCTTGGACAATGCCGACGAAGTGCGCTCACCGGTCAATGATCTGCGCCAGCGGATCAAGCCGCGGTCCCGTCTCGCTAGACTACTTAAAGAAGAGCCGACGCTCGCGGTAGAATACCAAAAAATCCAGCAGGCAAAGGCATCAGCGAAGGTCATGCCGAAGGGCAGAAACTTTCACTGACACGATCAGGTCTCGGCGCGTTCGGCCCACCCGGCGAAGGTCTGCTCAAGCCAAACGACGATGTAATAGAGCAGGATCCCAAGCGCAGCCAGCGCAATCAGCACCGCAAACATCAACGGGTAGTCCGAATTGGTTTTGCCAGAATCAAACAATGCACCCAGCCCGCGGCCATGCGGTGACACGATCTCCATCAGGTTTGTTCCGATGAAGGCGAGCGTTACCGCGACCTTCAACGCGCCAAAGAATTCGGGCAGCGTTTTTGGCAATGCGATTTTCCAGAAAATCGTGAATCGTGACGCGCCGAGTGACCGCAGAATGTCGCGATACTCCGGCTCAAGCGTTGATAGCCCAATTGAGACCGAAACCGCGATCGGGAAAAATGAAATCATAAACGCGATCAGCACCGTATTGAAATCGTGTGCGCCAACGAAAATCAGCGCCACGATTGGCACAACCGTCGCTTTTGGGATTGCGTTGAAGCCGACAAGCAGCGGGTAGAGCGCGTCGCGCATCGTGCGCGAAAAGCCCATGATCATGCCGACGCCGACACCGAAGAAAATGGCGAGAAGCAGCCCAACGACTGTGCGCCAAAGCGTCTGCCAGCCCTGAACGAGAAACAGTTCCCAGTAGCGGGTGAAAGCGGGGCCAAGGTCGGACGGCGACGCCATTTTGTAGTTTGGCCAGTCGTTGACCCAAACCAGGCCTTCCCAGAGCAGCAGGAAAACAATTATGGCCAGTGTTGGAACTGCGAGCTTTCTCAAATTCATTACTGGGCAGCCTCCAAAACCGGCCCGAGGTCCTCGTCTGCGGCGCGCCCTTGGGCGATTTCAATCTGACGGCGAAGGACGTTGAGCTGTTCTGCGGCCGTGGGCGTGTAAAGGTCATCAATGGACCGGTCGGCGCTCGCGCCCGGGATGCGCATCTTATACTGGGCGGTGGCAGGACGTCCGGATAGCACAACCACTTCGTCGGCTAAGAAAATGCTTTCGCGCAGGTCATGCGTTATAAGGAGCGTCGTAAACGGCTCTTCTGCGCGAAGATCATGCATGGTTTGCCAAAGGTCCTCGCGCGTGAAGGCATCCAGCGCGCCAAATGGCTCATCAAGGATAAGGACTTCGGGTCTGTGCACAATGGACCGACACAGTGAAGCGCGCTGGCGCATGCCGCCCGACAGTTCCGACGGCCGTTTGTCTTCAAAACCCTCTAGGCCGACAAGGGCAAGAAGTTCACGAGCCCGCGCCTCGCGATCCTTGCGCGGCATGGACGCTGCGACGATTTCCAAGGGCAAAATCACATTGTCGAGAATTGTTCGCCACTCAAGAAGAACCGGATTCTGGAACGCCATGCCCACGGTCTTTTTCGGCCCACGGACACGTTCGCCATGAAGCCAAACCTCACCCTCATCTGGCTTCATCAAGCCGGCAATGAGGCGGGTTAGCGTAGACTTCCCGCAGCCCGATGGACCGACGACTGCACAGAACTCTCCCTCGGCAATCGAAATGTTCAGGTCATTCAGGACGGGAAGCTTCGACTTATCGGGCAGCTTATAGGCGTGCGTGACGTTCTTGATTTCGATGAGGTAGTCTGAGGCCATGCGGATCGGCTTTCAAAAGAGAAAACGCCGCGAAACTGATCTGCCAATTTCGCGGCGCTAAACCGTTTTTACTTCATCATCAGCGTTTCTGCATCCGGCAGGAATTCTGCGGTGAAGTATAGCGATGCATCGGGTGTGTTCTGGAACTCGTAGGTCTGCCCCAACTGTTCAAGAGCAGCGGTCATCCGGGCATCATCAATGTTGCCGAGACCGTTTTCCATCACGTATTCGGTGAGGATGTTGTCTTCGAGCACCATGTCCATGCGGCCCAGTTCGAGGTCCTTGTCGATGGCCACGTTGCGTTCGGCAACGGAATCAATGGCAGCTGCCGGTTCAGCAATCGTGTCTTTCAGGCCCATTGCGACAGCGCGGAGGAAGGCTTTCACGGTGTCAGGGTTTTCAGCTGCGTAGTCCGTGTTCACCAACACCGCGTTGCCGTAAAGCTGCAGGCCGTGATCTGCCATCAAAATGACTTCGATATCATCTTCTGGCACGCCCAAACGCATCAGGTTCTGTTTGCCTGAAAACGAAAAGCCAGCAATCGCATCGACTTCACCCTCTGCGAGCATTGGCTCTCGGGTTGGAAAACCAACAGGTTCAACGGTCACCGCATCGACATCAATTTCAGTGAGTTGGGCAAAAACGGGGAACTGCGCCCAAGCGGCGTCTGGTGGCGGAGCACCAAGTGTCTTGCCCTCCAAGTCTTTTGGTGTTGATACGCCCTGTGATTTCCGCCCGATGATCGCGAACGGCGGCTTGTCATACATCATCATGATAGCCGTGATCGGAGCGCCAGGGTTTTGATCGAGAAACTTGATGACAGAGTTGATGTCACCAAAGCCCAGTGGAAACGCACCTGTCGCAATCTTCGGGATCGTGGATGTCGAGCCTGTGCCTGCTTCAATCGTGACGTTCAGCCCTTCGGCTGCGAAGTGACCCTTGTCGATTGCAGTGAAGAAGATGCCTGATGGTGCTTCAAACTTCAAATCAAGCGCAAAAGGCACGTCGGTTTCCGCAAGTGCCGAAAATGAAAACGCGCCGATAAAGGTAGCGGCCAGCGCGAGTTGTTTGAGCATAGAAATTCTCCCCTGAGCTCTGAAAAACTCCGTGGAGCGAAAACCATGCTCAACGATTAGGCAAGGGCAAAATTTCAGCTGCAATGTGGAAGAAAACGGCAGAAATCTGGAAAATGGAGCGGGCGAGGCGATTCGAACGCCCGACCCCAACCTTGGCAAGGTTGTGCTCTACCCCTGAGCTACGCCCGCTCGGCGGTCTTCGATGAAGACGAGCCGCATATGCATCAAGGCTTTCACCAATGCAAGCGTCTTCGTTATGATCGCGGCGCGACAATTGGTTGAATGTTTCATGCGGCTTGCTGCCCGTTCGCGACCGCGTTATCGCCCTAGGCGGGAGATGACATGACCAAAACATCAGACGATTTGTTCGCTTATCTGGATGGGCTCGGTATTGCTTACACAAACCACGAGCACAGAGCCGTTTTTACTGTTGCTGAGAACCAAGCACTGCGAGACGATATTGCGGGCGGGCACACCAAAAACCTTTTTTTGAAAGACAAGAAAGGCCGGTATTTTTTGCTTACCGTCGGCGAGGACGCGGTGATCGATTTGAAAAAGGTGCATGCTGTTATTGGCGCCTCGGGTCGTGTTTCGTTCGGGAAACCCGATGCACTGATGCAATATCTTGGCGTCGAGCCCGGTTCAGTGACGGCATTTGGTGTGATCAACGATGTCGATCACGCGGTAACGCTCGTGTTCGATCAGGCCCTCATGGATCATAACGTGATCAACGCGCATCCGCTGCGAAACACGGCGACAACGTCTGTGAGCAGCGAAGACATGAAAAAGTTTGTACACTCGCTTGATCGGCAGGCGATTATTCTCCCGCTCAGCCAAGCCGAGGCGACGGCTTGAAATTTATGCCGCTTAAGGCGACATCGGCATCACACATCGCATAGCCATCGGAGCCCGCAATATGAGTAATGACAATCCGTTCGCTGCACCAAGCAGCCAAGGGTATGGCGCACAAAATGTCGGTTTTGATGCGGTGCCACAATCTGCGTCTGCGCCATCGGCGAGCGGTGAAGCCATCAAAGACGTAACCACGGCGTCATTTCAAGCAGATGTGTTAGTGGAATCGCGTAACCAGCCGGTGCTCGTTGACTTTTGGGCTCCGTGGTGCGGACCTTGTAAGCAGCTGACACCAATCATCGAAAGCGCGGTACGCGCAACGGGCGGCAAGGTCAAACTCGCGAAAATGAATATTGATGAGCACCCGTCGATTGCTGGCCAGATGGGCGTTCAGTCAATTCCCGCAGTGATCGCTTTCGCCAACGGGCAGCCTATCGATGCGTTCATGGGCGCTAAACCCGAAAATGAAGTAACCGCGTTCATCGAAAAGGTCATTGCCGCTGGCGGTGGAAACGCAGTCGAGCAGGAAAAAGCCGCCATTGAGGACGCGCTAGCGCAAGCAAAGGCGGCTGTCCAAGCAGGCGATTTGAATGGTGCGGCGCAAATTTTCTCGATGATCCTGCAACGTGATCCGGAAAACGCCGATGCGTTAGGCGGCATGGTGAGCGTTATGCTGGATGCAGGGCAAAAAGACCAAGCTGTAGCAATGCTCGATCAAGCTCCAGAGCTGATAAAGGATGCAGCGCCTTTGGCGTCGGTCCGCGCTCGCATCGAATTGGAAGAAAAGGTCGCCGGACTGGGTGACCCCAATGCGCTTACGAGGCGGATTGAGGCGGATGGAAATGACCACGATGCCCGTTTTGATCTGGCACAGATCCACGCGGCAACCGGCGACCGTGCAAAAGCTGCAGATCAACTGCTCGCCATCATGAAAGCTGACCGCGAATGGCGCGAAGATGGTGCCCGCAAAGAGCTTTTGACCTTTTTTGAAGCTTGGGGGCCAACCGACCCCGCAACGATTGCCGCGCGCCGAAAGCTGTCGAGCATTCTTTTCAGCTAACACCCAACTCGTTTGTGTCGCACCATGTGGAGGTTGCTTTCACACGCTTTCGCGCCAGCTTATCGAAATGAGTGTGGAGCACGATCATGAAGGCTGGAAACACGACTTACAAATCACGGGCTGATGTGCCTGTCACAATCCCGGTTTTTCCCCTCGGCGGAGCATTGCTGCTTCCGGGCGGCCAACTTCCGCTAAACCTTTTTGAGCCTCGCTATTTGGCTATGTTTGACGCGGCGCTATCGAGCCACCGTCTTATCGGAATGATACAGCCCGACGTGACGAAGCCCGATGGGCAAAAAGAAAAGCCCGATTTGAGCGCGGTCGGATGTGTGGGCCGCATTGTGTCTTTTACAGAAACCGGCGACGGCCGATACGTGATTAACCTGCAGGGCGTCGTTCGTTTTCGCGTGGAAGAGGAGCTGTCCGTCACAACACCCTACCGCCAATGTCGGATCGCTCCATTTGAGCGCGACTTCTTTAGTGACAGTGACGAGGGCACCGATGTTGATCGTGAGTCTTTGCTGACGACATTCCGCGCTTATCTCGATGCTTACGAGTTGGAGGCTGATTGGGATAGTATTCAAAAAGCGGGCAACGCCACGCTTGTGAATGCGCTGTCCATGATGTCACCCTATGGGCCTGCAGAAAAACAAGCATTACTTGAAGCCATAGACCTGAAATCCCGCGCGGAAACACTCGTCGCGATTACGGAACTCGCGCTTGCCAAGCAGGGATCGGAAACCGCCGCGGGGACGCTGCAGTAGATGCAATCCGAATTCGCTTGAACGTGGTGCGCTCGCGGGCGATGAAACGCTATGGACGATCCCGATACCGCTGACCGAAAACAAAAGCTGACCGTCAACGCACTGGACGCGAAAATGCTGTCATTGCTGGTCTGCCCGTTGACCAAGCAGCCGCTACATTTCGACGACGAAGCCTGCGAATTGATTAGCGAAGTGGCAAAGCTCGCGTATCCGGTGCGCGGTGGCATCGCGATAATGCTTCCATCGGAGGCGCGGGCGTTGGACGACGACGCTTGAACGAAACTGCCGTCAAAAATCGACGTGGTGATGCCAATCGCGAAGCCCTGGTGCAGTCGGCTGCAGAACTCATGTGGCTTGAAGGCTTTGCCCGAAGTTCGCTTGCGCGCATAGCTGAACGCGCCGAGGTCCCTGTTGGGAATGTCTATTATTATTATAAAACGAAAGCTGAGATAGCGGAGTCCGTCGCAGAGTTCTTTGTAACCCAGACGCGCGATCTGGTTGAAGCTGTCAGGCAGGAAGCCCAAGAGCCACGAGAACGCCTTTCACTTTTGCTCAAGCGCTTGCGTTCATCTCAGGCCGAGCGTGTAAAAAACGGTTGCCCAATCTACGCAGCGGTGCGCGAGTTCTCAAAAACTGCGCCTGATGCCTCTAGCCGAGCAGCTCAGAGCTTTTCTCTGCTTTCTGATTTTGTCGCATCTGAGTTGAAATCGAGCGGGGTCCGTCCGTCGATTGCAAATATGAGGGCCCGCAGTGTCGTCGCCGCGTGGCAGGGCGGAATTGCCCTTGCCCATTCACTCCAAGAGCCATCGGTGTTAGCCGATACATTTCAGCGTATGGAGCAAACGCTCGGGCTGCGCTGATCCCATGCGTCAAATAGGTTTGCCTTGCAAAAGGTTTGGCGCGGTTTGTGCCAGACCGGCGGCCTGCCGAATGAAAAAGGTCTTCATCGCCGGCAGGCGATCAACGATGCCGAGACCTATATTGCGTGCAGCGCGAACGGGCGCGATATCATTGGAGAAAAGCCGGTTGAGTACGTCAGTGGTGACGCCCATCTGAAGCGTATCAAAACGGCGCCATCGCTGGTAGCGATCAAGCACATCCAGCGTTCCGAAATCTTGGCCGAGCCGGTGCGCCTCCACCACCACTTGTGCGATGGCTGCCGCATCCTTGAGGCCAAGGTTTAGGCCCTGACCAGCGATGGGGTGAATGCCGTGCGCAGCGTCGCCTGCAAGCGCAAAACGATGGGCGATAAACTCTCGCGATAGCGTCAATCCAAGAGGATAGGCGCGTGGCTTCGTGAGCGGTTTGATCTCGCCAAGATGATGGCCAAATCGCTGCTCAAGCTCGAATTCGAAGGTGAATTCATCGGCCGCGACAAGCCGGTTTGCAGCTTCGGTTCGTTCGGTCCAAACGATGGATGAACGGTTTCCCGAAAGCGGTAGGATCGCGAAAGGCCCGGCGGGCAGGAAATGCTCTTCGGCGCGACCGCCATGGTCCCGTTCATGTTCAATGGTCGCGACAATGCCGGATTGACCGTATTGCCAGGACACAGTTTTAATCCCTGCCATGTCGCGAAGCCTTGAGCGGACACCATCGCAGGCAATGAGGAGTGAGGCTTCAACGCTTTCACCGTCCGCGGTTTCTACAGTCACCGAGCCGTCATCGCTTGCTGCCTCAAAACCTGCGAGAGCTTGCCCCTGAAAGACCATAACGCCATGGGCATCACATTGCTTGCGGAGCGCGCGGACCATGTGGACGTTCTCCACCATGTGCGCAAACGCTTCGCCGGGCTCAACCTCGCCGTCAAATGTCAGGAACACCGGACGAACGACATCGCTTGCGCGGCTATCGGTAACGATCATCTCGGTCATCGGTTGAGCGGTTTTGACGATATCCTCCCAGCACCCGAGCTCATCCAGCATCCGGGTGGCAGCGGCAGCAATTGCCGAAGCGCGGGTGTCTTTCTCCCAAACGCCTTCCGGCGCTGCGTCGACGATAGCCACGTTGAGATCGGGTGCATTTTTCGCAATCGCCAGACCTGTGGCCAGGCCGACATAGCCTGCGCCGCCGATTAACACGTCCACGCGTCGGGGCATCTTCGTTTTCGTTGTCTTTGATCTTGGTGTTCGCGCCATGGCTGGTCCGCTTATCTTTCCGTCGACTTCTCATTGGGCATGTAGCAATGGGTGCGCGGCCATACAATTCGGCCAAAAGGTACCACCCCTGATAGCTTGGGAGACGATGATGAGCACTGCCATGGAAACGCTCCTTCGAACACTGGATTTGGAAGCGATTGACGACGGCGGGCTCGCTTTTCGAGGTCAAAGCCCGCAAACGGCTCGGCAGCGCGTTTTCGGAGGCCAAGTTATCGGCCAAGCCCTCGTGGCGGCTCAGCGAACGGTGGCATCGGACCGGTTTGTGCATTCGCTCCACTGCTATTTTATGCGTCCCGGCGATCCTCGTGTTGCAATTGAATACCGGGTCGACCCGATGCGCGATGGTGGGTCATTTTCCACTCGCCAGGTCGTCGCCCATCAGCACGATAAGGCCATTTTTTCCCTGTCGGCATCGTTTCAACGCGATGAACCGGGACTGTCACACGCTTTCAAAATGCCAGACGATATCCCGCAGCCGGAAACCCTGCTGAGCGAAAACCAAATCATTGCGAGCATGGGAGACCGTGTACCAGACAGCATTCGTCGATACTGGCTTCGCGAGCGCCCGATTGAATTACGGCCGATTTCGCTCGCGCACTATGTTTCAGACGAAAAGTTGCCGCCGGAACAAAACATCTGGATTCGCGCCGTTGGCGATGTGCCCGCAGATCGCGGGCTACAGGCAGCTATTTTGGCATATCTATCTGACATGACACTGCTCGACACGTCGCTTTTCGTCCACGGTCGTTCGATCTTTAACCCGGATCTGCAGGTTGCAAGTCTCGATCATTCCATGTGGTTTCACCGGCCCGATCCGCTTAATGATTGGCTTTTATACACGCAGGACAGCCCAAGCACCTCATCAGCGCGTGGCTTCACACGGGGAAGTATTTTCAATCGCAGTGGCGAGATGATCGCTTCGGTTGCCCAGGAAGGGCTTATTCGTGTGCAAAATGATTAAATAGTGTGCAAAAATTGATTTTTGCACTTTTTTTGACCTCAGATTATCTGCCGCTCTGACGAAGATTCAGGTTTCACCGTTCAATGCACTGATTTTAGGCGTTTTTCGGCGATGCGCAGGAATTGGCACGCCGTTTGTATTCTTGTTTGCGGAAATCATGCCGGGGGACGGTGTGATGCTCCGTAATCGTCCCGGTAATTGCCGGGCTTGGAGACGGAAACAGGGAATAAACGCATGAAAATTGTCATGGCGATAATCAAACCCTTCAAGCTGGATGAGGTGCGTGAAGCACTCACGGGCTTGGGCGTTCAGGGCCTCACGGTCACTGAGGTAAAGGGTTATGGCCGGCAAAAAGGCCACACAGAAATTTATCGGGGTGCTGAATACGCGATCAGCTTTTTGCCGAAGCTGAAAGTCGAGCTCGTCGTTGACGACGCCGAGGTCGACAAAGTGATCGAGGCCGTGTCGGGCGCAGCCAAAACCGGCCAAATCGGTGACGGAAAAATCTTCGTCTACAGCATTGATCAAGCCGTGCGCATCCGCACCGGCGAAACGGATTCCGAAGCACTGTGAGTGCTGGCTTGCAGTTAGGAGTATGACAAACATGTCTAAGAAATTTTACACCACAGCGCTCGTAGGCACGACTGCCGCATTGGCGCTTTCACCTGCGATGGCGCAGGACGCGGCAGCACCCGTTGCTGACGCAGTGGGCGGCGGCAGCGCTTACATCTTCAACACGCTTCTGTTCCTCATCGGCGGCTTCCTCGTCATGTTTATGGCAGCTGGTTTTGCCATGCTGGAAGCAGGGCTGGTTCGCTCCAAAAACGTTTCGATGCAGTCGCTGAAGAACGTGGCACTCTATTCAATCGCGGGCATTATGTATTGGGCCTTCGGTTACAACCTCATGTACTCCGGCGTCGACGGTGGTTACATCGGCTCGTTCGGCTTTGGCTACGGCACCGACCCCGTGGGTCTTGAAGGCGACGGCGTAGCGGCAGGGGTACTCGACACTGGCTATTCGACAGGCTCTGACTGGTACTTCCAGATGGTGTTCGTCGCGACAGCTGCTTCGATTGTATCTGGTACGCTTGCAGAACGTATTAAACTCGTTCCCTTCCTTCTCTTCGTGGTCGTTTTGACCGGTTTCATCTACCCAATTGCCGGTTCTTGGCAGTGGGGCGGCGGCTGGCTGTCTGAAATGGGCTTCTCCGACTTTGCCGGTTCTACACTCGTCCACTCTGTTGGTGGCTGGGCAGCTCTTGCCGGTGCAATCCTTCTCGGCGCACGCGCTGGAAAGTACGAAGGCGGAAAAGTGAACCCGATGCCTGGTTCAAACATCGCACTTGCGACGCTGGGCACATTCATTCTCTGGCTGGGTTGGTTTGGCTTCAACGGCGCGTCACAGCTCGCCATGGGCACGATCGGTGATGTGTCAGACATCTCCCGTATCTTTGTGAACACCAACATGGCTGCTGCAGGTGGTGTGGTAACAACTCTTGTCCTGCTGCTGGTTCTTTACAAAAAAGTCGATGTCACGATGGTGTTGAACGGCGCGCTTGCCGGTCTCGTATCCATCACGGCTGAGCCTCTTGCCCCAACAGTTGGTGCATCAATCCTCACAGGCGCCGTTGGTGGTGTGATCGTGGTGTTCACGGTTCCGCTTCTCGACAAGCTGAAGATCGACGACGTGGTTGGAGCCATCCCGGTTCACCTGTTTGCAGGTATCTGGGGCACGCTTGCTGTCGCCTTCTACACTGGAAACTGGGTCGCTCAGATCACGGGTATCGTTGCATACGGTGTCTTCACGGTCGTTGCTTCCTTCGTTGTCTGGTACATCTTGAAGATGGTTATCGGCATCCGGGCTTCTGCTGAAGATGAGATGGTTGGTCTCGACACTGCTGAAGTCGGCGTCGAAGCATACCCAGAGTTTAAATAACGCGAGATTGGCGGCGCCTTCCTCCCAGATATGCCGCCAAACACGATTTCCCGAAATCGTGTCGCCTAAGAAGCCCCGGCGCTGCGCCGGGGCTTTTTCTTTGGCTCATCAGCCCGACGCATTTTTTGGCGTGGTGCGTATCAATTGTTCTTGCGCCGCACCGCAATGAGTGATTCGCTCCAATTACCGAGATCGGGAGACTTGCCATGCCGCGTTTGTTCGTCGCTTTGGAGGTGAAGCCGGAAGCCGGCTTTCAGATGAGCCTTTTGCGCGGCGGCTTATCGGGCGCCCGGTGGCTTGACCGGGAAAATTATCATCTCACCCTGCGATTTCTTGGCGACATGGAAAGCCGCGAAGCAGATGCAGTTGCCAGTCAGTTGGACGGTGTGCGGCAATCATCCTTCGAAATGGGTTTCCGTGGCCTCGGCGTCTTTGGGGGAGCAAAACCCCGGTCCTTATTCGCGCTGCCAACGATAGGCGATGATCTCTATGCACTGCAGACAAGCGTCGAGCGGCGATGCAAACGACTTGGCTTGGCGATGGACAAGAGAAAGTTCAGTCCTCACGTGACCCTCGCCCGCCTTAAGGGCGCCACGCCTCAGGCCGTTGCACACTACATTAACATGCGGGGTGGGTTTTTCATACCGCCATCTCAGGTGACGAGCTTCGTCTTGATGTCTTCCAAGGCGTCTGTGGGCGGCGGTCCATACATCGTGGAAGAGCGATACCATCTTCAATCGGAAGCGGCTTATCCGCCGGTTTCATCGATGAATGGGCTAAATACGTCGCGCGAGTTTTCTCAGTCCTGAGTGCTGCCAGATAATCGGTGCGCTCGCATTGGCCTTCTGCCGCTCTCAACTACCTATTGCTTCACAGCATGGAGTTGAAAATGGCAGCGCAAAAAATATCAAATGACGAGATTGAGGCGAACGTCGCTAAGCTTGATGGATGGACCCTGTCCGACAGTCAGGATGCGATTTCGAAAAAATTCAAGTTTGACGATTTTGTTCAGGCCTTCTCATTCATGTCAGCGGCGGCGCTTAAAGCTGAAAAGATGGACCACCACCCGGAATGGTTTAACGTGTACAATCGGGTTGAGGTGAAGCTCACGACCCATGACGTCAGCGGATTGTCAGATCTTGATATGGCACTTGCACATGCGATGGATGAACTTGCCGCTTGAACATCGCTCTTAACACCACCACGTCTATCATGTGGAGAGTACGATGGATGACGTGAAAATCGGAGAAATTCTTGGTCCTGAAACCGAGAAAGAGCGCGGTCAAAATGAGCGGCGTGTCCAAAAAGGTTTTTGGCCCAAGGTTCAGAAATATGCCCGAAGAGTGCCGTTTATTGATGAGGTCGTTGCTGCCTACTTCTGCGCAATGGACCCGGACACACCAAATACCGTTCGCGTGACACTTTTGGCGGCTCTGGGATACTTCGTCCTTCCGCTCGACTCTTTGCCTGATTTTTTGTTCGGCTTCGGCCTGACGGACGACATCGCCGTTCTCACCGCTGCACTGACTGCCGTTCGCGGAAATATCACTGAGGCGCACAAGGCGGCTGCTCATAAAGTGCTTCGGGAGCAGGATGAGACCGAATCAGACATGGACCAGCCGAATACGATTGACGCGTGACGAATGCCGCTTTCAGCGGTCTTAAAAGTCGACGTCCACCTTTGAGTCCTTCTCCAACACATGGCGCAATCGCGCAAAGGCCAATCGTATTCTCGACTTGACGGTTCCGAGTGGAAGTCCTGTCTCATCGGCGATCTGCGAGTGGGAAAGGCCCAAGAAAAACGCTTTCTGTATGAGCTCCAATTGTTCGTCAGGCAGGCTCTTCATCGCATCGCGGACGCGTTCGTCGCGCGTGCTTTCATCAATCCCATAGTCTGGCGCAGGCGAAGCAGAAGGCTGCAACATCGGCTCTTCGGGGTCTAACAGTCCTGATTTGTCGCGTCTCGCGAGGTCTACACGACGGTTTCGGGCCACCCGAAACAACCAAGTACCAAGTGAAGATTTCGATGGATCGAATAGGTGTGCCTTGTGCCAAAGCACACCTAGAACCTCCTGCGCGGTGTCCTCGGCTTGCGATGCTTCGAGACCCAAGCGGCGAAGATAAGCATTCAGTCGCGGTGCAAAGTAATCAAATAGTTCCGCAAACGCGGTTTGATCGCGATTGGATGCCACCGCTGCGGCTAAGCGGGCAAAATGCTGCGGCTGGGAAACGTCCATCGCCCAATCAAATCTTTCGCACGGCGTAGCGCTCCACCACTACCGGTATTCCCGACATCGCTAATGTCGCACCAAAGCTACAAAAGGTCAAAGTCAAACTATTGCCGTTTTCGGCGATTTCATCTGGCTGCTTACAGAGGCTCGGACATTGGCGCGCAAATTCGACGAAAATGCCGGGCATTTAGGATTTGGTAACGGCAATTGTTCAAATTGCGTTAAAATTCTAGCGGGAGAAATTCCGCGAGTTCAGCAAAAAGAAGGACAGCATCAGGACAATGAGGTCAGTAAAGAACGTTCTCGCTTGCACGTCTTTTGCCGCAGGAATGCTGACGGCGGGTACCGCGCTTGCGCAAACACCCGAACGCATGGGGCAATTTAAAGACTGGGGCGCGATAAGCTATCAGAGTCCGCAGGGCAAAGTGTGCTATGCGGTGTCGGTGCCAACGAGCAAACAGCCTGCGAATGTTAACCACGGCGATAATTTCTTTGTGGTCACGCAGAGACGCGGCTCAAATGTAAGCTACGAGCCACAATTTATTGCGGGATATCAGCTTCGCGAAAGCTCAGAGGTGCGCGTGACGATCGATGGGCGGAATTTCACTTTCTTCTCGAAAGAAAACCACGCTTGGACCGAAAATGCGGCGCAAGACCCGCAAATTGTTCAGGCCATGCGTGCTGGCGCCAAAATGGTTGTGAACGCCACTTCAAGGCGCGGCACAAACACTGTCTACGAGTATTCGCTCTCGGGAATAACAGCAGCGCTGAATTCCATTCGGGAATGCACTTGACGTCCTTAGCTTCTGAAGAACTTTGGCGGCCGGGCAGAAATGTCCGGCCTTTTTCTTTGGGATTTATCACCGTATAGGGGTGTTCTCCTCGTCAACAAAATGGACGTCCGCCGTGTCACACGACGCAACAAGCATTGACGGCAATTCCAGATCAATAACGCTGGACCACGGTACGCGTCGTCATCAACGCAGTGCATCGCCGGTTTCAGCTCCTGAAAAGATTTCGGTGAGTGGCCTTACAAGGGGAAAGCTAGGCCAAGTTTTAGCGGACATTGGGGTCCCGCAGAAACAAATCCGCATGCGTGTTCAGCAGCTCTGGCATTGGCTTTACATCCGGGGCGTCGATGATTTTTCGACGATGGCAAATTTGTCTAAGGACATGCGCCAGAAGCTGGATGAAAAGTGCCTTATTGAGCAGCCGGAGATCGTTGAGGAACAGATTTCCGCAGATGGTACGCGGAAATGGCTTTTACGTTTTCCCTCGCGGGGCGCGGGTGCGCCAGTGGACGTTGAGACTGTCTACATTCCTGAGGAAGGCCGCGGCACGCTCTGCGTTTCTTCTCAAGTTGGCTGCACGCTCAGCTGCACATTTTGTCATACCGGCACGCAGCGGTTGGTGCGGAACCTGACAGCTGGCGAAATCGTCGCACAGGTGGTGCTGGCTCGAAAGCGGTTGGGCGATTTTCCGGAGATTGATACGCCGCCTGGTGCAATTGTGCCCGGTGAGGGCCGCAAGGTTTCCAATATTGTTATGATGGGCATGGGCGAGCCGCTCTACAATTATGACCATGTTCGCGATGCGATGTTGGTTTTTTCCGACAATGAAGGTCTCAGCCTCTCAAAACGCCGCGTGACGCTTTCAACATCAGGCGTTGTGCCTCAAATCGTTCCGATCGGCGAAGAAACAGGTGCGATGCTGGCGATCTCATTGCACGCAGTCACCGATGAGCTTCGCGATGTGCTGGTACCGATCAACAAGAAGTATCCCATTGCTGACCTTCTTCAGGCATGTCGGGACTATCCCGGTCTTTCCAACGCGCGGCGCATTACATTTGAATATGTGATGCTGAAGGGCGTGAATGACTCAATGGCTGACGCAAAAGAGTTGATCCGCCTTCTGAAAGGCATCCCTGCGAAGATCAATCTGATCCCGTTTAACAAATGGCCGGGGTCGATTTATGAGTGTTCTGACTGGGAGCAGATTGAGAAGTTCGCCGATTTCATCAATGAGCACGGCTATGCGTCGCCGATCCGTACGCCCCGCGGTCAAGATATTCTGGCCGCTTGCGGTCAGCTTAAGTCAGCGTCTGAACGGATGAAGAAAACCGAACGCCTTGCCTATGAAGCGCGAATGATGGTGCAGGGTCACGGGGATTAGTGTCTTCAAGCTGCCGATCACCGAACGTAATTTGCGCGTGTTTTCAAAGTTTTCTCGACGCCATTCATTAACCACCTGCCACATATCGAATTGAAATGGGGCGCCAAGCCGTGTGATCTCGGCGGTTTGGAGTTCTTGGATGCGCGCACTTATTCTCACAATGATTGTCGTCACGCCGTTAGGAGGCGCTGTCCCGCTCTGGCCCGTCGTTGGCCGTCGCGTGCTGGAAAAATACCATGAGACTTGGACCATCGCTGACTGGCAGTTGGTCGAAACTGTGCTTTTGGTAGCGCTGTGTGTTTTGGGTTTTTCGCTTGCCTCACTGCTGGTTGCGCGGTCGTCAGACACCTTCGGCGCCAGCTTCAGATTTGACCGCTTCACACTACCGCTTCTCCTGTTAAATTGCGGGGTCATCGTCTGGGGTGCAGTGCTGACAACATTCTATCCCGATTTCTTCGCTCTAAGCATCCAAGAGATGTCATTCATCGCGCTCTGGCAGGAGCTAATGCTTTTGGCTGCGCTGATCGCCTTGGTTGCAGCGACACTCGCGATCCGCAAAGGTGACCATGTAAAAGCGTTCTTTGTACACCCGGCTTGGCTTAGTGTTGCCATGACGCTGGCGGTACTCATCCTCCTTTTAGAAGAAACGTCATACGGCCTGCACATGATTGGCTGGCGGACACCCGACGCTTTTGCAGCCAATCTGCAAAGCGAAACGAACCTGCACAATTTTTACACGCATCGGTTTGAGCTGGTTTATTACGGCGGCGCGTTCTTGTGTTTTTGCATATTGCCGTTGGTCGCAGATCGCATGGCGCTTTTCGACAGACTAGGACTTCGACAGTTTGTACCGTCGCCTGGCTTTGCTGTTGCCACGCTTCCTGTCGCCGGTGCCATGTTCAACAGTTGGGCAATTGTGCCGTACCAACTTTTCTTTGTGGTCGCGGTTTCAATCGCTGTGATTGTCGCAATGCGCGCGTCAGAATTCACTCGAATATTCGCCGTGCTTGTCGCCGCCGTCATGATCGGTTCCCAAGCGGTCTATCTGTTGGCTGGACCGAACCTCATCTTGCGGTTTGAACCGACAGAAATTCGCGAATTGGCGATCTGCATAAGCCTTGCGGCGTACGCGATCTGGTTATGGCATTCGGCGCGCGCTCCACGTGCTGTGGGTCGATTGCATATCAGCAGGCCCAGCGAGCGGAGAATTAACCGCGTGTTAGATGACACGTCGACCCCTGCGCCTTCGAGAACATAACCCTGAACGCGCGGGACGCCGAAGCGCGAAACCAATCCAAATCGTGCTATATCCAAGATGGAAGCGTCAGCTCAAAAGTAACGTCGCACAAACGCCTGAAAGCAGGTTGAACGTTTGCCCCACGAAATGCACATGCTCCTGATGGAGCATCAAGGGTGACGTCTAATTGATTACGTTAGGTCAACGAGCTTTACAGATCTCTGCGGGCTATCTCGGTTCTGTGGCCGTCGGGGCTATGGTATACGTATTGGTCTGGATATTGCTTCAACTGCACATTCTTCTGAGAACAGACAATTGGTTGGAAGGCCCTTCGTTCTTCCTGTCATTTGCTGCCGCTGTTGGAATAGCTGCGTTTGTCATGACAGCGATTCCAGTCTTTGTTCTCGTTGTGCTCGCCGAGAAAAATCGGTGGAGGCACCTTGGCCTGCATCTATTCTGCGGCCTTGCCGTCGGCACCATGGCCATCACGCTCTTCATCTATATCATGCCTCAGATCGGAGGCAGATCTGACATGGCTGAATTGGCCCATGCTGTGATCGCAAGTGCGGTTGCGGGCACCGTAGCCGGATGGGTGTACTGGTTTCTTAGCGGTCAAAATGCAGGCGCAGCACGCCGTCAAATATCCGGTTAAGCTTTCATCGCTTCCCTTGTCTATCAACGGCGCAAGGGCTAACGCGGTGTTGGAAGTGAAGTCGGAGTGTTTGCCGTGAAAACTCAAATCATTGTAGTGGCCATTGCCACTTTTGCGCTTTCTGCATGCACCCAAACGACAAGCAATGGCGGTAGCCCAGCGCCTGTCTCAACCGGTCCGGCGCCTGTAACGCCCTCACCGGGGCGGACTTGCGATGTCAGCTTAGTTGACAGCATTGGTGAGCCGATCACGACTGTGCGCGTCCCGAACAATGCGAATTATCGTGTTATTCGCCCAAATGATGTGCTCACGACCGATTTTGTGGAAACGCGAACAAACGTTGATCTCGACACCGACGACACGATCAAGAGCGTTTACTGCGGTTGATCCTGAACTAAGGGTTCGACACCCGCGCCGTGAGGATTTTCACGGCGAAAGCCCCAAAGACGCCAGCAAATAACCAATCGAGCGCCCGGGTTATTTTAGGTCTCGTCGAAAGCGCTTTCGAAAACGCGTTGGCCGCAAAAATCATCGGAAGGATGGCTGGGATCGCGACCGCAAGGAAGAACAATCCCAAAAAAAGCAGTTTGCCCGGCGCTTTCGGATCATCTGCGGAAACGAACTGTGGAAGAAATGTCAGGAAGAAAAGGGCGACTTTCGGGTTCAAGATGTTGATACCGATACCGGTCAGATAGTGCTTCCACAACGAACCGGTGGCCCGCTTTTGCCCTTTGATGGTCAGTGACGAGCCTTGGCGAATGGCCTGCCACGCGAGCCAGATCAGGTAAGCCGCGCCAACAATCTTAAGCGCAAGAAATGCGGTTGGTGCTGCAACGAGCAAGGCTGAAAGCCCAAGTGCGACCAACATGGTGTGCACCAAAACTCCCGTTACGGCGCCTGCAAAGCAAGCAAGACCGGCTGCCCGTGAGTGGGTTACCGCTCTGCCGACATAGAGCGCCATGTCCGGACCCGGCGTGATCGCGAGCACGATGGACGCAAGAGCAAATTGCAGTAGGACAGCAGTCGTCGGCACATAATCAAACATGCATTTGCCTTGCGCAGGCAGCGACATGTTTGCAACCGAATTTTGTAAGTTGGCCTCGCGGTCAAACGCGGCTTGCGCAGGTGATGAAAGCCAATATGTTGCGCGAAAATTTCATCGGCGTTCGGGGATGGCGCATGTCTAATTCTGGAAAAATCAAAAAAGTCGTGCTCGCCTATTCCGGCGGTCTCGACACATCGATCATTTTAAAGTGGTTGCAGACGGAGTTCGACGCCGAAGTCGTCACGTTCACCGCCGATCTTGGGCAAGGCGATGAGCTGGAACCTGCGCGGAAAAAAGCGGAGATGATGGGCATTCGCGAGATCTATATTGAAGATGTTCGCGAAGAATTCGTTTCCGATTTCGTGTTCCCGATGTTCCGCGCCAATGCCGTTTACGAGGGCATCTATCTGCTTGGCACTTCCATAGCGCGTCCCCTGATTTCAAAGCGGTTGGTAGAGATTGCCGAAGAAACCGGCGCGGACGCCATTGCCCATGGCGCTACCGGTAAGGGCAATGATCAGGTGCGTTTCGAGCTGTCTGCCTATGCGCTTAATCCCGACATCAAGGTCATCGCGCCGTGGCGTGATTGGGAATTTAAGTCGCGGACGGCACTCATCGAGTTTGCGCAGATGCATCAAATTCCAGTGCCGAAGGACAAGCACGGCGACGCGCCATTTTCGGTCGATGCAAACCTCCTGCATTCGTCGTCTGAGGGAAAGGTGCTCGAAGATCCGTGGGTAGAAGCGCCGGAATTCGTCCACATGCGTACCGTCTCGCCGATGGAAGCGCCAGACGACGCAACGGACATCGAAATTGAATTTGAAAAGGGCGACGCAATTGCTTTGAACGGTGAGCCTATGTCACCGGCAAGCCTACTGGCAGCGCTCAATGATTTGGGCCGCGACAACGGGATTGGCCGCATCGACCTCGTTGAAAACCGTTTTGTGGGCATGAAATCGCGAGGTGTTTATGAAACACCGGGTGGAACTATTTTGCTACACGCACACCGGGCAATGGAGTCCATCACGCTCGATCGCGGTGCGATGCACCTCAAAGATCAGCTGATGCCGCAATATGCCGAACTCATCTACAATGGCTTCTGGTTCTCGCCTGAGCGTGAGATGCTGCAGGCCGCGATTGATCGCAGCCAGGAGCATGTTGAGGGCAAGGTCCGGCTCAAGCTCTATAAAGGCAACGTGATGACCACCGGGCGCGAAAGCGCCAAATCTCTGTATTCCGAAGAGTTGGTGACATTTGAAGACGATCATGGCGCTTACGACCAAAAAGACGCAGCTGGCTTCATCCGACTAAACGCGCTGCGGCTTCGCACCCTGGCAAAGCGAGACCGGACATAGGCTGATGTCCGCACGGCCATCGGATACCGGGGACGCCGCCAATAAGCGGTCAGGACAATCCAAAGCGCAACGGTGGTTTTTAGTCTTTGCTCTGATCGTTCTCACCGCCGGTGGTGGCGGATTTTTCTGGCTAGACTATCGGGACCGCGAACCGACCATTTTGACGGTGGCGACCGGGCCGCTTGGCTCTGACGCGAACATTTTGATGCGCGAAGTTGCCGACGTGATTGAACGCCACTCGGACACGTTACGCTTGGATGTGCGGGCCAGTCGCGATTCGTCAGTGAACATTGCGCGGCTTAATCGCGGTGAAATTGATGTTGGCGTGATCCGCGCTGACACGCCCGTCGTTTCCGATGTCCGCGTCATCGCCGATCTTTATCCCGATGTATTTCAACTGATTACGCTTGGCAGTAGTCGGGTTTTTCGGGTCACTGACCTGCAGAATGCAACCGTTTCCATGCCGGAATTTGGAACGGACTCCTTCCGATCTTTTTGGGTATTGGGAGACCACTACGACCTTCCGATTGGAAATTTCAGATGGGCGGCCGAGCCATTCGAGGTTGGGGCCGCACGATTGCTCGCCGGCGATGTGGACGTCTTTTTCACAGTTCGGTCGAAACGCGACAGCCAGCTCATCCGCTTGTTTGAGGACGCGCAGTTAACTGGCTTACCGCTCCGCATTGTGCCGATCACCCAGGCGCCCGCTATCGCGATAAAGCGCCCGTTCCTCCAGACATCTATAATCCCCCAAGGGACCTATACCGGTGCTACACCCGTTCCTGCCATTGATACGATGACACCTTCGGTGGAACGTATTTTAGTGTCACGAGAAGACGTTGACGCCGATGCGGTTCGCGAACTGACGCGTGTTCTTTTCGAGCATCGTCTGGACCTGACGATCCGTTTCTCACTTGCGTCCGCCATTCAAAAGCCGGACGAGACCCGTGGTCTTTCGGTGCCGTTGCATGCGGGTGCCGCCGCTTTCTACAATCGCGATGAGCCGACCTTCATTCAAGAAAACGCAGAACCATTGGCGCTGGGCGTGGCTGTATTTACGCTGCTCATTTC
The DNA here is from genome assembly GCA_038745535.1 of Pseudomonadota bacterium. Classification (GTDB taxonomy): domain Bacteria; phylum Pseudomonadota; class Alphaproteobacteria; order Rhizobiales; family Rhizobiaceae; genus JBCDLI01. The sequence goes on along the minus strand of JBCDLI010000014.1, from coordinate 14,191 downwards.
GTTCTTTCTGGCGCTTCGATCACGCTTTACATCCAGTCAGAAGAACCGGGCTGATACCTACAATTACCAACTTCTCGACATCCAGAAGAGGGCGATTTTGGAGGACGAGTTGGAGGAACTGGCGGGCTTAAAGCTGGAACTGGACGATGTTCTACGCACAGTCGTACAAGCACTCGATACCGATGATGTGACCGACGAAGGGTTTCAGTCGTTCTCGCTTTTGTGGGAGGCAGTGCGCGGCACGATCAATGATCGGATCAGTTATGTGAATCACATAGCTGTTTAGCGGTTGTTTGAAATCGCACATTGAGACCGTCGCCATGGAACCATATGTCGGGACAAAATGGAGCTTCCGCCAATGACAACTCAAACGATCAATTCGGCCATCGAGACTTGGGATGCCGCGCTCGGCCTGCCGCGCTACACAGATATCGCCGATGCTGATTATGAGCCTGCCATCCTCGCCGGTTTTGAAACAGATAAGGCAGCCCATGAAGAGATCGCCAACAGCTCTGATGCGCCGACGTTTGAAAACACGATAGAGGCAATGGAGCGGATCGACACGGTGCTGGGGAAAGCGGCATCGCTCTTCTTCACAAAAGCAGCGAACCACACCAACGAAGACATTCAGGCAGTGGAGCGAAAACTGTCGCCATTGTTTGCGCGACACTCTGCAGAAATCGCATCGAACGCCACACTGTTCCAGCGCATTGATACGCTTTGGCAATCGCGCAATGAGCTTGGTCTAAACGCTGAACAACATGAAGTGCTGCGCCGCTATCATCGCATGTTCACGCGCATGGGCGCCGGTCTTACGGGCGAACCTCAGAAACGTCTTTTCTCAATCAATGAGCGATTGGCGACACTGGGAACGCAGTTCGGTCAAAACGTTTTGAAAGATGAAGCCGAGTGGATCATGGTTCTCGACAGCGACGACGATTTGGCGGGACTGCCAAAGTCTCTCGTGCAGGCAATGGCGGGGGCAGCTGCCGAGCGAGGGCATGAAGGTAAGCATGCGGTAACGCTTGCGCGTTCGATTGTAGAGCCATTTCTGACATTTTCTGCCCGCCGCGATCTCCGTGAGAAGGCTTTTGACGCGTGGACCAAACGCGGAGCCAATGGTGGCGAGACGGATAATAGTGCGATTATCGCTGAAACATTGAAGCTGCGCGCAGAGCGGGCTTCACTTTTGGGTTTTGATACCTTCGCAGAGTTTAAGCTCGACGGCACGATGGCGAAGAAGCCCGAAGCTGTGAACGAGTTGCTTTCAACGGTTTGGGAAAAAGCGACTGCACGCGCGCATGAAGAGGCAGCAGACATTGAAGAGCTGATGAGGTCGGAAGGCGACAATGGTGACCTGACCGCTGCCGATTGGCGCTATTATGCGGAGAAGATACGGGCCGAGCGGTTCGCTTTCTCCGATGATGATGTGAAGCCGCACATGCGATTGAATGCGATGATCGACGCTTCCTTTGATGTGGCTGGCAAACTCTTTGGGCTATCGTTTGAAGAAGTTCCAGATGCGCCTTGGCTGCATCCCGACGCACGGGTTTGGCAGGTGTTTGACGCAGATGAAAAGCTGAAGGCACTGTTTATCGGAGACTATTTCGCGCGACCTTCAAAGCGGTCTGGCGCGTGGATGAGCGCGATCCAAGGTCAATCACATTTGAAAGGCAAAATCCCTTTTATCACAAACACGATGAATTTTGCGAAGCCGCCCGAGGGTGAGGAAGCGTTCCTCTCCTTCGACGATGCGCGAACGCTGTTCCACGAGTTTGGTCACGCGCTGCACGGGATGTTGTCCGACGTCACTTATCCGTCGGTCGCGGGAACGTCTGTCAGCCGTGACTTTGTCGAGCTACCATCCCAACTCTACGAACACTGGCTAACAGTGCCGGACGTTCTGAACGCGTTTGCGCTTCATGCCGAAACCGGTGAACCCATGCCAAAGGAACTGGTCGACAAGGTGCTTGCCGCGCAGACCTTCAATGCCGGGTTCCAGACCGTGGAATATACAGCCTGCGCCATGGTCGACATGGCCTATCATCAACGAGCAGACGCGCCTGACGATGCGATTGCATTCCAGAACGATTTCCTAACTGGGATGAACAAGCCCAAGGCTGTCGCCATGCGCCACGCATCGCCGCACTTCCTGCATATCTTTGCCGGTGATGGCTACGCAGCCGGATACTATGCGTATATGTGGTCGGAGGTTTTGGATGCCGATGCGTTCCGCGCATTTGAAGAGGCAGGTAATCCGTTCCACCCCGAAATCGCCAAGAAGCTGAAAGACCATATCTATTCGGTGGGCGGGTCGGTTGAACCGGAGGATGCCTATATCGCGTTTCGAGGTAAGCTGCCGACACCTGATGCGATGCTAGAAGGACGCGGCCTCGCCTAAGGTTGCTGATAGAGGACGATCAATGAAACAGGTCCAACTCGGTCAATCAGGGCCGTTGGTGAACCGTGTCGGCCTCGGCTGTATGAGTTTTGGCGGCATTTATGGCGCGACTGATACGGAAGAAAGCCATCGCACCCTGCATCGTGCGCTGGAGCTCGGCGTAACGCACCTCGATGTCGCCAACATCTATGGGATGGGGATTTCAGAAAAGGTCATAGGCTCGTTTTTGCGTGATCACCCAAACGCGCGCGACACATTCGTGATCGCGACGAAGGCTGGAATCGATAACGGCCCGCCGCGCGATTTTCGCAATGATGAGGCCTATCTCAGAACAGAGCTCGAAGGCTCCTTGAAGCGTCTTGGCGTGGATCACGTGCCGCTATTCTATATTCATCGCCGTGATCAGCGCATTCCGGTCGAACATGTGATGGGCACGCTCCAACGCTTTATCGAAGAAGGTAAGATTGGCGCGATTGGCCTGTCTGAGATCGCGCCGTCTACGCTAGCTCGCGCATCAAAGGTGCATCCCATTGCAGCGGTTCAGAGCGAATATTCGCTTTGGACGCGCCAACCGGAACTCGGACTTTTGCAAATGTGCGAGAAGCTGGGCACGACATTCGTTTCCTTCTCGCCGGTAGGTCGTGGCATTTTTGGCGATAGGCCACCGATTGCTTCGCGTTTCGGAGACGGTGATTTTCGAAAGCACAATCCGCGTTTTCAAGAACCGGCCTATTCGGCAAATATAAGCGCGGTAGAGCCATTGCGTGCGTTTGCGCAGGCGCGAGGTGTTCCATTGCCAACGCTCGCTATCGCTTGGGCTTTGGCAAAAGTGCCGAATTCGATTACGATTCCCGGAACGCGTTCGACCGATCATCTTGCACAAAACACCGGAGCGGTCGATTTGGTGCTCACAGACGATGACCTCGCCGAGATTGAACAGCTTCTACCCGCCGGCTTTGCGGAAGGTGATCGCTATTCCGACGCGCAGCGGGTAGGCGCAGAGTTATACTGTTAGGCGGCCGAGGTATCGCAACTTAATCGCGATAACCTCTTCTTATTCTTAATGCCTATTTGATGAACAGCATTTCCTGGAAGGTCGGCAGAGGCCAGAGGTCATCAGCAACGAGCCCTTCCAATTCATCAACAATTGCACGAATTGCCACCATTTGGGGCAGGACCTTGTCTTTGATGAACATGCAATGCGCGCCCATGTCGCCTTGGTCATGCTCGGAGGCTTTCAAGCTTTCCAACTCGGTAATGCCTGCCTGCAGATCAGCGATCAGTCCCGTAATTTTTTCAAGCGTCAGAGAATCTGTGTTGATCCCTACTGCTTTCAAGTTGGCGAGGCTAAGCGCCAGTTCGCCTTGATAGCGGATTGCCGCGGGGAACACGACCGTCTTGGCCATTTCGACAACTAGGTTTGATTCCACATTCACAGACGCGACGTACTGTTCGGCGTACACTTCATAGCGTGAATGGAGCTCGCGCTCGGACAAAACCTTATATTTTTCAAAAAGCGCCGCGTATGTGGGATCGAGGAGTACCGGTAGTGCATCGGCTGTCGTTTTAAGGTTGGGCAAACCGCGCTCTGCCGCCTCCTCATGCCATTCATCGGAGTAGCCATCGCCGTTGAACACAACTGTTGAGCATTCGGCCCATACTTTCTTGATGTACTCTTCGACCGCTGCCCCAAGTTTTTCTGCGGTATCGGTGTCAGCGGCTTCAAGATGGGTTGCTGCCTCATCTAATGCCTCTGCCATTATAGTATTCATAGCAACCATGGGCCCGGCGATTGACTGGTAGGAACCAACCGCACGGAATTCAAAGCGGTTTCCTGTAAACGCCATAGGACTCGTACGATTTCTGTCGCCGGAGTGTTTCGGAATGGCAGGGATGACATCGACGCCAACGTGAAGCGTGCTTTTTTTCGAGGAGACTTCGCTTCCACTGACAATGGCTTCGAAAACCTCGTTTAGCTCATCTCCAAGGAACACTGACAGAATTGCGGGAGGTGCCTCATTGGCGCCAAGGCGATGATCGTTCGACGCCGAAGCTACGACGGCACGGAGAAGTTTCGCGTGCTTGTAAACCGCGCTGATCATGGCGGTGCAAAAAATCAGGAATTGTGCGTTTTCTGCGGGCGTTTCGCCGGGATCGAACAGGTTGCCTGCTTTTGACGAGCCCATAGAGAAGTTGACATGTTTGCCGGAACCATTGACTCCCGCAAAGGGCTTTTCGTGCATCAAGCACGCCATTCCATATTTGCCAGCCACCTTCTTGAGTATCGTCATAATCATCTGCTGATGATCAGTGGCGATGTTGGCGTATTCGTAGACCGGCGCGATTTCAAATTGTCCGGGCGCCACTTCGTTGTGCCGCGTTTTCGTAGGGATACCCAGCTTGAAACACTCGCGCTCAACTTCAAACATGAAGGATTGAACCCGCTCCGGGATCGCTCCGAAGTAATGGTCATCAAATTCCTGCCCCTTTGGCGGAGGTGAACCAAAAAGCGTACGCCCGCATGCCAAAAGATCTGGACGAGCGTAATAGAAACTGTTGTCGACTAGGAAGTACTCCTGCTCTGCACCGGCAGTCGCAGAAACGAATGGTCCGTCCGTGCCGAAGAATTTCAGCACCCGTTGCGTCTGCTCATTAAGCGACTGCATGGAACGCAGAACGGGCGTTTTCTTGTCGAGCGCTTCACCGGTCCAAGAGACAAAGGCGGTCGGAATGCACAGTGTCGTGCCGTTCGGGTTTTCAATTATAAAGGCTGGGCTGGTGACGTCCCATACGGTGTAGCCACGCGCTTCAAACGTCTGTCGAATGCCGCCGTTCGGGAAAGAAGATCCGTCAGGCTCGCCCTGTATCAGCGCGGTACCTGAAAATGTTGCTATTGTGCCGCCATCGCCGTCAGGGTCAAAGAATGAGTCATGCTTTTCAGCGGTCAGGCCGGTGAGTGGGTAGAAGACGTGGGCGTAGTGGGTGGCACCTTTGGAAATCGCCCATGTTTTCATGGCTTCGGCAACGGCGTCGGCTGTTGAAATGTCGAGCGGCTCGCCGGATGTGATCGTTTTTTTCAAGGATTTGAAAACAGACTTCGGCAGCCGTTGAGCCATCTCATTGAGTGAAAATACGTTCTGGCCCCACACGCTACTCGTTGGACTGGCCTCAAAATCGATTGATGACTCGTGGGCTTTGGCCGTTGCAATTGATTTTATAGCGTTTAGGCGTGCTGCGTTACCGGACATTCTTGATAGTTCCCCTTTGGTCAAACACTCGAAAATTTTTACGAGATGAGTGCGTCTTGCGCCATGCCAGCAATTGGTGTGCCAGCCGTAGCATGTCCTGCCGGAACGCAAGAAACGGCTAGAATTTTACTAAAACCGTTTGCTGCGTGCTGATTTTAAAGGCGATATGATTTTGCTTTGATCAGGTTGGAATCCTGCCACACTCAACTGTAGTCAGGTTATTCCCCAGCCAGCTACCCTGGGGCGGTGTCGGCAACAATTTTGCCGCTTCGCGCTAAAGTTTACCGACCAAAGCCTCCTCTTTCGCATCGCAGCAAAGTGCGCTATGGCCGCAAAAACGAAGTCGCGCGACCGGTTCGCGCCCGCACCTCCCAAAAGTGAAAATCAATGTCTCTTCGCAACATCGCGATCATCGCGCACGTCGACCATGGAAAAACCACGCTCGTCGATGAACTCTTAAAACAATCTGGTGTTTACCGGGATAACCAGCGCATCGTTGAGCGCGCGATGGACTCCGGCGACATTGAGAAAGAGCGCGGCATTACCATTCTCGCCAAGGCCACCTCGGTCGAGTGGAAAGGCACGCAGATCAACATCGTGGATACGCCGGGCCACGCCGATTTTGGCGGTGAGGTCGAACGCATTCTAAGCATGGTCGATGGCGCTATCGTGCTCGTGGATGCCGCTGAAGGTCCGATGCCGCAAACGAAGTTCGTGGTTGGCAAAGCACTTAAGGTAGGCCTTCGCCCGATCGTTGCGGTCAATAAGATCGACCGCATGGATGCCCGCGCCGACGAGGTCGTGAACGAGGTTTTCGATCTCTTCGCTGCACTTGATGCCACCGACGAACAACTCGATTTTCCAATTTTGTACGGGTCCGGTCGTGACGGCTGGCTTGCGCCAACCGAAGAACGGCCCGACGATGCGTCACTCACGCCGCTCTTCGATCTCATTGTCGATCATGTTCCATCGCCGACCGTTGCAGAAGGTGATTTCTCTATGATCGGCACGATTTTGGAAGCTGATCCTTTCCTCGGTCGCATCATCACAGGCCGCATTCATTCCGGTACGGTGAAGCCGAACCAAGCGATCAAGGTGCTGAACCAGAAGAGCGAGACGCTTGAGACGGGTCGCGTATCAAAGATCCTTGCTTTCCGCGGTTTGGAGCGTCAGGCAATCGACGAAGGCAAAGCAGGCGATATTGTTGCGATTGCCGGATTGTCCAAAGGCACAGTCGCGGACACGTTTTGCGATCCAAGCGTGTCGGCGGCATTGGAAGCGCAGCCGATTGATCCGCCAACGGTGACCATGAGTTTCATTGTCAATGATTCACCGCTTGCCGGAACCGAAGGCGACAAGGTGACCAGCCGTGTCATCCGGGACCGCTTGATGAAGGAAGCGGAAGGCAATGTAGCGCTCAAAATCGAGGACTCCGAGGAAAAAGACGCGTTCCACGTTTCTGGCCGCGGTGAACTTCAGCTAGCGGTGTTGATCGAAACGATGCGCCGCGAAGGCTTCGAACTAGCCGTCTCGCGTCCGCGCGTTGTGATGCGCAAAGACGATAGCGGTCAGCTTTTGGAACCCATTGAAGAGGTCGTAATCGACGTTGACGAAGAGCATTCCGGTTCCGTCGTTCAGAAGATGGCTGAACGTAAGGCGGAAATGTTGGAGCTTCGGCCATCCGGCGGTGATCGTGTACGTCTTGTGTTCCATGCGCCGACGCGCGGCTTGATCGGCTACCAGTCGGAACTCCTGACCGACACCAAGGGCACAGCGGTGATGAACCGCTTGTTCCATGAGTATCAGCCGTTCAAGGGCGAAATTCAGGGACGCACGAACGGCGTTTTGATTTCCATGGATCAGGGCGAAGCGGTCGCCTACGCACTCTTCAATCTCGAAGATCGCGGACCGATGATTATCGACCCGGGCACCAAGGTTTACCAGGGCATGTTGATCGGAATTCACTCCCGGGACAACGATCTCGAGGTGAACGTGCTGAAGGGCAAGAAGCTCACCAACGTGCGCGCTGCGGGTAAGGATGAAGCGGTAAAGCTCACCCCGCCGATCCGTATGACGCTGGAGCGAGCGCTTTCGTGGATTGAAGACGATGAACTCGTCGAAGTGACACCGAAATCAATCCGCCTGCGGAAGCTCTATCTAGATCCACACGAGCGCAAGCGGTTTGAGAAGAAGCGCAATGCCGCTGCCTAGCGATGCTGCTTTATCCCGGCCAAAGTTCAGTGTCGGGGTAAAACTGAGACCATGCGAACCAGAAGGCTTGATGACTACCGAGGTCTTCGCCGTTTTCGCCCATGGCTTTGATGCCGCCGCCGGTTAACTGCAGCTTCACATCTTCGAAGGTGACTTCGTTCCCCGACTGAAGCGCCGCCATGGCGCTGGTTTGCTGGAAGGCAATTGGTTTGCCGGAAGGGCTCACCACGCCGATAATGTCTTCGTGCACCGATAGCCGTGGATCGACATTGCCGACCGGGAAGATGGGTCCGTCCGCATCGCGGTTATTTCGGAAGTCGAAATCGCGACCGAGTGCCAATTCTTCAATGAGCACTGTGGTTTGCGGGTGAGCAGCCCTCCAAGCACCCCATGTCGTCGTCACAACGCTTGCCTGTTTCAGCGTGATGCCCTTTTCCGCCAGTGGGCCCGTGACGGCATTCCCGCGAAACGTGTCGATGACCGACATGGTTGTTAGATCATACATCACTTTGTTGGAGCGGATCAAAAGTCCTGAGGTGCGCAACACCGGACGTTCAACGCCTACTGGCAGACCGTCGGTGAAATAGGCTTGGGCCGCGCCGCAAAGCGTGCAGTATGGGACCCCAAGATCGCGGCCGCCGAGCGTGTCGTTCACCATCTCGCGGACCTCCATGATCTGACGGGGATAGGCGCGGTACTCGCCATTGACTTCGATGCCGAAGACGACGGCATCATCGTCGAGCCAATCGGCTTCGTCTGCTGAAACCACTTCCGGATTGTCCGCGGCAGGTATGCAATTGCAGGGCTCGTCCGTGGTGTCGTAGGCGCGATCGTCGATGAGCACGCCACCCCATGAAACGTGACGCCAATCAATATCGCCCTCAACAAATAACGCGTCCCAGCCGGGAATGATGTTTGTGAAGATGGCTCGTTTTATTCGTAAATAATCGGGAGGAGCAGGGACGTTCCATGCGATTAAATGATCGGTCACGATTCCCCATTGATTTTGCGTTGCTGGCTGTTTGCCGAGAAGAGTGAATGCCGCCTCAGAGAGCTGGGCATTCAACTGAGGCTGGGGAACGAAACGCATCAGGTCAGCAATAACCCACGCCAAACGCGGATCGCCAGATTGGGCGACTTCCTCAAGTGCGATGACCTGATCGCGATTCCACGTGGATTGAACCGCGCTTTCAACAAAAGCTGTGTCAACCGCTTCTGTCAAAGTTGATGAGAGCGGTCCGTTCGGGATGTCAGGCGGTTCCCCGAATTGCTCGATCACGTGCTCAGAAAGTGGTTCTTTTTCTTCTCCGTGTGCGGTGGCCGCAAAGCATGTGATACCGAATGCCGCGAGCCCTCCGACAATGACCGGGCTCCCTCGTCTGAACATTTGCAACATGACTTAACCCTCGCGTGATGACATAGAGTTAGGTTAGCGAGTGCTCTGATCGCATCGGAGTCACGACTGCGTGACATATAAGTCCGCGCGTTTGAAAACGAGCCGTGCATATTTCAGGCGACGGGCAATCCCTGCTTGCGCATTTGCCGATGGCCGCTAGTCTGCAAATCGTTATGGAAATGTTAACCATAGATATCAGGCGGGCGACGCCAGACGATGCGAACGGCATTGCCGACGTGCACGCAGACGCTTGGCGTTTTGCATATACCGGCGTTATTCCGCACCGCGCACTGACGGGTATGATCAACCGTCGCGGCGGCGCATGGTGGGATCGTGCCATACGACGTGGCACGTCCATCTATCTTGTTGGTTCGTCGGATACAGTTTTTGGCTACGTCACTTTCGGGCTAAACCGCGCACGCGCTCTTCGCCATGAGGGTGAAGTCTATGAGCTCTATCTCCTGCCGGAATATCACGGCATGGGTTTAGGCAAACGTCTTTTCCAGGAAGCGCGGCAATCCCTGCTCGCTCACGGATGCGAAGGCTTGGTCGTGTGGTCACTTAAAGACAATGAGCGGGCCTGTGAGTTCTATTCCGATCTCGGCGGGAAGGATGCCGTTCAGGGCCGCGAAACGTTTGATGGGCAAACGCTGGAGAAAATAGGTTTTCTCTGGGACTAGCGTTTCGTTTCCGTTCAGGGTCCAAAGGATCTAACGGGAATTCCAGTCATGAACCCTTGTGCGCCCCGATATTCCGGCGTCTCGACCCGACACTGAAAGTCGATAGCCAGCTCATCGGCAATATCCCGCGCGAGTTCATTTGCGTTTTCGTTGCCGCGCGCATCGACATATCCAACAATGCAGGCTTCGCCTTCACCGGGTTGACCAACTTTGGATACAACGAGGATTTCGCCATTTTGCGCCTCGTCACCGGGTGAAAACTCAATGGTCCACCTCAGGATTGTCGCGAAGGGAACACCGTCCTCCAGCCGCCACTCCAACGTGGTGCCTATGTTGTTAAATGTCTGAAAGCTCTCCCAAGCGCCCTCCAGATACCAGGACCCAAGGTCACCGTAGAAGACTGACAGTCTTAAATCTGCTTCGGTGATAGTTGCGCCGTATCCGCCGAAACCTGGGCAAGAAAGTGTTCCGCCCAGGTCATCAGTGCTGAGGGTCACACAGTCCTCGTTTATTTTGAGATCCGTGTAAACCGAGGTGATGCCGAGGGTTACAATGCTCTCTTCGGCATGTGATTGGGTTGCAAAGGAGGGGAAAAGCAGAAAAGCGCCGAACGCTAGCGACGGGACAAGACGTTCATATTCTACCATTTTCCTGCTCCTTCTAGGCGGAAAGTGGCACGCGGCGCATAACCATTCAATGACAGTTTCTGTATAATGGCGCGATGTGTTTGAGGGGCGTTTGGAACTTAAGCAAATACCATCGGTGAAATGTCACGTCGTGGGCAGACCCACAAACTCGGAGCGGTTCCCGCTCTCGCAAATTTTAAGAGGAATCGCGGCGGGCAAGGGCCCCATGCGCAAACCAAAAAGACAATCGGAGCAAAAAGAAAAATGCGTATTGAAGCCATCAAGATCGGTGAGAATCCACCTGACGATGTGAATGTCATCATCGAAGTTCCTCTCGGCGGTCACCCAATCAAGTACGAACTCGACAAGGACGCAGGCACGCTTGTCGTCGACCGTTTCCTCTATACGCCAATGGCATATCCCGGAAACTATGGCTTTGTTCCACACACGCTTTCCGAAGATGGCGACCCGATCGACGTGCTGGTTTGCAACACCCGTCCTTTGATTGCGGGCTGTGTCATCAATGTGCGCCCTATCGGCGTGATGTTGATGGAAGACAATTCCGGTCAGGATGAGAAGATCATCGGCGTGCCATCGCAAGAACTCACGAAGCGCTACGATGGCGTTGATGACTATTCCGATCTTCCCGAGATCACGCTGCAACAGATCGAGCACTTCTTCGAGCACTACAAGGATCTTGAGCCCGGCAAATGGGTAAAGCTTGGCGGTTGGCAAAATGTCGACAACGCAAAGCGATTCATCACCGAAGCGATTGATCGCGCCAAGTCAAAAGGCTGAACGTTTTTAGCAATCTTCACTGTGCCGCCGTGTCTGGAAAAGATGCGGCGGCCTTTTTGTTATAGCGCGCGGACAAGTATCGGTCCGAGCGAATTCCGGATGATCTGCTCGACAAAATAAATGGCGACAAAAAGAACAATCGGCGAAATATCGATACCGCCGAGATCGGGCATGAAACGGCGTATGGGACGTAGCACCGGCTCGGTCGCCTTGTATAAAAACTCGCCCAACATCGCCACGAAGCGGTTGGAATTGTTGATCACGTTAAACGTGTAGAGCCACGAATAGATGATCATCGCGATGACGATCCATGTGTAAATGTTAAGCGCGTAAAGTAGCGTGTTTACAATGGCCAAGCCCACGGAACGTCTCCTGTCGTTTGCTACCAAATAGTGGCGACGTTACGCGACCGCAACCAAAAGCATCGATGTCCCGATGAACAAAGTGATTGCGTAGCCCTCTCGGCACTCTATGCGTTTGTCCATGACAGCCATTCCTCAAGAAGATGTGCAGCACGGGCGCTTCGTTGCGTTCACCTACCGTGCATACGCGGTTTATTGGGCGTCGCGGTTTCTGGCGACCTTGGCAGCGCAGATGATTGCAGTCGCCGTTGGTTGGCAGATCTACGACCTCACGCGCGATCCGCTTGATCTTGGCATCATTGGTCTTGTTCAATTCGTACCGCTTCTGCTTTTGGTATTTATTGCTGGCACAACGGCGGACCGCTTCGGTCGGCGAAACGTTATGGCTGCCTCCGTTTTTGCTGAAGTCCTTTGCGCGGTCGCTATCCTTTGGTTTTCATGGCGTGGATTGACCTCGCCATTGCCGGTGTTCGTTGCGCTTGCCGGATTTGGCGTGGCGCGAGCGTTTCTCGGGCCGGCGTCGCAGTCTCTGGTGGTGAATTTGGTGCCCCGACAGGTGTTTCCAAACGCCGTCGCGTGGAATTCTTCCGCCTGGCAGGTGGCAACGATAGCCGGCCCCGTGATGGGGGGCTTGATCTACGGGGTCGGAGCGAACGTGGCCTATTTATGTGCCGTGGCCTTACTCGTTGGCGCACTGCTGCTCGTGTTGATGATCCCGAAGCCGGGTGAGACGGGTCGGATTGAGCGCCTGACCGTTTCAAGCCTGTTTGAGGGCATTCGCTATGTGCGCAGGCAAAAGGTGGTTCTTGGCGCATTATCGCTGGACCTGTTTGCTGTGCTTCTCGGTGGAGCGGTCGCATTGTTGCCGGTCTTCGCTCGCGACGTTTTGGAGACGGGGCCTTGGGGATTGGGCCTTCTGCGGGCTGCGCCCGGCATCGGCGCTATCATTACTGCAACTTGGCTTGCTGCCTCGCCGATCCGTGATCATGCGGGCCGGATATTGTTCATTTTCGTGGCGCTCTTTGGAGTTTTCACAGCAGTCTTTGGGTTGTCTACGATCACTTGGGTATCGGTCATTGCGCTGCTGCTCATCGGAGCCACAGACGCGGTCAGCGTTTATATCCGCGAGACTGTCATCCAGCTTTGGACGCCAGATGAGGTCCGCGGGCGGGTAAATGCGATCAATATGGTCTTTATCAGCGCATCGAACGAGCTTGGAGATTTTCGAGCCGGTGCAGCTGCTGCTTTCATTGGAGCTGTGCCCACCGTGGTCATCGGTGGCTTGGGCGCCGTTGGTGTTGCCGGCGCATGGGCTTGGTTATTTCCCCAACTGCGCGACGTGCGTTATCTTGATCGCATCGAAATTGGCAACGGGTCTGAGGAAAGCGTTAGTCGTTCTGCTTAAATACGATTGTTAGAAACTGCTGCAGCCACGCGCGAAGTGGTCCATCGTGATCAAGTCGGCCTTGAAGATGGTAACGGCCTTCTTGCGCATTTTTAAGGTGAAATCGATGTGCACCGCGCACGGCCCAGCGATGCATCATCACTTGTGTTAGTTCAGCATGAAACTGAACGCCCCAGGCATTTTCCCCATAGCGAAAAGCCTGATTTGGAAAGCAAGGCGATGAAGCCAAGCGGATGGCAGATTTTGGTAGCGTGAACCCTTCCTTATGGAACTGGTAGACCTTTTTCGGCCAGTCGATCAGCTCTGCGCCTTCGTTGGTCGCTTCCATGTTGTACCAGCCGATCTCGACGCTGCCATCTTCACGACCGTAAACCCGTCCACCGAGGTGATTCACCAACATCTGAGCGCCAAGACATATGCCAAGAAACGGCTTGTTTTCAGCCAACGGTACCGAAAGCCAGTCGGTCTCGGCACGCACGTAATCATAGGCGTCGTTCGCGCTGACGGGACCACCAAAGACGACTGCACCGGAGTGGTCGGCCAATGTTTCAGGAAGTGCGTCGCCAAGTACAGGTCGCCGAATGTCGAGACCGAACCCCATGGCGCTTAACATCTGGCCGACCCGGCCCGACGAGGATGTCTCTTGATGGAGGACAATGAGGACGGGGGCGAGGTGAGAGGTGCCCTCGGGAGTGGAATATTGAGCAGCTTTCACGTCAGTCCTCGGCTGCATCTGCAATGCCGATGCGCTCCTGCACGCGTTGACGCATGACCACACGCTCGCGACCGCTGACGCCTAGAAGTTCTGAAATGCGCCAAGTGACGTGATCTTCCAATTCGTGACGGACGCCATCGGCGTAAACAATTTCCCAAAGGAGCTCGATGAAGCCGACGCATTGCTCGCGTGTGAGGTGGCGCATCAACACGCTGGTAAATTTGAAGAAGTCCACCGCCTCATCATTTGCCTGGCGGGCAGTATCAATAAGCTTCTCAAGGCGATCTTTTTCCAGATCGTACTCCTCTTTGAGAAGCGTTTCCAATGTTTCAAGTTCCACCTCGCGGGT
>JBCDLI010000013.1:0-52049 GCA_038745535.1 Pseudomonadota bacterium | reverse complement strand
CGCGTTTCAGGTTGGGATTGATCAACGTCAGTTCTACATCGGCGTTGTTGAGAAACTGCCCTAGCTCATTAACGGCGTCGACGTTGAGCGTCGTTCGCTTTCCGTTTCGCTGAACGTCGACGATGATTCCACGCGCATCGCTTTTCCTCATCGTATGGCGAATAACCTGCGTCCAGAACTTTCCAAAACCTTCCCACGTCATCCACTCTGCGGACCAGCGATTCTTCGCGTCACTAGTAAATGCTGCGGTCATGCCCAAGCCATAACGCCACCACGCCAAGAGTGGGTCACCCTTTTCGGTTGCCAAGACGACTTCACAAGTAGGCTTGGGGCGTGTCATCACGTATCCCAACAGAAATGGGGCGGACTCCATATCGATATCGGCCAACGCATACGTTGCACGAATAACCTGAGGCAGGAAGGGTTGTTCATCGATCGCGGACTTGCTGGCAGTCACCGTTTCCTTGGCGAAGATCTGCGGGACCTGAGCTGGATCTGTCGTGTGATAGTGGCGCCCCTTTCCCACCCGGGCGATTGCTTCTAGCAGGTCGATATCTGCACCGTCGCCCGCACCAACAGTTGACACCGTCATTTTGGAACTGACCATTGTCTGAGTTAGGCCTTCGAAGTCGCCGGGTGATGAAACACCATCAGTGAGAATAATGCAGTGCTTTAGCTTTGCGGACGTCGCGCTAAGCATTTCGAAGGCGAGTTCCATTGCAGGGTACATTGAAGTTCCGCCACCGGCATCAATTCGGGCGATTTCATCGCTGATTTTGCCCTTGTTCCTAGCAGATTGCATCTCGCTGATCACAAACGATTCGCCATCGAACGCAATCACGCCGATGTAGTCACGTTTGCCAAGCAGCTCGACCGCACTTCTGGCCGCTGACTTTGCCATTTCGATCGGCTCGCCATCCATGGATCCGGATTTGTCAATGACAAGCACCATTCCCAGTGACGGGTTCTCTTTCTCTTTTTCAAAATCGGATCGTACGGGAAGCACTTCTTCCAAGGAGCTTTTGTAATAGCCTCCCAACCCGAATGATTGTTCGCCTCCGAGCATGATGAAACCACCCCCAAGTTCCTGAACATAGGTGCGAGTGATTTCCATTTGCTGCTGTGTGAGTTTTGTTGCTGGAACGTTGGAGAGAATAACCAGTTCGTAATTTTGCAAATCGGCGAGCGACTCGGGCATCCCTTGTGGTGGACGAATATCAGACTGGATGCCTTCTTCTTCGAGTGCATAAGCGAGATCCCGAATCAGGTTGGGGTCGCTTTCAATGATTAGTACTCTTGGTTTTCCCGCGGCGTAGACCAGCCCGGACTCGATATTGTTGTCCAGCAAGGTGTCATTGGCCAGTTTAGAGATCCGCACGGTATAGGCGGCAAGACGTTCGCGCTCAATCGACTGTTGAAATTGAAACCGATTTTCGCCGATTTTCAATTTTCGTTTCTCCGAAACCACCTTGTGGTCGCCGCGGAATACTTCGATTAGCCCCTCATCTTCGTGATTGGACTGAACGACGACTTCCACCATGAACGGTTCGCCTTCGCGAACTTCCGCCGGGACATTGACTGCTGAAAGCTGGACTTCCTGTTCTGACCGTGGCGGCAGTGCAATGGTCGAGACCGGAACTCGACTTTGAGATGCAGCAGCGATGGCGTCGCCTTGCGTTTCATTTCCATCACTGAGCAGTACAATTCGCGGGATGTAGCCAGGGGGAAGGTAGCCCGCGGCAGCTTCGATTGCCGCGGCGATATTTGTTCCGTCCTGAAACTGATTCTGTTCTTCAAGTTTGGCCAGCTCGTCAATAGACTCAATCTGAACTTCTTCCGATTCGCCACTTTCATTGTCACTTAGGTCAGACGATGACTCTTTTGTTTTTTTCTTTTCCTCACCGAACGAGTCGACAATTTCGCCGGTTGTGGAAGCAAACGGGAGAAACGCGACCTTGTTGTCTCCAACGGACTCTTTCGCCGCGGCGAGTACTTCATCCAGTTTTTCTCGTCCGTTTTCACTGATGCTGGTGCTTTGGTCGATTAAGAAAATAAAATACTGTTCGTCTGAACTTCTCAGCCATGCAAAACCAGAGAGCGCCAGTATCAACAAAAGGACAATCAGGATTCGAAGAACCAGTGAGGCTTTTCGTTGGAATCGTGGGAAATCACTGAGAGAACGAACGAAAAAAAGAACCAAAACCGGTATCGCAATCAGCAACAATGCCAAAGCCCACGGGCGAGTTATTTCGAATGGAATCATTGATCCTGTTTTGTCCGATTACGTTAAAACTCGTCTTTGATGTAGCAACCATTCGGTAACGAACAGCAACGCCGCGGTTGCGACCAAGTAATACCAAACCGGTTTTCCAAACCAGCCTGACAGAGACTTCGATGCGTTCGATTTCTCTAACATTGATTCGCTTGGTCGCAGGTCCGTTTCCCGTTCGCTGGCGATATTGACAGCGAAGTTGCTGATCAGCTCAATCGGTTCAGGTCCTTGAGCGCTTTTTGTTTCAAATTGGCTGCCCAGTGCCCAAACTCCGGTTTGATCGAATGGGCCGATACTCAGTTTCTCTGCGGCCGAGGACTCTTCGCCAACAAAGCTCGCGACGATCATGTCCTTTCCGTCCGGATTCTGGAGAATGTCCGCACTCGCGGGATGTGTAACAACTGAGCCTGAGCAAGCCGACGGAACGAAGCCCAAGCCCCCTCGCCTGCCATTTGGCCCAGAACCCGACTTCCCATCCTTCGAAGAGATGTATGCGGCAAAAACCGACGGTGGCTTCAATATTCCAGCGGTCCCCTATCAGCAGATCGACGAACGCTACCTGCGTCAGGTCGTAAGAGATCCGACACGTGAAAAGGCTGGAAGCATCGTCGTGGATACAAGCGATAAGTTCCTCTATTTGGTTTTGGGCAACGGCAGAGCAATTAGATATGGCGTCGGTCTTGGCCGCGCCGGTTTCGAATGGTCGGGTCGCGCGCTCATGCAGTGGAAGCGCCGTTGGCCGACATGGACACCGCCGGAAGAGATGATCGAGCGTGAGCCGCATCTGGAAAAATATTCAGCTGAAAACGGCGGTATGGACCCGGGTTTAGACAATCCTCTTGGTGCCCGCGCACTTTATATCTTCCAAGATGGGATCGACACGTTGTACCGCCTACACGGTTCCCCACAGTGGAAGTCTATCGGTACGAATGCATCATCTGGCTGCGTCCGTCTCATGAACCAAGACGTGATTGATCTCTATTCGAGGGTACCGAACAAAACGCCGATTTTGGTTCGTTGAAACCGCTCAAAAACCCCGCTTCAGGCTTCCCAAAATTCCACGAACAAGTGCTCGTCCAAGCTGCGACGACACACTGCGCGCGATTGATTTTACCGCTGCCTCGGTGACGCTATCGCTGCGCCTTGAACGCCTGCGCTTGGTGGTGCGGCGGCGTTTTGATTTTGTACGAGACCTCCGACGGCGATCGCGATCATAGTCTCGACGATCATCATCGTCGTAATCGTCGTCATCATCTCGACGGCTGTTGGGCAGTTTCCATTGGGATCGTGCAGAACGCTCCCAGTCCTCTTCCGCCTCGCGGCGATCTTCCTCTTCCTCGCGCTTCATTTCCTCTTCAGCGCGTTTTTTCAAAAGCTCGTAAGCGCTCTCGCGATCAATGGTTTCATCGTACTGCCCAAGGACCGGAGAGACCTTGATTACGTCCGAACGTTCAGCATCATTTATCGGACCCAAACGCGATGACGGTGGGCGAATGAGCGTGCGTTGCACAACTCCGGGAACACCCTTCTTTTCGAGGGTGGACACAAGTGCCTCACCGACACCAAGCGTGGTGATCGTTTCGTAGCAATCAAAGTCCGGATTTGGACGAAACGTATCTGCTGCTGTTTTCACAGCCTTCTGCTCACGAGGCGTGTATGCGCGTAGCGCGTGTTGTATGCGGTTGCCCAATTGCGAAAGGACAGAATCGGGCACATCCAGCGGGTTTTGGGTCACGAAATAGACGCCAATTCCCTTAGAGCGGATCAAACGCACGACTTGTTCAACGCGTTCGACAAGGATTTTCGGTGCTTCATCGAATAGCAGGTGCGCCTCGTCAAAGAAGAACACAAGCCGCGGCTTTTCGGGATCGCCGACCTCCGGCAGTTCCTCAAAAAGCTCAGATAGGAGCCAGAGAAGGAAAGTTGCGTAGAGCCGCGGGTTCATCATGAGTTGATCGGCGGCAAGCACGTTGATCGCCCCCCGCCCGTCGGGCGTCGTCCGCATGATGTCCGAGATTTTCAGCGCAGGCTCGCCAAAAAACAGATCAGCGCGCTGCTGTTCCAGCACCAAAAGCTTGCGCTGAATAGCGCCGACGGATTGCTTGTTTACCGAGCCATACTTGGCAGAAAGCTCTTTGGACCTTTCTGCCATATTCATCAAAAGAGCACGTAGGTCTTTCAGGTCCAGCAACATTAAACCTTCTTCATCCGCGATGCGGAAAGCGATGTTTATCACACCCTCCTGGCTGTCTGTGCAGTCCATCAACCGTGACAGGAGCAGTGGTCCCATCTCCGAGATGGTCGCGCGGATCGGGTGCCCCTTTTCACCGAACAGGTCCCAGAAAATCGCAGGAAATTCCTGAAACTCATACGGATCGAGGCCAATCATTTCAGCCCGCTTGAAGAGAAAGTCTTTGGGCTCACCTTTTGCCGCGATGCCGGATAAATCGCCTTTCACGTCCGCGCAGAACACCGGCACGCCTGCGTTGGAAAACCCTTCCGCCAATATCTGCAGCGTGACGGTTTTGCCGGTTCCCGTGGCGCCTGTGATCAATCCATGGCGGTTGGCGTATTTTAAGTTCAAAAACTCTTTTGCCTGAACCGTATCATCGGGCTTCCTGCTCGTGCCTACAAATAGATGATTTTCCATCGAGAAGCCCCTCTGCGAACCGCGATCTTCCTAGTCAGGTGCCTCGCCAATGCCAACCGTTTGCTCTCAGTTTTATTTCTGAAACTTGCTTGTCGCGGCGCGCATGTTCCGACATATGACGTTTACGTCAAAGTTTTGGGAGACAGACATGGAAGAACTTATTTCGCGCATCACCGAGAATGTCGGCATCGACGCCGAAAAGGCACAAAGCGCGGTCGGTATGATTCTCGCGTTCCTTCAAAAAGAAGGGCCGGAGGGAAGCGTAGAGGGCATGATTGAAGCGATGCCGGGCGCGCAAGCGTTGATTGATGGCGCGAGCGGCGGTGGCGGTCTTCTCGGCAGCATGATGGGCGGAGGCGTCATGGGTCTCGGCACAAAACTCATGGGCCTCGGGCTCGGCATGGGTGAAATATCAAGCCTGTCGAAAGAAACGATCGCATTTGCAAAGGAAAAAGCGGGCGATGAGCCGGTGGACAATGTTATCAGCTCAATTCCGGGGCTCAGCCAGTTTATCTGACACGGCTGCCAACTTATGGCGTTAACCCTAATTTTTGGAGGCCTGCGCAGATCGCGCGGGCCTTTTGTCTTTTGGCACAGGCCGTGGAGCGTGAGAGGAAAAGCGGGAGCGACGAATGCGAAGACGAGACTTACTGTCCCTGATTGGTACCGGCAGCGTGGCGGCTTCATTTGCCAACGCCTCTTTGGCACAGACTGTCTCAAAAACGGTCGCTGTGAACGCTGTTTCATCAACCGCTTTTGGTGTGGTTCCAAACCTGCAAGCCGATCAATCGGCGCAATTTCAGCGCATGCTGGACGCAGCCAGCGTCGACGGACAGATGGTGCGCCTCGCCGCCGGGACTTATCGCGTCAATGAAATTCGTTGTCCCGAGGGCATGATGCTGGTTGGCGAGAGTGGCCGGACCAAACTTGTTCAAAACGGCGGGCAGACGCTCCTTTACGGTCGCGATCTACGACGGGCTTTAGTCCTAGACATCGACTTGGCAGGTGGTGAGTTTAAAGACAGCAGCGCGAAGCTTGGCACAGTTGATTTTCGCAATGTTGGTTATGTTTCATTGCACGACTGCTCAATTTCTGGCGGTTCGAACGATGCAGTTTATCTTGAGCAATGCAGCGGCGATGTTTCAAGAAACACGGTTTCTGGCGGGGCGCGGTTTGGAATTTTTGGCGTTCAATCTCACGCCTTAACCATCACCGAAAACGAAGTCACACAATGCGGTAACGGTGGCATTATTCTTCATCGCTGGGAGCAGGGCGAGGACGGTAGCGAAATCTCCGGCAATACGGTGAAGCAGATTCGGGCCGATAATGGCGGTACCGGCCAATGGGGCAATGGTATCAATGTGTTTCGGACCGAAAACGTCGCGGTCAGCGCAAATCTGGTGACCGATTGTGCGTTTTCCGCGGTTCGCGCGAATGCGGCACGTAATTTTCAGGTGGTCAACAACACCTGTTTGCGTAGTGGCGAGACGGCAATTTATGCTGAATTTGGATTTCGCAACGCATTCATCTCTCAAAATACAATCGACGGCGCGACCAACGGCATCTCTGTCACAAATTACGAAGTGGGCGGACAAGGCGCGGTGGTTTCTCAAAATACCGTGCGAAATCTCTCGCTCTCCGGTAGCTACGAACCGATGGAGCCGGGCTTTGGCATCGGGATTTTTGTCGAGGCTGAAACGCGCGTGATTGGTAACATGATCGAAAACGCTCCGCTCTTCGGGATCAATGTCGGTTGGGGACCACATCTGAAAAACGTCGTTGTACGCTCCAACACCATTGTGAACGCCGAAACTGGGATTGGTGTTTCGTCAGCGGATGGGGCTGGAAATGCGGTGCTGGAAGACAACGCTATTGATGCCCGCCAAGCGGCAATCATTGCTCACCACTGGGCAAGACCGGTCACGGGCGATTTGATCCTTGGCGACGAGCAGCCACCACACAACATCCGTGTGCGCGGAAATCGCTTGATTTAAGCACGGTCTTCAAAAACCGTCTCACCTGCACCACATCTGCGTGCGGAGAGAAGTGATGAAACTTGAAAATATTGTTCTGATTTTAGTTGTGGTCGTCGTAGGACTGTTTCTGCTGCTCTATTTGTCGGTAGGCACGTTTGCGGCATTTTCATCCGGATTTGGCGTACCGTTTATCTTAACGATTGGAAGTGTGCTCGCGATTGTAGGCGCGATCATCTTCAAGCTTGTGCGCGACCGGCTGAAAAACGACGAAGACAACCATTATTCGAGGAACGTTGAGAAGTGATGCAATTTTCGACTACATATGAGTTGGCCGGCGAAAAGGTGGAAGCGACACTTGGGGTGGCGCGCGGCAATGTTATCCGCGCCCGTCACATCGGCGCAGATATACTCGCAGCTCTTCGTAATCTGATTGGCGGAGAGGTGAGCGAGTACACGAAACTGCTCGCCGAAGCGCGCGAACAGGCGTTTGACCGCATGGTACAGGACGCGCGGGCGATGGGTGCTGACGCCGTCGTTGGTGTGCGCTTTACGACATCCATGGTCACACAGGGTGCCGCGGAAATCCTAGCCTACGGCACGGCGGTGAAGTTAAAAAAGTGAAGCTACTGCTCTCGGCTTTTCTGATCTGTTTCATCCTGCCGCTGACCGCTTCGGCTGTCTGGTGGTCTTTCATTGATAGACTGGGCAGCTGGCGTACAGCCGATTGGAGCTCCAGCGGTCTGCTGGATGAAATCGGAACCGATGACGCCGAAATCTATGTTATGGCGGCACGAACCGGAGGCCTGAAAGGCGCGTTCTCGGTTCACACTTGGATCGTCGTCAAGGAAGTTGGCGCATCGCGCTATGAGCGCTGGGACAAGGTGGGATGGGGCCGTCCGGTCCGCCGAAACGGCTATGCAGCCGACGCCTATTGGTACTCGAACCAACCTTATGTCATTGGCAAACTACGCGGCAAAGAAGCAACCACGCTCATTCCGAGGGTGCGCGCGGCGATAGATGCCTATCCCTTCAATGATCATGGCGCTTATCACATTTGGCCCGGGCCCAACTCCAATAGCTTTGTTAGCCATGTTTTGCGTGCCGTCCCAGAACTTGGCTGGAACCTTCCCGCCCACGCCGTTGGCAAGGATTTTGTGGACGGATCATACTTTCACGCTTCGCGCGATGGCTATGATTTCAGCGTCACATTTCGGGGGTTGGTAGGTTTCACCGTCGGTGTCCGCGCGGGTCTCGAAGTGCACTTGCTCGGCCAATCATTCGGCCTTGACCTTCTGCGGCCAGCACTCAATCTGCCGGGCATTGGGCGTATAGGCATGGCGCAATAGTCGCAATTTGCTGCGTTCTAGGCCGCCTCACCTTCCATTCGGAAGCCTTGCGGGTTTTCCGATTGCCAGTGCCATGCATCACGACACATCTCTTCCAAGCCGTTTTGCGCCACCCAGCCTGTGAGTGACCTCATGAGCGATGGATCAGCATAGCAGGTTGAAATGTCCCCGGGACGGCGCGCAACGACTTCGTAATTCACCTTACGACCTGATGCGACCTCAAGCGCGCGGATCATCTCAAACACAGAATAACCCGTTCCTGTGCCCAGATTGATTGGTGTGCATTGGGGCTGATCGAGCAAGCGGACCGCAGCGACATGACCGCGTGCCAAATCATCAACGTGGATGTAGTCTCGTACTCCGGTTCCATCGGGTGTGTCGTAATCGCCACCGAAGACCTGAAGCTTTGGCAATTTCCCAACGGCCACCTGCGTGATGTAGGGCATCAAATTGTTGGGCAGGCCAAGCGGGTCTTCGCCGATCAGACCGGAGGGATGCGCGCCGATCGGGTTGAAATAGCGCAGCTTGATGATCGACCAGCGCGGGTCTGCTCGATGAACAGCGTTGAGCATATTTTCCGCGATTAACTTCGTGTCGCCGTAAATGCTGGTCGCAGCCAAGGGGTGCTTTTCGTCGAGCGGCAGGTATTCGGGCTCACCGTAAACCGTCGCCGACGAAGAGAAGATCACCTTGCGAACGCCTTCGTCGTCCATGGTTTCGAAAAGTGTCTGGCAGCCGGATACATTGTTGGAGAAATATTTTAGCGGCAAACGGCCGCTTTCACCGACGGCTTTTGTTCCAGCGAGATGGATCACTGCGTCAATCTTGTGTTTGTTGAGCGCTGTCCGAACGGTATTTCGATTGCGAATGTCGCCGTGGACGAAGATCGGCTCGCTTTGGAAAAGCGTACAAAGGCGTGTCAGCACTTCCGGCGATGAATTTGAGAAATTGTCGAGGATCACTGGCTCGTAGCCAGCTTCTTTCAACGCCACATAGGTGTGCGAGCCAATATAGCCGCATCCGCCGGTCAACATGATATTCATCATCGCGCACTCTCCAACAGGTGGAACACCAACGTACGATTTTGACCTTGCGATAAAGTGGAGCGGAAGCGGGAACTGCTGTGTTGGTAAATGGAGCGTTGAATTATTGGTTAAAATTCAACGCATCCAGTGAGGTGCGGACTATCCCTTCCGCGTCTAAGCCAGCAGTGTTGAGTTGCGAGGCTTGTGACGCATGATCGATGAAGTGATCGGGCATCATGACCGCGCGGACCTTGATTTTCCCATCAAGTAGTCCGGTCTTCGACAGCTGTTGCATGACACTGGCGGAGAAACCACCGATTGCACCCTCCTCGACCGTGATGAGCAACTCGTGCTCTTTTGCGATGCGACTGACCAAGCCTGCGTCTACCGGTTTTGCAAAGCGCGCATCTGCCACGGTTGTCGAGAAGCCGAGTTCATCAAGTCGCGACGCAGCGTCCAGCGATGCCTGAAGGCGCGTGCCGAGCGAAAGGATGGCAACACGAGTGCCTTGTTTGACGATTCGGCCCTTTCCGATTTTGATCGGTGGACCAGCAAAAGGTTCAGGCGGGGACATAGCTTCGCCTCGCGGATAGCGAAACGCACAAGGGCCATCATCATAGTCGACTGCCAAAGCAATCATCTTCTTCAACTCATCCGCGTCGCTAGGTGCCATGACTATGAAATTTGGCAAACAAGTGAGCATCGACAGATCAAATGAACCCGCATGGGTCGCGCCATCCGCACCCACATAGCCGGCACGATCAATTGCGAACCGGACAGGCAAATTCTGGATCGCAACATCGTGGACGACTTGGTCATAGGCACGTTGCAGAAACGTTGAGTAGAGCGCGCAAAAAGGCTTGATGCCTTCGCAAGCCAATCCCGCTGCAAACGTCACCGCGTGCTGTTCAGCGATGCCGACGTCAAAAGTACGATCGGGGAACTCGTTCTGAAATGATTCTAGACCCGTGCCGGAAAGCATAGCGGCCGAGATTGCCACGACGTTCTGGTCGCCACGGGCGTGGCCTGTCAGCGCTTCGGCGAAGACAGAAGAGTAAGTCTTGGCAGATTTCTTTGCGGTTTGCTGCCCTGTTGTCACGTCAAATCCGCCCACGCCGTGATACTTATCAGCAGCGTTTTCAGCTGGTGGGTACCCTGCGCCTTTCCGCGTCTTCACGTGGAGCAAAACGGGCTTTTGCGAATTAGACTTCTGGTACTGCTGAAGTGCGGACATCAAAGCGAGGATATCGTGACCGTCAATCGGCCCAGTGTATGCGAATCCCAAATTCGTGAAGAGGTTTTGCGAGACTTCTCCGCTTTGCGACGCAAGATGCTGACTCAAAGCGCCGGTAGGCTCGGAGATCGAAAGGTCGTTGTCGTTGAGGATGACCAGCATTTTCGACTTGCTTACGCCGGCGTTGTTTATCGCCTCAAAAGCCATGCCGGCTGACATTGCGCCATCGCCGATAATGGCGACGACGTTGCGGGTTTCACCTTTCAACCTTGACGCTTCTGCCATTCCGAGGGCTGCTGAAATAGATGTCGACGAATGCGCCGCGCCAAACGGATCGAACTCGCTCTCGCTGCGCTTGGTAAAGCCCGACAGGCCGCCCTCTTGCCGAATGGACGGAAGCTTGTGGCGTCGACCGGTCAGGATTTTGTGGATGTAGGTTTGGTGTCCCACGTCCCAGATTATTCGATCATGTGGCGCGTTGAATACGGCGTGAACTGCAACGGTCAGTTCAACAACGCCCAAGTTCGATCCCAAGTGACCGCCGGACTTCGACACAGACTGTATGAGTTCCGCGCGCAACTCATCGGCCAAGCGCCGGAGCGCCTTGTCGTCCAACGCGGTCAAATCGGATGGCGAATTGATTGTACTGAGCAAGCTCAACGGTAGTTCCACTGGTTCATCGCGGTTGTGAGGCGGCGCGAGGCCTTTTGCACATCACGTATCGAATGACAAAAGCTCTGCCCAAACTTGGTCGATTTTTCGCATCTCTTGATCGGTGTCCGATTATCCGAACATCTCATGTACGAAAGTTCCAACATAAGCTCACGGATTGATTCACAGCCTATTTCTAACTGATTGATTTTATTCGATATATCAACTGGCACGGCTGTTGCTCCGGTAGGGGCGACAGGAGAAGCCGTATGCCCTTTGAAATTTCGCTCGCCACAATCTTGATTGTTGCCTTTGCCGGTTCAATCGCGAGTTTTTTTATTTTACCAAGATTTGGCAAGCTGAGTGGCCCGGTTGCAGCGCTTTTGCCTGCGGGGCTGTTTGCGGCATTCATTGCCTACTTACCCTCGCTTGCTACCGATGAGCAGATTGTTACCC
The DNA here is from genome assembly GCA_038745535.1 of Pseudomonadota bacterium. Taxonomy (GTDB): domain Bacteria; phylum Pseudomonadota; class Alphaproteobacteria; order Rhizobiales; family Rhizobiaceae; genus JBCDLI01. The sequence continues at coordinate 40,439 of JBCDLI010000013.1, read as the reverse complement.
ACACCCAACAGGTGAATTGGGTACCGAGCATTGATGTGAACCTTGCACTTCGGCTCGATGGATTTTCAATGCTGTTTGCGTTGTTGATTACCGGCATCGCGGCACTCGTCGTGTTGTACGCAGCGGCCTACTATCCTGACGAAAAGGCCAATGAACGCGCGCGGTTTATCGCCTTCATCCTCCTCTTCATGTCAGCAATGCTCGGCGCTGTCCTGTCCGATAACGTGATCGCGCTGTTCATTTTCTGGGAGATGACGAGCCTGATCTCCTTCATGCTGATCGGGTTCAAGTCCACATCGGCCGCGGCGCGCAAAGCTGCTTTACAATCTTTGATTATCACAGCGGGCGGCGGTCTGGCGCTTTTCGGCGGACTATTGATCGCAGGCATGGAAGCTGGAACGTTCTCGTTATCGGCAATGACAGCTGATCCCGAAGGCCTAGCAGCAAGCCCTTGGTTTGCAATCATGGTCGCGCTGATATTGCTCGGAGCGTTTACGAAGTCTGCCCAATTCCCGTTCCACTTCTGGCTGCCGAATGCGATGCAGGCACCGACACCGGCGTCCGCCTATCTGCACTCTGCCACGATGGTGAAACTCGGCATTTATTTGCTCGCGCGGTTTGACCCGGTGCTCTCGCAGTCCACCACCGTGCTCAACATCATGCTCGGATTCGGCCTCGTCACGATGCTGGTCGCCGCCTATAACGCAATTCGTACAGACGGCCTCAAGTCTATGCTGGCCTATTCGACGGTCGCATCGCTTGGTATTCTCGTCACTCTCATTGCTCTTGAGGGACCCGGTGCATCGATTGGTGTGGCTGGCTTCATTCTTGCCCACGCGCTTTACAAAGCAGCACTGTTTTTCAGCGCAGGCATTGTCATTCACGCGACAGGAAAACCCAAAGTCGCCGACGTTCACGGCCTCCTTTACGTGTTCCCGATCACCGCCGCCGCAACGGTCCTGGCAAGCTTATCCATGGCCGGCTTGCCGCCCTTTATCGGCTTTATTGCTAAAGAGTATGTGATTGAAGCGAAGCTGGAAGCGTCCTTCGTCTTTCTCGTGACTGCGGCGACTGTTGTCGTGAACGCCGTGTTGGTCGCAGTCGCGGGCGTGTTAGCGTTGAAGCCCTTTTTCACGGGCCCGATGCTCAAGAAATCAGACTGCATCCACGGTGAGACGTTTGGAATGTCAGCCGGTCCCGCGGTTTTGGCGATACTCGGTATCGCGCTCGGTGTATTTGCTGACATTCCGCAGTTTTTGATTGTCGGACCCGCAGCGATTGCACTGAACGGAGAACCCTTCTACGTCTCTTTTGAATTATGGGCGGGCATTACACCGATGCTGCTCCTATCGATCCTAGTTGTAGCAGTCGGCGGCGTTTTTATTTGGCAATGGGGTCGCCTTCGTCGGCTCGTTGCGCACCTTGCGCCCATTGAGAAACTGAGCGCGGAGCGCGGTTACTACTTCCTGTTTGATGGCTTGTTGGCGCTGTCGAAAGGCACGACCCGCACTGTGCAGAATGGATCAATGCGCAGCTATGTCGTGACGACGATTGGCGTCGTGGCCGTAGCGCTAATTTACGGGATTGTTGTGGGCTTTGCGGGAACAAACGGTTTCGGCGATGTCTCCGCATTGGTCACACAACCGATCCGCCCCTACCTTCTCATCGTCTGTTTGCTTGTCGCTGCCAGCGCGGTTGTCGCCTCTATCAGCCGCTCTCTGGTGGTGGCGGTCGTCGCTGTGGGCCTGTTGGGCTACGGTATCGCACTCGTGTTCTTGATGAACGGTGCGCCGGATCTTGCACTGACACAATTCTCTGTCGAAACGCTTTTCGTCGTCATCGTGATGGCGGTGTTGGTCAAACTTCCAACGATTGCGATCCGGCGTGGGGATCACGGGCGGTTCGACTTCAGACCCGGTGACGCCCTTCTTTCGATAGCTTTCGCACTCACTGTGTTTGTGGTCGTCCTATCAATAGCGACCAAACCGTTTGACCTGACCGTGACACAATACTTCGCGGAGCGAAGCCTTAGTGACGCTTTTGGACGGAACGTCGTTAACGTCATTTTGGTCGACTTCCGCGCTCTCGATACACTGGGCGAAATCGCGGTTGTGGCCTTCGCTGCGATCAGCGTGTGGGGCCTTCTGTCTATTCGTAAAACTGCGCTGCCGGAGACGAGTGGCGACAGCACGGTCACGATGCCATCTCTCATCTTCGTCACGACTGCGCGGTTCTTTTTCGTCATCATGATCGCTGTCTCGATCTTTGTGTTGTTTCGCGGGCACAACGAACCGGGCGGCGGCTTTATCGGGGGGCTTATTGCTTCCGCAGGTTTTGCGGTCCTCGCACTCGCGCTTGGCGTGAATTTCGCCCAGAAAAGGCTCTGGCTTCACCCGATTGTCGTGATGGGCATTGGCTTGGTGCTCGCCATCGTATCGGGACTGCCTGGAGCCTGGCTCAACGGGTCGTTCCTCACCCACCAGTGGGGTGATCTCAACCTCGGCTTCACGTCGATTAAAATCGGCACGACGATGATCTTCGATCTGGGCGTCTTCCTCACAGTGCTCGGCGGCGTGCTGGCCTTCATGGTGCGTGTACAGCAACAAAACGCTCTCGTTATCCATCGTGAAAAAGCCACGGCCGAAACGGGCCCTACCCTTCAAGGAGTACAGCAATGACTGTCGTATACGCGGCGATGATTTCGATCATCGCAGGAGCTGGCATCTACATGCTGCTTGCACGAAATCTTGTGCGGATGATCCTCGGTATCGCGCTGCTTGCGGCTGGCGCAAACGTTGTTATCTTCCTGTCCGGTCGCCTGGGTTCGGTCGCGCCACCAATCATCGAAAGGGGCACCGAAGGTCTTGCACAAACAGCTGCAAACTCGCTGCCGCAGGCATTGGTTTTGACCGCTATTGTTATCGGTTTCGCACTGACCGCCTTCGCGATTGCCCTGGCAGTGAAAGCCTACTCATCATTTCAAACACTCGACACGGCCGCGATGACAGCAGCCGAAGGCGAGCAAGGATAACTCAAACATGGATCTGCAAACCTACAACATCCTCGTCACGATTTGGCCGGTCCTGATACCGCTGGCGTTGGCAGCGATTACCGCGTGTCTCTGGCAGTCGCCGACAGCCCAGCGGGCTGTTGGCATGATCGGTCTTCTCGCACTTCTCGGCTCGTCGCTGGCGCTCGTTGATGCCGTGACGCGATACGACATTCTAGCGGTCGAGTTCGGCTCATGGCCGGTGCCTTTTGGAATTTCGTTCGTTGCTGACCGGCTATCGGCAGCAATGGTAGCGATCGCCGCCACGCTCGCCTTCTGTGTTGGTCTTTACGCGCTGTGTGAGATGCGTCGCGTCCACATCAGCGGTGGGTTCTACCCCCTCTTTTTCGGCATGGTCACAGGCGTTAACGGCGCGTTCCTCACCGGAGACATCTTTAACCTGTATGTGTGGTTCGAGGTCATGCTCGTTACGTCACTTGGCCTACTCGTCCTTGGAAAAACCAAGGCCCAGATTGACGGTGCGGTAAAATACGCGATCCTTAATTTGATTGGCACTGTGTTCTTCCTGATCGCAGTCGGTCTTCTTTATGGTGCTGCTGGGACACTGGCATTTGCCGATCTTGCACGCGTTTTACCAACGCTTGATGCGTCGCCGGGTTTGGTCGCCACCGCAGTCTTGTTCCTGTGCGCGTTCGGCATCAAAGCGGGTTTTTTCCCATTGTTCTTTTGGTTGCCAGCCAGCTACCCAACCGCCCCGTTTGCAATCTCGGCAATCTTCGCCGGGCTACTCACCAAGGTTGGCGTCTATGCAGCGTTCCGTGTCTTCACCTTGCTGTTTGAAGTCGAGAACTCTGGCATCCGCGAGATCGTAGCAATCGTTGCCGCATTCACGATGGTCATCGGGGTGATGGGAGCGGCAAGCCAATGGAGCATGCGGAAGATCCTCTCTTTCCACATCGTGTCTCAAATCGGCTACATCATGATGGGTCTTGCCATCGCGACCCCGCTCGCAATGGCAGGCGCGGTTTTCTACATCATCCACCACATCATCGTGAAAGCGAACCTGTTCTTACTCGCCGGTGTTGTGCGTCATGCGTCCGGATCAGACGATGTCCGCAAATCCGGGGGCATGCTGAAAACGCACCCGTGGCTTGCAGTGCTGTTTCTTATTCCCGCCCTGTCTCTGGCCGGACTACCGCCGCTCTCTGGATTTTGGGCCAAGTTTCTGGTCATCGATGCATCGTTCAAAGCCGATATGGGCTGGCTTGCTGGCGTTGCGCTCTTTACCGGTCTTCTCACCTTGTACTCCATGATGAAAATTTGGATGGAGGCATTCTGGAAAGCACCCGCGATCGAACGCAAAGCAGTGCGCTCGGTACCGACCATAATGGTGGCGCCGGTCGTAATCTTAGCTGCGATCACGGTGACCATCGGCTTTTGGGCCGAACCATTCATCGCATACTCGCAAATGGCTTCTGTCACTCTGACAGACCCAAGCGTTTACGTGCAGGCGATCTTCAATAATCCTATTCAAGTTGGGAGGTTCAATCCATGATAACGCCCCTCATCCGCGTGTTAGCCTTTTTCACCCTTTGTCGCGTTTTCGTCTTTGAATTGATGAAAGCATCGCTCAGCGTTGCTACAGCCGTTTTTAAAGATACGAGCACTCTTCGTCCGGCAATCATCGCCGTGCCGCTCGACCTGAAAACGGATATGGGCATCGCCACGCTCGCGAATATCGTGAGCCTTACGCCTGGAACGACCTCTCTGCACGTCTCAGACGACAAGTCACTTCTCTACATCCACGTCCTCGATCGCGACAGCGACCAAGAGGTGATCGACGAGATCAAAGACCGGCTTGAACGGGCGGTACTGCCGTTTGAGGGAAGCCCAAAACCGCAACGCGACGTAACAAGCCAAGGAGCCCGAGCATGAGTATTGAAACAATCAATGCCATCATTGATCCGATGATCACTGTGATGATTGTGGTTATCGTTGGAGCGCTAGTCGCGGCGAGCATCAAGGTCGTTTCGGGCCCAAGCTATGCGGATAGATTTATCGCGGTGGACATGTTGACCGCGCTGGCCATCGCAATCTGTGCGCTCACGGCGCTCGCCAGCGGTCGCGATGAGTTTCTCGACGTCGCCTTCGGCTTCTCCTTGATTGCTTTTGTTGCAACCGTCGCTTTTGGCGCATTTCTCGAGAAGAAAGTACAGCTCGTCTCCCAGCGCATGCGCAATCGCGAGAAGAAGCGGGGTAATGCACAATGATGGACCTCATTGGACTTCTCGTGAAACTAGCGGGTCTGGCGTTTTTGCTGGTCGCAACAATTGGACTTTTGCGCTTTGAGGACGTGTTCCAGCGAATGCATGCAGCCACCAAAGCTGGCACGCTCGGAGCGGGTCTCATCTTGATGGGGACGGTCATTAACAAAGGCACATTCGATGCTGCGTTTACCGGATCAATTTCCCTCGTGTTTTTGATCCTGACAATTCCCGTCGCGAGCCACATACTTGCCCGTGCTGCATACATTTCCGGTTCGGAGATTGCAGGCATCGGAGATCAAGATGCGCTGCGCGGCGTGCTACAGCGCTCTCAACAGCCGTTGGAGCGCAGCATCGAAGAACTGGCTTTGGATACGGCGTTCGAGAGTGACGACACCGTGACATCCACCGAAGATGGCGAAGCGCACAGCATTCCTTCACTCGACGCTGTCATCATGCCGGAACGTGTCCGCGTTGCTGCACTCGGCCAAGATGCGCCACTGCTGGCCAAACGAGCTGCGAAATTTGCCGCGCGGGCGAGTTTGCCGATGACGGCAGTCGTTGCGCTCGACACACACTATGCGGATCAGACGCCGGACAAAGCCGAGACGCTGCGTAAAATGCGGGATGAAGTGAGTTCGTGGCTTCCAGACCTGAACAAACTTTCCGGCGAGATGAACGTGCCAATCGACCTCGTATATGAGGAGGGAGATGCTGAAGCGCTCATGGCGGGCGTCGGTGACGAACGCGAGTTTCTGGTGCTGCCCACCAATGGTTGGGCAGACCATGAGATTGGTGTCGGAACAATTCACGCCACGCGGGAGCCGGACAGTCTTTTGCGCGTGGTGAACAAGCACCCCGGGCCAGTGATATATGCCGTGGATGATGCAGAAGCCGGGCCAATCGCGGTGCAATTTGACGGCTCTTTCAATGTGTGGCGCGGCCTTGATCTCGCAATACGCGAAGGCCTTTGGGACGCCAGTGAAGTACGCGTTTACGGTTTCGTGGATGTGGATGAGCGCGCCGAAATTGCAGCCCGTTGTGGCGAGGCCGACTTGCCAGTCACCTTCATCAGCCCGCAATCTGACCCGGTCGATGATGATGAGATTTTCCCTCAATCGGTGATGGAAGACGTTATCGGCGTGATACTTCCAGACCTTCCCCGTCCGCTGCGGGTGAATTGGTACCGCTGGTTCTGGCAGGACCGGATCGCCAAGGATTGGCGCGGCGACGTGCTTGTTTGGACACAATTGAGCAAAGGTCGCTGAAATCTAGACGCACCATTTTGAGACTATATATCACAAGCAATGCATCGGCGAACTTTCAAAATTGATGAGATATTGGGGGGCTGGTTGTGATCAACAACTGGCCCCTTTCGCGTTTGCTGCCGCTAGCAACAGCAGCATTCGTGCTCGTTGCATCATTGACGATTACCATTGTAGGCGTCGGTGCTCTGGAAAAACGGGAAGATGCTATCCGGCAGGAAATTGGGACCGCTTTTCTGGACGCTGTCGCGGGCGTCGTTGGCACGGTAGGTATCGCTGATAGATCACGCCCGGAGCTTCTGGAAATCTTGAGTTCAGCTGCCGCTTTCAAACCGGCTCTCCGAAATCGTGGTCTTATTTTGTGCTGCGTAAACGATGAAACGATTGACATCTTTACCGCAGACACAGCCGTTACAACGCGGGCTGCGCTCGCGAGATTTATTAGCGACCTTGAGGACCTCGGAATTGGTGATGCTGCCCGCGAAAATGTTGATGGGACAGACGAAATACTTATCGCAAAGCGATACGAGGAGGGTCCCGCTGATCAGTTCTTATTGTCAGCTGCATTTGATCTCAACGAAGTCTACTTGTCCCAGCGACAGACAAGGCAGACGACGCTGCTGATAGACTTTGGCCTCGCACTCATCGCATCCGCCCTGATTTTTGTTTTGGTTCGCCGCGCGTTGAAGCCGCTGAACAGGCTGACCTTTGCTCTGTCTTCAGGGGCCACAGATGCGTCATTGGATGATATTGTGGCTGGGCCACGGACCGAGATCGGGCGTTTGCGCGAGGTCTTGCGTCAACGTATCGAGCAGCAGCAACGTCTGGATGCGCTCGCCGATGATGAACGCGATCGTGCTCGCAATGCCGTACTTGCGCGTCTTTCAGCAAGTCTAGCGCACGAAGTCAGAAATCCGTTGGCTGGTATGAACGCAGCGATCTCAACCCTTCGGCGCTATGGCGAAAAAGAAGAGGTGCGAAAGGACATTGCCGATCTTCTAGAACGCGGACTAGCAAGCCTTGATCGTGTTGCGGCCGGTATGCTGTCGACGTATAGACCGGCGTCCGGCGAGCGTACTCTGACACCGCAGGATATCTTAGACCTCGAACTACTGATCAGGCCAAAGCTGCAACGCAAAAGTATCTCTCTCACATTTGCTTCGGAGGTTGACGCGGCCTTTCCGGTCAACGCCGATCCTGTTCGACAGATTATACTCAACCTTCTGTTGAACGCTGGAGAGGCAGTTGCGGAGCAAGGTCAGATCGGTTTTTCAGCTGCTCTTAAAGACGGTTGTCTCGTCTTGGAGGTCAGCGATAATGGGCCCGGCATGCCCGTTGAGGCGATGGCAGTTGTCACGCAGAGCGATAGCACCATCATTCCAACGCAGGGTCGCCTTGGTCTTTGGCTCATTCACAAGCTGTTGGACGACATCGATGCCCGCCTATCTATTAATACCAAGCAAGGGATTGGCACGACTGTAAAGATCACCATCCCGCCAAACGAGGCGTTATCGGGAAGTGTCTAGTTCAGTTCTGATTGTTGAGGATGATCCGGTCCTCGGCCCATCATTGCTTCAGCGTTTAGTGCTGGAGGGCTTTCAGGCGACGCTTGCGGGGAATCTCAAGCAAGCGAAGGCGTTTCTCAAAAAGACAATGCCGGACTTCGTACTGTCCGATATTCGTCTGCCGGATGGTTCGGGCGAAGACCTGATGAGCGATTTGTCATCGCGTCTCGGCGCAGTTCCTGTGATTTTCATGACTGCGTTTGGCGACCTCGATCAAGCCGTGCGGCTCGTGCGTCAGGGTGCGCGTGACTACATTGCCAAACCGTTTGACACCGACGCGTTGGTGCAGCGCATCTCAGACCTCTCAACGCCAGAGCCAACCGTCGCAGACGACACGTTCGGTCTTTCGCCAGCGATGAAAAAATTGCGCGAGATGCTGGATCGTCTTGCGCCACTCGATCTGCCAGTGCTTTTGACAGGCGAGACTGGAACCGGGAAGGAAGTCGCATCTCGCTATCTTCACAATAGCGGACCGCGTGCCGAGAAAGCGTTTGAGGCGATCAACTGCGCTCAGCTCAATCCGGAACTTGCAGACTCCCTCCTGTTCGGTCACGAAAAGGGCGCTTTTACCGGAGCGTCCGAGAAGCGCCTGGGTATCTTCGAAACCGTTGGCAACGGCACACTCTTGCTCGATGAAATTGGTGAGATGTCCCATGATCTACAATTAAAGTTTTTGCGCGTGCTGCAAGAGCGCAAATTTAGGCGTCTTGGCGCAAGGTCCGACACGGAATTTCTAGGGCGAATTGTCTGCGCAACAAACCGCAATTTGGAACAAGCAGTTATTGATGGCGATTTTCGCGAGGACCTGCTTTTCCGCATCAATGTGGTAACGCTGCGGGTCCCTGCCTTGCGCGATCGGCGAGAAGAAATCGTGCCTTTGATACGTCACTTCGCGAAGTTGACCGCTGAACAAATTCGCGTGCCAGCAAAACGATTGAGCGAAGCTGCCTCGGACGCCGCCCTTGCGCACAATTGGCCAGGTAATGTTCGCGAACTCAGAAACCGTGTCGAACGTGCCGTTGCGCTCGGGATGGGTGAGGAAATCGACGTCGATGATCTTTTTCCAGACCAAGCTGTAACTGCTCGGAGGGCCACCGTCAGCGAGAAAACCAACACGCTTGATCTGACACTCGAGCAAGTTCGCGAAATGGCAGAGCGCGATCACATTCAGGCGGTGCTGATGTTAAACGACTGGCAAATGCAAACGTCGGCAGAAGCCCTCGGCATTTCCCGCAGCACGCTCTGGGAACGCATGCAGAAGTTTGACATCAAACGCGAGAGTTAGGCTTCGCCCGCACCGAAAATACAAACTGCCGATCTAAATCGCGAGATACTCTTCGCGCAGTTCTTTGTTGTCGAGCACCTCTTTGGCTGAGCCGTCGAACACGACAGAACCGGTGTCCAAGATGACGGAGCGGTCTGCGAGTTCGAGTGCGCGTACAGCGTTCTGCTCAACAAGGATCGTCGTGATGCCCTGTGTTTTGATGATCTCAAGCGTCTTTTCGATCTCATCCACGATGACCGGTGCCAACCCCTCATAAGGCTCATCAAGCAGTAGAACCTTAATGTCCCGAGCGAGCGCTCGAGCAATTGACAACATCTGCTGTTCACCGCCGGAGAGCGTCACACCTTCCTGACTACGACGCTCGCCCAAACGCGGGAACAAATCGTAGAGACGATCAATGCTCCAGCCGACCGGTTCAACGATCTGCGCAAGCTCCAAATTCTCTTCAACTGTCAGTCCGGGAATGATACGTCTATCTTCGGGAACAAGAACCATGCCTGCCCGCGCCGCTTCATGGCTCGACATCGAATGCAGATGTTTGTGGTCCAACCAGATTTCGCCGTATGTCAGAGCGGGATCATCGAGCCGTGCGATTGTGCGAAGCGTCGACGTTTTGCCAGCACCATTTCGACCGAGCAACGCGAGGATTTCGCCTTCATGGACGTTAAACGATACGCCCTGCACGATGTAACTTTCACCGTAGTAGGCATGAATATCGTGTACGGACAAAAACGCAGGGGCCGTTGAGGCAAAGTTTGCGTGTTTTGAAAAATCAGGGCGCTCGCGCTCAACACGCGGTTTGGCTTCGCCGACGACTGCGCTCATGCTGCTTCTCCCAGATAGGCTTCCTTGACCTTCGGATGGCCCTTGATGTTTTCAGGTGTGTCTTCGACCAGGGGCGAGCCCTGCGCCAGCACGGTGATCCGTTGAGCTAGCGAAAACACCACATGCATATCATGCTCGATGATCGCGATTGTGATGTCGTGCTTGTCGTGGATCTCTTTCAGAAGATCGATGGTATTATTGGTATCGGCGCGCGCCATACCCGCGGTCGGCTCATCAAGCAGCAGAAGTTTGGGCTCCTGCACGAGGCACATCGCCATCTCAAGACGCCGCTTGTCACCACGCGACATGGAGCCCGCGATCATATTGCGCTTGCCAGCCATGTTGACTTCGTCAAGCATGTGCTCGGCCCGCTCCATGACTTCGCGTTCATTTGTAACGGCCTCAACGGCGTGCATACGAAACGCGCCGTCGCGCTTGGCGAAACAGGGGATCAGCATGTTCTCCATGACCGTAAGATCGGTGAAGATCTCCGGCGTCTGGAACACTCGGCTAATACCCATCTGGTTGATCTGGTAAGGCGTACGGCCAAGGACCGGTTGGCCCTGAAACGTAACCGTCCCCGTGTCCGGTTCCAGCTTGCCGACGAGACAATTCAGCAATGTCGATTTACCGGCGCCATTCGGCCCAATGATTGCGTGGACTGAATTTTCGGCAACAGACAGGTTCACGTTGCCCAGTGCCTGCAATCCGCCGAAGCGCTTGTTGACGTCTTTGACCTCAAGAATTCCCATGGCTTAATACTCTCTGACTACGCCACATGCGGGCTTGGCTTGGGTTGGTGCTCGGGGTCCTTCGGTGGGATGGCGGGCTTCTTGCCGCTCTTTGCCCAAACCCGAATGCGCTGACCCCCTTCGATCAGTCCGCCTGGCAAGAAGATGACGACGAGCATAAACACGATGCCAAGTGTCAGGTGCCAACCCTTACCGATGAACGGATAAATGATCGTGACGAAGAAGTCCTGCAGGCCCTCCGGCATGAACGCAAACCATTCATAGAGAATGCCCTCGTTAATTTTGGAGATGATGTTCTCCATGTACTTGATCATGCCCGCGCCAAGTACGGGACCTATCAACGTGCCTGCACCGCCGAGAATTGTCATCAGCACGACTTCACCAGATGCAGTCCAGAACATGCGCTCGGGTCCCACCTGAGTGTCCATGGCAACCATGAGACCGCCTGCAAGACCCGCATACATGCCAGAAATCACGAACGCGGCGAGCGTATAAGGACGCGGGTTCAGCCCTGTGTAGTTCATCCGCGTCTGGTTTGTTTTGATCGCGCGGAGCATCATGCCAAAGGGCGACCGGAAGATGCGGATGGCCACGTAGAAAGCGATCAACATCACGACCGCGGCGACGTAATACCCAACATTGAACGTGAAGACCCATCCGCCAACTGGCAGTTCAAAGCTGCTCTTCATTGTTAGGCCGAACAGGTTTGCCGAAGGCGTTGCGCCTTCTGCCAATGGCGCGTCGAAGATGCGTGCATCTGATACACGTGGCTGCAATCCGGTCTCACCGCCCGTAATTGGGGTGAGGACCGAATAAGCAAGTGCATAAGACATCTGTGCGAAAGCAAGTGTCAAAATCGAGAAGTATATCCCCGACCGTCGAAGCGATATCCAGCCCACCAAAAGTGAGAACACCCCTGCCACGATGATGGCCAAAATGATCGCTGGGATGACGTTCATGGTCATCAATTTCATAGACCAGATCGCAGCATAGGAACCGACACCCAAAAATGCGGCGTGTCCAAACGAGAGATAACCCGTCAGGCCAAAAAGTATGTTGAACCCGATTGCAAAGATGCCAAAGATCACGAAACGCTGCATGAGATCGGGATAGCCGCCGTTGAACTGGGCGAGCGCCGAATTCTCAGGAAACGGGTTGAGGATAAACGGCGCGAGCAAGGTGAGCACGATCACCAGCGAAAAGAGCGCGAAATCCTGTTTACGAAGACCCAACATGGCCTAGTCCTCCATGACGCCTTTGCGACCCATCAGACCGCGTGGCCTCGTCAGCAAAATGATAATCGCGACGAGATAGATTATGATTTGATTGATGCCCGGAATAAGCGAAACGACCTGTGCCATCGAGGCAAAGCTTTCCAAGACGCCCAACAGGAAACCAGCAGCGACAGCGCCCGGTAGTGAACCCATCCCGCCGACGACAACGACAACGAACGACAGCACGAGGAAGTCCATGCCCATGTGGTAGTTTGGCGAATTGATGGGCGCGTACATGACGCCTGCGAGACCGGCCACAACGGCAGCAATCGCAAACATGATCGTGAAACGCTTATCAATGTTGATGCCGAGCAAACCTACCGTTTCGCGATCAGCCATGCCTGCACGGACGACCATGCCGAAGGTTGTAAATTGCAGGAATGCGAACACGGCGCCGATAATCAGGGCTGCAAACATGAAATAGATGAGGCGCCAGTACGGATAGATGATTGAACCAGCGTCGAGGCCCACAAGCGCGCCGAAGTCGAAGCTACCGGCAAATGCGTCTGGCGCGGGCGTGGGGATCGGGTTTGCGCCGTAAAAGTATTTGACAATCTCTTGAAGTACGATCGCGAGGCCGAACGTCACCAGGATCTGGTCCGCGTGCGGACGCTTATAGAAGTGCTTGATGAGCCCGCGTTCCATCACAAGCCCGACGAGCACCATTATGGGGATCGCAAACAGTATCGACAGCGGAACCGACCACCCGATAATCGCTGAACCAATCTCAGGGCCAAACCAGCTTTCAAGATAGGGCGTCTGAACTTTGAGCGGATTTCCGAGAAAGTCGGTTTGAGTGGGATCTTCAACGGTAAACGAAATGCTGATGAGGCGATTGAACGAGACCGCACAGAAAGCGCCAATCATGAACAATGCGCCGTGAGCGAAGTTCACCACGCCCAGCGTGCCAAAAATCAGCGTCAATCCAAGAGCAATGAGCGCGTAGGCGCTGCCCTTGTCCAGCCCATTTAAAATTTGCAGCAGAATAGCTTCCATGGTGTCTCCGCATGGATCGCAGACCACGAGGGTCAGAACTTACAAGATAAGTGTGGTCCGGTCCGCATAACGCGGACCGGATTAGCAGTCGAAACCGCCTAGGCGCCTGGGTTACAGGTACCAAGGGTTGCTTCTGGGCCGCCCATCTGCGGGTGATCCGCAGGATATGTGACCTGAGCAACCGGCGTAACCTCAACAACTTCGAGAAGGTCGAAGTCAGACGTCGGGTTCTCTTTCCCACGCACAACCAGAACGTCTTTGAAGCACTGGTGATCGTCGGCACGATAAAGCGTTGGGCCGTTCCCGAGACCATCGAACTCGTAATCGGCGAGCGCTTCATCAACCGAACATGGATTGAACGAGCCGCCGCGCTCCACAGCATCCGCGTAAAGCAGCGTCTGTGTGTAACAAGTGTGCGCTGCCTGTGATGGCGGGAAGCCGTACTTCTCACCAAACGACTTCACGAAGGCTTTTGAACCAGCGTCCGACAGTGACCAGTGCCAGTTCGTGGAACCGAAAATGCCCTTAACGTTTGCTCCAGCGCCCTTTGCCATAAGGCGTGAATAGAGCGGCACGATGATTTCCATCTGCTTGCCGTTGACCATGCGGTCACGGAGGCCAAATTGAACGGCGTTTGTCAGCGAGTTGACCATGTTGCCGCCGTAGTGGTTTAGCACGAGCACGTCCGCATCAGACTGAAGCACAGGCGTGATGTAGGACGAGAAGTCAGTCTGCGTCAGCGGTGTCTTCACAGCCTCAACAGTTTCCCAACCCATGGACTCGGTTGACTGGCGTACCGCTTCTTCGGTCGTGTAACCCCAGTTGTAGTCAGCCGTCAGGTGATAGGCCTTACGGTCATCGCCATAGGCGTTTTTCAATACCGGAGCGAGAGCCGCGCCCGACATGTATGAGTTAAAGAAGTGACGGAAACCGTTTGCTTTTCGGTCCTTACCAGTCGTGTCGTTTGAGTGTGTCAAACCGGCCATGAAGATGATGCCAGCTTCCTGGCAAAGGGCCTGCACAGCCACCGCAACGCCGGAGGACGAGCCGCCGGTGATCATTACTGCACCGTCTTTTTCGATCATCGAACGTGCGGAGGCACGTGCGGCGTCAGATTTTGTCTGCGTGTCACCTGTTACGAACTCGACTTTTTTGCCGAGAATGCCGTTTCCTTTCAGCGCTTTGGACGAGAACGTGTTCATCATCCCGCCATCGCCGCCACCGTTGAGGTGTTCTACGGCAAGCTCGTAGGCACGCAGTTCATCGGCACCCTCATCGGCATACGGGCCCGACTGGGGAACGTTAAAGCCGAGTGTGACGGTGGAACCTGTTGGCTCGTTCGTGAAAGCATGCGCATTTTTTGTAAGAATTGTCGGCATGGCCAGACCAGCACCAGCGTACGCACCGGTCTTGATCAGGCCCCGACGTGAAATCGAGTACTTGCTCATTATTCCTCCCAAAGATTTAAGCCGTCTGCATCTCCTCAGAACAGATCGGCTCCCAATTTAAACCGTGCGAATTCAATCGCCGCAACCGCAAATTTTATTAGCCAATCGTCTAAAGCGGCTCTCAAGTTTTTCTCAATTGAAATTTATTCGTTTATTTTGAGATACTTATGGGATTCTAAAAATTGCACTTCAGTGAGTTGTCGTGTCGCAAGGAGGCCAATCTGCGCACAAGGCATAAGAACGAGCGACACTTCATGCGGCCACCAACGATCTTCATATTCGAATAAATGGAATCGCGATGCGTTGTGAAATCTAACGGCTACCCTCTCTTTGGATCGGGTTTTTCTCGTTGTTTGAGGGCAAACAAAAGTGCGGGCGTCGTCGAAAGAAACACCAAAACTCCAAAGACGACGCTGGAGGCTACACCCACCGCGGGGGTTAGACCAACAACCGGAAACAGTGCTGCAGCGGCACCTTCGCGAAAGCCCCAACCGGATATGGTCAACGGCAAAACCATCGCGAACAGGATAATGGGGATAATTGTAGCGGCGTCAGCAACCGCCATCGTCGCTCCCACAGCCGCTGCGCACGCAGCAAATGCTGCAACGTTTAATACGCCGGTGGCTGAGCTGTAAGCGACCTGTCGAGCGAATACGCTTTGGTCGAGCAACGTTTTTCTCAGTAACGAAGAAGACGGAGTGTCTTTAAGCGAGCGGCTTGTAATTGTTGCTGTTAAAGCCGCTAGGAGAAGCAGACCGAGCATCGCCAAAGAGACGCGGGTAAACCAGTCTGGCCATTTTTGGGCAATGCCCGATGTGAAAGCGGCGGCAACGCCGACCGCGAAAACTGCGAGCAAACCCAACTGCCCGGCCAGCCTTTCTATCAGGACTGCCTGACCGGAAGCTAAGACCCCGCGTTCTGATCTCGATCTGTAAGCTCTACCAGCGTCACCGAGGATACCGCCCGGGAGTGTCTGATTGAGGATTTGAGCCAGATAGTACTCCCGAACTGCAAAGCGTGGGTCGAAATGGATGTCGAGTTGTTTCGCGGTCAATTGCCAACGCAAAGCGGAAAGGACGATCTGCGCCGACAACATCAAGAACGCCATGATCGCGAACGTGATGTTTATACCGACAAGCGCGTCGAGTGCCGCGCGCCAGTCAACAAAATAGAACAGTGCGGCTGCGATGAGCGCTAAGAAGAACGCGCGAAGTATCCAGCGAAATCGCTGCTCTCTGATCACCAAATCATCGCACTCTGGTCAACTCTGCAGCAGTCGGTGCGGTAAACGAAGAAAGGATTGCATCGCGAACCACCTCCATTGATTGCGCCTCCAAGTCCTTTCCCGGAACCAGCCCCGCTGTGGGTGCCACTCCGGCCAACGGTTCAACCAGATGGGCTGGACCAAGCACATGGATGGGCACATCAGCACTTTCGTCACGAGATACAAAGTCGGCAGCCTGATGGTCTCCCACGACAATCAAAAGCGGCGGATCGTCGGCATGGAGCAAAGCGTATTCCATGACACTCTGGAGCGCATAGTCCACGGCCAATCGGTATTGGGCACGAACCCGATCACGGTCACTCCAGACTTCGCGCGGTGTCGGTGCGCCTTCGGTAAAGCGAGTGAAAATCGCGCCGTCTCCGACCTCATCCCACGGAATAATCTCAGGCACCGGAACCCAAGGCGCGTGTGACGATACCAACGCTGCCTGAACAAACAAAGGTCGTCCATCGCCTCGCATTTCTGGATTGTTGACCAGCAAGCGATCCATTGCAGACAGGGTGAACTGATCTGGCATCGTCACCCAGTTAAATGCCGGGCCCTGATAATCGAGGTCTTCAAATTCAAAGATCGTCTCAAAGCCCATGCGTGCCGATTCCGGCCACTCAAGCGTGATCTGCGGCATCACAGCGGCGGTGTGATAGCCACTATCTGCGGCGTGGTGAAAAAGCGTTTTGCGACCGCTCGCAAGCACTGCTCGGTAACTGACCTGATTGTTGACCCATAAGCCGTTCGAAAACGTTGCATGGGACAGCCAGCTTTGCCCTCCCCGTGTTGGCGCGGTCAGAAAGCCGGACCGTGACGCGACGCCCATCGAGCGCAACTTCTCCTCATACGACGCGAGAGTCGACGGGTGCAGGTCTGAATAAAGCGGCGTATCGAAACTTGCGCGCCCATAGCTCTCAATGAAGATGACAAACACATCGCGATCAATTGCGGTCAAAAGACCGGATCTGCCGGAAAATCGGTCTTGAACCGCGGCCACTTGAAAGGCGACGAGTTCCGCGATGGTCGCGCGCGCTTTGACTATGTGATCCAACGCATAGCGCGAGTTTGAAATCGAAGCGAAGGCAGGGATAGCAAAGCCGTGGCCAACCAGCTTTGCGCCGCTCAAACCCGTTGCGATAATCACGGTCGTTAAAGCACCGACGCGAAGTGGCCGGCTCACTCCCGTTTTCGCAAACGAGCTTAAGGACCACCAAGCTACCCAAAAAACTACAGCGACAGAAATGACTGCGCCAACGACCGCTGCCGCCGCAGCAATCGTACCAAATGTTCCTGCCGTCAGCCGCACAAAAGCGTCCACAAGCGCCATATCGGCAACAGGATTGAAACTGCGTGAGAGAGCATTGTGAGAAACAAGGTCGGCGATTTTCAGCACAACAATCGTAGTAATCAGGAGTGAAATCGCAAAGCGTATCGGCTTGGAAATGGATTTGCCGGATACCGCAACGATAAGAGCCACGACCGCGATCCATTCCAATGGAATGGTCAAGAAAGCCTGAATACTGAGGCCAGCGGGCATAGACGGCAAAGAAAACAGTAAAAACAGGAGAGTGCCGGCGATCAGGAGCGTGGTTGGACGTGGCCGCATCGGCGCACTCAAACCATTGACTGACGCAGGTGGCGAATATCGACAGCGAAGGACCACGCGACTATCGCGAGTGCGGCTGCAGCAGCTGTGTGCGCGAGCAACAGCGGAACGTTTGGCACGAGCAAGGCGATGAGTGCTCCGATCTGCAAGACGCAGGCAAGCTTTCGGCTAAACCGCGGAGGCAAATCGCCCGCAAGCCATGGGAAAACCTGTTGGGCAATGAAAAAT
Organism: Pseudomonadota bacterium; assembly: GCA_038745535.1. Taxonomy (GTDB): domain Bacteria; phylum Pseudomonadota; class Alphaproteobacteria; order Rhizobiales; family Rhizobiaceae; genus JBCDLI01. The sequence continues at coordinate 22,648 of JBCDLI010000013.1, read as the reverse complement.
ATGTATCGAGGCAGACCGAGCGCGACAATCCAAAACGGCATGTCTGCATTCAACCATGCGACCAAGGCCAGCGTGAGCGCAAAAAGCGAGTCTACCTCAACATCAAAGCGGGCACCGAAGGGCGACGATGAACCTTGGTATCGCGCGAGCCATCCATCCACTCCGTCCAGTGCAAGATTAATCGCAGCGAGCCCAAATAGCGACCAGGAAACTGGCGATTGGTGAAAGATAGCAGCAACCAAAACGCCCGTTACCACAAGCCGAAATGTTGTCACGACATTTGCCAGTCCGAGAATGCGACTGTGATGTTCAACGGGGAACCGTCGGACAAAACCTGCAACCGACATCGTGTAAAACGCGACCGAAGCTAAAAGGCCAATCGAAAGCACAGGGGCGAACAACACCGCTTGCAGGCCAACGAGCGCTGCCAGACCCACACCGATTGAGATCAAAAATGAGATAAACGCGTCATCGCGCGTGTTGGTGGCCTGAGGGCGCGCGCTTGAAGCCAGCGCGATGAAAAATGATGGTATGGATGCCCGCACGAAGGTTACTTCTGTCAAATCGTTCCAGATAGAAGATAGCGATTTGCCGTTCGCCGACAATGCCAACCACGGGAAGTTGATTGGGGCGATATCGGGTTGGGTCAGCTGCTCGACCGTGCAAACATCAGCCGAGCTTCGCGAACACATCGCCAGAATTTGTCGCCGATGGCAGTGCTTCAATGATGGCCTTCATATCTGTTGGACCAACCCAATCAGCGAGTTGAAGCCGGTGCTCTTCGCCGAAGCTGATGTTGAACACGTATGGTCCCAATGTGTTCAGCCTGCTTAGGCAGGAACACGCTACACTTCGTTGCATGGTGGTGAACTCAAAGGAAAGCGCTTTCAGCGGCACAGACAAACCCGTCAGCACATCATGTTCATGGCCTTCCACATCAATCTTCACGAAATCGGGCTGGCCGTACTCTGCTACGAGCGTGTCGAGCGTCGTGACATCCACCGCGATCTTCTCGTCCCATACCTGCCCGTGCCAGCCGTCAGCCGTTTCAGCGGCAGCGATGAACTGGGGAGAAAGCGTAGAGACGGTCGGATTTTGAGTGTTGAGGCTCATTTCCATAGAACCGATTTGCTTCCCAACGGCAGCTTGATGCAGGACGCATCCGTTATCCCGTCCATGGATCAAACGGAGCGCACGAAAGACGCGCGGTTGGGGCTCAAGAGCGACCACCCGGGCGCCTAATCGTCTAAAGCTTGCGGTCCGATCACCAATGTGTGCCCCGATATCGAAGGCGAGATCCCCCTCTTTGACGAATTCGCTGTGCAGAGCGTCCATGCGTTTGGCTCGCGCCGCATCGCGATAATAAATGTCGAAAGATCGACGGAGTGGATGAGGCATTCGTGAAGGGTCGCAGGTTTGTCTTTGCCTGACTGGTAATCGAAATCACCGGAAGAAGAAACGAACGAACCAGCGAACAAAAGTGTCATCGGCGTTTCACATTCAGCGTGGAGGGAATTGGGTTTGTGAGATAGAGCACTTTCACGACTCCCTGTTCAGCGCCGTGGTGATTAAAGAGAATTATGGACCTTTCAGAACGACTGAAATTTGCAAAACAAGCGGCAATCGAGGCCGGTAAATTTGCGCACGAGGCCTTTCGGCGGCTCGATACACTGACCATCGAGAGCAAGGGCCACCATGATCTCGTGTCTCAGGCAGATCGCGATACCGAAACGAGAATTCGCAAGGCAATCGCTGATCGTTGGCCAGAGGATGGTATTGTCGGTGAAGAGCACGGTCGGGTTGAAGGAACAACTGGGTTTGACTGGATCATCGACCCTATCGACGGCACTGCTAACTATGTGAGCGGGATTCCTCACTGGTGCGTGGTGATCGCGTGCGCCAAGGACGGTGTTCCGATCTTGGGTGTTATCTTCGATCCGAATACGAACGAGCTTTTCGAAGGCGCGAAGGGCGAAGGCGCTTTCGTGAACGGTAAGCAGCTGCGGGCTTCAGAGGGTAAAACCTTATCAGATGGGTCTGTCGCAACCGGCTGCTCCGGTCGCTCAGATCAGGAGAAGGTGGCGAGCCTCGTCCGTAAAATCCTAGTGAATAACGGCATGTATTTCCGCTCAGCATCGGGCGCACTGATGCTTGCCTACGTCGCGAGCGGTCGCCTTTTGGGCTACATAGAAGATCATATGAACTCATGGGACTGCTTCGCTGCACTTGTGATGATCAAGGAAGCGGGCGGCACGCACGCCGAACTTGATGCAAGCACCGCTATGATCGGCGGCACCAAAGTTGTCGCTGGAGGCGCACACATATTCGAAACGCTCGACGACATCGCCACGAGCGTATTCGACTAGCATTATTGCAAGTGATCAAATGCGGCGCGTGCCAAGACGATTTCTTCGTTTGTAGGCACCGCTAATACGCTGACCGTGCCGCGGCTGATATCAATTTCGTTACCAGCATTTGCGTTTTCATCGAGCGAAATGCCGAGCCACTCCATGCCCTCACATATGCGTTGTCGTATGAACGCAGAGTTTTCGCCGATGCCGCCACAAAAGATGACGCCGTCAAGACCGCCCAGAACTGCCGACATTCCGCCAAGCTCGCGGCGAATTCGGAAAACAAAGTAGTCAATGGCTTGCTGGCAAGCGGGCTCGTCACTTGCTTCCAGCACACGCATGTCATTTGTCTTTCCAGATAGCCCTTTCAGCCCACTTTCTTTGTAAAGCAGGTCAGAAATCTGCTCCGCAGACATGCCTTTCTGGTCCATCATGTAAAGCAGAACACCGGGATCGATTTGTCCGCAGCGCGTTCCCATCGGTAGCCCATCCAGCGCTGAAAAACCCATGGTAGAGCCAACGCTTTTGCCATCGCGTACCGCGCACATGGATGCACCATTCCCGAGATGCGCGATAACCACCCGGCCCGATGCAAGGTCGGGTCGATGTTCTCGCAGCCACGAGGTGATGTAATCATAGGATAGCCCGTGAAATCCGTAGCGTCGAACGCCTTCGTCGTACCATTTGCGTGGCAGGCAGAATGTGTCGTTAACCCACGGGTGCGTGCGGTGAAATGCGGTGTCGAAACCCGCCACATGGATCGCTTCTGTAAAGGCGGCTTTAGCGGCGTCGACAGAGGCAAGATTGTGCGGTTGGTGAAGCGGTGCAAGCGGCTCAAACGAGCGCAACTCCTCAATGACTTCCGATGTTAACACCACTGGTTTGTCGAAGGTAATGCCGCCATGGACCACACGATGTCCTACGCCCACTACTTTATCCTCGCTGAACAATTCCCGCCCGTGTTTCAGAATTTCTTCGAACGCTTCAACGTGTCCATCGGCTTTGATGGGACCATCGAATAAACGAGCATCGGCGACGTCGATTTGCAAGTTTGCTTCCACGCCGGAAGCGAGGCCGCTCACCTGACCTTTCGCCTTCAACGTCAGGTTATGCGCCGCTTCATACACCGCAAATTTCAGCGACGACGATCCGGCATTCACCGTGAGGATGAGATCGGCCAAGTATTCAGTCCTTTTTGGCTAGCCACTGGGCGTAGAGAGCGGCAATCGCGCACGATGCCAAGCGCGCTTTGTCATCGTCGGCACGACTTGTGAGGATCACAGGGCACTTAGCACCGAGCACCAATCCACCCGCCTCCGCATGGGCAAGGTAGGTAAGCTGCTTCGCAATCATATTCGCAGACTCCAAGTCCGGCGGGACAAGTATGTCCGCATGGCCTGCAACCAGCGACTTGATGCCTTTGGTTTTGGCTGCACCCTCGTCGACGGCATTATCCATTGCCAAAGGTCCATCGACGATGCCGCCTTTGATCTGACCGCGATCTGCCATCTTAGAAAGAGCGGCTGCTTCGATGGTCGACGGAATGTTGGGATTGACGACCTCTACAGCGGACAAGACACCCACTTTCGGCAGTTCGACACCGAGCGCTAGTGCAAGATCAATTGCGTTTTGAATGATGTCGACCTTGGTCTTCAGATCTGGCGAGAGATTGATGGCCGCATCGGTGATCATAAGCAGGTGGTCGAGACCGGGCACATCCATGGCAAAGACATGGCTTATCCGCCGCGAGGTACGCAGACCGCCCTCACCCTTCACGACGTGCTTGAGAAGCTTATCGGTGTGGAGATGCCCCTTCATGACCGCTGCGGCCAGACCGTCGTTGACCATCGCAACTCCATAGGCTGCCGCATCACTGTGGTCGGCGATATCGACGATGTCGAAACCAGCGAGGTCGGCGGCAATCTGCGCGGCGGCGTCTTTGATCTTCGCTGCATCACCGATGAGGACCGGACGGATGATCGTGTGCTCGGCAGCCAGCAGTGCGCCGCCTAAAGAGTTTGGCTCTTCTGGTGCGATGACAGCCGTCGGGATTGGCTCGAGCGGTTCTGCCAGATCAAGAAGACGGTCGAAATGCACGTGTCGCTGTACTGTTAGCCCCGGCAAATCATCGGCGACAAAGCTCAGCGTTTTCTCAGGCGCGAACACTTGCGATTGCCCGGTGACAATCCGTAACCCGTCAGCCTTTGTGACTGTGGTCTCGAGGGTGACAATGCTGTCGTCAGTTTTTTCAAGCACTTTGACACAGACGTCTAGTTCATCGCCTGCATGCGCGCGCCCGTGAAATTCCACACTCTGCGATTTATAAAGCGTTCCGGGGCCGGGCAATTCGTTTCCGATAACCGAAGAAATGAGGGATGCCACCCATAGCGATGGAGCGATGGCTTCATCGGGCTGACCGTCATTGTCATGATCTTCACCCGGCAAGTGCACAGGATTATGATTGCCGGAAGACAAAGCATAAACGAAGAAATCCTCCGCGCGTGCCAAGCGGCGGGTGGTCGATTCCATGCCGACCTGCAGTTCGGCAAACGTTTTATTGGTGTATGTCTTCAGCATGAAAGAGCAAGCTCCGTGGTTTCGGCCGGATGTTTCGTCCCAGCGACGGACATAAGATTGTCGGGAGTCTTTGAAATGACTGACGAAGGTTTTTCTGTGAGTTCCGTGAGAAAGATCACACTCTCTGTCGCGCGGTGGTCTCGAGTTCAGCAAACAAAAATGCGTAATAATAAGGCGATGCCTATATTTTATGCAAATTGCAAATTGATATCTGCTCACTTTCTGCGCAGCAAGTCGCTGGCGAAAGCCAATTCGTGCATCGTATCAAGGGCAGCTGCGACTTTTGCCTTATGAGTTTGCATGTGGCACGTGGAATGCATGCTGTAGGGCGTCATACACCGGAGGTTCTTCATGACAAAAATAACCAATTGCTTGGCGCTTGCAGGCGCGACAGCACTTATTTCCTCGTCGATCGTAACGGCGGCCGTAGCTTGCGACGATCCAGTCAAAATTGGAGTGCTCCATTCGCTTTCGGGCACGATGGCGATTTCCGAGACGACCCTTAAGGACACGATGGAAATGCTCATCGATATCCAAAACGAAAAGGGCGGCGTTCTTGGCTGCGAAATCGAAGCTGTTGTCGTTGATCCCGCATCAGACTGGCCACTGTTCGCCGAGAAAGCGCGCGAGCTCCTGACTGTTTCTGAAGTCGACGTGATTTTTGGATCGTGGACATCGGTTTCGCGCAAGTCGGCGCTGCCGGTTCTCGAAGAACTGAATGGCTTGATGTTCTACCCTGTGCAATATGAGGGCGAAGAGTCGTCGAAGAACGTGTTCTACACCGGCGCTGCTCCAAACCAGCAGGCGATCCCAGCAACCGACTACTTCTTAGAAGAGCTCGGTGTTGAAAAGTTTGCGCTGCTTGGCACCGACTACGTGTATCCGCGGACGACAAACAACATCCTTGAAAGCTACCTGAAAGACAAAGGCATCGCCGAAGAAGACATCTTCGTGAACTACACGCCTTTCGGTCACTCGGATTGGTCAAAAATCGTTGCTGATGTCGTTGCGCTCGGCGCTGACGGCAAAAAGGTCGGCGTTATCTCCACGATCAACGGCGACGCTAACATTGGCTTCTACAAAGAGCTCGCTGCAGCTGGCGTATCAGCCGACGACATTCCTGTAGTTGCATTCTCCGTTGGTGAAGAAGAGCTTTCCGGCCTCGACACAACCGACCTCGTCGGTCACCTCGCCGCTTGGAACTACTTCCAGTCCGCTGACACCGAAGCCAATGCCGAATGGGTTGCTGCTTGGAAAGAACGCATGGGCGAAGAGCGCGTGACGAACGATCCGATGGAAGCTCACTACATCGGCTTCAACATGTGGGTTAACGCGGTGGAAGCTGCTGGCACCACCGATGTCGACGCTGTTCGCACGGCGATGTACGGTCAAGAATTCCCCAACCTGACCGGCGGCACGGCCATGATGTTGCCGAACCACCACCTGACGAAGCCCGTTCTTATCGGCGAAATTCAGGCAGACGGTCAGTTCGACATCATCTCACAGACCGATCCGGTACCGGGTGATGCGTGGACCGACTTCCTTGCAGAATCTGCCGTGCTGAAGTCTGACTGGCAGGAACTGGGTTGCGGCATGTACAACACCGAAACCTCAACCTGCGTTCAGCTTCTTTCAAACTACTGATTTTCAGGTTGAACTGAACTAGGAAGCGCGCCCTCGGGCGCGTTTCTCACTGCCCTCTGACCATCGCAGGCTCCTCCATGCGCCTCGTAAACGCGATTATCGCTGTTTGCTTCTTTCTGATTGCCGCTGGTGTTCCAGCCCAAGCGCAATCACCTTCCTTGCAATCGGTTCTTCAAGAAAACGCCAAAGACATCGAGCGCCCGTCGCGGCGAACGGTGGGCGCCGTCATTGAAAAATTGTTGGCCTCCGGCGCGCCGAATGTCGTTGCGTTTTTGCAGCGCTGGAGTGCACGCGAAGTCTGGTTAAACGAAGATGAAGGTGTCTTCTATTTTGCGCCCGGAGGGCGCGGAGATATCGAAGTCACTGATATCGACACTGGCGAGGTAGTCGGCACCTTTTCATCGCGCGATCTGAAGCACATCCGACCAAACTCGGGCGTACGCGGCGTCATCGCAACGGCACTGGTGCAGTTTCAATTATCTGATCCAGATCTCGGCAACCGTATCGCGGCTATCCAGTCAATTGAGCGTGACCCGGAAGAAACCCAGCTGGAGCCGCTGCGTGCATCAATCCCCGACGAACCCGACGCTGCATTAAAAGCGCGCAAGAGGCGTCTCGAACGGCTTCTCACAATCCGCTTTGGCGAAACGGATAAAGAGCGCGTGACTGCGATTGAAGGCTTTGCGGGCGACACATCTATTGATGTTCGAGCGGCTCTTAATCCACTTTTGAATACGACGATGAGAGTTGCGACCGAATTGCCGGAAGGCCAAAACTTCGCCCGTCGGCTCGCTGTTGGATCTGATCTGACAGGTGAAGAGGCCTATGTACTCCTGGTGTCGGCTGACCTCGCACCCCCGCTACTGGACGCCTCGCAACGTGACAGCGCCATCGTGGCCAATGCCGCAAATGGCGCGGTCGAAGGCATGCAACTGGCATCGCTCGACACAAATGATGCGCGCGACCAAGCCTATGCCGCACTGGCTGAGGCCGGGAAAGTCGAACCCCGCATCACCGCCGAAGAGCGCTCGGCGCTTTTGAACGAACACGTCTTCTTCGAGACCTACACGGAGCGCAGTGCTGCGGTCACCGCGGCTGCAGTTGCAACACTTGCCACGATCAATCGCACTGTCGGTGTCCAGCAGACGGCAGACCTCGCACTCGACGCACTGTCGCTTGCATCAATCTATTTTCTCGCTGCCATCGGCCTGGCGATCACCTTTGGTGTGATGGGCGTAATCAACATGGCGCACGGCGAATTTATCATGATGGGTGCCTACACCGGCTACGTGGTTCAGCAGTTTATCAGCGACAAGACTGTCTCAATTCTCGTCGCACTGCCACTCGCCTTCGCGATTACGTTCGCTGCTGGCGTTGCTATGGAACGCCTCGTCATTCGCCATCTGATGCATCGCCCATTGGAGACGCTTCTGGCCACATTCGGCATCTCCATTGCGCTGCAGCAGCTGGCGAAAAACATCTTCGGAACGCAGGCGCGCCCCCTCACTGCGCCGGATTGGTTGAACGGCTCGCTCGTATTCAACGATATCGTGTCGATCTCATACATCCGCATCGCAATCTTTGTTCTCGCGATCGTCTTTTTCGTGCTTTTGCTCTTCATATTGAACCGGACACGGCTTGGACTGGAAGTTCGTGCGGTGACGCAGAACCCAAAGATGGCGGCGTCGATGGGGATCAATCCTGACAAAATCAACATGCTGACTTTTGGTCTTGGCTCAGGGATCGCAGGTATCGCAGGTGTCGCTATCGGCATGTTCGCGCAAGTGACCTCAGAGCTCGGCGCAAACTATATCGTGCAGTCGTTCATGACCGTCGTCGTTGGCGGAGTGGGCAACATCTTCGGCACGCTCGCAGGCGCGGGAATGATTGGCTCGCTGCAAAAGGTGATCGAATTTTTCAACCCATCGAACACGCTCGCCGCGCAGACTTACATGATTATCTTCATTATCATTTTCATTCAGTTTAGACCCAAGGGTATCATCGCCCTTAAAGGTCGCGCGGCGGGAGACTAGGCCATGGCAGATGTCACCCTGGAACGGGCGGTTGAGCGCACAATACTGATCAAAAATCCAAGCGTGATGATCTTCATTGCCGTACTGGCGTTGATCACAATCGGCGCGACACTCATGTCAGAAGCGTTCGGCATGGGCATAATCTCAACAAGCTTCATCAAGACGCTTGGCAAAACACTTTGTCTTTGCCTCATCGCGCTCGCGATGGACCTGGTCTGGGGCTATTGTGGCATCCTCTCACTCGGTCACTTCGCCTTTTTCGGGCTCGGCGGATACATGATCGGCATGTGGCTGATGTACGAGCGAACGAAGGACATAGTCATCAACTCATTCGCGGGTCAGCCACTACCGCCAACGCCCGAAGAAATTCGAGAGGGTATTGGCACTCAGATTTTCGGCGTCGTCGGCGGTTCGGAAATACCAGCGATCTGGTTCTTCGCAGACAGTCTTGCGGCGCAGCTCGCACTGGTCGTACTCGTACCGGGGTTGCTCGCGCTTGTATTTGGCTGGTTGGCATTCCGCTCACGGGTCACGGGCGTCTATCTTTCGATCCTTACCCAAGCAATGACGCTGGCGCTGTCGCTTTACCTTTTTCAAAATGATAGCGGTTTGCGTGGTAATAACGGTCTCTCGGGGCTTCAAAATTTGCCCGGCCTCACCGACGTGAGCCAAGACGTTATTTCTATCTGGTTCCTGTGGGCATCAGCTCTCGCGCTCGGCATTGGTTATCTCTTTGCTGCGTGGATGGTGTCTGGAAAATTCGGCAATGTGATACGGGGAATTCGTGATGACGAGGCGCGCGTGCGGTTCCTCGGCTATCCCGTCGAAGGTTTCAAGCTGTTTGTCTTCACAGTCACCGCAGTGATCGCGGGGATCGCAGGTGCCCTTTATTATCCGCAGGCTGGCATCATAAATCCCGCGGAAGTCGCGCCAATAGCGTCGATCTACCTGGCGGTTTGGGTCGCCATAGGCGGACGCGGACGGCTCTATGGGGCAGTCATCGGCGCGGCGCTGGTTTCGCTCCTCTCGTCGGCATTCACCGGTGGGCAAGTGCCCAACATCAATCTCGGCTTCTACACCATTGAGTGGGTCAACTGGTGGACCGTGTTGCTCGGTTTCGGCTTCGTCCTCGTAACTCTCTTCGCACCCAAAGGCCTCGGCGGTCTCGTTGATTTCCTCGTTCGGAAGGAGACGAAATCTTGAGCGCGCTTCTAGAAGTCTCTGGCGTTTCCGTCACCTTCGACGGTTTCAAAGCCATCAACGAACTCTCGTTCGAAATCGGCGAAGCGGAACTGCGCGCGATCATCGGCCCAAATGGCGCAGGCAAGACAACATTTATGGATATCGTGACGGGCAAAACAAAAGCCGACGAGGGCAAAGTCGAATGGGGCCGTCCCGGCCGCAATCTCCGTAAGATGTCGGAGAGCCAAATCGCGCAGCTGGGTATCGGGCGCAAATTCCAACGGCCAACTGTTTTTGAAACGCAAAGCGTTCGCGATAACCTGATGATGGCGTTGAAAAAGGACCGCTCGCCGTTCTCCGTCCTCGCGTTTCGCCCATCGTCAGATGACGATATTAAAGTGCGCGAACTGGCCGTTGAAATAGGTCTTGCCGATCAGCTTGATCGCGTTTCCGGTGAACTCTCGCATGGGCAAAAGCAGTGGCTAGAGATCGGAATGTTGCTCGCCCAAGACCCAAAGCTGTTGTTGGTCGATGAGCCTGCGGCGGGGATGACGCCACAAGAGCGGGAGCATACAACAGATCTTCTCAAGCGCGCTGCGAAAACGCGGGCCGTCATTGTCGTCGAGCACGACATGGAGTTCGTCCGTCGCTTGGAGTGTCGCGTAACGGTGCTGCACGAAGGGTCGGTGCTGGCCGAGGGATCAATCGATCACGTTACCAGCGATCCAGAAGTGATCGAGGTGTATTTAGGGCGCTAACGGACATGCTGGAAATCGAAAAACTCTGCCTTCATTACAAGCAATCGCAAATTCTCTACGACATCGACTTGTCAGCTGAGGTCGGCAAAGTAACCTGCGTCATGGGCACCAACGGTGTTGGGAAAACCAGCCTGTTAAAAGCGATTTCGGGTACGCATCACCGTTCGTCAGGGACGATGAAGCTGGACGGTAAAGATATCGCAAAGCCCCCTGCCCACCAGCTTGCAGCTGCGGGCATTGGCTATGTGCCTCAAGGCCGCATGATCTTTCCACTACTCACAGTCCGCGAAAACCTTGAAACCGGTTTCGCCTGCTTGCCCACACCGGAACGCCGCGTACCGGACGAAATCTATGAGCTCTTTCCGGTGTTGAAAGAAATGCGGAACCGCCGTGGCGGTGATCTTTCGGGCGGTCAGCAACAGCAATTGGCCATCGGCCGCGCTTTGATCACAAAGCCAAAGCTGATCCTCTTTGACGAACCAACAGAAGGCATTCAGCCAAACATCATCCAGCAGATTGGCCGCGTGATTTCATACCTGCGCGATCAGGGTGAGATGGCGATTATACTGGTCGAGCAGTATTTCGACTTTGCCTATGATCTGGCGGATCAGTTTGTTGCACTGGAGCGCGGGCGGGTAACGCTTAGCTCGGCGAAGAATGATGTCACACGCGATGAAATTTTAGCGAAAGTCAGCGTATAGAAACACATTCCACCGACGAGATTTTTTGCAACGCAAGGTTCGTCCCGGTAGAGTTTTGTGAAACATGCGCTTTTAGCTACGCCTTGATCGGGCCTCTGTGGTCGCTCCATCACCTGATAGCCTTTAATAGGCCAAGTGTACTTCCGTTCCCCATCCTTCGCAGCGATGCTGTAGGTCGCCTGGCAATGCAACGTCGGTGAAAACCGCATCGATCTGCGCCATTGAAGTAATTCGGACCGGAGCGCATCGATCAAACTTCGACCCATCTGTGGCAAGAAAGATGCGTCGAGCCTGTTTGATGATTGCTTTTGAAACTCGGACCTCGCGCAGGTCAAAATCGAGGAGGTCACCATCGAGGTCGAGTGCTGACGCCCCTATGATTGCAATATCGACTTTGAATTGTTCAATAACTTCGGTCGCAATATCGCCGACGAGACCGCCATCGGTGCGCCGCAAAATACCGCCGGAAAGAATGATTTCGCACCTTGGATTTGCCGCCAGAATGTTGGCCACGTTCATGTTGTTGGTCACGACCGTTAGATTATCGTGGTCCAGCAGTGCGCGCGCAACCGCCTCTGTGGTGGTCCCAATATTCATGAATAAAGAACTGTTATCGGGGATGTGCGACGCGACCAGCTTACCGATGCGATCCTTGGCATTTGCATTGAGCTGACGCCGGTCATCATATTCTATGTTGGTGACGCCATCGCGGAGTGTAGCACCGCCGTGGACCCGGGCTATCCTTCCCTCATGCTCCAGCTCTGTGAGATCACGACGAACCGTCTGGACCGTGACCCCGAAATGAGAAGCGAGATCGTCAACCGTCGCTTTGCCTTCGTTTCTCAGGAGCAATAAAATATCGCTTTTTCGCAGTGTGCTCATTGCCCGTCCCCGGCGCTTCAAAGCGCTTTAAATAGAATGTTAGCTAAACCTAACAGCCCAATAAACAGCAAGTATTTTCGTGCTTTTTCGGCGAAAGCAAAAAACGAAAGAAAACGAACATTTTTGGCTTGCATTTGGTTTCGCATGCTGCAAAAGTAGAAGACGGGAGAGGATTATGTCGAGCGTAAGTTCTAAGAATATTGTCGACATTTTCGTCATCGGCGGCGGCATCAATGGCTGCGGCATTGCTCGCGATGCGTCCGGTCGCGGCCTCACTGTTGCGCTTGCCGAAATGAATGATCTGGCGTCTGCGACCTCATCGGCATCCACCAAACTCTTTCATGGCGGTTTGCGGTATCTTGAGTATTTCGAATTTCGCCTCGTGCGCGAAGCGCTCATAGAACGCGAGGTCCTGCTCCGGGCGATGCCGCACATCTCGTGGCCGATGCGCTTTGTTCTTCCGTTTCACAAGGACATGCGTTTCGAAAGTGAAACACCAACATCGAAGCTGCTGTCACTGTTTATGCCGTGGATGAAAGGCCGTCGCCCGGCTTGGCTCATTCGTCTCGGGCTGTTTTTCTACGACAATCTCGGTGGGCGCAAAATCTTAACCGGCACATCGACGGTCGATCTGAATGGCACTGCCGAGGGTGCACCACTACAGTCTCGGTTTGAAAAGGCCTTCGAATACTCGGACTGTTGGATCGAGGACTCGCGCCTCGTAAGCCTGAACGCACGCGATGCGCACGAGCGCGGCGCAACGATCATGACACGAACGAAAGTGATTTCCGCTGAGCGCGTTGACGGACTTTGGAAGGTTAACACCGAGAACGTTGTTACCGGAGAGCGATCAACATGGACAGCACGGGCTTTGGTGAATGCTGGCGGGCCGTGGGTAGAAAACGTCGTAGCCGGTGTGACGCGCATCAATTCTACCGAAGGTATCCGTCTGGTTCGAGGGTCGCACATCGTCACGAAGAAGCTCTTCGATCATGACAAGTGCTACTTCTTCCAAGGCGAGGACGGTCGCATCATTTTCGCGATTCCATATGAGACCGACTTCACGCTCATCGGAACGACAGACGCAGAACACGAAGACCTGGCTGAAAAGCCAGAATGCACCGATGAAGAGCGCGACTACTTGTTGGATTTCGCTTCGAACTACTTTGCGAAACCAGTAACACGGGATGACATCGTCTGGACCTATTCCGGTGTGCGGCCACTCTATGACGATGGCGCTTCATCGGCGACCGCAGCAACGCGCGACTACGTGCTTTCGCTCAACACTGACGGCGGCGCGCCCATGCTGAATGTCTTTGGCGGGAAGATTACGACCTACAGGCGTTTGGCGGAAAGCGCCGTTGAAAAGCTGCAGCCACTTCTTGGAAACACAGTTGCAAAATGGACTGATCAGCCGCCACTCGCAGGTGGAGACTTTGAAGTCGATGGCTTCGAAAGCTTGGTCAATGAACTTGAAAAACAAGCGCCGTGGTTGGATCCGCGAACAGCGAAACGTCTCGTTCGCGGCTACGGCACGGAAGCAAGCGCAATCTTAAACAATGCGGTCAATGCAGATGATCTCGGCCTACACTTTGGCGAAGGCCTTTATGAGGCTGAGGTGCGTTGGCTGATGGAGCGCGAGTTTGCGCTTACGGCCGAAGATGTTCTTTGGCGCAGAACAAAGCTCGGCCTACGCATCAATACCGTCGACGCAAAATCACTACAGGACTGGATGGAAAACCATCAACACATAGGTCACGGCAGGTTAGCTGCTGAGTGATTGCTTCTTTGGGAGGAGAAGTATGACACTGGAACTGAAAGACGTCAGCAAAGTCGTCGCGGGTCAGACGCATATCTACCCGACGAACCTGACGCTCGAAAAAGGCACCATGAACGTGCTTTTGGGGCCCACTTCGTCCGGCAAGACATCACTGATGCGTTTGATGGCCGGTCTCGATAAACCTGCCACTGGACACGTATTTTGGAATGGCGCCGACGTGACCGGCGTTCGCGTGCAGGACCGCGAAGTGGCAATGGTCTATCAGCAGTTCATCAATTACCCATCGATGAGCGTTTACGACAATATTGCCTCACCGATGCGAATTGGCGGAAACAGGGCGGCCGAAATCGATAAGGCAGTGCGAAAAGCCGCTGACCTGATGAAACTGACGCCGATGCTGGATCGCAAGCCTCTCGAACTGTCTGGCGGTCAGCAACAGCGCTGCGCGCTTGCCCGTGCACTCGTGAAAAACGCAGGGCTGGTACTGCTGGACGAGCCGCTGGCCAATCTCGACTATAAGTTGCGCGAGGAACTGCGCATCGAAATTCCAAAGATCTTTGAAGAAGCAGGCTCAATCTTCGTTTACGCGACAACCGAGCCCGAAGAAGCTTTGCTGCTCGGCGGCAACACGGCGACGCTCTGGGAGGGTCGCGTAACGCAATTTGGGCCGACTCCGATCATCTACCGACGCCCAGTCGATGCGACAACCGCGCGGGTGTTTTCTGACCCGCCAATGAACTTTTTGAACATCTCAAAAGTCGGCCAAGAGATCACGTTTGGAGACGGACAAATTTGCCCCGCTACGGGCCCGCTGAGCGCGCTGGATGACGGCACCTACATGGCGGGCTTCCGGCCAAACCATGTGGAATTAGAAAAGAATACGGCTGACGCAATTCAGTTTCACGGCGCTATTGCAGTGACCGAGATCACGGGTTCGGAAACATTCGTGCACCTAGATCACCACGATGACCGATGGGTCGGTGTGGTTCACGGGGTGCGTGACCTCAAGATCGGCTCACGTATCCCGATCTATCTCGATCCCACACATATTTACGTTTTTGGCGATGCGGGCGATCTGGTTGCCGCTGCCTCTTATGCAGAGGCGGCATAAGCGCAGTCATGGCACAAATTACTCTTTCAAAACTGGCGCACAGCTATTTGCCATCACCGACGACGTCTGATGATTTTGCGCTGAAAGAAATCGATCACATCTGGGCCGACGGCGAAGCCTACGCACTGCTTGGTCCATCCGGATGCGGAAAAACAACGCTACTGAACATCATTTCGGGGCTTCTCGAACCGTCGCGAGGCTCGATCTTGTTCAACGGCAATGACGTGACGCATGCCGCCACGGCGGAACGCAACATCGCGCAAGTGTTCCAATTCCCAGTCGTCTACGACACGATGTCCGTCCGCGATAATCTCGCCTTCCCGCTGAAAAATCGTGGAGCGGACGTGGGTTACATTGCGCGCCGCGTTGACCAGATCGCGAAAATGATTGGAATGGAAGAGACGCTTGATCGCAAGGCGCGCGGTCTCACGGCGGATGCCAAGCAAAAAATATCTCTTGGTCGAGGTATGGTGCGCGAGGACGTCAATGCGATCTTATTTGACGAACCTCTCACGGTGATTGATCCGCACATGAAGTGGGCCCTGCGGACTCAGCTTAAGTCGCTCCATCGGGAGTTTGGTCACACGATGATTTACGTCACACATGACCAGACCGAGGCGCTTACATTCGCTGACAAGGTGGTGGTGATGTTTGATGGGCGCGTGGTGCAGATCGGCACACCGCAGGAGCTGTTCGAGACGCCAGAACATACATTCGTTGGCTACTTTATTGGTTCACCGGGGATGAACGTCATACCCGCGCAGGTGGACGGTGCGGCGGCTTATGTCCACGGTGAAAAGATCAATCTCGGCCGCGTTTACCATGGGCTGAATGGAAAAATTGAAATTGGCATTAGACCCGAGTTCGCCAGCCTTTCTAACAAAGGTGGTTTGCCAGTCTCAATCAAACGGGTCGAGGACGTGGGGCGCCATCGCATCGTCCGCGCCGAGACAATGGATAATGAGCTCAACATCGTCGTTCCTGAAGGTATGCCGGTTGATGCAGACATGACGAACGTTACGTTCGATCCAAAACACGTCAACGTTTACGCCGATGATTGGCGGGTTCGCGGAGAGGCTGCGTGATGGATAAGACAGTCAATCACAAGGCTTGGTTCCTCGTTCTGCCGGTGCTTTTCCTGGTGGCATTCTCAGCGGTCATCCCATTGATGACGGTTGTAAATTATTCGGTCCAAGACACTTTTGGGAACAACCAGTTCTTCTGGGCGGGCCTGGAATGGTTCGAGGAAATCCTTGCATCCGAACGCATTCACAACGCGCTTGGTCGTCAGATCGTCTTCTCGATGATTATTCTCGCAATCCAGATTCCACTGGGCGTCTACATCGCGCTCAATATGCCGAAAAAGGGATTTTGGGCGTCGTTCTGCCTCGTACTCATGGCGCTGCCACTGTTGATCCCCTTCAACGTCGTCGGCACCATCTGGCAGATCTTCGGTCGGGTGGACATTGGTTTGCTTGGCTACGTGCTTGACGCGGTCGGGATCGAATACAATTACACGAGCGATCCCGTCGATGCATGGATCACTGTGATCGTCATGGACGTGTGGCATTGGACATCGCTTGTTGCGCTCCTTGCCTATGCTGGTTTGCAGTCAATCCCGAATGCTTACTATCAAGCCGCAAAAATCGATCAGGCAAGCCGCTGGGCGATCTTCCGCTATATTGAGCTGCCGAAGATGCAGGGCGTGTTGCTGATCGCGATCCTGCTGCGGTTCATGGATAGTTTCATGATCTACACAGAACCGTTCGTTGTCACCGGCGGCGGTCCCGGAAACGCGACGACCTTCCTTTCAATCGACCTCGTGAAAATGGCGATTGGTCAGTTTGACCTCGGTCCCGCGGCTGCGTTTTCGATCATGTACTTCCTCGTCATCCTTCTCGTTTCCTGGGTGTTCTACACGGTGATGACCAACCTCGACAAAGAGGAACGCTCGTAATGGCCGACACGACGATGACAGATGGCCGCGTCAGCGCCTCAGGCACTACCAAAACGAAGTCTATCGCGCGATCAAAGCCGTTGATCCCGGGCAATGCCATTGTGATGGCACTGTATCTCACGTTTCTGCTGCTGCCGATCTATTGGCTCGTGAACATGAGCTTGAAGACCAATGCTGAAATTCTCGGCGGGTTCTCGCTTTATCCGCAGGATTTCACGCTGCAAAATTACGTGACGATCCTGACCGATCCGAGTTGGTACATGGGCTATGTGAATTCGCTGATTTACGTGGTGTTGAATACGATCATCTCGCTGGCCGTTGCGCTGCCTGCTGCCTATGCGTTTTCGCGATATACCTTCATGGGCGACAAGCATCTGTTCTTCTGGCTGCTGACCAATCGTATGGCGCCACCGGCGGTTTTCGTTCTTCCCTTCTTCCAACTCTATTCGTCCGTGGGACTGTTCGACACGCATATCGCCGTAGCGCTTGCGCACTGCCTTTTCAATGTCCCCCTGGCAGTGTGGATTTTGGAAGGCTTCATGCGGGGCGTGCCAAAGGAGATCGACGAGACCGCCTATATCGACGGCTACTCGTTCCCGCGCTTCTTTATAAAAATATTTATGCCGCTGATCGCGTCCGGCATCGGTGTCGCGGCATTTTTCTGCTTTATGTTCTCGTGGGTCGAGCTGCTGATTGCGCGCACACTGACTTCCGTAGATGCGAAATCCATCGGCGCAACAATGACGCGGACGGTATCCGCATCCGGCCTCGACTGGGGCGTGCTCGCTGCAGCTGGCGTACTCACAATCATCCCCGGCGCGCTCGTGATCTATTTCGTTCGAAATTACATCGCCAAGGGCTTTGCCCTCGGGAGGGTTTGATGAGAGATCAGGGGTTATTCAATGATGTCGTCAACACCAAGCTTGAGTGCGTTGGCGATCGCTTTCAGCGTCGACAAGCGAGGGTCCAGTTTGCGTCCCTCAATGTCCGAAACACTGGCCGCACGCACGCCAGCCTTTTCAGCCAGTTCGGCTTGGGTAAGCCCAACGGACTTGCGCCATGCAGCGAGTGGGTGAAGGCCTTCTTCATGCATTGCAGTAAGATGCTCGCTCAACAAAAAGGGCGCATCTCCGTGGTCTTGCATTGCATCGGCTGCAAGCGCACTATCAGCAATATCTTCGGTCAGCTCGTCGTACTCAGCCTTCGTCATAACAATGAACGGCTCACCCGTCAGCGAAACAGCGTTATTCATGATGGATCCTCATTTGTAAGCCTCTCGTCGATGGGCTTCTTTCAAAACAAGAATGTGGTTTCTGACGACGAAAATCGCGCGCCATTGACCGTGCCTCAATCTAAGTTCGTCGCTTCCAACGAGCTTGGTTACGTCTCCGATACCGGAAACAGCGTAGGTTTCGAGTTTCAACACAATCGCGGCTCGATCAGCATCTGGCATCTTACGCAGTTGCTTATCGGCTCGCTTGGTAAATCCAACTTTCAAAACAGTGGCCGCTTTCCCATATTTGGAAATATACGCCAAAGCGTATATTTAATCAAGCCTGCCGGAGCGACATCATGAACCTCGCATGGATGGCATGGACCTGGCCGACCGCGATCTTCTTCATGGTGATCGCCTCACTGCTCGTCCTCTTCACAGTGCTCGCGATCAAGTTTCCAGAAACGCCTCGCGTCGGCGTTCTTCGCATTGAGACCACGCGCGGCGACCGACTTTTCATCACTCTTCTTGGCTCAGCCTTTATTAATCTTGGCTGGCTCGGATTGGTCAGCGGACCCCAGTGGGGCGCGCTGATCGTATGCGCAATCTATGCAACGGCGGTTTTCCGCTACGTGTAGATTTCACCCTGTGCCACGTGGCACGCAGATAAACCTCTGGGAGGTATGCATGAGGAAATATCTATCAACGACAACGGCTCTGGCACTGTGTGCCACCGTATTTGCGGCCAATACGGCCCATGCAGATATGGACGCAGCCAACGAGTTTCTCGATAACGAGATCGCCGGTCTCTCTGTCCTAAGCCGCGAAGATCAAGAAGCGGAAATGCAATGGCTTATCGACGCTGCAGCACCGTTCCAAGGCCTCGAGATCAAGGTTGTTTCGGAAACCATCACAACCCACGAATATGAAAGCCAAGTGCTTGCGCCCGCATTCACGGCGATCACTGGAATTCAGGTTACGCACGACCTGATTGGCGAAGGTGATGTGGTCGAGAAGCTGCAGACCCAAATGCAGACCGGCGAAAACATTTACGATGCATATGTCAACGACTCTGACCTCATCGGTACGCACTGGCGTTACCAGCAGGTTCGTAACCTGACCGACTGGATGGCTGGCGAAGGTGCAGATGTCACATCGCCAACGTTGGACCTCGAAGACTTCATTGGCCTGAAGTTCACCACAGGTCCAGACGACAAGCTTTATCAGCTGCCAGACCAGCAGTTCGCGAACCTTTACTGGTTCCGCTATGACATGTTCACCGATGAAAAGAACATGGCCGACTTCGAAGCTGAATATGGCTATCCGCTAGGTGTGCCCGTCAACTGGTCCGCTTACGAAGATATTGCCGCGTTCTTCACCAACCGCGATCTCTCTCACATGGGCATCGAAGGCGACATCTATGGCAATATGGATTACGGCAAGAAGGACCCGTCACTTGGCTGGCGTTACACCGATGCATGGATGTCCATGGCAGGCATGGGTGACGTAGGCGAGCCAAACGGGCTGCCTGTCGATGAGTGGGGCATTCGCGTCAACGAAGCGTCGCAACCCGTTGCCTCGTGCGTTGCTCGCGGCGGTGCTACCAACTCACCGGCTGCCGTCTACGCAGTGACCAAAGCCATTGATTGGCTGCAAAACTATTCGCCGCCAACAGCTGCGGGCATGACGTTTGGTGAAGCGGGTCCGGTCCCTGCGCAGGGTCAGATCGCTCAGCAGATGTTCTGGTACACAGCCTTTACCGCGGACATGGTGGGCGACGGTGCAGCAGCGGTGCTGAACGAAGACGGCACACCGAAGTGGCGCATGGCGCCATCACCACACGGTGTCTACTGGAAAGAAGGCCAGAAGGTCGGCTATCAGGATGCCGGTTCGTGGACACTTATGCAGTCAACACCAGTTGATCGCGCAAAGGCAGCGTGGCTCTACGCACAGTTTGTTACATCAAAGACTGTCGACCTGAAAAAAGCCGACGTGGGACTGACGTTCATCCGCGAGTCCACGATCAATTCAGACCACTTCACCGAGCGTGCACCAAAGCTTGGCGGTCTGGTTGAATTCTACCGTTCGCCGGCGCGCGTTCAGTGGTCGCCAACGGGTACAAACGTCCCAGATTATCCACGTCTGGCGCAGCTTTGGTGGCAGAACATAGGCGATGCCATGTCTGGCGCAAAGACACCGCAAGAGGCACTTGATGCGCTGTGTGAAGCACAGGAAAGCGTGCTTGAGCGCCTTGAGCGTGCAGGTGTCCAGGGTGACATCGGTCCAAAGATGAATGAGCCGCAGGAAGCTTCATTCTGGTTCGATCAGGCAGGCGCACCATTCCCGAAACTCGAGAATGAAAAGCCTCAGGGCATGACCGTTTCCTACGATGAACTGATCCAGTCCTGGCAGCAGTAAGTACCTCCCAAGACCGGGGCCCTCGGGCCCCGGTTTTTTTTTCCGATTTTTTCGCGCGCAATCGCACTGGCGGTACGTTCTAATTCGAAGAAGCAATGCTCATCATTTGTCAGCCCTAAAACAATGTAAGGCTGATCGCACGTTTTGATTGCTCTTAAGTGCGAAGTGTCCCTTCAATCCGGAAAATAGACACACCTTTGGCCCGCACCTTTTCCGCGGTGTTAGGCCGTCGGGATAAATCTGAGCGGTAGTTACATCTACCATTCACTGATGATTGAAATTGAATTTCAGCTGACACCTTCCCCTCGCGAATACTTGCCTCACGTTCAAACTATGATTTTCAGCAAGCGCTTCTTGTTGCTCGTTAGGAGAGGTGGGTCAAACGCATCCGAGAAGTAACTGAACTTTCAAGTTGAGAAGAAATCGGGCCACTGCATAGGAAGCGGCCCGATCTTTTGAGTTTAATTTTCCACGCGACGCGTCAGAAGATGAAGTCTGAGGCGTCGAGGTCGGCGATGTTGACATTTTGCAGCGTGATCGTGTTGCCGCCCAGATCGTCAATCACGACATTGCTGCCCACCTGGCTCATGTGGTTGTTGATCAGATCATTGATGCCGAAGATCGAAGCAACGCCCGACAGGTCGATGTCCTCGTTTGCATTCGTGGCCTCAAAGTCGGTGATCACGTCATTGCCAAATGCGCCGGTGAACACGAACACGTCATTGCTGCCATTGCCGCTCAGCGTGTCGTTGCCAGCACCGCCGTTCAGTGTGTCATTGCCACTGCGGCCTTCAAGCGTATCGTTGCCACCACCACCATTCAGCGCATCATTGCCTGCGAGACCGTTGAGCGTGTCGTTGCCGCCACCGCCGTTGAGAGCATTGTTGCCGCTGCGGCCTTCGAGCGTGTCAGCACCACCACCGCCGTTTAGCGTGTCATTGCCTGCAAAACCGGTAATGGTGTTGTCGCCAGAGTTTCTGATGATCAGATTGCTGCCCGCGTTTCCGTTGATTTCAACAGAAGAATTGCCACCCATGGTGAATGTCGTGACCGGACCGGCGAGGTTCAAAACGCCCAACGCCGGGTTGTGCAACCGGACCACCCACAGGATCGCCAATTCCGGTCAGCCGGAATTCGAAGGTCTCATCGAATTCGGCAAGCAGGTCCGTCGCAATGTCAAACGAGACTTGGATGCTTTCACCCGTGAATGTCCCGCCCGCTGTGAACGTGACCGCGCCCGACGGCAACGCGCCGCCGGTAAAGTCAGCAGATGTGCCGCCGCTTGTGGATACCACTTCCCAGAGGACAACCAAGGCTTCGGATTGGTCACCAATCCGGTTGATATCGAAGGTGACAGTGTTTGTCCCGCCGCTACCCTCTGTGATCTCGGTATCACTGCCATGGGCGTAGACAACGGTATCCGCGAGTGGAAGGACGCCGGTACCGGTTCCCAAGTTCAAAAAATCGCCGGATAAGCCGTCTGCACCCTGCGTACCGGCACCACCGAAGATGCCAGAAGACCCGTTGGTTCCAGCGGTTCCGCCACCGCTGTTGTAGGCCCCTGGGCTTCCCGAATTGAAAATTGACGCAAAATATAGGGATTGAAGCGATAGCGAAGAACCGACTTCGTTCGTAATATTGCCGCCAACGTATAGGGACACATCGGCGACACCGTCACCGTCCTGATCGCCTTTGATCACCACGCCGCCAGCATCTGCTATGATTAAGTCAGTGCTTACATTTTTCCAATTGACGCCTGCATCGAATATGTTTGTGCCTTGGCCGACACTGCCTTAAGCGATTTGCCGTGTTTTCCGGAGGCTGGTTTGCCCGTCATTGCCACCGACGTCGAGACCAGTGGTTACGATGAAAAGAGCCATTGTGTCGTCCTCCCGATTTAACCTAACGTAAACAGAGGCGAAGTCCGAATGAAAGGGCTTTTCTTAACTGTTGTCTTAAAATTCTTAGCTCATCTCTGATCGCCAGCTTCGATAATCCGATGAGCAAGGGTGTTTGCAGGTCCGTTCCAAAACGCCAGCTT
>JBCDLI010000012.1:0-53429 GCA_038745535.1 Pseudomonadota bacterium | reverse complement strand
CGAACAATGCCGTAAAGATCGCCGCGACCGCCCGTCTTCTTGGGTAACCCTCGACCTTTGATGCGCATCTTGTGGCCGTTATCGGTCCAAGGCTCGATTTTGACTGCGATCTTGCCATCCGGTGTCTCGAACGGCGTTTTTCCGCCTTTGACCGCTTTTTCAATTGGCACTGGGATGTCCATGAATATATCTCGGCCAACAATTCGCGTGGTAGCACTGGCTACAAACCGAACGCGGGCGAGAACATCGGCGCGATGTCCTGCCGGACCAGCGGGCCCTTGGCCTTTTAGCCGGATGACCTGACCATCTTCCACCGCGTCAGGGATCGACACCGCGATTGCGCGACCTTCCGGAAGCGAGACTTTGGCTTTGCCGCCCTCAATGACCTGGTCGGGCGTGAGAGACAGCGGGATCTCAACGTCTTTCGGCTTTTGTGGAGATGCGCGTTGTCCCCGGTTTGGAGGCGGATCACCAAACATCTGCGAAAAGTCTTGCGGGCCGCCTTGCCGTCCGCCGCCACGAAACGACGAGCCAAACATCGTGTTCAAAATATCTTCAGGGTTCATTCCGCCGCCGGCTGGGCCGCCGCGACGGCGCCCGCCAGTCTGACCGAAATCAGCCCCATCAAAACCAGCGAAAGGATTGCCGCCCGGATATGCGCCCGCACCAGTCTCACGACCTTCAGCATCAATCTCACCGCGGTCAAACTGCTTGCGCTTTTCTGGGTCGCCAACAACCTCGTAAGCACGCGAGGCTTCCGAGAAGCGCTCCTGTGCACGCGGATCATCTTTGTTCGCGTCGGGATGGTATTTCTTCGCTAGCTTTCGAAATGCAGATTTTATTTCCGCTTCACTCGCGGATTTGGAAACACCCAAAACTGAATAGGGATCGCGCATATTTTTCTAGGCGTTCGAGCCAGTTGACCATCGTGACTTCGATATGGGACTAAAAATCAGCGAATTCCAGAGAGCTTCAAGAAACCTCGGCAAGTGTTTTTGTCCACCAACCGGTTCTGCGGTCGAGACAAACCTCGCCCCGATAAAGCGAAACACCGTCATAAGCTCGGCGCGTTGCGGTAAAGGCTCGGCACGTTTGGCCGTCGATCTCAGCCTGTGTGATTGTGCGAATCACGCCGGTCGCGCCAGTCGATGCATTCGCCCATGGAACGCCATTGGGCAGTGGCGCATTCAGATCAGCCGTCGTTACCGCCAAGCGCATCGTGTCTTCGTCCAGCAGTCGATCAGTCGCTAGGCCGTCGGAAGGATCGCGTTCAATAAACGGGTCGCTCGCAATCGTCGGCGTGGCATCGGCAAGGCTCAGCGCCGATGTGGAAATACTATCGTCGATTGCGCTTGTGCCCACAGCGCAGCCGCCGAGTGCGGCCAATACGGTCGCGATCGTCGCGTATCTTGACGCTTTATAAAGGGCTGAGCACATAGGCCTGATCGTTGGTAAAGGTTTGTTACAAAATGGCACAAGCGACGTTAACAAAGCGTAGCACTTTGGAGTTTGCGGTTCCCTTTGACCGATTTCGCGAATGGATGGTGCTCGCCGAAGACAGCGAGATCAATGATCCCAATGCGCTTGCTTTAAGCACCGTCGACCCCGACGGCATGCCAAATGTGCGTATGGTGTTGTTGAAAGGGTTCGACGAGCGCGGCTTCGTTTTTTACACAAATTTCGAAAGCGCGAAGGGACAAGAAATCCTGAGCGCCAAGAAGGCAGCCATGTGCTTTCATTGGAAATCGCTCCACCGACAAGTGCGGGTAAGGGGAGACATCGAAGTCATCGCCGATGACGAGGCGGACGCCTACTACAATTCCCGGGCACGTGGCAGCCGCATAGGCGCTTGGGCGTCGAAACAATCGAGGCCATTAGAATCGCGATTTGCGTTGGAAAAGGAGGTAGCGAAGTTCACAGCAAAATTCGGCGCAGGCTCAATTCCGAGGCCACCCCATTGGTCCGGCATTCGCGTCGTTCCGCAAACAATTGAGTTTTGGCACGATGGCAAGTTCCGCTTGCATGATCGCGAAGTCTTCGCTCGCGACGGCAAAGGATGGACGACCAAGAAGCTGTATCCGTGACCAATCTCTATTTTTCTGGTATTTGGAGAGAGAAAATCCAAAAGGCGCGAGTTGTGAAATGAAGGTTTTAACCAAGCAAAGACAGATGGACCTTGATCAGTTCCTGAAAGTTGCAAGTGATCACAACCGCGATCTCGATGACGTAATCGTTGCCATGTCGGAAGCGCAGCAGAAAGCAAGTGCCGAAAACAGAGCGCCTACGAATGAAGACATCATAAACGAGATTAAGAACCTCGATGTAAGCTCCGAGAAGCGAGCTTCCGTCCTAAAAGCGTTCTAACATTGTAAAGTCAGGTGCTGACCGATGGCAGTCGTGCCGACATCGCTAATTGCATTCGCGCTGCTGCTCTCTTTTCTTCCGGGAATCGCCTTTTTCGCGGGTTTTTACACAAACGAGAAAATGAGCCGGGACGTTGTGGCATTCACATCGCCCGCCGTCGTGTCTGGCATTATAATGGTGGCTGTCCTCGTGCAGACCTTACTGTTGCTAACGTTTGTGCTGCCCAGTTGTGGTGATAGTGCGGGCACCGATGGTCCGCTTTGCAGTATCGTGCTGCAGGGAACAGCAACAGAACCAACCGCCGTAACAACAGCACAAGTCGTGCATTTCAACCTCATATTGTTGGTCGTAAGCGCTTTTATGTTCATCCTCGGCGCGGCATACATCCACTTTTGTTCGAAGCGCCCTTCGCTGTTTATCTTCGCATCTTCATGGTCCAAGCAATATCTCTTCTTCGACGGTTTCTGCCTCGTGCACGTGATGACAGAATTGCCAAACGCATCCGGGCCCGTCATCTATCGCGGCTTCCTTGATGATCTCTATCTGAAAGCAGACGGAACGATCGCGACTATCCATCTGAGAAAGCCTGTCGCGATACCAATGAAGCAGTACCGGTCTGGTGAATTTGGATCAGTGGCAAAAGCCCATAGAGGGAGCTTGGAAAATCATGATATCGTGATCGATGGTTCCCAGATCAAAAATATTGCGCTCCGCAACCTGGTTAACTTTGCCGTATAATACCGCGTAAACTTAAAGCGCTGCAATCTGAGATTAATCGGAGCTCGTGTGCATTGCCGTAGCCTAACTCTTCACCTTGTAGCCGGTCTTGAAGATCCACCAAATTGCGGAGACGCAGACTGTCAGAAACGCAAAGATGAAGATAATCGAGATCATCGGGCTCACGTCGGAAATCTCGTAGAAGCTCCAACGAAAACCCGAGACCAGATACAGCACCGGGTTGAAGAGCGTGGCGGTCTGCCAAAACGGCGGCAGCATGTCGATTGAGTAAAATGACCCGCCCAGAAATACGAGCGGCGTGATAATCAAAAGCGGCACGATCTGCAGTTGGTCAAAACCTTCCGACCACACACCGATGATGAAGCCCAACAACGAAAACGTTGTCGCTGTCAGTACCAAAAAGAACAGCATCCAGAACGGATGCATGATGCTCAAATCAACGAAAACGGTTGCCGTCGCGAGAATGATTGCGCCGAGAAATAGCGATTTGGTCGCCGCCGCGCCCACATATCCGATCACGATTTCAAGCGGTGAAATGGGTGCCGATAGCACCTCGTAGATCGTTCCGGTAAAGCGCGGGAAATAGATGCCAAATGCCGCGTTGGAGACCGATTGAGTGAGGATGGACAACATGACGAGACCTGGCACGAGAAACGCACCGTAGGTGACGCCATCAATTTCATCCATGCGGCTGCCAATGGCTGCACCGAAAACGATGAAGTAAAGCGATGTGGAAAGCACCGGCGAGATGATAGACTGACCAATCGTTCGCCACATGCGGTTCATCTCGAAGCGATAGATCGACCGGATAGCGTATGTATTCAAGCTCAGCATCAGGTGTCGGCCCCCTTCACGAGGTCGACAAAGATGTCTTCCAGCGAGCTCTGATGTGTTGAGATGTCGGAAAAGCGCACACCGTCTTCCGTGAGTGCCGACATCAGACGCGTAAGGCCTTTGCGTTCGGCCGCCGCTTCGTAGGTGTATTCCAGTTTCTGGCCGTCATCTGCAAGCGTGATCTCAAAGTCGCTCAGATTGGCTGGTAGGGCGTTGATAGGCTCAATAAGTTCCACCGCGATGGTTTTTCGACCGAGCGTTTTCATCAGCGTTTCTTTGTCTTCCACAACGATGATTTCACCGTTTCGGATAACAGCGATGCGGTCGGCAATTTCTTCGGCTTCCTCTATGTAATGGGTCGTTAGGATGATGGTCACACCGTCTTCGCGCAGTCGGCGGACGACGTTCCACATGTCCTTGCGCAGTTCCACGTCCACGCCGGCTGTGGGCTCATCTAGGAACAGAATGCGCGGCTCATGGCTGAGCGCCTTCGCAATCAATACACGACGTTTCATACCGCCGGAGAGTTCGCGCAGCTTGTTGTCTTTTTTGTCCCAAAGAGAAAGCGATTTAAGGACTTTTTCGATGTGAAAATCGTTGCGCGGCAAGCCAAAAAGCCCGCGCGAAAATGAGACCGTGTCCCACACCGTTTCGAAAGCGTCAGTGGTCAATTCCTGCGGCACAAGGCCGATCATCGAGCGGGTTTTTCGGAAATCGCGGATGATATCGTGCCCGCCAACCGTAACTGTCCCGCCGGTGGGGTTCACAATCCCGCAAATCGCAGAAATCAATGTGGTTTTACCCGCACCGTTTGGCCCAAGGAGCGCAATAATCTCGCCATTCATGATATCGAGATTGACGCTTTTGAGCGCCACAAACCCATTTTTGTAGGACTTTTGCAGGCCCTGCACTGAAATAAGAACTGACATGAAAAAGGCTTTCGTCCCGCGAGGCGGGTACATAAGGCGGCACTGCATCGTTTCCAAGTCCGCAAGTGCGACAGAGATTAAGGGCTGACAATGCGACGTGCAGGTGTTTACGAGCGTCCATGGCGAAGACACGATTAAATCCTATAGGCCACAGCGCACCACAAGCATCGTGGTTACGTGGCGTCGGTATAATTGCACTGTGGCTACTACTTCCAGCACTTCACGGCTGCGTCGGCTATTACGCTTCATCGCTTAATGGCCATCTGGAAATTCTGCGGGAGCGCGAAAGCGTCGAGCGCCTCAAAACCAGTCGCGAGACGCCGCCCGAACTTCGCGCGGACATGCAAACTGCCTCGGCGGTCCGAGCGTTTGCCGTCGATGAATTGGCGCTGCCCGACAATCGCAGCTATCGTTCCTATGTCGATCTCGGGCGCGATTACGTCACGATTTCCGTGTTTGCAGCGCCGGAATTCAGCACGTTGCCCGCTCTGCAGTGTTTTCCGTTTTTCGGCTGCGTACCCTATCAGGCTTACTTTGACCGAGAAGATGCATTCGCGCGAGCCCGAGACCTGCAAGATCAAGGGCTAGATGTCCACGTGACGGGCGTAATTGCCTATTCAACTCTTGGATGGACCGCCGATCCACTGTTGAACACCATGTTCTCTGGCGATGAGGCGCGGCTTGCTGGCATCGTATTTCATGAACTTGCGCACCAACAGGTCTATCTTCGCAACGATAGCGGCTTTAATGAAGCCTATGCTGTTGCAGTTGAAATCGAAGGCGTGAAGGCTTGGCTTCGTTCCACCGGGAATGAAGCCGCGATTGACACCTATCTCGAAGACCTGTCGCGCCGCGATCAGTTCGTTGAGCTTGTTTCTGAGACCCGCGATGACTTGGCCACTATCTACGGAACAGACAGCTCAGACGACGCGAAACGCGCTCAAAAAACCGAGGCGATTGCACGCCTCCGGTCTCGCTATGAGCGTGTCAAAGCACGCGAATGGGATGGTTTTTCAGGCTATGATGGCTGGTTCGAAAGTCCGATCAACAACGCCAAGCTGATGGCCGTTGGCGTCTACAATGATCTTGTTCCTGCTTTTCGCGGTCTGTTTGAAATCTGTGACCGAGACTTCGCGAAGTTTCATAGCACTGTTGCCAAAGTTGGGCGTTTGGATTTTGACGCTAGGCGGGCGTTCCTTGCGACTGCAAAGAGCTGCGGCTAGCTTTCGAGGATCGAGTCCACCCATTCCGGCACGATTTTGCTCGCTACCCCATTGATCGACGTGTCGAAGTCATTCGCATTGGCGGATGGCTCCAAGTTGAGTTCGAGCGTTTTGGCACCTGATCGGCTCGCTTGCTGAACAAATTGCGCAGTAGGATAGACATTGCCGCTCGTGCCAATGGACACAAACAAATCGCACGCTTCCAGTGCGGGCCAGATTCGCTCCATGTGATAAGGGTACTCTCCGAACCAAACGACATCGGGGCGCATACCGCCCGCACGTGAGCATTCGGGGCAGACCGTGCCGATGTCCAGATCGTCGAGCCATCGCTGACGCGTGCCGCAATGGGTGCAGAAGACCGATCGCAGCTCGCCGTGCATGTGGATCAGGTTTTGCGATCCCCCTCGCTCGTGAAGATCATCCACGTTTTGGGTCACGAGTGTCACGTCGCCTTTGAACTTACGCTCCAATTCCGCCAAAGCGATATGCGCCGCGTTCGGCTCCACGTCGTAAAGCGCCGCGCGTCGCATATTGTAGAAATCGTGAACCTTGTCGGGGTCGCGGGCGAACGCCTCCGGCGTCGCGACTTCTTCAATTGGATGGTTTTCCCAAAGCCCGCCTTTCGCGCGGAACGTGTCCAGTCCGCTTTCAGCGGAAATGCCCGCGCCCGTGAGGATAACGATTCTCAATTCACCAACTCCAAAATCAGCTGCTGCACGTTGCCGCCGTTCGACATCTCGCGACGCTCATAGGCGGTGTTGTCAGCTTGATAGCGATCAAAGGCAGCTTTCACCCGACGCTGAACTTCGGCGCGAATTTCGCGGCATTGGGGATCATCAAAAACAACAAGCTCCGAAGTACGCGCAATGATGTCATCCACCACCGCGTATAGGCGATCCGAGTGCCCCTGTTCGTGAACGGCGATGCCCTTTTCAAAACGCGCCCATTTGCGCGCAAGGTCAGTGGACCGAATACTCCGTGAGCGGGGCAGGGTGGTCGTGATTGCAAGGAACGGCCTAACGGCGGTCAGGCGGCAACTGTCATTTTCCGGTACGTAGTTCCGTTGCCATTTCAAATCCCATTCGGTCAAACCAATCGCGCGGCGGATGCCAACGCTCGGCCCTTTTTGGCCAATGTCGCGATAGATCTCGATGCCCGATTGTCCCGAGACGTCGTAGAACCGAGTGGTGTGCGATGGCTTCCAATCGAAGACTTGGGCGCTGGCGTGATGGGAGTGTGCGAAGAGCGCGAGGGTAATCGCACCGACGAGACAGAGCGCGTTACCCTCTCCCCAATATCTCAACCACGCCGCCGTTTTCCAATACGCCATCTTTTTCAACCGAGCAGAGCACGCCGCGCAAACGTAAGTCCTCGTTTTCGCGAACCCATTCCAGCGCGTCCATGCCATAGCGTGACCGCCACTTGCTACAGGCATTGTTCCAAACGTCGCTTACTCGAAGAACAGCACTGCCAGCCTTCAGGAGCGTGCCCGTTGGCATCGCCTCAAGGCTCATATTCATATCGGTCACAAAGGTGTCACCGGGATGGATGTCATCGCTATCTGGTTCCCAGAACAAATCCAGCACCCGACGCGGCAGAACGCACACCTGAATGCGTGGGTCAGGCGAACCGTCTTTGAGTGTCATCCAAGGATGCTTCGTCCAACGACAATTCTCTACACCGCCCGCTTTCGTCACATTCAGGCGATCCACGAATTCCCGCGCTGTGAATTTCGGCCGATAGCACAGATATTCTATAGTCGAACGCGTTGATGACGCGCTGAGAATGTTTGGTATTTCAGCATCAAGCGTGGCACGGTCGGGACGCAATTTCACGCCTCCGTACCGCCGACGGTGATTTGATCCATGCGCAGCGTTGGCTGGCCCACACCAACCGGCACCCACTGACCTGCTTTGCCGCAATTGCCAATGCCCGTGTCCAGCGCCCGGTCATTACCCACCATGGACACGCGGTGCATCGCGTCCGGTCCGTTGCCGATCAGCATTGCGCCTTTCACCGGATGGGTCACTTTTCCGTCCTCGATCATGTAGGCCTCAGTACAGCCGAACACGAATTTGCCGGATGTAATGTCCACCTGACCACCGCCGAACGACACTGCATAAATGCCATTTTTCACCGACGAGATGATTTCATCGGACGTGTAGCCACCATCTAACATGTAGGTGTTTGTCATGCGTGGCATCGGAGCGTGGGCATAGGACTGACGGCGACCGTTGCCGGTCGAGTTCACACCCATCAGACGCGCGTTCTGGCGATCTTGCATATAACCGACGAGTTTACCGTCTTCGATCAAAACGTTGTAGCCGGACGGGGTGCCCTCATCGTCGATGGAGATAGAGCCGCGACGAGAATCAATGGTGCCGTCATCAACCACTGTAACGCCTTTGGCAGCCACCTGCTGGCCCATCAGTTCAGCAAACGCCGATGTCTTCTTGCGGTTAAAGTCACCCTCCAAGCCATGGCCCACAGCCTCGTGCAGCATGACACCTGGCCAGCCCGGGCCGAGTACGATGTCAAATGTGCCTGCAGGCGCGGGCTTGGCAGAAAGATTGACGAGCGCTTGACGCAGCGCTTCATCGGCACCGCGCTTCCAGTCTTCTTCCGCCAAGAAATCGCCGAAAAGCTTCCGACCGCCCATGCCAAACGACCCGGTTTCTTGGCGATCACCTTCACCCGCGATGACCGAGATATTCACCCGTGTCATCGGGCGCACATCTTTCGCGAAATGACCGTCGGCGCGAAGAATTTCGACGACTTGCCATGACGCTGCAACGGATGCCGACACCTGTCGCACGCGTTCATCTTTATTTCGCAGGTAAGCGTCGATGTCGCTAAGCAGCTTGGCTTTTGCCTCAAACGACGGTTCACCAATCGGCGATGCATCGGTGTACAGCTTTTGGTTGGTCCGTGGCGGCGCGTCGGAATAAGTGCCTGCGTGGCCCGTCTTGATGGCGGAAACCGCATCGGCGGCTCGTTTCAGCGATGCTTCGCTCATTTCGTCAGACTGGGCATACCCTACCCCTTCACCAGCAACCGCCCGCAACCCAAAACCGGACGATGTGTTAAAAGAGCCAGTCTTTAGGCGCCCGTTGTCAAAGCCAAGGACCTCCGATTCGGCGTATTCAACGAAGAGTTCGCCGTCGTCTGCGCCCTTAAGAGCTTCACCAACCACTTGTGTGATGTTCTCACGACTCGCGTCAAAACGGCTTAAAAGATCGGGGGCGGGGGTTTCAGTCGGCATAAATCGCTCCAGCGTTTTTCCGGTAGCTAATGCGCTGGGCCCAGGTTCTCAACTGCGACGGCGTTTCATTGGCCTGACAATTAGGGCAGCGCCTGAAATCCCGCTGTGAAACCGCTCAGGTCGACGGGAATGCCAATACCTTCTTCCGGCGTTTGGAAAACGATGAATGTTGCGTTCGTTCCCGATTGAAAGTTACTCAGCAATCCTTCTTCAAGAATGACCTCTGCATAGCATCCGTCGGTGAAGCACCGCATAAAATAGGCGCGACCAATGTCGCTGCCGTCAATATTCAATCCCAGACCGTTCGGCAAAAGAACACCCAACGGTGCTAACACACGAAGAATACGTGCTTTTTGGTCCGCGGTCTTCAACACCACGACGGATAACCCAAGTTCGGGCCGGTCTTCAGCCACCACATTTTGCATCAACACGCACTGCTCAGATGACGCCCCCGGCGGCGTATCGCAAATGACATTCCAAGCGCCGTGGGCAGAACGAATAGCGCCCGACTGTCCAAACGCCGCTGTCGCAGTAAAAGTGGATAGCGCCAGAAGTGCAGTGGCGAGATAGGCCATCGTCTTATCATACATTGGTCGTACCTGCTGTGGCTGTTTCGGTAAGTCATTGAATTCCTAATCCGAGTTAAGGATTAGTGTTGGTTAACAAAACGTAACAAGCGGCGTTTTCATGGCAGGCGCGGTCAAAGGATTTTGTACTGCACATAGTTTGACACGTTATGACGCACAGCCGCGTTGGTCTTGGTCTTGCACCGAGGCCACACAAGTGCGATTTAGGGTCTGTCGGGAAATTGCGGCTTCGGCCGTTGGAGTGAAATAATGAAAAATCTGGTTCGCTTCGCTTTGGTCGGAGCGCTCGTTTTAAGTGCAGGTGCGTCGTTCGCCGCTCAGCCGGAGCCTTGGCAGCTGTCATATCAGCCGGCTGCTACGAATATAATGGAGAGCATCCATTGGTTCGAGGAGTATACTCTTTGGATCATCACGCCGATCGTGCTGTTCGTCATGGGGCTTTTGGCGTATGTGATTGTGAAATTTAGCCGGAAAGCAAATCCGGTCGCGTCCAAGACTTCGCACAACACCACGATTGAGGTGATCTGGACGGTTGCGCCGGTGATCATTTTGCTCGCGATCGCGTTTCCATCGTTTCAACTGCTCACTAAACAATACACTCCGCCAACTGAGCCGGAGATGACCGTTAAGGCCATCGGCTACCAGTGGTACTGGGGTTATGAGTACCAGACAGACGACGGGTCGGACATTGCGTTTGATCAAATCATGCTGCGCGAAGGAGATCGCGCTGGTTTGAACAAGACGGACATGGCGGAGTATCCGCGCCTTCTTGCGGTCGATAACGAGGTTGTTGTGCCGGAAGACACGACCGTGCGCCTTCTCGTGACCGCCGCAGACGTCATTCACTCATGGACCATACCTGCGTTTGGCGTGAAAATGGATGCAATTCCCGGCCGCCTAAATGAGACTTGGTTCCACGCTGAAGAGCCGGGTCTTTATTACGGGCAGTGCTCGGAGCTGTGCGGCAAGGACCATGCGTTTATGCCAATTGCTGTTCGCGTAGTAGCGAAGTCTGACTATGAAAACTGGGTCGCGATGGCAAAAGATAACGTTATAGAAGCCAACCGCGTTCTGATCGCATCGTTGGAAGCTCGTCGTCAGTTGGCGGCGAACACCAGCGAATAATTGGGGGTTTAAGATGGCTGATGCTATCTCACATGATATCGACCATGGGGCGCCGAAGGGCTTCGTGGCACGGTGGTTGTTTTCGACCAACCACAAAGACATTGGCACGCTCTATCTGATCTTTGCGATCCTGATGGGCGTGTTTGGCGGGTTTTTGTCCGTCATGATGCGCTGGGAGCTTCAAGAGCCGGGCATCCAGATTTTCCACGGCCTTGCTGCTATGGTCTATGGTGTCGAAGGCGATGCCGCCATCGATGCCGGTAAGCACATGTACAACGTGTTTACGACTGGGCACGGTCTAGTGATGATCTTCTTCATGGTGATGCCAGCGCTTATAGGCGGCTTCGCCAACTGGATGATCCCAATCATGATCGGCGCGCCGGATATGGCGTTTCCGCGCCTGAACAACATCTCGTTTTGGTTGCTGCCGCCGTCGGCTCTATTGTTGGTGATTTCGATGTTTATGCCGTCTGCTCCTGGAGCATTCGGCGTAGGTGGCGGCTGGACAATTTACCCGCCGCTTTCAACGACGGGGCAGCCCGGCCCAGCGATGGACTTTGCCATCCTTGCGCTGCACATATCCGGTGCATCGTCGATTTTAGGTGCAATCAACTTTATCACGACGATCTTCAATATGCGTGCCCCCGGTATGACGCTGCACAAGATGCCGCTGTTTGCGTGGGCTGTCTTGATCACCGCGTTCTTGCTGCTGCTATCGTTGCCAGTACTCGCAGGCGCGATCACCATGTTGTTGACAGACCGGAACTTCGGCACGTCATTCTTCTCGCCTGAATTTGGCGGTGACCCGATCCTGTTCCAGCATTTGTTCTGGTTCTTCGGCCACCCCGAAGTGTATATTCTCATTCTGCCCGCGTTTGGCATTGTGAGCCACATCGTGTCGACATTCTCGCAGAAGCCCATCTTCGGCTATCTGGGAATGGCCTACGCGATGGTTGCGATTGGTGTCGTCGGCTTCATCGTCTGGGCGCACCACATGTACACCGTGGGTTTGTCGCTCGACACGCAGCGCTACTTCATGCTCGCCACGATGATCATCGCGGTGCCAACCGGCGTGAAGATCTTCTCATGGATTGCGACCATGTGGGGCGGATCAATTGAGATGCGCACACCGATGCTGTGGTCAATCGGTTTCATCTTCCTGTTTACGGTAGGGGGCGTGACGGGCGTACAACTTGCCAATGCAGGTTTGGACCGCTCTTTCCATGACACCTACTATGTGGTGGCGCACTTCCACTACGTTCTGTCGCTTGGTGCTGTCTTCGCGATTTTTGCAGGCTGGTATTACTGGTTCCCGAAAATGTTCGGCTACATGTACAGCGAAGGCATCGGGAAGCTGCACTTCTGGGTCACGTTCGTCGGGGTGAACTTGATCTTCTTCCCACAGCACTTCCTTGGACTCGCTGGCATGCCGCGCCGTTACATCGATTATCCAGATGCCTTTGCGGGGTGGAACGCCGTGTCGTCCTATGGATCATATCTTTCGGCCATCGGCGTTCTTATATTCCTGTATGGCGTGTTTGAAGCCTTTGCCCGTAAGCGCGAAGCTGGTGCGAACCCATGGGGCGAGGGTGCGACTACATTGGAATGGCAGTTGTCATCACCTCCGCCATTCCACCAGTGGGAGCAGCTGCCGCGCATTCGCTAAATCGGCTCTGCCATCGCCATTAAGGCGAGAAACAACACGAAGTCCGGGGCTTTTTCCGGGCTTCTTCGCAGACGGCAAACTCCTCTGCATGATCGGGAATAGTGAGAAACGCACATGGCGTTCATAGACGGGATTGGTCAGGAGCGTCCGCTTGTATCGGAGGCGACGCCCGGTGATTTTATTGAATTGATGAAGCCGCGGGTTATGCGGTTGGTTGTATTCACCGCATTGGTGGGGATGCTCCTTGCACCCGGCGATATCAACCCGCTGCTCGGTTTTATCGCGATCCTATCGATCGCGGTGGGTGCTGGTGCCTCGGGCGCACTGAACATGTGGTACGACGCTGATATCGATGCCGTTATGTCGCGCACCGTTGGTCGTCCCGTTCCTTCAGGTCGGGTATCACCTGACGAAGCCTTGATATTCGGCCTCGTCCTATCGGGCTTTTCTGTGATTACGCTGGGCTTGGTGACCAATTGGGTCGCAGCTGGCCTATTGGCGTTCACCATCTTCTTCTACGCGGTCGTCTACACAATGTGGCTGAAGCGTTCGACACCGCAGAACATTGTGATTGGCGGCGCAGCGGGTGCATTTCCGCCTATGCTTGGTTGGGCTTGCGTATCGGCCACACTGAGCATTGAGGGTTTGGTGCTCTTTGCGATTATTTTCATGTGGACGCCGCCACATTTCTGGGCGCTCGCGCTTTGGAAGATCCGGGATTACGGCGTGGCTTCGGTGCCGATGATGCCGAACGTCGTCGGTGATAAACGCACGCGCTCTCAAATGCTGGCCTACGCAGTGTTACTCGCACCCATTGCAGTGCTGCCCTCATTCATGGGGTTTGCCGGTGTGATGTACGCGATCAGCGCGATAATCCTTGGCGCGGTCTTCGTTTGGCTCACCTACCGGGTGTGGCAAATTGCTGGCAGGGACGAAAAACTGATCGCTGAGAAGAAACTTTTCGGCTTCTCGCTTGTGTACCTTTTTGCACTATTTGCAGTGTTGATGGTCGAGGCGGTGCTCTATCGTGGATTTGGTGTCGCGTGGACGTGGAACGGGCTGGTGATTTGAGATGAGCGAAACTGATCTAATAGAGCTGTCGGACCAACAGAAAAAAGCGCGACGTCAGCGTTCCATTGCGTTGGCGATTTGTTTGGCGTTGTTTGTGGTCGTCTTCTACGCTGTGACAGTGGTGAAGCTTGGTCCGGAGATTATGAGTCGGTCGATCTAAACTGTCGTTGAGAAACGAGATAGTCATAACGATGATTACGGAAAAAACAGAGCAGGAAAAATTTGGGGCCAATGCCCGCGTAGCCATTGCATGCCTTGCATTCTTCTCGAGCATGGTTGGCCTAGCCTACGCTTCTGTACCGCTTTATGAATTGTTCTGTCGTGTTACGGGCTTTGGCGGCACCACACAGGTCGCTGATGCAGCCACTGGTGTCGTTCTCGATCAGAAAATTAAGGTTCGCTTCGATGCGAACACAGCAAAGAATATCCCTTGGGAGTTTCGGCCGGTTGACCGCGAAGTCGAGGTCCGCATCGGCGAAACGACACAGATTAGTTATTTTGCCCAAAATGTAGCGAGCGTCGCGACTGCTGGCAGCGCCACCTTTAACGTCACACCGCCTGCTGCAGGCGCTTACTTTAACAAGATGGAATGCTTCTGCTTTAACGAAACGACATTGGAAGCCGGGGAATCGATGGATATGCCGGTGGTCTTTTTCGTTGATCCGGACATCGTAAATTCAAAAGAAATGCAGAATATTTCCGCAATTACGCTGTCCTACACGTTCTTTCCCATGGATTCGGATGGGGAAGAAGTAGAGACAACACGTGCCACACCGCTGGAAGATCAAGCGGATGGTGCGTCAACCGACATTCGGGGGAACGTCAATGGCTGATACACACGCCAAAGATCACGACTATCACATTATCGATCCAAGCCCTTGGCCGCTTACGGCATCTGCCGGTGCACTGATCGCCGCAATTGGCGGCATTGGATGGATGCAAGCCGGGCAGGGCAACGATTTCAGCATTCTCGGTATTCCACTTGCCAACCCTTGGCTCTTCATGATCGGCATGGCTCTCATCATTTACACCATGTTTGGTTGGTGGGCCGATACAGTGAAAGAAGCACACGAAGGACATCACACCCGTGTGGTGTCGTTGCACCTTCGCTACGGCATGATCATGTTCATCGCCTCCGAAGTTATGTTCTTCGTCGCATGGTTCTGGGCAGTGTTTGATGCCTCACTCTTCTACGATGAAGCACGCCAAGTTGGGCGAATGGGTTACACAGGTGGTTCTTGGCCTCCACAGGGGCTTGAAGTCCTCGATCCGCTTCACCTGCCGCTTTACAACACGGTAATCCTGCTTCTGTCTGGTACAACGATCACTTGGGCGCACCACGCGCTGCTGCACGGCGATCGCGAAGGCCTCAAGTGGGGTCTTTGGCTAACCGTTGCGCTCGGCGTGTTCTTCAGCTTCGTGCAGGCTTACGAGTACGGCCACGCGCCATATTCCTTCTCAGACTCGCTTTATGGCGCGACATTCTACATGGCGACCGGGTTCCACGGCTTCCACGTTTTGGTCGGAACCATCTTTTTGGGCGTTTGTTTGTGGCGCGTGTATCTTGGCCATTTCACTGAACGGCAACACTTCGGGTTCGAAGCCGCTGCTTGGTACTGGCATTTTGTCGACGTGGTCTGGTTGTTCTTGTTCTTCGTGATCTACATTTGGGGGTCATGGGGCGCGCCGCTCTACGCAGGTTGACGGGACGCAAATCCTTCTGCAACGAACGGCCGCTCTCGACGCGGCCGTTTTGGTTTTGAGGACATGGCAAATACAGTCGGAACATCGGAGCAAAGATCAACCAGGTTTCCTTGGTTGTTGGTTCTCTTGGCGGTCCCCGCTTTCGTGTTTCTGGTGACCCTCGGCACGTGGCAGGTTCAAAGACTAGCTTGGAAAGAGACCTTGCTTGACCGTATCGACACGCAGATGTCGGCACAGCCAGTAGCGCTTGAAGAAGTCGTCAACGATCTCGACACCGGAAATTTGACGGAAGAAGACATCGAGTACTTGCCGGTGTCACTGTCAGGCACGTTCGATAACTCAGGCGAGCAATTCTTCTTTGCCACCCATCGCGGTGTATCAGGATACTACGTGTACACGCCACTTGAATTAGCCGGTGAGCTGCAAGGTGGCGCAGTTTTCGTCAATCGTGGCTTTGTGCCGTTCGACTTCAAGGATCAGGCGACGAGGCCCGAAAGCCTCGTGGAGGGCGAACAACAAATCATCGGCCTTGCGCGAAAGCGTCTCTATGAAAAACCGTCATGGATCGTGCCGAACAACGATCTTGAGGCGAACATCTACTACTGGAAAGATCTGTCCAACATGGCTGCGCAAGCGGGATATAAAATGGACGGGCAAATTTTGCCGTTCTTTGTAGACGCTGGTCTGCCAAGTGAATTTTACCCGATGGGCGAGTGGCCGGTGCCAGGCGTCACGCTGATCAATCTGCCTAACAATCACCTGCAATATGTGCTCACATGGTATGCGCTCGCAGGCACGCTGGTGGTTGTTCTATTCGTGTTTGTACGCCGCCGCATGTCGTAGTAGGCGATGCGATCATGGCCGTTTACACAGACATTAGCGAAGACGAACTTCGCGCGTTCATTGCCGACTATGACGTTGGTGATGTGCTTTCCTACCGAGGCATCGCAGAAGGTGTGGAGAACTCGAATTTTCTGGTTCACACAACAACTGCGAATTTCATTCTGACCCTCTATGAGAAGCGCGTCGATCCGAACGATCTGCCGTTCTTTCTGGGCCTGATGCAGCATCTCGCCACGAGCGGGGTGAGCTGCCCGCTTCCCGTGAAAAAGCGCGACGGAGAGGTTCTTGGTCGATTGGCCGGACGACCCGCCGCAATAATCACTTTTTTGGAAGGCATCTGGCCACGAAAGCCCGATGTAAGCCATTGTGAAGCGGTTGGCGCCGGTATCGCCCAGATGCACCTTGCCGGTGACGCCTTTGAACTTTCGCGAGCCAACAGTCTGAGTGCGCGCGACTGGCAGCCCCTATGGGCAAGTTGTGCAGCGGAAGCTGACAGTGTGCAGCTAGGTCTTGGCCAAGAAATCGCGGAACAGCTCGCCACCATTGTAGCGGGGTGGCCGTCTGGCTTGCCGAGCGGCGTGATCCATGCGGATTTGTTTCCTGATAATGTATTCTTTCTCGGAGATAAATTATCGGGCATCATCGATTTCTACTTCGCGTGCAATGACGCACTGGCCTACGACGTCGCAATATGTCTCAATGCGTGGTGTTTTGAGCGCGACGGTTCATTCAACCTGACCAAAGGCGCTGCGCTTTTGCGCGGTTACCAGTCCATCCGGCCACTCGATAAAAGCGAGAAGGCAGCGCTTCCAATGCTGGCGCGCGGCGCTGCACTCCGCTTTTTTCTCACACGCCTCTATGATTGGGTAAACACGCCCGACGGTGCTCAAGTCGTCAAGAAAGACCCGATGGAATATGTGCGCAAATTGCGATTTCACGCCAGGGTGGAGCACGCACGCGAATACGGATTGGCCATATGAGTGAGCCGAAGAAGATTACGATTTACACAGACGGTGCGTGCTCAGGAAATCCGGGTCCAGGCGGTTGGGGAGCAATCCTGGATTGGAACGGCAAGCGGCGGGAGATTAACGGCGGCGAAGCTGAAACGACTAACAACCGTATGGAACTTCTCGCAGCGATAAACGCCCTCGGCGCGTTAAAGGGAGGGCCACACCAGGTCGAGCTTTACACGGACTCGTCATATGTGAAGGACGGCATATCAAGCTGGATCCACGGTTGGAAACGCAACGGCTGGCGGACGGCATCTAAAAAACCCGTCAAAAACGTCGAGCTGTGGCAAGCTTTGGACGAGGCGGTTTCGCGCCATGATGTGAACTGGAACTGGGTAAAAGGGCACGCAGGGCATCCGGAAAACGAGCGGGCCGACGAACTTGCCCGCGAAGGCATGGAGCCGTTTAAAGGCGCGTAGCTAGCGGATTAGCTAGAACACAAAGTACAGCGATCCGACCAGCATGAATGCCATTATGGTGTTGAAGGCGCGAAGGCGTGCCGGGTCCTGTAGAAACG
The DNA here is from genome assembly GCA_038745535.1 of Pseudomonadota bacterium. Taxonomy (GTDB): domain Bacteria; phylum Pseudomonadota; class Alphaproteobacteria; order Rhizobiales; family Rhizobiaceae; genus JBCDLI01. The sequence goes on along the minus strand of JBCDLI010000012.1, from coordinate 35,556 downwards.
ACCTCAACTGTTGACCAAGCACGGCCCATGCGCTGACGGTGGGAAGATTGATGGCCGAAAAAACAACGGCCAAGACCAACATCGACGTGATTGAATCGCCCGGCGCATAAACCGATACCGCCGTCATCACCATGCCCCATGCTTTCGGGTTTACCCATTGAAAAGCGGCAGCTTGCAGAAAGGTGAAGGGCTTCCCCATCTTCTCGTCGCCTGCCATTGGTGCCGCCATGGCAATCTTCCAAGCCAGGAAAAGCATATAAATTACAGACAAAACGAGGAGGATTGTCCTCAAAACCGGGAGTGCTGCAAAGATCGCGGCAAGACCCAAGCCGACAAGAACAATCATCACCGCCACGCCGAGCGAAATACCAAGCATATGCGGAATAGTACGCCGGAAACCGTAGTTTGCGCCCGATGCAAGAAGCATGAGATTGTTGGGGCCGGGCGTCACCGACGTTACAAAGGCGAATGTTGCGACTGCGATAAAAAGTTCGTATGGCATCGGTGCATATTATTCGCAAATCGGCGCAATAAGTTACATTTTTGAGAACTAAACTCCCTATTTTTGCAACATATGACAGCTATCAGTCCAATTGACGCAAAGATATTGCGCGCTCTGGAAGACAACGGACGCCTGACGAATATTGAGGTGGCGCGAAAGGTCGGATTATCGCCGTCGGCGTGTTCGCGACGGGTCCACGAACTGGAGCGGCTGGGAATTATAAAGGGCTATCGCGCAGTTCTTGATCCACAAAAAACCGGCCAATCGTTCATCGCTTATGTGACCGTCGGTTTGAGCGAACATTCCAAGGAGGCGCAAGCCGAATTCGAGCGCGCAATGATCGCCGCGCTCCAAGTGCGCGAATGCCATAATATCACGGGAGCTGTAGAATATATTCTTCGGGTACACGCCGAAGACCTGTCGGCGTATAAACACTTTCACACCGAGGTGCTCGGAACCGTGCCGGGCGTTCGGCTTATCACTTCCTACATCGTCATGGGCTCGCCCAAGGATGAGCGAGGCTAGCGCGAATTAAAGCTGCGTGAGTATGGCAGCGGCGCCGGAAATATCGGCGTCGCCCGGATTATCTTCGACGTTAAGCGTTTTCACGATGCCGTCATCCACAATCATTGAATAGCGCTTTGAACGCACACCGAGGCCTGCGACGCCAAGGTCGATGTCCATGCCGATTTCTTTTGTGAATGCCGCGTCCCAGTCCGCTATGAAATGTATTTTGCCGCGACCGCCTGACTGATCGGCCCATGCCCCGACGACAAACGGGTCGTTGACCGCGACCACGACGAGATCGTCGATACCTTTCGCCTTGATTGCCTCAGCGTTTTCAACGTAGCCCGGCAGATGGTTCAGCGTGCAGGTTGGTGTGAAGGCTCCGGGAACTGCGAAAATGACGATTTTCTTGCCTGCTGTGATTGAGGAAAGCTCAACGTTGGCAGGCCCATCATCTGTCAGTAATTTTAGTGTCAAATCAGGTAGTTTGTCGCCAGTTGAAATCGCCATATGTCCCTCCGAGGCCAGTCATTTGCTAAGCTAGGACATAACCAAGCTGACACATCTGACCAGACCAATGCTGCTAAAATCTGGCACATTTCACCGTGACGTCGCTTGATCGGTGCCGAGGAGAACCGAAAAGCTGACCGGGCGATTATCGAGCAGGCCCTGAACCCATACGGTGGTGCCATCGCCCCAATCCTCGCTCTGACCGTCCGGGACCACTCGTATTGATCGCTCGTTGTCATCATTGCTCTGCATCTGAAGCGCCAATGGAGTTCGATCAGCGCGCTCGGCGGCTATAAATCGATCTTTCAGTATAATGTTATTAGCGAGAACAACCTCCGCGTAGCCATCGGATAGCTTGACGTCGTCGACGATCTTGTCCCGGTCAGTCGCTGCAGGTAATTCGGCAAACGCCGTGTTGACTGCAATGATTGACCGAAGCTCGGTCTCAAAGCCATTTGGACTTTGGGGGATCTCAAATCGCCCCATCACAGGAATGCAAATCTCCCGGCAAACGCCAGCGAGCACATGCACGTTGAGTTCGTGCTTTTCACGGCCCTTTGGTATTCGAATTTCCACCGGCAGCGTTACCTTGCCCAAGTATCCGGGATAGCGAGCGTAGGCCTCAGATATCCAGATTGGATGTGGGAAATGGATCGTACTGTCGACCTCTTGCTCACCAGAGGAGGCGGTTATCGAAGGAGGAATGCCGCTCGGACCGGGGTCTCTCCAATAGGTCTTCCATCCAAGCTCGTTTGAAAACTCCAACGCTGCGCGAAGTACGCCATTTTGATCAGCTTGGCTCGTTACGTGCAAAGTCAAGTAACCACCCTCGTGCTCGACGATGTACTCCGATGCAAGCACGGGCATATACCCGCTTACTGCAAACGCGAGCAGACCAAGGAAAACAGATGTCGTAGATCGCTGACGCAACATAGTTCCCTGATGCAGTAAGAGTTTTATCTGGACAACTGACGCTCATTCATAATCGCGTGAGCATAATCTCATCACTGCTTTTGTCACACACGGCATTTGTTCAATTTCGAGGCAACTGCTATTGTAGAGATATGGATCAAATCAAAAGCGCGCGTGAGGGAGGCATGGCTCCCGGCCAGTTCGAGGGCAAATTCCTCGTATCGATGCCGGAGATGTCATCGGACATCTTTTCCCAATCCGTTGTCTACATGTGTTTGCACAATGAAGAAGGTGCGCTCGGCTTTGTGGTGAATAAACCCGCGCCGATGAGTTTGCGCGAATTGTTTACCCATGCCGAAGTCGCGTCTTCCGATACGATCGTTACACCAGCGGTTTCGAGCGATGAGCCGGTACAAACCGGCGGTCCTGTCGACCCCAACAGAGGCTTTGTTCTGCACAGCCCAGATTACACAACCGACGCGACAGTCGCCGTGTCACCAGAGATCGCGTTGTCATCAACCGTATCGGTGCTCCGATCGATCGCGATTAATACCGGACCGGAGAATTCTGCAATCATGCTCGGTTACTCGGGCTGGGGCGCAGGGCAGTTGGAGCAGGAAATTCTCGACAATGCCTGGCTTGTTGCCGATCTCCAATCGGATCTGGTCTTCGATACCGATCACGAAACAAAGTACGCTCGCGCGTTGAGCCATTTGGGCCTTAACGCGGCTAATTTTCAAACCGTTTCGGGTCGCGCCTAAGACAATTACGGGTTTGCCTATTCGGCGGCATCTTCCATGGCCATTAATGGCCCGCCAGACCTTAAAAGATCAGCTGCCGCATCGGCGGTCATCGGTAGGCCGGCTGCGTATCCTTGAATAAGATCGCAACCCACTTCGCGGAGTTCACGAACCGCCAATAGGTCCTCCGCACCCTCTGCAACCACCTTCAAGCCAAGCGCGTGAGCCATTTCTACCATAGAACGCAGCAGCACCGGACGGGTTTCATCATCCATTCCAAGGAAGGACTGGTCAATTTTGAGCGTGTCGAACGGGAACCGAGCCAGATAGGATAGGGAAGAGTAGCCCGTGCCGAAGTCGTCGAGCGCTAAGCCAATGCCAAGCTTTTGTATCTTCTCCAAAACATGGACTGAAAATTCCGGATTGGCCATGATGCAAGTCTCGGTAATCTCAAGCTTAAGCGTATGCTTACGCTGAGCATACCGCGCTTGAAGTTTGCCGATGACGTTTGCAAAATCATCGCGGATGAGCTGCGGCGCCGAAACGTTTACCGAAACAAAAATGGATCGGTCCGTAATTGTGCTGTCCCACTCCATCAACTGCTTCATGGCTTGCTCAGCGGCGTAGGTGCCAAGTTCAACAATTAAGTCCGATCGTTCTGCAAGCGCGATGAATTCGACCGGCGGCACCTCGCCACGACGCGGATGGTTCCAGCGCATGAGTGCTTCAAAACCAATTATCTCACCGCTCTCAATCTCGGTGATGGGTTGGTAAACGAGAGAAATTTCTTCCCGCTCGATAGCGCGGCGAAGGTCTGCTTCCATCTGCGGCTTGTTGGTGTCGGCGGCACGAAAAGCTGGACGGAACGGCTCTGACCGGTCGCCACCAAAACGCTTTGCATGGAAGAGCGCAAGCTCCGCGTCAGAGAACAAGTCAACTGCTGACCCGTGCGCGGGGGCCCATGTTGCAAGCCCTGCAGACGCTGTAAGCACAATTTCCTTGCCCGAATACTCAATTGGAGTGCGGATAGCCTGCTTGAGCCTTTCCGCTAATTCGGCGATTCGAGTAGCATCGGTTTCCGACACGATGATCACGCCAAATTGGTCACCACCAATGCGAGCAAGTGTGTCCTGCGGACTAAGAATTTTGCTAAGCCGCCGGGCAACGGCAATTAACATCGTATCGCCTGCAGAAATTCCTGCAGTCTCGTTGATCTCGCGGAACCGGTCCAGGTCGAGCACGATAATCGTTGGCGCGGTGCTCTGGGATATGGACGCAAGCGAAGTGATGCTGCGAACGCGGTCTAAGAAGAGTTCGCGGTTAGGCAGGCCCGTCAGATTATCGTGGACCGAATCCTGCATGAGCCGCTCTTCGGCACGCTTGTGATTGTCGATATTCGTTATCGTTCCCACGCATCGGATGACGCGGCCTTCGGGTCCAACGATTGGTCGGGCAGCTAGCCGGTACCAGTGGTAGTGGTTCGTCGCAGACCGGATCCTGAACTCGACCGCCATGCGCCCACGACGCTGTTCGAGTACGCTATCGAGCGTAGCTTCCAGCCGGTCCTTGTCTTCGCCATGTAGGTGCTTCAGCCACTGCTTGGGCGTAACCGACTGCAGGGAACCGGGCTCAATCCCGAGCGGGAAAGACAGGTCGGGAAGCGTGGTAATCCGGTCGCGGTTCACGTTCCAGCTCCACACCGTGTTATCAGACCCTTTCATAGCGAGCGATTGAAGCTCTGTGTTTGAAAAGAGGTTTTGCTGAATTGCGCCACCGGCGAAAGCGTTCTGCATCACGGTAAAGCCAATGAGCAAAATGATCATAACGAGGCCGCCCGCGAGTGCAGGCTGGATGATGTCATTGTCGACACGTCCGGTGACTGCCAAGAAGCTCGCGTAAACAAACGCTATGAAGAGCAGCCACGACGGAAACAGCATTACACCGCGATCGTAACCGCGATATGCTGTGTAGGCGATGAAACCGAAGCCGATGATTGCAGTGGCAGCAAGCGATAGGCGCGCAACGCCTGCGGCGACACTTGGTTCGTAAAACATGAGCACTGAAATTGCGACCGTGAGGACCACCCAACTGGCAGCAACGGCGCGTATTTTCACGCTCCACCGATTGAGGCTGAGATAGGCAAACAAGAAGAGCGCAAGCGCTCCAGCAAGCGCGCTTTCAGAAATCGCTCGCCAGACTTGTGTCTGTTCCGGCGTCATCTCGAAGAACTGATTTACGAAGCCGAAATCAACGCAGACATAACCAAGCGCCACCCAAGCGAGAAAGGCGGTGACAGGGAATGTGGCCGTGCCACGGACAACGAAAATGACGGTTAAGAAGAGTGCAAGAAGTCCCGCTATTCCGAGCACAATCCCTTGGTAAAGCGTGTAGGAATTTACGACCTCTTTGTATTCCTCCTCGTCCCAGAGATAAATTTGTGGGACATCTGCTGAGCCAAGTTCGGCCACCAATGTAATTATCGCGCCCGGGTTAAGGGTAATCGCAAATACGTCGTTTTGGCTGTCGGGGATACGATCAAGCGAGAAGCCCTCACTTGGCGTGATGTTGACAATCCGCTCTGAACCCAGATCTGGCCAAATTATCCCTGAACCCACCAATCTGTAATGGGGCGAAACGATAAAGCGGTCGATCTGATCTGACGTGGTGTTCGTCAGAATTAAGACGGCCCAATTTCCAGCTGTATCGGATTTAAGCGCTTCAACTTCAATTTCGCGGATTATGCCTTCGGCGTCAGGCGCGGTAGAAACCTGAAATGTTTCACCACGATCGCGAAAAATATCAGCGGCTTGCGTAAGATCGAGCGCGGTGTCCTCGCGACTGATATCGATGGCTTCGGCTGCATAGGCAGTGGCAGCTACGTTTAATCCGCTCACTGCAAAAAGCAGGGTGCACAAAAGGGCCAGAAGGCCTGTCGGCATTTTGAAATTTGGGCGCATGCGCGTTTTAGATCACGTTCTGGTTTATGCGCGCATACAAGATGTGGTCGCGCCAAACGCCGTTAATTTTTAAGTATGACCTCAGCGTGCCTTCTTGATGGAAATCACAGGCCTGAAGTAACCGCGAAGATCGTACGTTTTCAGGAATACAAGCCGCTTCCAGTCGGTGCAACCCGCAGCGCGTGAACGCGTGGTTTGCCAACAGACCCAACGCCTCGCGCATATATCCGCGCCGCACGTGACCCTCCCCTAGCCAATATCCGATTTGGGCGCTTTGTGAGACTCCGCGTCGAATGTGGCCAAGTGTAATGCCGCCAAGCAGCTGCTCCTGGTCCTGACTGAAGATCAGGTAGGGCAGAGACCGGCCTTGCTTGATATCGCGCTGATTGCTTTTGATCCGCTCTCGAAAGGCATACCGGCCTAGATCGTTACGATGCCAAGTTGGCTCCCACGGCTGCAAAAACTCGCGACTTTCCCGCCGCAGTTGGCTCCACGCTTCGTGATCGGAGAATTGAGGATGGCGCAAAAAGATGCGCTCGCCTTCGAGCACATGGGTTCCACGCACATTTTCCAAAAACCCTATCGCGAACATCGTTCCCGACCATTCAACTCCCAACAACTGCGGTTATGCGACCGCGAATTGCTTATCCGCGCCCGCCATTGGGCTCCTCAATTCGTCCCGAAACTCATCTATGCCGATAAGGTTCTCAACTGGACCAATCGCCGAGACAGTTGGCCTCGATCCCCCGAAAAGGCGTCCAGAAAGGTCCTGCACCCGATCCACGTCAATAGCATCTATACGGGCCAGTAGCTCCGACTGATCCACCGGACGACCGAAGAGCAAAATCTGTCGCGCAATCTGGCCCGCCCGGCTCGCGGCACTTTCGCCGGACATGAGCAGGCTCGCCCTAAATTGCGCCCGGGCACGCTGCAATTCGCTGTCGCGGACATCACCTGCAATGCGCTTCAATTCACCGATAATGGTTGAGACGAGTTCGGGAATGTCATTTGGTTCCGTCGCGGCGTGCAGGCCAAAAACACCGGTGTCGGAGAAGCCCCAGTGAAATGCATAAATAGAATAGCAAAGTCCGCGTTTCTCTCGCACTTCTTGGAACAGGCGCGAAGACATGCCGCCGCCGAGCAACATCGCAAGCACTTGGCTACAATAGTAGTCGCGGACGTGATAAGCGCGACCTTCAAATCCAAACAGCAACTGCACGTCTTGCAGGTCCCGTGCTTCGCGATAGTCGCCGCCAACATAATTTGCAGACGAAGGTTTGCCGCCGCTACAGGTTTTCGCGATACCGGAGAACTTCGCTTCGACGAGTTTCACGAACGCATCGTGATCTACTGCGCCTGTGGCAGCGACCACCATACGATCACCGCAGTATTCCCGTGTGATATAATTCCGCAGCATATCGGGCGTGAAGCTTGAGATCGTATCCCGCGTCCCAAGGATCGCGCGGCCCACGGCCTGGTGACGAAAAACGGTCTCGGTAAAACGATCAAACACCGCGTCATCCGGCGTGTCATTCGCAGCACCCAATTCCTGCAGCACTACGTGTTTTTCACGTTCAAGTTCATCTTGATCGAAGGCTGAGTTTTGCAAGATGTCGGCGAGGATATCGATTGCGAGTTCGGTATCGTCTTTCAACACGCGAACGAAGAAGGATGTCGTCTCCACACTCGTCGCCGCGTTGATGTCGCCACCCACGTTTTCAATGGCCTCTGCAATTCCAAGTGCTGAACGTGTCCTCGTTCCTTTAAAGGCCATGTGTTCCAGCATGTGCGCAAGACCGTGTTCGTCGGTTTTCTCATTGCGCGTACCGGCTTTGACCCAAACGCCGGTTGCCACGCTCTCCACGTGACCAAAGTGTTGGGTCGCGACGGTAATACCGTTCGAAAGAACGGTGGTTTCAACCGTCATTTTTCCTCCTGTGACAGCGTATTACGCCGCTCTACGATTTTGCGAAATGTGATCTTCCACTATTTTCAAGTCAGATGCCAGTGGAACAAATCGCTCCTCACGATCCATCAAGTCGGTCAGATGTTCCGGTAGAGGTGGTGAGATGTTAACAGCCTCTTCCACTGCAGCCGGAAACTTGGCCGGATGCGCAGTGCCAAGCACCACCATCGGCACCGAATGGTGACCATGAGCTTCACCCACATGCACGCCTATGGCCGTGTGCGGATCGAGCAGATAGCCGTTTTCATTATGATAGCGCGCGATGACTTGCGCTGTCTCGGTGTTGCTCGCGCGACCGGCCGCAAAACCATTGCGGATTGCACTCAAAGGAGCATCGGAAATCTCAAACCGCCCGCTTTGCTTGAGGCTATCCATTGCGCCTTTCACAGCAGCTGCATCACGGTCATGAACCTCAAAGAGCAGACGCTCGAAGTTCGAAGAAACCTGAATATCCATCGACGGCGACGTCGTCTTCACCACGCCAAGTGTCTCGTAGACACCGGTTTCTAAGGTCCGCTTGAGGATGTCGTTTTCGTTGGTTGCAATGACCAGCTTGTCGATGGGCAGTCCCATGCGTTTTGCGACATAACCGGCGAGAATATCGCCGAAGTTCCCGGTGGGCACACTGTAGGAAATAGGCCTCTCAGGTGCACCAAGCGTCACCGCAGACGAGAAGTAATAGACGATCTGGGCCATGATACGCGCCCAGTTGATCGAGTTCACGCCAGACAAGCCAACCTCGTGACGGAAATCGGCATGGTTGAACATGTCTTTTACAAGCGCTTGGCAATCATCGAAGTTTCCTTCGATCGAAAGCGCGTGGACGTTTGCCGCCGTGCTTGTGGTCATCTGGCGCTGCTGCACGGGCGACACGCGTCCGTTTGGAAACAGGATGAACATGTCCGTCCGGTCGCGGCCTGCAAATGCATCGATTGCCGCTCCACCCGTGTCCCCTGATGTAGCGCCGACAATGGTTGCCCGTTCATCACGCTCGGACAGGATGTGATCCATCAACCGCGCGATCAATTGCATTGCGACATCTTTGAACGCGAGTGTTGGGCCGTGGAACAGTTCAAGCACGTGCAAATTGTTATCCAACTGCACGAGCGGACAAACAGCACGATGATTAAACGTGGCGTAGGCCTCACGAACAATTTGCTCAAATGCAGCGCGCTCAATTTCACCGCCAGTGAAAGGCCACATCACTTCAATCGCGATCTCTGCGTAAGGCTTCCCCCGCATCGCACGGATCTGATCGGGCGAAAACTGTGGGTATTCTGCGGGAAGATAGAGGCCACCGTCATTGGCCAAACCCGCGAGCACCGTATCGCAGAAGGATAGTTGCGGGGCGTCACCGCGTGTTGATACGTATTTCAAAGCGTTGGTCTCACTCAGCTGGCTCTGAAAAACAGCGTGTGCGCTGCACCAGCCAGATGTTGCACAAAATTCCGCCGTTCTTTATCGAAAACAAAGTCGCGCGCAAACCGGACGAAAGAGTTTTCCGGCGCCGCAAGTGGTGGAAGCTGGAGATCAAGTGATGCTGTTTCGTCAGAGATTGAACGCAAATTCAATAAACGGTCCAAAATCCTTAAAAAATGCCGTCCTAGCGGCCACATGCGCAGTTACGCTGGCGTCTTGTCAAAGCACCGAAGATACGCTTGCCGTTGCGCCCGAAGAAGTCATCACCGAGGCCGATCTCCGCGCTTACTGTCCGCCTGTTGTGCTTCGTGATGGCACTGCGTCCTACCGCACCTATGCCAACGACAACGAGACCGACCCCAATTCAGTCGTTTATCAGGCATCCATCAAGGAGCAGACGCGTGACTGCCGTTATCGAAACGGCCAATTATTGATGACTGTTGCGGTCGCTGGTCGCGTCGTGCCGGGTCCGCAAGGGAGCGCAGGCACCGTGAATTTGCCTATCCGGGTCGCAATTACCGAAGGCAGCGCGACGGCCTACAGCAATTTGGACCAGTATCCGGTGAACGTCGAGCCAACAGCGGGAGCAAGCCAGTTCCTGTACCGCAATGACTCCATAGTGCTGCCCGAACCAGCAGACCGAAACATGGTTATCTATATCGGCTTCGACGAAGGCCCTTACGACACGCCGTAGTTTTACTGCCGGTTAACCAAGTTCCTACACCAGCAATTCACCCTGATCGGTAACGTTAGAAATTCGTGTTCTGCGTATAGGTTGCGGGTGAGTGATGTCTGTTGCGTCGGCGAAATATAAAGCTGAAATTCCTTTTCTCAATTCGATCATCAAGGGCGACTGCGTCGCCGCGATGGAAAAATTGCCAGCTAAATCGGTCGACGTGATTTTCGCCGATCCGCCCTACAACCTACAGCTTGGCGGAGACTTGCACCGTCCAGACCAATCTAAGGTCGATGCGTGCGACGATCATTGGGACCAGTTCGATGGCTTTGAAGCCTATGATGCATTCACCCGTGCTTGGCTGTTGGCCGCGCAAAGGGTGTTGAAGCCTAACGGCACAATCTGGGTCATCGGCTCTTATCACAATATTTTCCGTGTCGGATCACAACTCCAGAACTTGGGCTTCTGGATTTTGAACGACGTAATTTGGCGCAAGAACAATCCGATGCCGAATTTTCGCGGTCGTCGTTTTCAAAATGCACATGAAACCATGATCTGGGCCTCGCGTTGCGAAAAATCCCGCAAATACACCTTCAACTACGAAAGCCTCAAATCATCGAATGATGATCTTCAAATGCGGTCCGACTGGCTTTTTCCGATCTGTTCCGGCGGCGAACGCTTGCGCGATGACGAGGGCAATAAAGTACACACAACACAGAAGCCAGAAGCGCTTTTGGCGCGTGTGCTGATGGCGTCGACCAAACCCGGTGATGTCGTGCTTGATCCGTTTTTTGGTTCTGGCACCACCGGCGCGGTCGCTAAGAAGCTGGGTCGCAATTTCATCGGCATTGAGCGTGAGCAGAAGTACATCGATGCCGCGAACCAGCGCATCGCAGACATAAATCCGCTAGCGAAAGCGTCACTGTCGTTGGTAAAGAGCAAACGTGCCGAACCGCGCGTTGCGTTTGTCACGCTCGTGGATGCAGGGCTGTTGAACGCCGGTGCGAAATTGACAGACCAGAAGAAGCGCTGGACCGCGACTGTACAGGCTGATGGCACCGTAAAATGTGATCTGGTGCAAGCGTCTATCCACAAAGTAGGCGCAATTGTTCAAGGCCAAGATGCGTGTAACGGTTGGACTTTCTGGCACTATGAAGACGCCGGAAAGCTTAAGCCAATTGATGAACTGCGAGGCGAGATCCGCAAGAAAATGGCGGTCAGCGCTTAGAATAAGTTGGGCAATGCTGCCGCTACCGCTTTTTTCATCACGGTCGGCAAAGCTTCACCTCTGGCTTTATTCAGCGGTACCCACCAACCCTCTTTTTGTTCGACGTCGCCCACGTCCGCGCGATAGACAACCAATTCCAGTTCAAAATGCGTGAATACATGGCGGATTGCACCGACGCATTTCCAGTCAGCTGGAAACGGTGCTGCATCGACACTCGTGTCACCATCCTTGCGTGAATTCCAACCCGTCGTTGGGACTTGCGTCATGCCACCGAGCAGACCGGTAGGCGGACGTTTTTCCAGCAGAATTTGATCGTCCGAGCTCATCGCTACAAAGGCGGCGCCGCGCCGAAGGGGCTTCGTCTTTTTGGGTGGCTTGACCGGAAACCGCTCCGGCTCGTTGGCAACCGATTTGCACATACTGCGGCAGGGGCAGGGCATGCATGCGGGCCGTTTTGGCGTGCAGATCGTGGCTCCCAAGTCCATCGTTGCCTGAGCAAAATCGCCGGGCCGTGTTGTCGGCACAAACTCGGCGACCTTGGCCTTGATTTCTTTCTTTGCTTCCGGAAGCGGCGTTTCAATCGCGAACAAACGCGTGATCACACGCTCCACATTTCCATCGACAACCGGCGCTGGTTCGCCAAACGCGATTGAAGCAATTGCAGCGCTTGTATAATCGCCGATGCCGGGTAGCTTCCGCAACTCCTCCGCCGTCACGGGAAATTCTCCGCCGTATTTCGACACGACCATGTCAGCGCACTTCTTCAGGTTTCGGGCACGTGAGTAATACCCAAGTCCCGCCCACGCTTTGAGAACGTCGTCTTCCGAGGCCGCTGCGAGATCATGGACGGTTGGCCATATCGACGTGAACTTTAGAAAATAGTCTTTGACAGCTGCCACGGTCGTCTGTTGCAGCATGACTTCTGAAAGCCAAACCCGGTATGGGTCAGGGCGCAGGCCGCGGGACCCACCGCGAGGTCCAACACGCCACGGCAACTCTCTCGCGTGGCGGTCATACCAATCGAGCAGCACGGTAGTCAGATCATCAGTAGATAGCTCAGTCTGAAGCATCGCTTGAACTGACATTGGCCTTTCGTTGGTGTAAAGCACTAAAATGAAACAGCCACAGGCAATTGGAAATCTGGTCTCTCGCGGCATGAATGATCTGCTGCATGCGCGCACCGGCATGACCGGAGACCTGATTTCCCAATGGCGAACAATTGCGGGCGATGAGCTCGCAGACCATTGTGCGCCCATAAAGCTGAAATGGGCACGCCGCGCCAGCCATGCTGTTGGTGATGCAGCAGAGAAGCCTGCAACTCTGATCGTCTCCGCATCCGGCGTGTGGGCGCTCAAAGTTCAGCATTCAACGGGTGAAATTATTGCCCGCGTCAACGCCTACTTCGGTTACGCAGCGATTTCTCGCATAGCTATTGAACAACGTGGACCTGCTAAAAACAAACAAATACCCATTGCGAAGCAACGAACTTCCCCGCGGCCAAGCGCTCGGGTCACTGACCAAGTGTCTGACATTCGAGACCCTGAACTTCGCGAAACCCTCGCGAGACTGGGTGCGGCCATCGAGCAATGTCGCAAGCGCTAACAGCGGCGGCATGTCCTATGGATTTGACGGCCACACACCATATTTCGAACCTATGACGAGTGATCAAAACATTGAAGTTTTCTACGACGGTGATTGTCCGATCTGCCGGATGGAAGTCAATTGGTACGAACGCATGGACAAGCGGGACTCGATTTCGTGGCTGGATATCACGAAATTCGCAGATCGCGAGCTGCCTAATGATAAATCGCGGGAAGAGTTGCTTGGTAAATTCCACGTACGCGACGCGGATGGAAACTGGTTCATTGGTGTCGATGCATTTGCCCGTATTTGGCGTAATCTGCCGTATTTGAACCGCGGCGCACTTTTATTTTCGGTGCCGGGCATTCGCGGACTTACCGAGGTCGCGTATCGTGGTTTCCTGAAATGGCAGCGCTGGCACCGTAGGCGGCGCCACTTGGAAGCCGCGCCAGAAGGTGAAACATCAAAGCCGTGAAAGCCGACACGCCATTTTGGAAACGGAAAACCATGCAAGAGATGACCGCCGAGGAGTGGGAAAGTCTTTGCGATGGTTGCGGTAAATGTTGCATGGCGAAATTGATCGACGACGACACCGATGAAATCGTCTTTACGACCGTGGCTTGCACGCTTTTTGATGCCCATACATGCAAGTGTTCCGACTATTCGAACCGGCAGCAAAAAGTGTCGGATTGCGTCAAACTTACTCCCGGCAACGTCGCCGGAATCGAGTGGCTGCCTTCGACTTGCGGATATCGCCTAGTGTCGGAAGGACAGGACTTACCGGAGTGGCATCCCTTGGTTTCCGGCTCCACCGATACCGTTCACGCCGCTGGGATTTCCATGCGCGGGAAAGTCACTGCCTTTGAGCACGACCTTGCCCATGATGGCGAGTACCTTGAACATCTCAGTGAAGACGCGATGTAAGTTCTCCATCGGGAGAGCTGAAAATGACGACCACCAATGATGTCGTAAACACTTACTTTGCGGCGTTCGATCAATCGGACTTTGAAAAAATCACCTCTATTTTGATTGAAGATGTCGTCTTCGATCCTGCCCTTGGTGATCGCATTTTGGGCGCTAGTGCAGTCCGTGACCATTTCCTGAAAATGGCCCAATACTTCGACGAAACCACGGGCGACCATGTCATTTTTGCCGATGATAACGGCTCTCGTGCTGCCGTCGAATTCACTCTTCGCGGGCGGTATCAGGCGACTTTTGAAGGTTTTCCCGCTGCGTCCAATCAAAGCTATAGCGTAAGTGCAGGCGCATTTTTTGAACTTGACACCGACAGGGCAAAGATAGCTCGGGCCACGATTTACCTTAACCAATCGGGCTTGCTGGCTCAGCTGCGAAATTGATCACAAATCGCCTCACGAAACCGTGCGGCGCGATTGATGCCGTGTGATGTGCGATTTGGACGCCAATCAACTAAGCGTGCCAAAGTCGATTTCACGGAGAAAAAACGATGACCTCTTTTTCACGACGCGGGTTTCTCACTTTTGCAGCCGCAGGTGCCGTGGCACTGGGCTTGAACATTCCCGATGCCGAAGCAAAGACCAATGTTCAAAGCGGCTTTGCGGTCGCCGGCTATGATCCTGTAGCCTATTTCGATGGAGCTCCGAAGCGTGGATCATCCGAGTTCACGGCGACCCATGGCGGCGCTACGTATCGCTTTGTGTCAGCCGCAAACCGGGACAAATTCGTCGCAAATCCCGCTCGGTATGCGCCGCAATATGGCGGCTACTGTGCATGGGCTGTCGCACAAGGCTATACGGCCAAAATCGATCCGACCGCATATTCGGTTGTTAACGGCAAGCTATACCTGAATTTTAATCGCTCAATTCGGTCCAGATGGGAAAACGATATTCCCGGGAACATCGCCGCTGGCGACAATAACTGGCCAAATCTCTAAGCGCTAATTCTCGAAGCGCCCCACTTGTCGCGACCAAAGCGTTCAGCTAGGCAATCCACGGGTGGGGCCTGTAGCTCAGTTGGTTAGAGCCGGCGGCTCATAACCGCTTGGTCGGGGGTTCGAGTCCCTCCGGGCCCACCAATTTAAAACCGTGCCATTTTGGCATCGACTTTACTTAAAAACAGTCCGCGTGATTCAGCGGTAGATGTATCCATCAGATAGTGCGCCATGAAAATGGTTTTGCAGCGCTTTGCACAAAGCGCTCGGATGCCGCGCGTGAGCGTTCGCATTCCAGGGTGTCCAACCATATAGCTCCACCACATCGGTGCGCCGCAAGTGGTGATCACACCAACCTTCTTAACATGCGTCATGAGCGGTTTGATTACACCGCTTTCCATATTGATGTCGAACGTAATCGCTGGCGTCCAAACGCGATCCAACCAGCCTTTCAGCATTGCCGGAAGTCCGTACCACCATGTTGGGTAAACGAAAACTAACGCTTGCGCCCAAGCCAAGTGCTCCGCGTGTTCGGGCAATGGGTGTTGATCCGCACACATCTCATTGTACGCGCGTCTTTCGGCCTCTTGCATAACTGGATCGAAGCCAATTGCATAGAGGTCAAGCAATCGCGTTTCGTGACCAGCCCGTTGCAGTGCACCAATCGCCGTATCGCGGACCGCTGCGCAGAAGCTATCCGGAACCGGATGACAATAGACGACCAAGATGCGCATAATTGCTGCCTAGAATGAGTTCATGGTTTTTTGAACGGTGGAGATGAACGCTGATCGTGTCTGATCTGTTGAACGGTTCATGTCATAGTGGGCGAGATAGCTGAATGGCGCGCCCGGCTTTACGATCACGCGTAGGACCCTATTCACGATTTTCCGTGGCGGATCGCCCACCAGCAACGCTCGTAGGCGTGAGCCGCCATAGGTCGTCACAACGCCAACTTTTTTAATGTTGTGAAGACACGGCCACACTTTTCCATCGCGCATCTCAAACGAGACACCGGGCAGAAAGACGCGATCAAAATAGCCTTTTAAAATCGCTGGGTAGCCGAAATTCCAAACCGGATAGCTCATCACGAGGGCGTCCGCATCGCGCAGCCGGTCCACGTAATCCCTGACGGGTGCGATGTTTGGCCCGATATCGTGATAGCCAAGTCTTTCATCGCGGGTCAGCCGCGGATCAAAATCTTCGGCGTAGAGATCGCAGTCGTCGACCTCGTGGCCCCGTTTGGTAAGGCTTTCCAAAATGATCCGGTGCAAGTGCCCGTTAAAGCTTTCAGCTACGGGGTGTGCATGCAGGACGAGAACGCGCAATAACTACTCCGCTGCTTGCTTTCTGGCTTCCAAACCCTGGAAAAGCCACGTTTGACCCGAGTTAAAATCGAACTCCGGATCATCCCACGCAACCATCTTACCGGGGTTGAGAAGTCCTTTTGGATCGGCTTCTTTTTTGAAGGCTAGCTGCACTTCATCGGTCTGCTTCATGCCGCCTTCTTCAAGAGTGTAACGGTGCGGATTGAAAATTGGCGCGCCCTCGGCATTGAAAATGTCCATAATTTCTTCAAGCCGTTCGTCCGAGGTGTACCTCACCATGGGAAGGCCGAAACAGGTGACATCGCCGTCGAAACGTACAAATTCGAGGTGATCGATGATCTCGCCTTCGAACATTTTGTGCAGCTTTTCGATTGTCTCCAAATGGGTCGGGAATGGGTAAAGCACTTGCAGGTAAGTGATCTCCTCGTCCACTTGCAGCGCCCTTAAAGTCGTGTGGTTCCAGGTGCACTCGTACGCGCCCGGAAGACCTTTTAACTCCTCACGCGTCATGTCCGCTGAATTGAAAACGATCCGACCGCCTGCATTTGCTGCCAGCGTCTTGAACGCATCAAGCGTGTGCGGCGCGACCATGAACAGGCAAAGACTGTCTCCTTTGTTGAAAAATCTACGGTGTTTTTCCAGATAATCGTGAGGGCAGGGGTCCGACAGCACCGTATTGAGCTTCAACAGCAATCCGTCCTGACGGCCCACCATATTTGAGAAACGCACAGCATCCATGAAATCATCGAATGCGACCATCACGTCAGCCCAATCGTAAGCTGGCGCGAGCGGCATCTCGACTTCGGTGATGATCCCATTGGTGCCATATGCGTGAGTGACCTTGTGCAGATCGTTTCCGGTCAGTTCCAGCACGCGGGGTTCTTCTTCCATGGTCACCACCCGCAGACGAATAATGTTGCCCCAGTCACGCAGGCCACCCCACGTGGTGGAGCCAATGCCACCCGAGCCGCCCGCGATGAAGCCCGCGATCGTCGCGGTCGCTGCAGTGGATGGATGCATGCGCAGTTCTTGGCCAGTCTTCCGAGCGGCTTTGTCAATCAGATTGCAAATGGCACCGGGACCGCAGATGACCCGGCCTGGCAAGATCTCTTTGATTTCGCGCATTTGAGAAAGCGAAAGCACAACCCCGCCGGAGAGCGGCATCGCTTGGCCGTAATTGCCGGTTCCCGTGCCCCGCGGCGTAACTGGAATATCCAGTTTGTAGCACGCCTCGATGACGCGGATGAGCTCTTCCTCGTTAGATGGCGAAACCACAAGGTCACCAACCACATGGTCGAGCTGCTTTTTCAAAATCGGCGAGTACCAGTAGAAATCACGGCTCTTTTGCAGCAAAACCTTGTCACTGTCCTCAACACGGATGCCTTCAATTTCACTTCGAAGCGCTTCAAGATCGAACGTCAATTTGTTTGCTCCATCAAATGGTCAAGTTCATCGTAGGATGGGATTTCGCGGGGGACTACCAACCCGTTTCGCACAAGTGTGCGATTGCTTTCAGGCCGGGATAAAAGCTCGGTCCATGTCCGGCCCTCGAAAACCAGAAAGTCGGCCGGTGCACCGATCTCTATGGTCGCTCCATGTTCCAAACCCATGGCGCTCGCTGCGTTTGCGAGCACTGATTTAGGCCAGCCGCCGACCGGGTGATCAAAGTGGCACGTGCGTGTCGCCATCCGGTAGACCTCCAGCATGTCTAAATCGCCATAGGCATAGAACGGGTCACGCGTGTTGTCGGATGCCACGCAGACATTGATGCCGCGCGCCTTCATCTCGTGTACGAGTGTTACCCCACGCCAGCGGGGAGTGGTTTGATCGCTCCGCCGGTCTTGCAAATACATGTTGCACATGGGCAGCGAAACGACCGAAATATTCTGTTCGGCCACGTCATCAAGACAGGCGAGCACAGCGTTCGCCGGTTGGCGCGCAAGTGAGCAGCAGTGGCCAACGAGAATACGGCCCTCATAGCCATTCCGCTTTGCTGCCTTCGCAATCGCGTGGAGCGACCGGGCGTCAATGTCGTCGGTTTCATCGGCGTGGAAGTCGAGTTCAAGCCCTCGGTCGATAGCAGCGCGGAATACAAGATCGAGCAATTCATCAAGATCGTCGACCATGTAGGTCACCGCGCCGATGATGCCGCCGGATCGGGCAACGAGATCAGCGAGTTCATAAAACCACTCAGCGTTGCGGGCAGCATCAATCCCAAACAGGCAGGCGGCCTGAAGCTCAATTCGGCCCTTCCAGCGCTCCCGCACGGTTTCAAACACCGGCCATGAGATGTGCTCTTGCGGCGACAGAGAATCGATATGTGTTCGAATGGCGCGTGTGCCGTAAGCGTAGGCACATTTAAGGCCAAACTCCATGCGGGCCTCAACGTCTTCGGTTGTCCAGTTCGCTTTTCGGTCAGCACCGACGCTGTCCAATGCACCCGAAAATGAGCCGTCTGGATTTGGTGACCGCGGCCAAATGTGACCCTTATCGAGATGCGTATGGCAGTCGAGAAAACACGGCATCGTAACTGGGCGAAGCGGATTGTCTGGAAGAGGCTCAATCCCGGCTATTACGCCATTAGCGACTGACAATTTCGCGCTGACAAAGCCATCTTGATCGCTGGCGGCGTTGGATCCGCTCGTGCCAAGCCAGCTTTCGTGAAGCCGGACTTCCTGTACAGTGAAGTGATCGCCCGCTGCGGACAACTACTGCTCCGTCTTCATTGCGCTTTCATGCCAACGGCGTAGCACGAGGTGAGATACGACTGACAGTGTGATAAAAATCACGATTCCTGTCAGAGAAATCAGGATCAACGCCGCAAAAAGGCGAGGCGTATTCAATCGGAAACCAGCCTCTATAATCCGCGACGCCAAGCCTGATGATTGCCCGGCAGCGCCGGCCACAAACTCCGCCACGACAGCGCCGATGAGCGCAAGCCCACCGGCAATTTTGAGACCGCCGAGGAAGTAAGGCATCGCTGCTGGAAGCCGCAAATGCCAAAGCGTTTGCCACCGGGTCGCGCCATTTAATTTGAAGAGATCAAGAAGATTGCGATCCACCGAATTTAACCCAAGCGTGGTGTTCGACAAAATTGGGAAGAACGCCACAATCCAAGCGCAAAGCAAAAGCTTCGCCGTTTGATTGTCCACGTAAATGTTAATCAGCGGAAAGATCGCAACAATCGGTGTCACCTGCAAAATCACCGCGAACGGGAAGAGGCTCATCTCAATGAACTTCGATTGCGTGAACAGCACCGCAAGCCCAACGCCGCCGACGACCGCAAGAAGCAGCGACAGCCCCGTAATGCGCAAAGTAGTCCAAAGCGAACGCATCAGCAGCGCAAAGTCGTCCACCAGCGTCGCCATCACTTCATGCGGACGCGGAAGGATGTAACGCGGTATTTCATTCCAGACGCAAATGCGGTCCCAGACAAACACGGCAAAAGCCATGATTATGAGCGGTAGTAGCCAACGTCCGATCTTTTCTAGCTGCAACCTGCGCAGCCGCGCCAGTTCTTCGGCATCCACTGGCGTGGAGGAGTTCTCCAAGACTTGGCTCACTTCAATGGAAGACATCATGCTCCCCGGGCTGAAGGCCCATCGCGCGACGCAGCATTGATGACGCACTTCGCGTTAAGCTCGCATAGTCTTCCGACGTTCGAAAAGCCTCGTCTCGCGGATAGGGTGCGGTCACATCTATCTCGTCGAACACGCGTCCGGGCTTAGCGGCCATAACAACAATGCGGTTCGACAAAAACACACTCTCAAAGACCGAGTGCGTGACAAAGATGACTGTAAAGCGCTCCCGCTGCCACAGCTCCAGTATGTCGTTGTTCAGTTGGAAGCGCGTGATTTCGTCCAATGCCGCAAAGGGCTCGTCCATCAGCAGCACACGCGGTTTGGTCACCAGTCCGCGCGCAATCGAAACCCGCATCTTCATCCCGCCAGACAATTCTCGAGGAACTGCCTCTTCAAACCCAGTCAAATTGACTTGCGCCAGAACGCGGTCGATTTCCGGGGCCGCTTGGCTCCGACCAACGCCCTGCAAGCGCAAAGGCAGCCAGACATTATCGAATACGGTTGCCCACGGCATGAGGGTCGGTTCCTGAAATACAAAGCCAACATCAGATTTCTGCAGCGGCTTGCCACGCCAGTCGAGCACTCCAGAGGTTGGGCTGGATAGGCCCGCTATAATGCGGAGTGCGGTCGACTTTCCGCAACCAGATGGACCAAGGAGGGAGAGAAAGTCCCCCTCCCGAATGGTCATGTTGACGTCGCGAAGCGCCTCAACCGAATTGCCAAACGTTTTGCCGATGCCGCGCAGAATAAGCTGCGGGGGACCAACCACTGGGGAAATATCGATGTGCGGCGCTGCGCTCACGCGTGCCCCTAGTTTTTAAGGTCGAGACCCAATCCTGCGTTCACATAGTCCAACGTGTAGGACTTCGAGATGTCAATCCCATCTGCAATCACGCCTGCGGTCACCATCTTCGAGTAGAAAGACTGCATACGCTCGTCGGTCATTGCGCCGATGCCCATCGTCTCGGTGTCGCCACTGTCGATTATGCCGAACTCTTTCAGCGTCTCGATAGAAAACGCCAACTGCTCGTCGCTCATCTCGGGGTTTGCTTCTTGGATCATCGCGTTCGCCGCGGCGTTATCTCCGTATAGATAATTGTACCAGCCTTTGATTGAGCCTTCTACAAAACACTTCACCGCTTCGGGTCGTTCATCAATCGTCGCCTGCATCATTTCAATGGTGGTCGAGTAGGTGTCGAAACCAAAGTCAGCGACGAGGAACAGATTTGGCTCAAAGCCACCTTCGTTTTGAACCGCGAAAGGCTCAGACGTAATGTAGCCCTGCTGAGCACTTTTTGGATTTGCGATGAAAGGTGCAGGGTTGAAGGTATATGGCACACGTTTGGAGGCGTCGAACCCAAACTCTGTGACCATCCACTGATAGTAGCTCTGAAAACCAGCATCTCCGAGGATGAACTCTTCGGCGTTCTTCAAGTCTTCCCAGGTGTCCAATCCTTGGCCCGGATGGGTCATGAGCACTTGAGGCTCCTTCTGGAATGACGCTGCGACAACAACGACGGGGATGTCTTCGGCCACGGCGTTGAACGCTTCCAGCATGTTGCCGCCCATGTGTCCGTCAATCCGACCAGCTAGAAGCAATGCGCGGTTGTTAACCTGTGGACCGCCTGATTGAATTTCCACGTCCAAACCACACGCTGCATAGGTACCGTCGGCCACTGCCTGATAAAATCCGCCGTGTTCTGCCTGCGCCAACCAGTTGGTACCGAATGTGAACTTCTCATTTTCGGCCAAAGCGGCTGTTGAGCTGAGCGCGACGATGACCGCTGTAGTGGTGGAAAGGATAGTCTTCATATTTGTGCTCCCAATGCGGAGAAAACCCGTTTTGCTGTGTCGAGGGATGCAATCCACATGCCATCGACACATGAAAGTTAAGCGCAGTTTGGGGGCGCGAGTCGAGCGAGCGCCGCGTAGAAAATACTGTGTCTGCTTAAATTATAACCGCACCCACGCAATGCGTACAAATTTCATGCAATAGCTCCCCCGTTGCGCTAAATGGCAGCTTAAGGTTCCTACCACCTGAGACGATAAAACATGCTTGTGAAGCACACACCGACCGACATCCGCCCACCATTTGCAGACTATGCACACGGCGTTGAGGTACCAGAAGGTAAGCGTCTTCTGTTTTGCTCCGGCCAGTTGGGTATCGACGTCGAAGACCACATTCCTGAAGATGCCGAGGCGCAGACGACGCTGTGTTTCGCCAATATAAAAGCCATTTTGAGCGAAGGGGATATGAAGCTTGCAAACATCGTTCGCATTAATGCGTTTGTGACCGACCGCGCTTATCTGCGACCTTATATGAATGTTCGTGATGCGCTGTTTCCGGATGGAGCGCCCGCATCGACACTGATGATCGTTTCGGGTTTCGCGCGTGAGGAGTTCAAAGTTGAGGTCGAAGTCATCGCCGCAGGGGATCGGAGATGACAAAGCGTTTTTGGTGGGGCGATTTCACTGCCCGGGAATTTGACAACCTTGATCCGCATCAAACAATCGCGGTGCTTCCCATTGCGGCAACCGAGCAGCACGGCCCGCACCTGCCGGTGTCAACAGACCACGCGATCATGTTTGGCATGCTCGAAACCGTCTTTGGCCTGATACCTGAAAACATCGATGCAAGGTTTCTGCCCGTTCAATGCATCGGCAAATCCAACGAACACATCCGCGTACCGGGAACGCTTACGCTCGAAGCGACAACCGTGATCCATGCGTGGAATCAACTCGGCGACAGCATCGCGCGCGCGGGAATTCATAAGCTCGTTTTGGTCAACTCGCACGGTGGTAATGAGGAGATTATGGGTATCGTCGCGCGGGATTTGAGGGTCCGTCACAATATGCTGGTCGCAAAAACATCTTGGAGCCGTTTCGGTTATCCCGACGGCCTCTTTTCAGATCACGACCAGACCTACGGCATCCATGGCGATGACTACGAGACTTCCATGATGCTGCATTTCGCGCCGGACCTCGTACACATGGACAGGGCGCAAAATTTCGAAAGTGCAACGCCGCGCGCGCGTGACACGTTTAAGCATTTGGCCCACCAGAGTCCGCATGCATTTGCGTGGATTGCAGGCGATCTCAACCCGGAAGGGGTGGTTGGAGAAAGCCATCTTGCGACCGCAGAAAAGGGCAGGGCGACCGCTGCGCATCAAGCAAACGGTTTCGTTGAATTGCTTCAAGATATGCGTCAAGCAAAACTGGACGATTGGTTGACTGGCTAAGGCTGCAACGGCGTTTGGTGGTGGCTCATCAGCTTCCAGCCATCACCTGTTTTCACCCAAGTCGATGTGCAATGCGATGCGCGCGGACCCTGCACCGAGTGACCAACGCCATGATAGGCGAGCGACACGACGCCTTCGACTTCAACCGCGTGTTGCTGCGTAATCTCGACGTCAGTGCACGGCCCGTTCTCGCCCATCTGGCTGACGAATGCATTGCCAGCGAAAATTCCCATCGGTGGCGGAAAGGCATAAACCGCTTGAGGGTATAGAATTTGCTCGTAGTAGGAGCGTCCTTCCAACCAACAACGCCGCTCGAGCGACCAAATCTCGTCCATATCTGCCATGAAAGTTACTCCGGTCAGGTTTCGACGATCGTGCATCGAACTCGTGTTGAAGCCAATGGTTCAGGTCAAAATATAGCCAGCTACCCCGCTTTTTGGCCTTTGCAGACGAATGGCTCTCACGTTAACAATAGGGAAACCGATGGGGATCGCATGCAACTGACACCGCGTGAGAAGGACAAGCTGCTTGTCGCTATGGCCGCCATTGTGGCTCGTAAACGCCTTGAACGTGGCGTAAAGCTAAATCATCCCGAAGCCATCGCGCTGATTACGGATTTCGTCGTCGAAGGCGCGCGCGACGGGCGCTCGGTCGCCGATCTTATGCAAGCAGGCGCTCACGTGATTACCCGTGACCAGTGTATGGAAGGCGTTCCGGAGATGATCCACGATATTCAAGTGGAAGCTACGTTTCCCGATGGAACTAAGCTCGTAACCGTACATGAGCCGATACGGTGATCAGGCTTTCACTCCCACGCATAGCGCCGTCATCCTCGGGCACCGTTTCGAGGATCCAGAATGCCTAAAGGAGGGCAACCATGATCCCCGGAGAAGTCATCACCGCAGCAGGCGATATCACCCTCAACTCAGGCGCGGACACCGTCACCATCAAAGTCGCCAACACCGGCGACCGCCCCGTGCAAGTCGGGTCTCACTACCATTTTTACGAAACCAACGCTGCGCTCGACTTCGACCGCGAGCAAACGAAAGGCATGCGCCTCGATATCGCGGCGGGCACTGCCGTTCGATTTGAGCCTGGCCAAAGCCGCGATGTCACGCTCGTGCCGATCAGCGGCAAGCGAGAAATTTATGGCTTCAACCAAAAAGTCATGGGCGCGTTGTGAGGGCGTTTGGCGCGGCTGTGGTCCTCTTTCTCGCGATACTCAGCTTGGGGACCACGGCTGCAGCCGCCGAAGAGCCAAACTGTTCTAACCCATCAACACAGCCGGAAATGACCGCATGTGCCAGCCTGCTTTATGAGGAGGCGGACGCTGAACTAAACCGCGTGTATAAATTGGCGATTGAAAATGCCAAACGCATGGACGCCGATTTTCAGGCGGGCCCCATACCGCTTGCTGATTTGGTACGCGATGCTCAACGGGCTTGGATACCCTTCCGCGACAGAGCTTGCGAAGTTGAAGCCGGTCTAGCCCAAGGCGGCACCGCTTCTAGCCAGTTCTATCTAGAATGCTTGGACAAACTCACCCGCCGTCGCATTGACGATCTGACCGAAGTTACGAGGTACTGATGCGCTTACAGGCAGCAATTTTTTTGTGTTTGATCGCTAGCCTTCCAGCTGCTGCGCAGGAGCTGAACTGCGATCAGCCTGAAAATCTGCCCCAACAGGGCATGAACATGTGTGCATTTGAAGATTGGCAAAAAGCTGATCGCGCACTGAACGAAGCTTGGCCAAAAGTCCGCGCGTGGGCAAAGGCAAACGACGAAGCCACAATCGAATGGCGGCCGGAACTGGCAGACACGGAAGACAATCTGCTCAAAGCTCAGCGCGCTTGGATCGCTTACCGCGATGGCCACTGCGAAACCGAAGGCCTGCGCTACGCAGGCGGCTCCATTGTCCCGTTGATTGTGAATAGCTGTAAAGCGGAGATGACACGTCAGCGGACTGAGGAGCTGATTTTATTATTGGAGGACGGGTGATGGGCTCACACCTTGCAGTCGGACGCTTCTTTCCTTACATTTTCTGCGAATGGTAAGGAATAAATATGGAAATCGAAGCGAAAGTGACGTCAAAGGGCCAAATCACCCTGCCCAAAAAGCTGAGGGATGAACTTGGCGTAAACGAAGGCGATGCGATAAAATTCGTGCGCGATGATGCGGGAAATTATGCGGTAAAGCGTAAGCAACCTCACCCGATAAATGACCTTCGCGGCATCCTGAAGCATGATGGCCCGCCGCTTTCGTCGGACGAAATCGTCGAGCTTGTTCGGCTTAGTCGCGAAGGCCGCGGCGCGCAGTTTCTTGATCAACGAAAGAAGCGCGGATCGTGACGCGTTTTGGATTAGACACCAACGTGCTTTTAGCTTGGCTTTTTAACGAGGGCGTCGAAACTGAGCTCAAAGATAATCGCTACCGCATAAGTTATGTCGTGCTAGCGGAAACTATTTGGGTTTTGAGGAGCAGCTTTCGGTTGTCTCGAGAGCAGCTTAGTAATGCAATAACAAAGATAAGCTCAAATGATGCGTTCGAGTTTGATGATAAAAGTACGGTTCTAAGCGCGCTAGGTGACTTTGAGAAAGGCCAAGCCGATTTCCCTGACTATTTGCTCATGCGTGACAACCAACACGCGGGGTGTACGGCAACGCTGACTAAGGACAAAAAAGCCGCCCGTCATACCGGATTCCAACTCTTGGAAGGATAACCACCATGCCAGCCACCATCTCCCGCGCAGCCTATGCCGATATGTTTGGCCCCACGACAGGCGACAAGGTGCGCCTTGCCGATACCGAGCTCTTCATCGAGGTGGAGGCTGACCACACCACCTACGGTGAAGAGGTGAAATTCGGCGGCGGCAAGGTGATCCGCGATGGCATGGGCCAAGCGCAGACCACGCGCGCGGAAGGTGCGGTGGATACCGTGATCACCAATGCATTGGTGGTCGATCACACGGGCATCTTTAAAGCTGATATCGGCCTGAAAGACGGGCGCATCGCGGCCATTGGCAAGGCGGGAAACCCGGACACGCAGCCCGGCGTCAACATCATCGTTGGCCCCGGCACGGAGGCGATTGCAGGTGAAGGCAAAATCCTCACCGCAGGCGGCTTTGACTCACATATCCACTATATCTGCCCGCAGCAGATCGAAGACGCGTTGATGAGCGGGCTGACCACCATGTTGGGCGGTGGTACGGGCCCGGCACACGGCACTTTGGCCACAACCTGCACGCCCGGCCCGTGGCACATTGGCCGGATGATCCAAGCCGCAGACGCCTTCCCCATGAACTTGGCGTTCGCGGGCAAGGGTAATGCGTCGCTACCCGCCGCGCTGCACGAGCAGGTGCTAGGTGGCGCCTGCGCGCTGAAACTGCACGAGGATTGGGGCACGACACCCGGTGCCATCGATTGCTGCTTAGGCGTCGCCGACGAGATGGATGTGCAGGTGATGATCCACACCGACACGCTCAATGAGAGCGGCTTCGTCGAGCGCACCGTGGAGGCAATGGCCGGCCGCACCATCCACGCCTTCCACACCGAGGGCGCAGGCGGCGGCCACGCGCCGGACATCATCAAAATCTGCGGTGAGCAGAACGTGCTGCCATCCTCCACCAACCCGACGCGGCCCTACACGGTGAACACGCTCGAAGAGCATCTCGACATGCTCATGGTCTGTCACCACCTCGACAGCAATATCCCAGAGGATGTCGCCTTCGCCGAGAGCCGCATCCGCAAAGAGACGATTGCCGCCGAAGACATTTTGCACGACATGGGCGCGTTCTCGATCATCGCGTCCGACAGCCAGGCCATGGGCCGCGTGGGCGAGGTCATCATCCGCACATGGCAGACCGCCGACAAGATGAAGCGCCAGCGAGGTGCGCTCACCGAAGAGACGGGCGACAACGACAATATGCGCGTCAAACGCTACATCGCCAAATACACGATCAACCCCGCCATCGCCCACGGCATCAGCCACGAGATCGGCTCCATCGAAGTGGGCAAACGCGCCGACCTCTGCCTGTGGGACACGGCCTTTTTCGGCGTTAAACCAGCCATGGTACTCATCGGCGGCACCATCGCCGCCGCCCCCATGGGCGACCCCAACGCGTCGATCCCCACGCCCCAACCCGTCCACTACCGCTACATGTTCGGCGCTTACGGCAAAAGCGTCACCAACAGCGCGGTCACCTTCGTTAGCAAAGCCGCCATCGAAGACGGGCTTGCCGACAAACTGGAAGTCGACAAGCAACTCCTCGCCGTCGACAATACACGGAAGATTGGCAAGTCAGACTTGGTGCATAACGATGCGACGCCGGAGGTGGAAGTTGATCCGGAAACCTACGAGGTGCGCGCTGATGGGGAGTTGCTGACCTGCGAACCAGCGGAAGTGCTGCCTATGGCGCAACGGTATTTTTTGTTTTGAAAAGTTTACTTTTACGATGGCGGTCTAAACCGACATGAGAAAACAGTCTAGGTTTTTTGAACAAAGACATCGACGTGCACGCTATAATCGATCCGTCGGATTAAAGCATCACGGGCAAGGTGTATCGGCAACAAACAAGTTGGCCGACAAGGCTACAATTCTCGCTCTGTTCATTGCGTTAATCGCAGTTGGATTTCAGATTTGCGACAGCCGTCTACTTCGGATGGAATTGGAAAACGCGAATAAACAGCGTCTTGAAGAGAGAATTGATAGGGCGCGGGATCGCATCGTACGACGAGATAGCGGGGACACTGGCAAAGGGCGCGAAATCAATTTTTTAGCAGACTCTACCGAAATACCGTTGCTGCTTGATGTAAGTTGTCAAAGAATCGGTATCGTCGCCACAGGCGCTGACAATGAGCAATCTTGTACTTCAAGCCCGTTTATATCCGATCTGTTTGAGAGCGTTGAGCGTTCAAAACTGATGGGGCTTTCTGCAATAAAGGCTGATCATACTTGGCTTTACCACCCCGATTTTTCTGAGCTTCCGTTGCGATTAGACGGGTTTAAAGTTGAAATCATGAAAGCTAACGCTGTAAACGCTAATTTGACGTCTGAATACGGTTTGATCAATTTTACAGACTCTGATCTAAGCGGCGCGTCAGTTTATGCTAACGCAGACAAGTCTTTTATAATGTTAACAGGTAGCAATATCAGCGGCGCATATATTGATGGTGATACAGCTGTAGAAGGTATTGACCCTAAACTAGCAAAGCTTCTCGAGCCAATAGCCGAAGACGCCTGTATACATCAATTAAACTGGACTCTGGACAGACCTGAACCAGCCGTTGCATCCGAATTGCCGCCTTGTGTGATTAAAGCACTTGGAGTCATGTTTCCCGGTGTTTGGTACTGGGCAGACTATCCACCGCTTTTGCCTGAACCTTACTTAGCAGCAATAAATTCACAAACCTCAGACTTGATAACATTTTCAAGCGTCATCTGCCTTTTTGAAGCGACATTCGATACCCCTCATAAGGAATATAGTGGTGACCACTCAGGTCTCGAACGAACACTCCCTGAGAATTGCCGCCCGATACCTCATTCAAAAGCGCTAGAGTTATTCCCCGAGCAATATGGGTCGGCTACCCTCAATTGCGCGGGCGTGTATACCGTTAATACTGTGCAACGTATACGCACTGGAACAAATCCATCCCCATGTGTTGAAGAATAACGATTTAAGTGCGGGGTGGCTCAAATTTCACTTACTATCGGGCACCGAAATTCGGATATGCCGAGTTTGTGAACACTTGCTCACGAACACCCCGCACCAATCTCTCCTCCGGCTCATACCTCGAACCCATCATGGGCTTTTCGCGCGCTGTGCGCGTGGGCAACCATGTTTCTGTTGCTGGCACAGCGCCGATCGCACCCGAGGGCGGGACGGCGGCGGTCGGTGATGTCTATGGGCAGTTGAAGCGCTGCATCGAGATTTCCAAACAGGCGTTGGAGGAAGCTGGCGCGAGTCTCGAAGACGTCGTGCGCACGCGCATCATGCTGACCGACATCACCACATGGAAAGACGCTGCAAAAGCGCAT
Organism: Pseudomonadota bacterium; assembly: GCA_038745535.1. GTDB lineage: Bacteria > Pseudomonadota > Alphaproteobacteria > Rhizobiales > Rhizobiaceae > JBCDLI01. The sequence continues at coordinate 6,472 of JBCDLI010000012.1, read as the reverse complement.
GGCGAAGTGTTTGGTGATATCCGCCCGGTGATCACAGTCGTCGAAGTTTCCGCATTTGTGGAACCCGAATGGCTCGTTGAGACAGAGATGGATGCGGTTATTGATATGTAATTTGCGCAGACCGGATGGCTGCAACTTCTCATAGGCTCTAGGCGTTCACCTCGAAACACAGAGGAGTACGCATATGTCGGAAGAAAAGTTTGCACTCAAACACGGTGGGTGGATTGTCTTCGCCGACGGCGAGAAAGCGCTTTTCCTGCGCAATGACGGTGATGAGAAGTTTCCCAATTTGGATGTTTTTCGCGAGGAAGAGCACGACAATCCGCCGAATCGTGAGCAAAAAGCCAATCGTGCGGGACGGTTTAATGATGGTCCAAACGCGCATCGAAGCGCGGTACAGGATACGGACTGGCACGAATTAGAAAAAGAACGCTTCGCCGCCGATTTAGCCGAAATTCTCTACAAGAAAGCGCACGCGAATAAGTTCTCTGACCTGATACTCGTCGCAACGCCCCAAACGCTTGGAGACTTGCGCAAAGAGCTGCATCAGTCGGTGACAGACAAGCTTGTGGGCGAAGTGGACAAGAACCTGTCGAACCATCCGGTAGAAGCAATTGAAGGCCTCGTCCTGCAATCGGACCCTCGTGTTTGATCGTCAGTGGCCGGTAGACTTCGACGGGGCAACACATTCGATGCGCCGCGGACCTACACACGAGTACGAGATGGCACTGGTTTGCAGCGCTAAATGGCGCCCCCAAGCTGCTTAAAATCGGAATTTTTACGGTCGCTATCCCGGCTGCTCGGTGCCAATAACTATTATTGCTACGGGCTCCGTGCTAAGGGAATACGGGAAGGAGACACCTTATGGCCATATCCGCTGATCTCGGCAAACCGCTGGAAGAGTTTGTCGAAAACCTGGTAAAGTCAGGGCGCTATGGCTCCAAGTCCGAAGTGCTCCGCGAGGGCATCCGGCTGGTCCAAGAGCGGGAGGCGAAATTGGCTGAATTTCATGCGCTTATTCAAGAAGGTATTGATGCGGCCGACAGAGGTGAATTGTACGACTTGGATGAGGTTTTTGACGAATTGCTCGGAGAGATTGACGCTGTATGAGAGTACGTGTCACCGAGCCTGCACGTGCGGATATTCGCGAAATATTTGAACATCTTAAAAAAGCAGCCGGACGCCGAAAAGCCCGCGAAGTCACCTCAGAAGTTCGAGAACGGTGCGCAGGTTTAAGCCGCATGCCGGAGCGCTATCAGCTTCTGGAGAGGTTTGAACATGCGGGCATTCGACGTCGAGTGTATCGTGATTATCCCATTGTCTATCGTGTGTTGAAAATGGACGTGGAAGTTTTGCGCGTCATCCATGGCGCATCCGATATTGAACGAGTTTTATCAGATCTCCGATGACCGTCCCAACCTGCACAGCCACTGTCTCCGGCACCCAATCACCGACGGACACAATAACACTCGATGAAACCGCGCGGCATCGCCGCCGGATTAAGCTTACGTCCGACAGCGGTATCACCTTCATGCTGAATTTGGTGGAAGCACGATTGCTGCAGCACGGGGAAGGGCTTGTTTTGGACGACGGGCGAGTAATCGAAGTGCGCGCTATGCCCGAAGTTCTGATGGAAGTGCGCGCGCGAAATAGTCAGCATCTGCTTACGCTCGCGTGGCAGATCGGCAATCGCCATCTCGCAGCACAGATAGAGGCGGATCGTATTCTCATCCGCCGCGATCATGTCATTGAGGATATGCTGACCGGGCTGGGGGCAACAGTGAACAAAGTTGAGGAACCCTTCACGCCTGAAGGCGGAGCCTATGGCGATGCGCACCGTAGTCACCATCACCATGACTAAGCCCAAACGCCCGCCCATCGAAACGCTCAAAACCGGTGCCGATTTGAAGGATTGGTACTGGCTCAAGGAAGAAATCGTTGCCCACGCGCGCGATTTAGGTGTTTCGCCAGCAGGCCAAAAGTTCGAAATCATAGATCGCGTCGCGCATTTTTTAGACACCGGCGAAAAGCGCAAGCCGAGCGCTGAAAAACCAAAGTCCTCAACCCCCGCAACCGAATGGCACAAGATGCCTTTGTCGCGCGAGACAGTGATCGATGCTGGCTACCGCAACAACCAAAATGTGAGACGCTTCTTCAAAGCCGAAATCGGCGAGCGCTTCTCGTTCAACATTGAATTCATGAACTGGATGAAGGCAAGCGCTGGAAAGACGCTCAGTGATGCGGTTGAAGAATGGCTCGCCATCGAGGCCAAACGCAAGGCAGGGGTCCGAGCCGAGATCCCGCACCACAATCAGTTCAACGCTTATGTTCAAGCCTACTTCGACGACAACCCCGGACGATCCATGGACGACGCGCGCCATTTCTGGAAACTCAAAAGATCATTGCCCGGCCACAATCGATATGAGCGAAGCGATCTAGACTTGACCGATGACTGACACCACATCCCTACTTCGCCTCATGTCATGGCTTTCGCCTGTATTTCCGACCGGCGGTTTTGCTTACTCCGCTGGTCTAGAGCAGGCAGTGGCAGGCGCCGGTGTCTCCGATGTGGTTAGCCTACAAACGTGGGTCGCAACGCAGATTGAGAACGGAAATCTCTGGAATGATGCGGTATTCTTTGCTGAGGCGTATAGAAACGCTGGAGATGCAGAGAAGCTCACGGAACTCACGCGACACGCAATTGCGATGACCAATGCTTATGAGCGTTTGGATGAGGCGATTTTGCAAGGAACATCTTTTATTCAGGCCGCGCGACCGTGGGTCGATCTGGAGCAGCTTTCGTCGCGAGGAACTCCGCTTCCCATTTGCGTCGGGTGTGCGGCAGGTTCTGAGCTCATCGATTTGAACAGTGCTCTGAGTGCTTATCTGCATGCGTTTGTTACCAACCAATTGCAGGCCGCAATTCGGTTATCGGCGATCGGGCAATCAGGTGCGGCACGTCTTTTATCTGCACTTGAACCCGTCATCGCTAACGCTGCTCGACTAGCTGCAAATTCAACCTTGGAAGACCTTGGCACGTGCGCATTCTTCGCAGACATTGAGGCTATGAAGCACGAAACACTGCAGCCTAGATTATTTCGGTCATGAGTAGAGATAGCTACGAGATCGGCAAATCCATCGTCGACGATCTGAATCCGGGCATGGAGGAGGTCCTCGAAAAACGATACGGCCACATCGTGCCGGGCATGGCGAGGTCGGTCGTCGATTTCGCCTATGGGCAGCAATATGCTCGTGAAGGGCTGGATTTGAAGACCCGCTATTTGGCGACCATTGCGGCGCTCACAGCCCTCGGCGGGCAAACCGAGCCACAATTGAAGGTAAATATTGAAGGCGCGCTGAAGGTCGGCGCTACTCAGCAGGAGATCGGAGAGGTCATCTGGCAGATGGCGCTATACGGTGGATTTCCGGCCGCAGTTAACGGGCTCAACGCGGCGCTGGAAGTCTTCGAAAGCAAAAGCGTATGAACGGGCCTCTTCGCGTGGGTATTGGCGGACCCGTAGGCTCGGGCAAGACCACGCTCACTGCCGAGCTTTGCAAGGCGATGCGGGATGATTATTCTGTGGGCGTGATTACCAATGATATCTACACCCGCGAGGATGCGGATGCCTTGGTGCATATGCAGGCGCTATCGTCAGATCGCATTCTTGGCGTTGAGACAGGTGGCTGCCCGCATACCGCAATCCGTGAAGATGCATCTATCAATCTGCGCGCAATCGATGAGTTGAGCGCGAAACACACCGACCTTGATGTCATCTTCATCGAGTCTGGCGGCGATAACCTTGCCGCCACGTTCTCACCCGATCTGGTCGATCTGACGCTTTACGTAATTAGCGTCTGTCAAGGGCAGGACATTCCGCGCAAAGGTGGTCCGGCAATTACGCGGTCAGATTTGCTGATCATCAACAAGAAGGATCTTGCCCCGTTTGTTGGTGTCGATCTGGAACAGATGGACCGCGATGCAACCGCCAACAGAAGTGATCTGCCTTTTGTGTTTAGCGATTTAAAATCCGGCGCTGGCGTGCCGAAAATCGCGGCGTTTTTAAAGGATGTGGGAGGGCTTTAAACGCCTTCAGACGATTCATCCCACAGGCTAATGCCCATGTCGCCAGAGATAGCGTCGATCTTTTGAAGTTCGTCAGCGGTAAAGCTAAGATTGCTGATCGCTCCCGCACAATCGGTAATTTGGTTGGCCTTCGAAGCGCCAATCAGAGCCGTTGTCACGCGCTCGTCGCGAAGGCACCACGCGATTGCCATTTGCGCAAGCGTTTGACCGCGCGCTGCAGCCAGTTCGTTTAGTTCTCCAATCTTCGATACGATGTCGTCAGTGATTACATCTTTCGAAAGAAAGTGGTTTTCAGCTGCGCGGCTATCGTCTGGAATGCCGGAAAGATATTTTTTGGTTAGCAGCCCCTGGGCAAGCGGAGTGAACACAATCGAGCCAATGCCTTCGTCTTCTAGCGTATCGATGAGGCCATCGCGCTCCACCCACCGATTGAACAAATTGTAGCTGGGCTGATGGATAAGGCACGGTGTACCGAGTTCACGAAGTATCTTGGCCGCTTCGCGCGTGCGGTCTGAATTATACGAGGATATCCCGGCATAAAGCGCGCGCCCGGATCGCACGATGTAGTCAAGCGCCATCATCGTTTCTTCCAACGGCGTATCGGGGTCGAAGCGGTGAGAATAGAATATGTCGACATAGTCGAGACCCATGCGCTTCAGCGATTGATCGCATGACGCAACAAGATATTTGCGGCTGCCCCACTCACCGTAGGGACCCGGCCACATGTCGTACCCAGCTTTTGAGGAAATAATCAGCTCGTCGCGAAAGCCGGAAAAATCGGTTCGGAGAATTTCGCCAAAGGCTTCTTCTGCGCTGCCTGGAGGAGGGCCGTAATTGTTGGCGAGATCAAAATGGGTGATGCCGAGATCAAACGCAGTTGTACACATGTCGCGTTTGGTTTCATGCGATGTGTCGTGACCAAAATTGTGCCAAAGCCCGAGAGAGACGACCGGCAGCTTTACGCCCGAGCGACCACACCGCCGATACACCATCGATGCATACCGGTTTTCTGCTGGCTGATAGGTCATGGGTCCCTCCAAATCACGACGAATGTCGCAAGATGGAAATCACCGTGTCAGGCTTATTGCAAGTGCGAATGGATAGCGGTTTTGAAGCAAAAGGCTCAGACAACCTCCTCGCCTACGAAGGCCTTTTCTAAAACATAGTGGCCGGGCTTCGAATTCGCGCCTTCTTCCATGCCTGCGAGTTTGCAGAGTTCGGCAATCTCCACATTGAGTCCCATCGAACCGCATATCATGATGCGATCTTCCTCAACACTCCAAGTTGGAACGCCGAGGGTATTGAAAAGCTCGCCGGATCGAATCTGATCCGTCACGCGACCAGTATTCTTGAAATCTTCTCTCGTGGCGGTCGGGTAGTAAACCAGTTTGCCCTCAACCATTTCGCCAATCAGCGGGTCATTTGTCAGGTTGGCAATGAGGTCTTCACCATACTTTAATTCCGCAACTTCGCGGCAGGTGTGGGTGAGGATCACCGTGTCAAACTTCTCATAAACCTCCGGGTCACGCACCAGCGAAGCGAAGGGTGCTATACCTGTGCCTGTGGCCAGCATCCATAAACGCTTTCCAGGTAGCAATGCATCGATCACCAGTGTGCCAACGGGCTTGGTCTTCAATATGATCTGATCGCCTTCCTGCACTTTCTGTAGTCGCGAAGTCAGTGGGCCGTCGGGCACTTTGATCGAATAAAACTCAAGCGTATCGTCCCACGACGGAGATGCGATCGAGTAGGCGCGCAGTATGGGTTTTCCATTGTCGCCCGGCATGCCGATCATCACAAATTCACCGGAGCGGAAGCGAAGGCTCTGCGGACGCGTCACGCGGAAGCGGAATAGCCGATCGGTGTAGTGTTCCACTTCGGTGACCGTTTGACCGTCTTTAAGTGGGCTTTCGGCGTTTGCGGTCTCAGACATTTTCTCAAACTTCCTTATTTTCCGATGTGTACTTTGGGCAACGCCGAGAATCTATCGCCGCTCACAACCACTTCCTTTGCCTTTGGTCTTAATTGGCGGGTGCGAGGACTCGTGGCACCATCGTTTAGATACCTAGGAGGAAGGTATAAGGCATTGATTTTCTGGCATTTGACCTAAATCAAGGCGGTATGCCGCATATGATTATAGGGTAGGCTAGAATACATGCGGCGCGTGAGGAGCTTTGAGTGTCGGCGCCATTGGAGGCGAGGAGTGCGGAGTGGATTTCCAACAATATTTTAGAGAAAAACTGTCAAGTCTACACGATGCTGGGAATTACCGGGTGTTTGCGGAATTGGAGCGCAAACGCGGAGCCTTTCCCCGTGCTGTGCGCCATCGCGAGGACGGGTCGACCCACGACGTAACGGTCTGGTGTTCAAACGACTATCTCGGCATGG
>JBCDLI010000011.1:0-60923 GCA_038745535.1 Pseudomonadota bacterium | reverse complement strand
GTGCAAGGCCTTGGGCTTATCAACACCTACACCGGCTTGATTGTGCCGCTGGTCGCTTCGGCAACGGGCACGTTCTTCTTCCGGCAGTTTTTCCGCTCCGTCCCCGAAGAGCTTATTGAAGCGGCGCGCATTGATGGCGCGGGGCCAGTAAAGTTTTTCATCGACATTCTCATTCCGCTCTCTCGCACCATGATCGCCGCCATTTTCATCATCATGTTTGTCTACGGGTGGAACCAGTATCTATGGCCGACGCTCATCACCACCGACGAAGGTCTCTTCACCCTGGTGCGAGGCATCAAACAGATTACCCAAGTCATCGACGGATCGAATCTGCCTGAATATGGGCGCGCGAATGTGCTGGCGTTAGTCGCGCTTCTTCCGCCGGTACTCATCGTCATCTTTTTCCAGTCATGGTTTGTCAAAGGCCTGACTGAGAGCGACAAATAGGAGTTCTGGGATGGCAACTGTCAGTCTCGTCAACCTAAAGAAAACATATCCAAACGGCACCACGGCTGTTCATGGCGCATCGCTGGCCATCGCCGACGGTGAGTTTGTCGTGCTCGTAGGACCATCGGGATGCGGCAAGTCTACGATCCTGCGGATGGTAGCGGGGCTGGAAGACATCACAGACGGAACGCTGAGGATTGGCGATCGCGTGGTCAACGATTTCGATCCGGCAGACCGTGACATTGCGATGGTCTTCCAAAACTACGCGCTTTACCCGCATATGAACGTCTACGACAACATGGCCTACGGGCTTCGCAATCGCGGGGTCTCGAAATAAAAAATCGACCGTGCCGTTCGCGATGCGGCGGTGACACTTAACCTGGCAGAGTACTTGGATCGCAGGCCAAGCCAGCTGTCCGGTGGCCAACGTCAGCGCGTTGCGATGGGTCGGGCAATCGTGCGCGATCCGGCGCTGTTCCTGTTTGACGAACCATTATCGAACCTAGACGCGAAACTGCGTAACCAGATGCGGATTGAAATCCGCAAATTGCAAAAGTCCCTCGGCACAACGTCGCTCTACGTGACCCATGACCAGGTTGAAGCGATGACCATGGCCGACCGCATCGTTGTTATGAACGGCGGAAGGATTGAGCAGATCGGCACACCTGCCGAGATTTATCACAGCCCGCAGTCGGTTTTTGTCGCAAGTTTCATGGGCGCGCCGCCAATGAACATGCTTGCGGGTACAGCCGATGGCGGTGTTGTCAGCGTTGAAGGTTTAGGAAAGCTCAGAACGCAAATTCAAATGGCGAAGGGCAGCCCTGTGACCCTTGGCATTCGCCCTGAAGAAATAAAATTGACGCCAACGACCAACGGAATAACCCAGCCTTTCCAAGTCGACTACATTGAAGAACTGGGAGCACGGCGGATCGTACACGGTCGCATTGGGCGTTTCCCGCTCATTGTGAACGTGCCGCACGGTACCGCGCTGCCAGCTGACGAAATGCATGCGGCGATCGCGCCCACCAGTCTGCATGTTTTTGAGCAGCAGACCGGCCGGAGAGTACAGTGAGTAATGCGTTGCTCATCACCGAAACTTGTGACGTCATCCCGACAGTTCCGGAGGCGCTCAAGAGACGGATAGAAGGCTCACCTAAAACCGCAGATGCGCATCGCGAACTCTTGCGGGACACGGCCGCCATGCACGTGGTCGAACATCGTGGCACGGGCAGTTCAACGAAGCTAAGAAACGAGTTCACCGTTGCAGCATGGAACTTGGAGCGTTGTCTCGATCCCGAGGGCAGCGCCGCGCTTCTGTTGGCGCAAAAGCCCGATATCGTCTTGCTGTCCGAAATGGATAGCGGCATGGCGCGAACGGGCCAACGCCATACAACGAGCGACGTGGCAGCGCTTCTAGACATGGAATTTGCCTACGGCGTGGAGTTTTTCGAACTTGGTCTCGGCTCGCCGATTGAACAGAAGTTTGCGACCTATGATTTCAACAGATCTGGTTTCGACGGCAACGCGGTACTCTCGTCGGTGTCACTGGACCGCGTGTGTATGATCCGCCTGGATGATCATGGCCAATGGTTTTGCGGTTTGGACGGTGCACATGCTGATCAACCGCGCATTGGCGGACGCATGGCGGTCGCGGCAGTCGTTGAGAGCTCTGCGGGTCCAATTTGTTTTGTGTCCACGCATCTGGAAAGCACAGGTATCGCGTGGTGGCGGCTAGCGCAGATGGAACGCTTGATGTCGGCCATTGACGCATTTGCACCGGACATGCCGGTGATCGTCGGCGGCGACCTCAATACCGGCAACAATATTCCCGGCGGCGATTGGCGTGATGAAACGCTTTTCGCCGCAGCCGAGCGACGGGGATACTCGTGCTCGAACAACGCAGACGGTCTGACCACGAGAACCAGCCGCATTTCATCTTACCCCAAGGCGAGGCTGGACTGGTTTGCACACCGCGATTGTGAAGTACGGGGAGCCCACATCATCGAGGCGCTCGATGCCGAAACAGTCCCATTGTCAGATCATGAACTCATAGTTGGCCAGTTTTCTATCGCGTGATGATGATGCCTAGTGGTGGAGTCTTCTGCACCGATAGCACCAAATGACCGCGTCCACCTGGATTTGAAGACCAAGACCATACCTGGAGCTTTTCAAGCAAAGACCATTCGATAATCTCCATGTAATAACTAGACTTGGCATCCACTTGCTTTTTAGCGGCTGCACCCATTTCTCTACGCCTGGTCAATTTTTTAACACACCGGTACCTTTCACCCATCATTGGACGTTAGAAATGAGAGTTCTAGGTATCTGGCTATGGCCGAGACCGAAATGCGACGCACACCGCAAAGTACAGATGAAGTGCAAAGCAACCTCAACGTCGAAAGCTTGACGGTCCGCTATGGTGATAAGACTGCCCTGGATGCTCTTTCGTTTCACACCGAGCCCGGAGCCATCATTTCAATTCTTGGCCCGTCCGGGTGCGGGAAGTCTACACTGCTGCGATCGATTGCAGGCTTAACAGCCATTGCTGATGGTCAGATCAGTATTGGTGCCGAGGACATCACCCGCACGGCTCCAGCAAAACGCGGTGTCGCTTTTGTTTTCCAAACCTACGCCCTCTATCCGCATTTGAATGTCTACTAAAACATCGCCGCCCCGCTTTGGATGACAGAGCTTAGCACTATCGGACGGCTACCAGTCCTTTGGCGTCTGGATCGACGTGCAAGACAAGTACGCGACAGCATTGATCAGCGCGTCAGGCAGATCGCCGATCTTCTCCAGATTACTGAATTGCTCGACCGACTGCCGTCGCAAATTTCAGGCGGTCAGCAACAGCGGGTGGCCGTGGGTCGCGCGCTCATCCGAGAACCGAGCCTATTCCTTCTCGATGAGCCATTGGCGAACTTGGATGCCGGACTTCGACAAACCATGAGAACAGAGCTGAAGTCACTTCAAAGAAAACTCGGGATCACGACGCTGTTTGTAACCCACGATCAGTCAGAAGCGTTGGCGATTTCAGACAAGGTCGTGGTCATGTTCGACGGCAAGATAGCTCAGGTAGCGACGCCCGATGAGCTTTATCGAAAACCATCGTCGCTGCAGGTTGCGAGATTTCTGGCTCAGCCCTTCCTCAACGAAATCGACGCGCAGACCCTTCAAGGTGCAATTGGTACGCGAACCGCAGAGAAAGAAATTCTCATCGCTGGAAAGCCGCTCACCAAGGTGCGTGGCGTGGTTGCCATTCGCCCGGACCATGCCACTTTGCGCAGATCGAACAAGCCCGGATTGCCCGGCGTCGCGGTAAAGGTCACAGCCGTTGAGCACGGCGGAAGCGACGGACACGTTTTCGTTGAAAGTCCAGACGGTCACCCATTAGTAGTGCGCTTACCATCACACGAGCTCAAGAGCTGGAACGTCGACGATGATGCCTCGTTCGGCTTCCTATTGGAAGAAGCCCTCCTCTTTCCCCAAGCGGAAGCGGGCGCGTCACCAATCAAAGACGTCAAGGCCGCGTAATAGATGGTTTCCGTCCAAATTCAGCAACAGAAGCACGTCTCGGCTGGCTGCTTGCAACGCCCGCAGCACTCACGCTTTTGGTGTTGATATTGGGTCCGTCTCTTCTGGCGCTTGCATTGTCGTTCACCGATTTCCGTCTCGGAATTCAAGATTTCCGCTGGGTTGGGATCGAGAACTATAGAGGCCTCGCCAGCGAGGCTGGTCTCCGACAAAGCATCCTAAACACGATCATCTTCGTTGCCGTTGTCGCTCCGATCTCCATTTTTGGAGCGCTATGGGTCGCCATTCTCATCGCCGGATTGGGCCGTCTTGGAGCGTTCTTTCAGACAACTTTCTTTCTCCCCGTCACGGCAACCCTCGTGGCGATGGCGACAGCGTGGGAGGTGCTCCTGCACCCTACCTTTGGCATTGCCAATTCGCTGCTGACCGCGCTCGGGTTTGAGCCTCAGCGATTTCTTTCAGACCCAGATCTGGCGCTGTGGACGTTGGCGCTGATCGCGATCTGGAAAATGCTCGGTTACAACGTGCTGCTGTTCCTCGCAGGGCTCTCCACCATTGATCCTCGGCTCTATGAAGCAGCCACACTCGATGGCGCGGCAAGCGGCTGGAAGCGCTTCGTGCTCGTGACACGTCCCATGCTTGCACCAGTCATGCTCTTCGTCACGGTCATCACCCTCATTCGCGCTTTTTCCGAATTCGAGCTTGTCGCCGTTTTGACCAATGGCGGGCCGGACGGTGCAACCGAAATGGTCCTCTTCACGCTCTATCAGGAAGCGTTTCGCTTCTTCGATATCGGCAAGGCTGCAGCGTTGGCCGTCTTCTTCCTTGCCGTCGTGATGACTATTTCTGTTCTGCAGATAAAGCTGGCGGACAAAAGAGCATGATGCGCGCGGCCTCAGTCTTTATCCTGCTGATCGTCAGCGTCTTCACGCTGGCACCCTTCGCGGTGATGATCACCTTTTCCATGGCTGGGACAGCAGAAATTTACGCTGGCGCCATGCTACCGCGCCCGACCTTTGAGGCTGCATTTGAAAATTATCGCACGGCGGTCACTGAAGCCCCTCTGATGCGTTTCATGTTCAACGGTGTGGTCGTATGCGCGGCGATTTTGGTGCTGCAAATTACAATCGCTGCTCCGGCTGGATATGCGCTTGCCAAACTGCCCTTTCGCGGTCGGTCCTTGATGCTAATCGCGGTTGTGCTGGCCCTGATGATACCGATGCAACTTCCTGCGATCCCGTTGTTTTTGGCAGCGGCGAATTTGGGCCTGCTCAATACATATACAGCGCTCGTGACGCCGTTCGTGATCTCGGCCATTGCACTCTTCTTGTTCAGGCAGTTTTTCCTGAATTATCCGCAAGCCGTACTTGAAGCGGCGCGATTGGATGGCTTTTCAGAACTCGCGATCGTGTGGCGTCTGCTTATTCCAGCCGCTTGGCCCGCAGTTGCAGCTTTTTCGACGATATCGGTCATCAATCACTGGAACGATCTTTACTGGCCGCTCGTTGTCATCACCGAAACCGAAATGATGACACCGCCCGTGGGAATTACAACGTTCCGTTCCACCTCAGAAAGCTCCGGCAATGTTGGCGCGTTGATGGCCGGGGGCGTCCTCGTCACCGCTCCCTTGGTCCTCGCTTTCCTCTTTCTCCAACGAAGCCTCATGCAAGGCATCTCCGTTTCGACCCAGGATTCACCACGCTAGAACAGGACCACACCATGCGATCTTTACTTTTTGCAATTTCAGCGTCTCTCGCGGCCACCGTTGCCTCGGCGGACACCACAATCACGCTGTCACATGCTTGGCCGCACCACGCTGCTTGGCAGTCTCAGGTCGCATCCGATTTCATGGAGAAGAACCCGGACATCACGATTGATATTCAGGCACCGTCAACGGACTATGATGAGGGATTTGTGAGCGTCATCCGCCAGTCGCTAGCCGGAACCCCACCAGATGTTTTTCTGGTAGGCAGCCATCTGCTGGGCGAACTCGCGGTAAGAGACTTGGCCCCGCCGATGGATGACCTGCTCGAAAGCGTTGACATGGCAGAGTTGGGCTATTCCGACGAAGCGCTGGCACTCACGCAGATCGACGGCGTGCAGATCGGTTTGCCTTGGTCGTCTTCCACGCCCGTCATGTTCTACAATGCTGAATTGGTGCGCGAAGCCGGTGGCGACCCGGAAAATATGCCGACGACGTGGGACGAAACCATTGAACTTGCCCAAAGCATCGAAGCACTCGGCGACGATATTGAGGGTTTCTATTACCCGCCGAGCGACGATGACTGGCTGGTTCAAAACTTGCTCGCGACCGCGGGCCTTGCTCCATACGCAGACTGCGAAATAGCGTTTGCGACTGAGGAAGGCCGCAAAGCATTCAGCCTTTGGGAACGTTTTCACGATGAAGCAGGTCAGGAGCCAATCCCTAACTCTGCCGCGCGTCAGATAATGTATGCGGCCAAGCTCGGCCTGTATTTCAACTCAACAGCTGCTGTGCGCTCGTTTACCCGTGAGATCGGCGACCGCTTCGAGTGGGGAACAGCGCCCATGCCGAAACTCACCGATGATGGTGGGGTAGCATCAGGCGGAATGGCTGCAGTCATCTTGACCGATGACCCCGAAAAGCGCGCCGCAGCCTTTGAATACATTCTCTACGGGACGGGCGCGGAAGGTCAGGCGACGATTGTGAAGAATACCGGCTACATGCCCGTAAACAGCGGTGCCGAAGCAATTCTCGCTGACTTCTATGAAGAAAACCCCGCATGGGAGACATCTGCAACCCAGATGTCGCGTTCGCTTCCATGGTTTGCGTGGCCCGGTGAAAACGGTATTCGGATCAGCCAGGAGGTTCTTGATACGCTGCAAGCGGTTGCCAATGATCGCCTTTCCAGCGATGAAGCCGCGGACCGTTTGGTCGAAGAAATTTCAGGGCTGATTGAGTAATAACAGGCGCGAAATTCTGGGCACGCCGCGCACCGGCGTGTCCGAAAATGGTCCCGTCTCATCTTAGTTAGCAGACAGCTTTGGTTGGTTTGGTGCCTGTAAACCCAGCAGCTTTTTCAAAATGATGAGGTGGTGAGCCTTCACCTCATCAACCGCATAACGACTTTCAAGCAAGCGGTATCAAAACTAGCTGCCCAATTTCGTATCAGTCACGTCGCGATCTCAAATCTTATCCTGCAAGGCACGGGCAGACCCCGGCAGCCCATCCTTGTCCCAATGGTACATTAAACCACTAGGAAAACTGAGCTCTCCAAAGCAGCTAAACGCACTTCACGCACTTCATGGCGCGTGCAGATATGGTGGCTTTTCTAGAAAGGTTGGAACCAAAGCGCGTGTGGGCTCTTATTACTCGTATTGACCGCGACAGGAGGGTGTCGCCGCAGTAACGAAGCAGTGCTTCGTAAACTGCAGAGAATGTGGACGTGTACCGGATCGCTCAAGATCGGGACTGAAAGCGCAACACGCTCGGCATTACCGCTGCCCCATACCGTCGCTGGTCAACCAGGGTGATGCGAAAACTGTGGTTCATCGAGCACCGCATCTCAGCATTACAGACATCAAAAAACTGCACGGGAGAACTCTTCATCCCACCGTGCGAGAGAGGATCATCTAATGTCCGATTACACAGCCGACACCGGCATCCCAGTGCCCGATGGCGTTAGCGAAGTCATCGAAACAGATTACGAAATCGGGCAGGATAATATTCAACGCAGCCTTGGACCTTTCGGGCTCGACGTTCACAATCCGGTCTTTTTCATTTCAGGTTTGTCGGTGGTCGCGTTCGTCTTTTTTACTCTAGCGCTTCCGCAGCAAGCCGAGCAAGTCTTCTCAGCGATGTTCGCGTTTACCACGCAGAACTTTGATTGGTTCGTGCTCGGTTCGGCCAATTTAGCTGTTCTCTTCGCCCTCATCTTGATTTTCACGCCCTACGGCTCGGTGCGCCTTGGCGGTTCGGACGCTGTACCCGATTACGGCTACCCCTCGTGGTTCGCGATGCTTTTTGCAGCCGGCATGGGGATTGGGCTGATGTTCTACGGCGTATCGGAGCCTCTAACGCACTTCTCCACAGCGTTTGGAGCAACCAGCGTCGAGGACGAACTGCGCACCGACTGGGCGCCTCTGGGTGCCGCCACTGGCGATGAGCCGGGATCGGTCCGTCTCGGCATGGCGGCAACGATTTTTCATTGGGGGCTCCACCCGTGGGCGATATACGCAATCGTAGCTCTCGCTTTGGCGCTATTTACCTACAACAAGGGATTACCACTCACGATCCGCTCGGCATTCTATCCAATTCTTGGAGAACGCATCTGGGGCTGGCCGGGTCACATTATTGATGTGATTGCCGTCTTCGCAACCTTGTTTGGCTTGGCAACATCCTTGGGGTTCGGCGCGACCCAAGCGACAGCTGGCCTAAACGCACTCTTCGGCCTGCCAACCGGTACCACTTCAGAGATCATCCTCATTTCTGCAATTACCGCAGTCGCGCTCGTGTCTGTCATCCGGGGTTTGGACGGCGGTGTGAAGGTTCTGTCGCAGATCAATATGGGCCTCGCCGCTGCGCTCGCTGCCTTCGTGCTCATTGCCGGCCCAACACTGTTTCTTCTCACATTCTTCTGGGACAGCCTCGTCGCCTATTTCACCTTTCTTCCCGCTCTGTCCAATCCCTTTGGACGCGCTGATGTGAACTACAGCCAAGGCTGGACGGCGTTTTACTGGGCGTGGTGGATCAGCTGGTCGCCTTTTGTCGGCATGTTCATCGCCCGCGTAAGCCGTGGTCGCACCGTGCGGGAATTCGTGACCTGTGTTCTCATCATTCCATCGTTTGGCTGCGTTGCATGGATGGCAATTTTCGGCGGCACGGCGATCAACCAAGTCCTGGCAGACGGATACACCGCTGCGCGGCAAGCACCATTGGAGCTACAGCTGTTCCGCATGCTTGAGCCGCTTCCTCTGGCTTCAATCACCTCATTTATCGGCATCGTTCTGGTGATCGTGTTCTTCGTGACGTCATCGGACTCCGGGTCGCTCGTGATAGACACCATCACGGCCGGTGGCAAGATCGACGCTCCGGTCCCACAACGCGTCTTCTGGTGCATCTTTGAAGGTGCTGTCGCAATCGCGCTGCTCGTTGGCGGAGGCCTCGCGGCCCTTCAGTCGATGGTGATATCCACCGGTCTGCTCTTCACCGTGGTGCTGTTACTGATGTGCTGGTGCATCTGGCGCGGTCTCGTCAGCGAACGTGCAGAAATGTGAGAGTTTCAAAAGTGATGAGCGGGACAGCAACCGCTTTGCTAAACACATCCTGCTAACAAAATTTGGAGGCCTCGCCCGGAATCGAACCGGGGTGCAAGGATTTGCAGTCCTCTGCGTAACCACTCCGCCACGAGGCCCTCGAAGGTGGTTTAGTCAGCGGCGCTTAACAGAGCGTTCCAAACTCGGCAAGCGATCTGTGCGCCCAAATCTGTGCAATCGCACACGGTTGATTTCGCCCTGTCAAATTTCATTCTTTTGGCTTGGCAATCGGCGCATACTCGGTTTATAGCGGCGCGACGTTCCCCGATAGCTCAGCGGTAGAGCAATCGACTGTTAATCGATCGGTCGTAGGTTCGAATCCTACTCGGGGAGCCATTTTTTGGCATTTTTTCACCCTCAAGGCCGCGCGGGTGAGTGCTCTAGAATTACAATTTTCCACGACTTCGTTTTGATCTGCCGCTGTCAGGCCGTCGTACTGTAAAGCTATGACAACAACGACTTCTTCCCCCATCATTGTATGGTTTCGCCGCGACTTGAGACTGGATGACAACCTAGCACTCAAAACCGCAGTCGAGACCGACGCGCCGATCGTTCCGCTTTTTATCAACGAGCCCGCACCCGCCCCGCATCTAGAACTCGGCGGAGCGCAGAAATGGTGGCTTCACAAAACGCTCGAAGCATTGGCTGCCAAGTTGAACGAACTAGGCGCTGACCTTGTGCTGCAGTCTGGCGACCCACTGGACGTGCTGAAAAAAGTTATCGCTGAGACGAACGCAGACGCGGTCTATTGGAACCGCCGCTACACGCCGGAACACATTGAGATTGATACGGCGCTCAAATCCTCGCTGAAAGATGATGGCATAGATGTCAAAAGCTTCGATGGGCATCTGATGCATGAGCCGACCCAAGTGAAGACGAAAACGGGCGGCTTCTATCGGGTCTATACGCCGTTCTGGAAATCCTTCTATGCCGCTCGCGATGAAATCGTTCGCCCCGCCATTGATGCTCCCGACAAGCTGACGTCGGGCACTGGGGTGGCCTCGGAGAAGCTGGAAGATTGGAAGCTGCTGCCAACAAAACCCAATTGGTCAGGTGGCCTCGCTGAAACCTGGACGCCGGGCGAAGCGGGAGCACACGAGCGTTTGGCAGAATTTCTGGATAATGGCGTCTCACAATATGATGATGAACGTGATCTTCCCTCGACCGAGGGCACATCGCGCCTGTCCCCGCACCTTACTTTTGGCGAGATCAGCCCGAGCCGCATCTGGCACACCACGCTAGACAACGCTGCCGACACGACAGGACGCACCACCTTTCTAAAAGAGCTCGTCTGGCGCGAATTCTCCTACCATCTGCTGGTCAACACCGGCGATCTGGCCAACGGCAATTACAACGCCCAGTTTGACCAATTTCCGTGGGATGAAAACGAGGAGCGTCTAAAAGCTTGGCAGAAGGGCGCGACCGGCTACCCGATTGTCGATGCGGGCATGCGCCAGCTCTACCAAACGGGCTGGATGCACAATCGAGTGCGGATGATCGTCGGGTCGTTTTTAGTTAAGCATCTGCTGCTCGACTGGCGTCATGGTGAGCGCTGGTTTTGGGACACGCTTGTGGACGCAGACCCCGCGTCAAACGCTGCCGGTTGGCAGTGGGTTGCCGGATCAGGTGCGGACGCAGCGCCCTATTTCCGCATTTTCAATCCCATGACCCAGGGCGAGAAATTCGATCCAAAGGGCGAATACGTAAAACGCTTCGTTCCAGAGCTCGAGAAAGTCCCTCCGAAATTCATCCATAAACCCTGGGAAGCACCCAAAAATATCTTGGAATATGCCGATGTTACACTTGGCGCGACATATCCACACCCTATCGTTGATCATCAGCAGGCTCGCACGCGCGCGCTTGATGCGTATCAGACTATGCGGGGTAAGGCTGCTTGAACGTCCACTATCTATCTAACGAAGTCTCAGAAGCGCCCAAACGCGTCGCCGTAATCGGAAGCGGCATCTCTGGGGTTTCAGCGGCATGGCTTCTTCATGAAGCACACGATGTGGCGTTGTTTGAGGCTGAAAGTCGGTTTGGAGGCCACACCTGCACGGTAGACATCGATTACGACGGCAAGGATATCAGCGTCGATGTCGGGTTCATCGTCTTCAATGAGCGCAATTATCCAAATCTTTGCGGGTTATTTGAACGTCTCGGCGTGAAAACAGAAACGTCGAACATGAGCTTCTCAGTCTCGCTTGATGGAGGCGAGCGCGAATGGTGCGGACAAGGCCTAAATGCCGTCTTCGCCCAGAGGCGAAATTTGATCTCGCTTGGCTTTTGGAAGATGCTGGCAGAGGTTTTGCGCTTTAACCGCATTGCACTGAAGGATCGCGATACCGGCTTCATGCAGGCCATGACAATCGGTGAATATCTTGCGGCGCGCCGGTTTTCAAAGCGGTTCACGAGCGACTATCTCATCCCCATGGGCGCCGCAATTTGGTCGACGCCGGAAGTCAAAATGTTGGAGTTCCCCGCAAAGGCCTTCATCAATTTTTTTGAGAACCATCGTCTCTTGGAAATCTCACCGCCATTTTGGAAGACTGTCAGCGGCGGATCAAAAAACTACCATCAAAAGATGATCGCTGCACTCGGCAGCCGAGCCAAAGCAAACATGCCTGTCGCTTCGGTCAAGCGTGATGGCATTGAGTGCGTGGTGACCTTTGAAAGCGGAAAGACCGAACGCTTCGATCATGTCATCCTCGCCACGCATTCAGACCAAGCCTTGAAACTTCTCGCCGATGCCGATGAAACAGAGACGAAAATTCTGAGCGACGTTGGGTATAAAGAAAACCGCGTTGTGCTGCACCGGGACACCCGCTTCATGCCGACGCGAAAAGCAGCCTGGGCGGCTTGGAACGCGCTGCAAGACTCCAAAAATCCCGATGGCGATATTTCGCTAACCTATTGGATGAACCGTCTGCAGAATATCGATGAAGACTATCCGTTGTTCGTAACCCTCAATCCAGCCTTTGAGCCGGAACCCGGAACGGTGTTTGGCGAGTGGTCCTTCGCGCATCCGCAATACGACACTGCAGCTTTTGATGCGCAAACGCGTCTCCCCGAAATTCAAGGCACACGGAACATCTGGTTTGCAGGGGCTTGGACCGGTTACGGCTTTCACGAAGACGGGTTGAAATCCGGCATGGCCGCTGCGATGGCGCTTGGCGCCCGTGTTCCGTGGCCAACCAGCGTGAAAGCCACGTCCCCACCACCGGCTAGCGCCCTTGAGGCAGCGGAATGACCACGCCGCTAACAAAAGCCGACGCGCCGCTTTTCCCACCCGTTGACGACGCAGCGCGGCTTTATCCGGGTGAGGTTATGCACGCTCGCCTAAAGCCCTTCGGGCACAAATTTGTCTACCGGGTGTTTTCGGTTCTGTTGGATGTTGATCGCTTGTCAGAAGCGGCATCGACAGCTTGGTTTTTCTCGGTCAACAAGCGCAACCTGGTGTCGTTTCACGAAGCCGATCACATCGGAAAAGATCGCGAAACCAACAGCCTACGGCATTATGTAGATTCAATCTTAGAGGAAGCGGGCATCGCGCCTCCCGAGACGATCAAGCTTCTCGCCTATCCGCGCGTTATGAACTTCGTGTTCAATCCGCTGTCGGTCTACTTCTGCTACGACCAGAGCCGAGATCTGACCACCGCGATCTATGAGGTGCGCAACACCTTTGGTGAGCGGCACACATACATCTGCGAGGTTGAGAACGGTCAGCTCACACGCGCCGGGCTGAAGCAGGAACGCACAAAGATCTTCTATGTGTCGCCCTTCATCGACATGGGCATGCGCTACCACTTTACCATCGTGCCACCGGGCGAAAAGGTGAAGCTGCATATCCTCGAAAAGGATAATAACGACCCCCTGCTGGTCGCAAGCTTCGATGGTAAGTCTGAGCCTTTCACGTCACGAAACCTTGCTCGGCAAGTCGGTCGCCTTCCCTTCATGACGATGAAAATCGTAGCGGGCATACATTGGGAAGCGCTCAAACTCTGGCTCAAGGGCGCTAAGTTCCACAGTCGCGGAAAGCCACCCCACGAAATTTCCATCCACGATGCGGCCAAGTTGCCCGCAGCAGAATAATCTCCAACTCTACAGGGCTACCATGTCGGCACGACTGCAAGAAATCGATCTTTCCATCAATGGCACGCTAGACGCTGCACGTGCGCAAGCCGAAGCTTGGCGTCGGGAGATTGTGGCGTCAGCCGAAGACCTTACCCCAACAAATATCTCAAAAAAGCTGCGCGGCTTACCGCTTAAGGCGAAGACCGCGCTTCGCGCGTCCCTCTCCCTCCCTGCCGGAAGTCTCACAGTGCAAACGCCCGAGGGCCGTGTTCTTAGAATTGAAGGCAAAGCTCCGGGCCCCGACGGCGTCGTCGTTTTGAAGAACTGGAACCTGCCAAAGCGCGCGCTTATGCACGGCACGATTGGGGTCGGTGAAAGCTACATGGATGGCGATTGGGACAGCCCCGACGTGACGTCTTTCTTGGAACTTTTTTGCGTAAACGTGGACGTCGGCGAGGCCGTGTCGAAATCCAGTAGGATCATGCGAGGGGTTGATCGCGTCCGTAACTGGCTGAACCGAAACACCCGCGATCAAGCGAAGAAGAACATCGCAGCGCACTATGATCTTGGCAACGCGTTTTACGACAAGTGGCTCGATAGCTCGATGACCTACTCATCCGGCGTTTACACCACCGAAACCAATGATCTGGCGAGCGCGCAAAAAGCAAAATATCAAAAAATCGCGAAAGCAACCGACATCACTGCGGAAGACCACGTGCTCGAGATCGGCTGTGGTTGGGGTGGGTTTGCCGAATACGCCGCGAGCGAAATCGGCTGCCGCGTAACGTGCTTGACAATCAGCAAAGAGCAGTTCGCTTTTGCGAAAAAGCGGATTGCGGCAGCTGGTCTGGACGATCGCGTAAAGATCAAGTTCCAAGACTATCGCGACGAGGCCGGGAAGTACGACAAGGTCGTGTCAATTGAGATGTTCGAAGCGGTCGGTGAAGAGTTTTGGGAGACCTATTTTTGCAAGCTCAGCGACGTGTTGAAGCCGGGTGGCAAAGCAGGCGTGCAGGTGATCACGATCTGCAACAATGGCTATGACGTCTATCGCTCTCAGCCGGATTTCATCCAACGCTACATCTTTCCAGGCGGGATGCTGCCATCACCAAAGATCATGGAAGAGCTCGCGAAGTCCGGCTCGCTCGATGTGATAGATACGTTCTGTTTCCCGCAAGACTACGCGCGAACACTGGCCGAGTGGCGGGAGCGCTTCTGGGAGGCATGGGATGAGATTGTACCTCTCGGCTTTGACGATCGGTTCAAGCGCATGTGGGAATTCTATCTATACTATTGTGAGGCCGGATTTCGGTCCGAATTCATCGACGTGCGGCAGATCACATATCAAAAGCCTGCATAACCAAAACACGAAAAAGCCGCCTCACGGGCGGCTTTGTCATTTTAGAAGTGGAATGTGGGCAATCACGCGCCTGCGCGAATGGTAGATGCCTTTGCCGTGTCACCAAATTCCAGCTTACGCTCGTTCCACTTCGTGCTGCGCTTCATGAGCCAGAAATATGCACTGTGCGGCAGGAACAGCAGAAGCTTCAGCATATAGGTGAACCGGCGCGGCATCGTGATTTCAAAGCCACCACCCTCAAAGCCTGAGATCATGCGATCTACAGCTTTATCGACCGGCATGAGGAACGGCATATCAAACTCGTTCTTTTCGGTCAGCGGTGTATCAATGAAGCCAGGATTTACCACCTGAATGCGAATGTTAATCTTGTCGAAATCGAATTTCAGCGATTCCGCCATATTGTTGATAGCCGCTTTAGAAGCGCCATAGGCGGAGGCCGCCGGCAGGCCCGAATAGCCCGAAACAGAGGCGACCAAGGCAACCTGCCCCTTGCCATGACGCTTCATGCGTTCGACCACGGGAACCAATCCATGCAGAACCCCAAAGACATTAATCTCATAGGTCTTGATGAACTTGTCGATGTTCAGCGCTTCACCTTCGGTTGGCCAGTAGTTTCCGGCATTGAAGACCGCTAATCGAATTGGCCCATGGTTCTGCTCAATGTCAGTCACCACCTTGTCCATCGCGGCACGGTCCGTGACATCGCATACGGCCGCGTGAATTGAGCCGGATAAGTCTGCGCTCTCTTCTTCGAGCGCCTTCAGCTTGTCTTCACTGCGAGCGGACGCGATCACCTTGTAGCCGTTCCGGGCCATCTTCAGCGCCAGATCGCGACCGATGCCAGCGCTGGCGCCGGTAATCCACGCAACACCGTCGCCTGCTGAAATCCGGTAAAGATCCATTTCAATTCTCCATACAAAAACACCTGCTTGGTTTACGCCGAGCAGGTGAGATTGGTTGCATTTAAGTTCTGTACGTGTCGTCGTTATCCAGCGAGGATGTCGCCCAGACGCTGGTGAAGCGGGCCAGTAAGGCGTAACGGTCCATCATTGACAGTAAAACCAATGCACGGCGCTCCACGCTCTGCGGTTGGCCGGTGGTTGATCTGATCGTCGGCCACAGAAATATCACCGCGTCCAAAGCGTCCACGCTCATCGGTAAACGCACCATCAAGCACGAGTGTGATCTCGCTGCCCTCATGGGTGTGTGCTGGGATCGTACGGCCCGGTTTGATCCAGAACATTGAGACATGAAAGCCATCCATATCGTCTAGATCAAACTCTTTAAAGCCAGGCATCACCGACTTCCAAGGCACGTCATCCACGTCGTAGCCAACGAAATTTCTCAGACTGCGCGGCAGCTTCGACTGTTGCCCTGCATCCCGCAACATGCTGTCCGTTGATTGAGGTGCCGAGTCAAAAATTGCCTGCAACCGACTATCTCTGTTGCTAACGCTTGAGGTCTCAAACTCGCGAAGCATGTCGCCCGCGGCATGATCCATTGACGCTACAAGCGGCCGACTTTTCGGGCTCAACTCTAGATGCGCATCTACCATTATATGAAGTGGGGCAGGCAGAGTGCCGCTCACATATCCGGACAACAACACGTCCAGTGTATCAATTTCTGAGTTTCCCATCGTAACTCGACAAGCTTTTGTTTCATCGCAATTACCACACCTACGCGTGCCAAACGCAAGCAGATCACAGCAAAGATCAACTACTATTTATTCGATTTAAGACCATGAATTCCCTCAAACAACGGACAGAGGCTAACACCTTCCTTGAACGAGCGGACCTAGGCCAATAACATTGGCAAAAAAGGTGAAGCCCGTGACTGCACACGACTCAATCGTTTCCGCAATTGGTAATACGCCGCTCGTCAAGCTGAAGCGTGCATCGGAAGAAACCGGCTGCACGATTTACGGCAAAGCTGAATTCTTAAATCCGGGCCAATCGGTGAAGGATCGGGCGGCGCTGTCCATAATCCGCGATGCCGAAAAGCGCGGCGAACTCAAGCCCGGTGGCGTTATTGTGGAAGGCACCGCTGGCAACACAGGCATCGGGATGACGATGGTCGCCAAAGCGCTCGGATACCGGACCGTGATCGTCATCCCTGAAACCCAAAGCCAGGAGAAGAAAGACGCCCTGCGGCTGCTGGGCGCCGAGTTGATTGAGGTCCCTGCAGTCCCCTACCGCAACCCCAACAACTTCGTGCGGCTATCGGGTCGGCTAGCGGCAGACATTGCAACACAGGAACCCAACGGCGCCATTTGGGCCAACCAATTCGATAATGTTGCCAATCGGGAAGCTCATGTTGAAACGACGGCGCCTGAAATTTGGCGCGACACGGACGGCAAAGTCGATGGCTTTATATGTGCCGTTGGATCCGGTGGAACGCTTGCTGGCGTCGCCGAAGGGCTGCGCGCGAAAAACAAAGACGTCAAAATCGGACTTGCCGATCCGATGGGCGCTGCGCTCTATTCGTTTTACACCGATGGCGAACTAAAGTCCGAAGGCGGTTCCATCTCTGAGGGTATCGGCCAAGGCCGCATCACCGCAAACCTAGAAGGGTTCACGCCCGACTTTGCCTATCAGATCGACGATACCGAAGCCTTGAACATTGTCTTTGCGCTCGCTGAAGAGGAAGGCATGGTCATGGGCGGCTCCACCGGCATCAATATCGCGGGCGCGATCCGCTTAGCGAAGGACCTCGGCCCGGGGCACACGATCGTGACAATTCTGTGCGACTACGGAAACCGCTACCAATCGAGGGTCTACAACCCGGAATTTCTGCGTGAAAAAGGCCTACCCGTCCCAAAGTGGCTGGAGACAACGCCTGATATCGCCGTGCCCTTCGAAGAGGTCGCCTGAAAACAGTGTCAGTTTGTTCGCACTGACTTGATCTAGCTCACAGCCCGTTTAGTCACTCTGCAATGACAAAACTCCTATTCCACGAAGATGCTTACCTCTCTGTCGCGGAGGCTAAAGTAACGTCGATCACCGCCGACGGTGGCGTCATTCTTGACCAAACAAACTTCTATGCAACGTCTGGCGGGCAGCCCGGTGACACCGGTTTTTTCGAACGCGGCGACGGCTCTAAGATCAAGATCGCTGATACTATCACCGGAGAAACCAAAGCTGACATCCACCACATTTTAGCCGACGGAGAAGCAAAGCCCCAAGTGGGTGAAACCCTCGCGCTTCACATTGATTGGGAACGACGATACAAGCTGATGCAGATGCACACGGCCTGTCATTTGCTCAGCGTTGTCTGCCCTATGCCGATCACAGGTGCACGCGTGGACGTCGCCGATAGTCGTGTCGACTTCGATATGGCCGAAGCAGTGCCCAAAGATGAAGTGACAGAAAAACTAATGGCGCTCGTCAACGGCAACCATCCCGTTTTCACGCAGTGGATCAGCGACGACGAACTGTTAGCAAACCCATCGCTCGTGAAATCGAAAAACGTACGACCTCCAACAGGCACAGGCCGGATCAGGCTCGTATGTATTGGCGAAGCCGCGTCGATCGACAGCCAGCCTTGCGGCGGCACACACGTTTCAGAAACTGCAGAAATCGGCGACATCCAAATCGCAAAGATCGAGAAGAAAGGCCGCGAAAACCGGCGGTTCCGCATTCGTTTCGCCGCTTAGAATGTCATCAGCGGGCTTGACCCCAAGCTCCGTTCCGTGAAGCCTACCCAGCGACAAAAACCACGGAGCATATCCTCGGGTAACGCCGGAGGGTGTAAGCGCGAATTGGCCAGCCCATCACCTCATATCGTCAGCGCTGACTGGCTCGAAAATAGGCTCGGGGACGCTGCGGTCGTACCCGTCGATGCATCTTGGTACTTGCCCGACATGGGACGCGATGCGCGTGACGAATACGATGCAGGCCACATCCCGGGCGCAGTATTTTTCGACCAAGATGCCATCGTCAATGCGTCGAGCACCCTTCCACACGCGCTTCCCTCTCCTGAGTTCTTTGCGGAGCGCGTTGGTGCGTTGGGCATTTCTGACACAGATACGATCATCGTCTGCGACGGACCGGGCTTTTTCTCTGCACCACGCGTTTGGTGGATGTTTCGAACGATGGGCGCGCGGGATGTGCGCGTGCTCGATGGCGGCATTGACAATTGGAAAGCGCAAAACCGGCCTGTTACGGAAACCGCAACCACTCGCAAGCCGACCCACTTCAACGTCAATTACAAAGCCAATGCCATTGCCACGCTCAATGACATGAAGAACCACGTGTCACGGCAAGACATCCAAATCGCCGACGCTCGCGGCCCTGGTCGCTTCACAGGTGATCAGCCAGAACCACGGCCCGGCATGCGATCAGGTCACATGCCCGGTGCAAAGAACATCCCCTTTATGCAGCTTTCCGAAAATGGGTTTTTCAAGAACCAAACGTCACTGCGCGACGCGTTGCAAAGCGCTGGGGTTGATCCCGACAAACCGACCGTCACCACGTGTGGTTCGGGCGTCACCGCCGCTGTAATCACGCTCGCGCTGGCATCACTTGGAAACGAAGACACGAAACTCTACGATGGCAGTTGGAGTGAGTGGGGAGCGCTCGAAAATACGCCGATAGAGACGGGAAACTAGCGTGAAACCGTTTGTGAAAAGGCAGAGTCATTCCGATAGGAGAAGCCAACAACCCATTGAAACCACTGTGACTTTTCTACAGATGAGCGCTCGTCCAGCCTCGCAATATCCCATACCGCTCGGATTGAACGCCGCCATCATGCGTGTGCCCAAACCACCTCTGCACTTCTATCGATACCTCTATTTCCAAGTGGGATATGACTGGGCTTGGGAGACACGGCTCCGGATGAACGATCGCCAGTTACGCGCCGCTATCCATGTCGATGATACCGAAATTTTCGTGCTCCATCTTGAAGGAGCACCGTCTGGATTTTTTGAGATCAATCGGCGCGATCCAAACTGTACCGACATCGCCTATTTCGGCATGATGCGGCACGCTCAAGGTCGTGGTCTAGGCAAATGGTTTCTATCGGCAGCAATCCACGCGGCTTGGGAGAATGAGCCGGAAACAATCACGGTGAACACCTGCACGCTAGATCACCCCGCAGCGCTGCCACTTTATCAGAAGATGGGTTTTTCACCGGTGCGTCAGGCAAGCGGGCGGGTCTTTCCACTCAGTGACGATGAAATAGCAAATCTCGCAGTAAAAGCAGCAGCCGGAGATGCTACTGGCTGAAGCGCACACCTAGTCTTTCAAGCGTGTCCCAATAGCTTGGGAAAGTTTTGGCCACGCAGCCGGGGTCGAGAATGGTAATTCCCGGCGTAATCAGACCCGCCAGCGAGAAGCTCATTGCGATGCGGTGATCAGCAAACGTGGCGATTTCGGCAAAAGCCTCCCGCCCTCGCAGTGTAGGGTCCGAATTGACCACGAGGTCATCGCCCTCCTCTGTCGCCAATCCCCTTTTGATCCGGTTCAGACCCTCCGATAGCGCGGTAATGCGATCGCATTCCTTCACGCGGAGGTTTTCAATTCCCACAAATCGGACAGGTCTGTTGTTGTAGGCAGAAAGCACAGCGAGCGTCGGGATGGCGTCTTGCATCTGGCTGCCGTCAATTACCTCCGGCATATGCGGAAAAGCAGCTATTGCTTCGTAAGCCCTCGCATCGGGTTGCGTGAAACTCGTCGGCACGCAACCAATATCTATTTCACCGTTGGTAATCGCCGCTGCCGCCCACAAATACGTGGCTGCCGAAGCATCGGGCTCCACCTGAAAGTCAGCGGCGCTGTATCCGCTCGGCTCAATACGCCAAACACCAATGCCGTTGAACTCCACTGTCGCCCCAAACGCGCTCATCGCCGCGACTGTGAGATCGATGTAGCCTTTCGCTCCAATGTCAGTCCCCGTCAGCGCGATCTCTACGCCCTCTTTTGCCATCGGGGCTGCCATCAAAAGCGCGGACACATATTGCGAGGATAAACCACCATCAATTTCGATGCGGCCTGCCGGGAAGCTGCCGTCGCCGTTCACCGTCACTGGCGGGCAGCCTGTCGGAGCATGAATGGTCACGCCAGCGCTTGCGAGGGCTTCTACAAGCGGCTGGATTGGGCGCTTCTGCATGTGCTGGTCGCCATCGACGATAACTTCACCCTCTACAGTCACGACGGCAGCCGTCAAAAACCGTGTTGCTGTGCCTGCGTTTCCCAAGAACAATGATTCCGCTGGCGTGCTCAATCGACCTGAGCTCTGCACCATAAAAGTAGTTTCATTCGGCTCGTCGACTTCCACGCCCATAGCCCGCAAAGCGTTCGCCATATGCTTGGTGTCGTCGCTTTTAAGTGCGCCGGAAACCTTGGAGCGGCCTTTTGCCAAACCCGCAAGCAACAACGCTCTGTTGGTAATAGACTTGGAGCCCGGCAGCACAGCCGAGCCCATCAACGGTGCTACAACAGGTTCAATTTTCAAAGCCGGAAGGGACAGATACTCGCTCATGCGCGCGCTTATGGAGTGGTTAAATCACTGCTGCAAGCGCGATAACCAGCGGTTCGACTACACCATCTGCTCCTTGTCACCGGTCCACAGTGAAGCGCCGTTTTGATCGATGATTAGCCGCGCTTTGTTCACCGATGCTTGGATAGCGTCGGCCTCGCTGGGCAGTAAGTCTGCACGCATGAAATTTCGCACGACAGCTTCGCCGTCGGTGGTCTTGGTCAAGGTTCCCGCGATACGCCATTGGCCATTTTCGGGCTGCGGCGCGGCGCGGATTTCCACTTGCTTATAGATTTCTTCAGGAGCCTTGTCGGCTATATCGACTTTGGAAGTGCTGCCACCTCCGCCAAAGAGCCGTTTCAAAAATCCTGCCATTGCACACTCCCCAAATGTAAAACGTAGCGATTTGCCCAATCGTTGCGCTTGTCGCGAAGGGCCGATACCAGTGCGTCAAACATTAGAGCTTGCGAAGGACCGCGCAAGAAGCGGTTGAACTGTTAGCGCGCACGCCAAAGAACGATTGAGCCAAGGTTGAGGGATGAGCACTGATAAAAATACCGCAACACAAAAGCCTACGAAAAAACGCGGGAGCAGATTGAAGGTGCTTTTCTACCTAATTCTGGTTCTAGCGGTGACCTTAGGCGGCGTTTGGTTGTTTGGCACTCGCGAACCATTGGAGACCACGCTTCGCTTCGACCCGGTCGCAATCGGCGATGATCTCGACACCTATCTCGCCAATGAGGAAGCAAAATTTGCCGACATAAAACCTGGCCAACAGAAGGAAATCGTCTGGGCATATCCATCATCGAAAGCGCGAACCCCTGTATCCCTCATATATGTACACGGCTTTTCCGCATCACGGTTGGAAACGGCGCCGCTGACGGAGCAAATCGCCGGTGCGCTCAACGCCAATGTGTTTTATTCCCGCCTCACCGGTCACGGCAGGTCAGGCACCGCGATGGGCGAACCCACGGCCCAAGACTGGCTAGACGATACGGCCGAAGCACTGGAGATTGGAAACCAGATCGGACAAAAAACGGTTGCGATCGGCGTATCAACAGGCGGCACGCTGGCGGCAATCGCTGCTATGCACCCGGACATGCGTGAAAAACTCGACGCAATCGTTTTCATTTCACCGAACTTCAGATTGAAAGCGCCGGAAAGCGTTGTCCTCACCTTTCCGTTTGCGCGGAGCTACATTGAATTGCTCGTGGGCGAGAACCGGGGTTTTGAACCCATTAATGAAATGCATGGGACGCGATGGACCACCACCTATCCGTCTGTAGCGCTGTTGCCGATGGCCGCTGCCGTGCAGCACAGCAGATCGCTGCTCTACGAACGCACCGAAATCCCCGCTTTGTTTATATTTAGCGAGCGGGACACGGTCATTGACGCCGCAGAGGTAAGGTCAATTCATGATCGATGGGGTGGACCAAAAGAGATCATAACGGTGGACGACAGCGATGATCCGTTTAACCACGTTTTGGCCGGTGATGCGCTCTCGCCGTCGACGACAGACCGTCTGGGCCGAGCGATCTCCGCATGGCTTTCTGCGACCCTAGAGGTGGGCGGATAAGGTAAGAGAGCGGTTTATTGTTGAAGCGTGCAAGGCCGCGAAAGCCGAAGGTATCGAGGTTTATACCATCCTCTTTGCAAACGAGAACCCGCTTGCTGTGAGCGCGATGCAGGACTGCGCTTCATCGGCGGCGCACTCAATGGGAGCGGCCAGCAGTTCTGAACTTCGAAAGGTATTCACCAGCCTGGCTTTCACCAATGGCGCCAAACAGGCAATTCGCTTGGTCGAAAAATCTCAAGGCGAAGCCGGCTTAGTGTCTTTGGAAAACGAATACAAAAAGAGCGGCAGAGCCACGGCAATCACATAAAACCAGAATAGCCTTGAATAGGCCTGTTCCGCGTTTTCGGCGCCATAATTGGCAACAACCGAGCCCGTCGCGACCTGCATTACTGATACGCCGCCTATTGAGAAGAAATTCATGAGCGTAATGCCCCGGCCTGTCAGATGACTGGGAAAAAACCCGCGGGCGTGCGCCATGATAACGCCATAGACCATACCGGTAAGCCCAATTGCGATGAACGCGATGGTGATACCGGTCAGTCCCGTGCTCGGGTTGACGGCAACGAACAACATCGCAACCACGCCCACCGACGTGCCAGCAAAAGCGACCCATTTCCGCGTGTTGAAGATGCGATCCATGGGCCCGTAGATGAATGAACCCGCAGACATCGCCAGCGCCATCCAAAGCGTGACCTGCCCGATCACCAACGCATCTGCCGCGTATATATCGATCAGCATAGGTCCAGCCCAAAGACCTCTCACCCCTGCAGCCGCGGCGTAGTTGACCGCCATCAATGGAAATATCCACCAAAGCACGCGCATACGGAGTAGCTCGATATAGCCCGACAGCCCGCCTCCATCTGTATTCTCTGCGGCTTCGGGGTCTTTTACAAAAAAGAACATCGCCGCCGCCGTGGCGACAGTGATCATGCCGATTGTAAAGACAACTTCTCGCCATCCAAAAAGGCCGACTGCCCATGCAAGTGGCGTAGCTCCAGCCACATTTCCGAGCGTACCAATTCCGATAAATACCGATGTGAGCGTGGCAAAGCGTGCCGGATTGAAAGTTCGCGCGAAGATAAAGAGTGTTGCCATCAAAATTGGTGCGCAACCAACGCCGATGAGACCCATGGCTACCGTGATCATGAGAGGTGACCCGGCGAAGGAAAACAGGAAAACGCCAGCACCACCTGCTACCCCAAGAAAGAGCGAGGCGGTTCGTCGTGGCCCGTATTTGTCGAGGGAAACACCCACGGCAAATTGCATAATTGCGAAGGTCAAAAACCACATGCCTGAAGCTTGGGAAAGCTCCGAACTCGTTGCGCCTAGATCGGCGATCAAGTCCGGCGTCAGCACTGCCAGAAACGCGCGATAAAACTGCGACAGCACATACCCGACGCAGAGCACAACAAGTCCCGGCATATTCCCCTCACCCACCAAAGTGTCACCTTCGCGACACGTTTCTCATACAGTTGCGCTTGCACATCCCCGCGCAATCGCCAACATGCGCGCATGCAACGCGTTTTCTGGAAAAACCAGCCCCATGCAAGCCAATGATCGTTTTCGTAACTTCGTATTTGGCGTTGCGCTGGCCCTCATGCTGGGCTGGATACTCTATATTGGCCAGAACATCTTTATTCCGGTCATCGCATCGATAATTTTAGCCTACATCATCATTGCTGTGGCCCAATGGCTTGGGCAAATCCCAGCAATCGGCGAAAGGCTGCCCGCAGTACTGCGCTACACGTTTTCCATCCTCGCCATCATCGGAATTGTCACGGCGTTCGTCTCGTTGATCATTTCCAATATCAACCAAGTCATTGAATTAGCACCGGTTTATCAGGCGCGGCTTCTCGCCGTGATCCAGAATTTTGCGGGGATGATCGGTCAAGTATTCGAAATCGACACCGAACCCACGTGGGAGACGGTCCGACGCGATATCCTTGGCGAGATCTCGCTACAGTCGATTGTGGGCTCCACAGTCACATCTATCTCGGTTCTGGTCGGTTCCGTATTCGTTGTGATGGTCTACACAGGCTTCGCGATGGCGGAACGCCGACTGTTTGAACGCAAAATGATGCAATTGTCGGACCGGCCCGACGACGGTCGCCGGATTGCTGACATTGTTCGTGTGATCAACACACGCATCGGCGATTATCTCGCCGCGAAGACCCTCGTAAACCTCGTTCTTGGGCTCATCTCTTACATTGTAATGGCAATTGTAGGCTTAGACTTTGCAGCGTTTTGGGCTGTGCTGATCGCACTCTTTAACTACGTGCCCTATGTCGGTTCGTTTTTGGGCGTGCTTTTTCCCAGCACAATCGCAGTCATCCAATTTGGCGACCCAACGCTTTACGTCGGTACGTTCATCGGCCTTGTCGCTGCGCAAGTGTTCATGGGCTCAATTGTGGAACCAAATTTCCTCGGTCGCTCGCTTAACCTGTCGCCGTTTATCATCCTCGTATCACTCACCAGCTGGGGGTCGTTGTGGGGCATTGCCGGCGCGCTTTTGTCAGTCCCGATTACGGCAATCATGGTGATTATTTTGTCGGAATTTGAAGGAACACGACCAATCGCCGTGCTCCTCTCACGAAGTGGGCAAATACCGCCAAAGCGCCATCAAGATGGCACGCTGACGATAGACGTCAGCAACGATGATTTGTGACCAGCAGTCCAGTTTAGACGATAAATCCAGCAACCAGTTCGTTGTCCGTGATGTCCTGATAAACAAAGCCCGTTGCGGTCATCTGCTCCATCAGATTAGGAAAGTTTTCAGCGTTCTTTGTCTCGATACCGATAAGTATTGAACCGAAGTTTCGCGCTGACTTTTTCAAATACTCGAAGCGGGCAATGTCGTCGTCAGGACCGAGCAACCCCAAAAAATCCTTCAAAGCACCGGGACGTTGTGGCAGGCGGAGGATAAAGTACTTCTTGCGTCCCTCCGCCTTAAGCGCTCGCTCCCGAACCTCAGGAAGGCGCTCGAAATCAAAATTCCCGCCGGACGCGATGCAAAGCACAGTGCGTCCTTTGATTTCATGTGCATGGTCTTTCAGCGCTTCAACCGACATTGCGCCCGCCGGTTCAAGAACAATACCTTCCACATTCAACATCTCAAGAATGGTCGTACAAAGACGGTCTTCGCTGACGAGTGTCACATCGTCTGCATCGTAGTCTTGTAAGATCTCGTAGGTCTTCTCGCCAATCATTGCGACCGCCGCACCGTCGACAAAATTATCTACGCTGCCCAGGTTCACGCGTTCGCCGTGGGCAAGGCTTTCTTTCAAACTCGGCGCTCCGGCAGGCTCGAGGAGATGAAACTTCGCCTGCTTTCCTGCCTTGTCAAAGAAGTGGCTCATGCCGGAAGAAAGCCCGCCACCACCGACAGCGATGAAAACGTCGTCTAACTCTACGTCTTCTGGAAGCTGTTCCATCACCTCGTGGGCAACTGTCGCTTGGCCTTCAATAATGTCCTCGTGGTCA
This sequence comes from Pseudomonadota bacterium, assembly GCA_038745535.1. Classification (GTDB taxonomy): domain Bacteria; phylum Pseudomonadota; class Alphaproteobacteria; order Rhizobiales; family Rhizobiaceae; genus JBCDLI01. The sequence continues at coordinate 34,686 of JBCDLI010000011.1, read as the reverse complement.
AACGGCGGGACCAACACAGCGTTCTCTCGCTCGGCGTAGTCAATTGCAGCAGCGTAGCACTCATCGAAGATATCGCCGATAAGCTCAATGCGGACATTGTCCCCACCGAACGCGCGCGTCTTATCGATCTTCTGCTGCGGAGTCGTGACAGGCATGTACACGACGCCTGTCTCGCCAAGGTGCTGACACACATAGGCAAAGCCCTGCGCATGGTTTCCCGCAGAGGCACAAACGAACTGGCTGGGCTTATCGCCTCCGCTCAATCGCTTGTTGAAGAAGTTGAACGCGCCGCGGATTTTGTACGAGCGCACGGGCGACAGGTCTTCACGTTTCAAGAAAACACGCGCGCCGTATTTCTGCGAAAGATACACATTTTCCTGCAAAGGCGTAGGCTCGAAAATCGTCCGCATAGATGCGGCGGCTTTCGCAACACCTTCCAAAAATTCCGTCATAATGCGTTCATCCCCATGGCCTTGGCCGTACTACCCTTTGCCAAGGCGTGGCTCGCCCGTGTATACGCGGTCAAAATGCTTTGCAAAGGGCCGTCGGAGCCAAAACGACGTGGCTTTAATTCATGCGTGCGCGCAGCTGAAACGGGGAAAATACTAGCCCATGACGGCCAACATGGTTCGCAGTGCGATCCACATTTGCGCGATCCTCGCCTTTTATCTCGCAACTGCAATGCTGATTCCCGGTCTTGTCGATCTTTACTATGAGAACGCCGATTGGCGCGTATTTGCCGTATCATCGGCTGGCATCGGATGTTTGTCCGCGCTGATCGCAATCGCCACGCGGTCGCCAGAACCGCCCGTTGTTTCGACACGATTTACGTTTCTTCTCGTCAACCTGCTTTGGCTAACCTTCTGTCTTTGCGCCACGGTTCCCCTGTATTTGTCGGAGTTGGAACTTTCATTTGTCGACGCATTTTTCGAAGGCGTCTCAGGCGCAAAGGCCACCGGCTCCACAGTTCTCACGGGATTGGATGTGATGCCACCGGGGATATTGTTGTGGCGTTCGATGCTGCAATGGTTCGGCGGCCTTGGCGTTATCGTGCTCGCCATTTTCATACTACCGATCCTACGCGTCGGTGGCTCCAACTTCTTCAAGATCGAGTCGTCAGATCGTTATGAGCGCCCATTCGCGCGGTTTTCCACCTATGGCTACACGATTTTTGGCGTGTACACGGCGCTCACGGTGCTCTGCGCGATTGCTTACACTTGGGCCGGTATGAGTGCGTTTGATGGCATCAACCATGCCATGACGACGCTTTCGACGGGTGGGCTTTCCACCCACGACCGCTCGTTCGGGTTTTTCAACCAAAATATCCACATGGTCGCGATCATCTTCATGATCATCGGCGCCCTTCCCTTCCCGGTCATTATCCTTTTTGCACTGAAAGGCCGTTTCGAGGCGTTCCGGGATAATCAGGTCTTCGTGTTTCTGGGCTACACGCTGTTTTTGGCGGTTCTCGTCGCAATCTACCTGAGGCTGACCGGCGTTTTTGTCGGCAGTGACGCCTTCATCAATTCGCTCTTCAACATCACATCGATCATCACAACGACTGGTTATTCAAACAGCGACTATATGGAGTGGGGGCCGTTTGCGCTCGGTGCTTTCCTGCTCGCGACCGTGCTAGGTGGTTGTGCCGGTTCCACATCGGGCGGCATCAAGGCCTACCGCTGGACCATCCTCTTCGGCAGCATTAAGCGCGCGCTGGAGATATTCATCTATCCGAACGCGGTAAGGCAGGTGCGCACCGGTTCCGTCCCAATCAATGAGCAATTACAGTACGTTACGTTGATGTACTTTTCGACTTTTCTTTTGCTGTGGTTCATCGGCACACTCGTCATTGCTGCTACGGGTGAAGACCTCGTCACCGCATTTTCCAGCGCGCTTACCGCGCTCGCAAATGTGGGACCGGCCCTCGGTGATAAGGTCGGTCCTGCCGATAATTTCGCAGGGTTAAACACCGCGGCGAAGTACGTCATGGCCTTCGGCATGTTGCTCGGCCGTTTGGAACTGTTTTCCATGCTCGTATTGTTCAGCCCGTCGTTTTGGCGCGAATAATATCGTCGCCAAACACCCCTTGCGCCAACGGTTCGCACGCGCTAGCGCCAAAGATGTGCCCTCTTGGTGAAATTGGTAAACACAGCGGACTTAAAATCCGTAGCCTTCGGGCTTGCCGGTTCAAGTCCGGCAGAGGGCACCAACGGCATTTGGCACAGCCAAATGTGCAAAAGCGGCAGACGATTGCGAAGCAAACGTCAAGAGCCTGTATCGCCATTCAAGACATGGCTGCCGTAATCAGCAGGTCATTTTCATCACTCGTATCCGGATAGGCCCGGTGGATCAGTGACGCCCGGATTGTGGTCGCAATCCTGCGGCGGTGTAGCCCGCGGTCAAGATTATCTGATTTTCTGACATGAGCAGTTTGCCTGTAGAACGCCTCAAGCGAGTCGTATTTTCCATCAAGATCGCCAGTAACTGCATATGCCGGGTTTCCAGATTCAGGGACGAGCCAAGCCAAAGCGTATTTCTTGCCCCTGGTCTTTGGATCGCTGCTGATAAACGAAATAGCACCCGCCGTGCCATAAAAACCGATGACCAAACTGAGATCTTTTTCGAAACGATAAAGCCCCAAGCCACCCAGCGTCATTGCGGGTAGATCAAATTGCGGTTCGGCGTCGAAAGCCTCGATACCCGGAATGGTGTCAGGGCTTGTGGCTGTCGTGCGACCGGTATCCTCGTTTACTTCCTCGATAACCGGCCGACCCGTTTGCACGCCAGCGTAGATGTAGATCTCATCCTTGATGAGATCACCCTTCGTGGCGTTAGCCACCAGAAGAGTGCAAACACGGTTCTTAGCCAACAATGCGGAGCCGATGCCCAATCCGATCGCGGCAAACGGTGCGAATGGACCCGTTGCCGCCAACAAAAAGGGAAAACCCGCGGCGAATGCGGTCGCGGTCAGACCACCGGTGACTGCGGGCGCTGCTGCAGCAGCAATTGCTGTACCTGCAACGGCCTTTTGCCAAGCCTTCGAGCCCTTAGCGGGATCCTTGGCGATCTCTTCGAGATAAACCATCGCGCTCGCACGAACTCGATGCTCGCCGGCTTGGTTCGGCGGCGTCATATCGACCGCACCACTATGTGCCGCCCGCATTATCTTATGAAAATCTTCAAGCGGGAGCACCGTTGTCTCGAAGTCTGCTATGTCGGTCAAAGCGGGCTACTCCCGGCCTAATTTGGGGTGCGAATTTCGTCAGCCGGGGGTGATGGCTACGGTGAGAAGCAGGTCATTGTCATTTTCGGTGCTTGGATACTCGCGGTGGATCATTGATCCACGTATCTTGGCGACATTCTTGCGTCGATGTTTCCCAATGTCGAAGTTGTCCGATTTCCGCTCGCCGGCGGTCTTGTCGTAGAAGTCCTCCAGTGAGTCGTACTTGCCGTCCAGATCAGCTGTCACTGCAAAGGCCGGCTTTCCTGTTTCAGGAACCAGCCAGGATACTGCAAACCGCTTGTTTTTCGTGTTCGGGTCACTTGAGCGGAACCCGATTGCGCCACAGGTGCCATGCCAGCCGATGACAAGGCTTAGATCTTTCTCAAAGCGATACAATCCCAGACCACCCAACCACATGTCGGGTATGTCCTCTTCTGGCCAGCCTTCTAAAAACTCCAAGCCCGGTATTGTGTCAGGGCTTGTTGCCGTTGCCCGACCGGTGTCTTCATTGATCTCCTCGACAACGGGCCGCCCAGTCTGAACACCGCGGTCGATATACAGCCCGTCTTTAACCAACTCGCCTTCTGTCCCGTTGGCAACGAGGAGTGTACAGACCCGGTTTTTACCCAGTAACGGTGCTGCAACGCCCAAGCCTATAGCGGCAAACGGAGCCAGTGGACCGGTAGCAGCCATCAACACACCCAGACCTACCGTCGATGCAGCAGCACCTGTTCCTGCACCTACCAGTGCTTTCTGCCACTCAGGCGATCCTTTTTCCGGATTCTTCGCCAGCTCTTCGAGATAGCCCATCGCGCTTAATTGATGCGGAACGGACATTTTCCCGACGAACGGCAGATTGACTGTCATTGTGCCCATGTCCACCACGCCGTGACGTGCAGCACTCAAGATTTTCTTAAAGTCTTCGAGCGGGAGTACCGTCGTTTCGAAATCTGCGATATCGCTCATGGGCCTCTCCTCCGACGGCTGACACTGTTGCGTCGGCTAACACTGCTGGTTCCCACCTCAATTGGTCCGCTCTCGATGTCGGTCACCGTGGCTTCCCAAAGCTCAATTGTCTTGAGCAGGTCGTCGATATCCTTCTCCGAAATCTTGTCGAGCCCGTAGCGGCGGGTGAGTTGGCGATCCAAGCCAAGTCGCAGCGAGCCCTGCTTGGCACGCATCCGCGCCATGGCGAGACGCTTGTTACGCACCGGCTTTGAAGACTGACGGGTATTTGAGTCGTAGTAGTAATAAGTCTTCGTGCGGCCGCTTCCGCGCTCCCGAATTTCAAGCTGGCCCAATCGGCGAGCGATCGTCATTCTTCGGGATACAAAATTTTGCTTCAATTCCGCCGCGATAGGTTTTGCGTAATCGATAAAGTCGGGCAAATATTTGAGGACTTGCGAACAAAATTCACTGTGCTCACGTACGTCCACCATCTCCAACGGCACTGGCGGTTTTGGCGGATATTCGGGTTTCGGCTCGCCTTTGGCTTTTCCCGTGAACTGCCATTTCACGAGCGCTTTCTCGAGATCCATCGCGTTGACGTGCTCTTCGTGAGCTTCCAATTTGCGGCGATAATTAAGCAGTATGAGGTTGTATTCCCAAGCAATATTGAACTTGCAATACATGGCCCAAAGACTGCCTGCCAGACAGTACAACGGCAGTGTTTCCGTCTTGTATTGCGGATGAAGTTCAATCCAATTTTTGATGTTAAGGATAGGCGAATTCACATCGAAAATTGGCTCTTGAAAGCGCTCAAACCGCTGCTGCCACGTCTTTTCTTGTACCTCGGTAATCACGTCGGTGATGAACATTGGCCCGTCGGCAACCCGGGCACGCAGGCCTTCGCCTGCATCCACGGAGGCCGCCCAAACTTTTTCAATGCTGCTGTAAAGCGTAATGAGTTGAGATTGTGCTTGACGAAGCTCAGCATCAAACGCGTCCTTCGCGACACCGTTGCGCAGCTCGTTGAGCGCTCGCGTCAGGTCACCATTCGTAGGCAACGCATTTTCCGGATCAATATTGTCCTCGATGGGAAAAAATACGTTCATGATAATGGGCGCCGCCATCAACGCCATGCCAATTGCTGGGCCCGGTCCAGGTAACATGAACGCGCCCATGGACGCCGTATTCATCGTTGTTTCAATGAGCGATCTTGGATTGTTATGCATATCGCTGCTCCTTCACATCGCCGCTTCGAGCGCATCAAAATATTTGTCGAGCGCCGCCATCATCGCTTCGAGGCGAAGGACCCGGGCGCCTAGGCTGTTTCGCGGCATTTGGAGGCCCAGTGACATCTCGGGGACACTCTCAACCTCATCGACCAAGACGCCAAACGCGAAGCTCGCGTCCAGCCAAGCCCTGAAAATTCGGTTTTGGTCTCGCTCGCTTATGCCCGGCGCTGTTCTGATATCCAGCCGCTGCCCCTCGTTGAGCTGGCTGAAGAACAAGTTCCGGAGTTGGAAAACCACGACCAGCACATCGCTTAGCGGCTTGTCGGCCAAGACAGTTTTTAATCTTGACGCGAACTCCTCCTGGTTCAGCGCCACCATATCGGCGATCAATTTCCGAACATCGTCGGCAGCTTTACTGACAACGATTTTTGCGGAATTTGACTCCGAGCCTTTGGTGTCGCGAACCGTGTAAAAAACAGCCGTCGGCTGCCGGGTGAATCCGCGCACAGGTACAAATCTCACCTTGCTGTTTTTCTCAATAACGCTCCAGGTTCCTTCATCAGCAACTTCGGCGACCTTTCCATCAGCGCTGACAACCGGTGTCGGATCGGAAGGGTCTGCCGGTGCAACCGCGAGAAATCTCAACGAGCTCGGATCAATCTCGTTGTTTTCCATCCTGTAGCTTACTTGCGTACTCGGCAGCACATCTATCACCGCGCGCAGTCCTTGTTTCGTAACATCGAGCGCTTGCGGTGGTGGGAAAATGCCGAGGGTTAGCGGGAAGGCGTCGGATAAGACCCCGGCTTTGCTGGTGGCCCGATAATAGATCGTAGTCGGCGCAGCGCGAAAACCGGCACCCCGGGCATAGGTCACTGCGTTTCCGCTTACAGTCCATGTTCCCTGTGAACCCGCATCGATCGACGTGCCGAACGTTCCGTCGGGCGATGTTGAAATCTCAAGTGATGATGACTTGAGTTCACCGACGCTGCTGATCGCAAACGTCACGTCTTGCGTGTTGACTGCAATTTCCGGTCCGAAAGCCAACATTGGCTTGTCAGGGTCAGTGCCTGGCTCAGGGTCTTTGACCATAGCTTTTTCCGTGAAGAACAGCGTGATCAGCCCTTCATTGGATCGCAACCCTTCTTGGTCACTCACGACAAAGCCAATGTTTATGTTGGTGGAAACAAAGCCCTCTGCCGGCTCAAATGTGATTTCGCCGTCTTTAGCGCGCCATATTCCGCCTTCGTCGATTGTCACCTCCGATGTCAGCGTTTCAGTAATATCGTTCCTGAAAACGAGTTTTATTGAATCGGGATCGATTGCCGATTTCGCAGCATCGGAAGCAGCCGTGTAGACGTCGCTGATGGCGATTGCTGCCGTTGTCTTATCGGGGGCAAGATCGTTGATACTGATGTCGTCAACAAGCGGACCATAAACGATCTGCACCTGACCGCGATCGGACAGGCGCCCCAGCTTGTCTTCCACGGAGTAGGCGATTGTTACCGAACCGAATTCCGAAGTTTGATCCGGCGTGAATGACAGCTTTCCGGCGTTCGAAACAGTCCATTCACCGTTCACGTTGATTGTCTTGGCACCGGCTTCGCTGATCTCGAATGTTCTGAACAAGAGAAATTTCGATGGATCGATTTCTGACCCGGCTTCGCGGCCTGCAGGTGACACAAGTTTGACGAGGTCAATATCGGTGATAGGGTTGTTAACACCCTTCGTTCTGTTGCCGATTACCCGCGTATCTTCAGCACTTGGAACGCTTGAGCCGTTGTCGTCCGCCGCTTCTTTAATGGCTGGCAGCCATAGCGGCGCTGTAGCCCCACCAACAACAAGGGCTGCGAGCATACCATAGGCGGCGACCCCCTTTTTGCTCTCAGGCTTGATTCTCTGAAGCATTTTGGAAGCACGGCTTCGTTGAGGCGGTGGATTTTGAACCTGCATACCGCCGAATGGTTGGCCCGGCGGATTGTTGTTTGGAGGCGGGTTGTTATTGCCTCCCCCACCGCCCGGTGGGGGCGGATTATTGCCACCGCCACCGCCTGCTGGCGGACCTGTCACGGGAGGGGCATCATAAATCGGTTGAGCCCCATTACCGCCCATTTGACCATGATTAACTGCCGCCGGCGCGGGCCCATACTGGTGGTTCATTGCTTGGTTCGTAGGCGGCTGTTGAGCAGCTGGCGGTGCCGACGAGGTGCTCGATGAGCCGCCAGGCGGATTGCCCGAGTTCCTTGGCGCGTTGCCACCAATCAGTGGACTTCCAGGCGCATCATAATTTCCAGGTGCATCGGCTTTTTGCTGAGGTTTCGTAAAGTGGTTGCCGCGCGCTAAAGCGACATTTCCATACGGCTCGGGCGGTCTGCTGGCACTCGAAGACGAACTGCCTCCGCGCCCTCCTGCTACATTTCCACCGCGCAGCTTATCCATCACATTCTTATTTGGAGCAGCAGTTCCGCGCCCGCGTCCACCAGCGCCGCCCTTTCGACTGCCACCACGACCACCCTTGATTGCGCCGCGACCACGCCCTCCCGACGCAGGTTTACCTTTTGGCTTAATTGAAATTGGTCCGCGTCCCATGAGGTGATCCTTTAAATTGATCTATGAGGAAAAGAGTGTCGTTAGGAGTTGAAAAATGCCGTAGGCAAAAACGAAGGCGCCGAGTATTAAGGTCGGCTTGAGCGGCTCACCGGAGGGCAACAAATCGGTTTTGTTACCCGACGCTTTCTCCACTTCGGCGAGCGCTGCGAGTTCACTTGGAGAGTAAAATGACCGGGGGCTCCATAGCGCGATGAGCACAAACGAACCCACGACAAAAAGAAATGTGTGAAGGGTGTATATGAATACGGTTTCACCAAAGCTCCAAGCCGCAGCTACGCCGAAAACCGAATTACAAATGAGAACGATCAGCGCGAAGAGTTTGAGCGGAGACGCTGTTGCTTTTACTAGAGCCAGCCATCGGTTCGAGCGTTTTACCGCCGAGCCTGTATCGGCAGTCTCATCGCCCGATGCGCCCTTTGAAGCTTGCGTATTGTCCGCGATAATGTCCCCCTACACGTAGCTAACGTGAATGCCCCGGCGTCAACGTTAGCAGCAAATGCACAAAGCGCTAGTGCGGGGACGCAAATAATAACGTGATGACTACGATGACCAGCGAGCTGGCGTAACGCAGCGCGTCCACACGCGATTTTCTAACGTTGAGTGAGGCGGCCTTATTAAATGTGATCAAACGGGACATTCACCCGCAAAACAAACCGCTTAACGCAGTGCACAAATTCGCTTAGTTTCCGTCGTGAGGGGATTACGGCGAATGTTCGATGTCAAAAACCATACTGACGGCCAAGTCACCGCCGGGATGCTGATTATCGGCGACGAGATCCTGTCTGGACGCATTCGCGATTCCAACGCCCACCACCTTGCCAAGATGCTGACGCTGGTCGGCATCGACCTAAAGGAAATTCGCGCAGTGGCCGACGAGCAAGACGCAATTGTCTTTGCCGTCAACGAATTGCGTGCCAAGTTTACCTATGTGTTCACCTCCGGCGGCATTGGACCAACGCACGACGACATTACCGCAGACGCAATTGGGGCAGCTTTCGGTCTTCCGGTTGATTTTCACACCGACGCGATGGCGCTTTTGGAAACCTATTACAAAGAGCGCGATGTCGACTTTACAGCAGCTCGCAAGCGGATGGCGCGCACACCAGAAAATGCTGACTTGATCGACAATCCGATCTCGAAAGCGCCCGGATTTGTCGTCGGCAATGTTCACGTCATGGCCGGTGTTCCAGCCGTCTTTGAGGCCATGCTCGATAACGTCATCCCTACGTTGAAAACCGGCGAGAAAATCGTGTCGGGCTCTGTGCACTGTCCTTTCGGTGAAGGCGTAATTGGCGCGCGGTTGGCGGCCCTGCAAGGTGAGCACGACCGGACGATGATCGGTTCATATCCCCGCTACGAAGACGGCGCGTTTTGGACAGAAATTGTAGTGCGATCACGAAATCCCGAAGCCCAGCTAGAAGCGATTTCCGCGGTTGAGCAGCTGGTCTCTAGCCTCAAACAGCACTGAATTGAGCGGTGCATAACCCGTGTGTGTTCACCACGTGGCCCTCAATTGCTTGCGCCGACCCCACCGCAAAGCTAAGCGACACTTACACCAAACACGGTTTCTGTCATGGCGCTTCCAGAAAAATCCTTCCCAGTCTCATGGGACCAGTTCCACCGCGATGCCCGTGCGCTCGCCTGGCGCATCGCAAATGTTGAAAAGGACTGGAAAGCGATTGTGTGCATTGCCCGCGGCGGCTTGGTCCCGGCAGCCATCATCTGCCGCGAACTTGGCATCAGAAACATCGAAACCGTTTGCGTGGCATCATACCACGACTACGACACGCAGGGCGAAATTCAGGTCATAAAGGAAATCGCGCCAGAGCTGATGGTCGAAAATGGCAAGGGCATCCTGATCATCGACGATCTGACCGACACCGGCAAAACCGCTGGGATCGTGCGGGCTATGCTGCCGGAAGCCCACTTCGCGACCGTTTATGCAAAGCCAAAAGGCATGCCGATGGTCGACACGTTCATTACCGAAGTCAGCCAAGACACGTGGATTTTCTTTCCTTGGGACATGGGTTTTACCTACCAGGAGCCCATCGCCGACGGTCAAAAAGTGACGGTGTAGGCTTTGACCGAATAGCGGGTCGAGTTTGATAAAAGAACTATGGCCCAAAATATCCCAACCCAAGAGCATCAACCGTCTGACACGAAAGCACTGACGTTCATCGTGTTTACGGTGGCGATCAACATGCTTGGCGTTGGGTTGGCTTGGCCGCTGCTTCCCAAGCTCGTTCAAGAAATGGGGTCCGGCTCGGTCACCGATGCCGCTTACGCTTTCGCGATCATCGGAACGCTCTTCGCGCTGACCCAATTCGCGTTCTCACCCTTATTGGGGTCTTTGTCGGACCGCTTTGGCAGGCGACCGATTTTAGTTGTCTGCCTCATCGGGCTTGGCATCGATTTTCTCCTTACAGCCATTGCACCGACCATGATTTGGCTCGGCATTGTGCGCTTCATTGGCGGTATTTTTGCCGCAACAATCACAACCGCAAACGCCTACGCGGCCGACCTATCGACGCCGGAAAATCGCGCGCGCAACTTCGGCTTTATCGGCGCTGCCTTCGGTGTTGGTTTTGTGCTTGGACCGCTACTCGGCGGTTGGCTCGGCGCGATTGATATTCGATTGCCGTTTGTGGTTGCAGGCGTCCTGTCGTTAGCCAACGCCGCGTTTGGCTATTTCACGCTGCCGGAGTCCTTGAGTGCGGAGAAACGACGCGCGTTTGAGTGGAAAGACGCAAACCCGTTTGTCGCGCTTGCGCGCGTCACGTCGTTTCCCGCGCTCTCTCCGCTGCTCATCGGCTTGTTCATCACGTCGATGGCCCAACGCGGACTGGAATCCACTTGGGTGCTCTATACCGATTTCCGCTTCGATTGGGATGTGCGGGCCGCAGCTTGGTCCCTCGCCTTTGTCGGTCTTTGTTACTCCATCGTGCAGGGTGGCATCGTCGGACCCGCCGTTAAACGCTTCGGCGAATGGCCCATCGTCATCTTCGGTTTCGCCTCCAGCACCCTCGCCTTCACGATGACTGCCCTCGCGCCTCAAGGGTGGATGATGTACCCGCTCATTTTGTTCTACGCGCTCGGCAATGGCCTATCGGTGCCTGCACTGTCGGCGATCTGCTCGAAAACCGTAGAAGAAAATCGTCAGGGACAGCTTCAAGGCGCGCTGCAATCTATTAATGCGGTTGCCGTCATCATCGGACCATTTGCAGCAGCGATGGTGTTGTCTCATGTTTCCGGCCCCACACCAGTGGTGAATATACCGGGCGGTTGGTTTTGGTTGGGTTCCCTCACCTGCGCTATCGCGCTTGTGCTTGCGGTTCGCGCAAACCGCACCCGCTTGGCAAATTAGCCACCTACCCGGCTCAATTCTAAGGCCAAAACCTAACTATCTTGCCCTGATTTCGATGAGGTGATAGTAAGGTATATGCCTAACTATACTGACCGCGAATTAGACCAACTTTTCTCCGCGCTTGCAGATCCGACCCGCCGCAAGGTGGTCGAGGCCCTGGTGATTAGCCAACCGCTGAGCGTTTCGGACCTGCACGCATCCCATCAAATGGCGCTCCCCTCATTCACGCAGCATCTCAAAGTGCTCGCGGATGCCGGGTTGATATCTACCCAAAAACGGGGACGCGTGCGGATGGTGACCATCGAGGCAGAGCAATTGTCTCGCGTGCAGCAGTGGCTTGAGCATCAGCGGAAGGCTTGGGAGGCTCGATTTGATCGCCTCGAAGCGCTTCTCGAAAACAATCAAAACCAAGGAGAAAGCTGATGAACAAACTCATTGTCACGACACCTACCGACACCACGATCAAATTTGAACGCCGATTAAACGCACCGCGTGAAACGGTGTTCGAAGCATTCACCAATGCAGATATGATGAAGCAGTGGTTCGCTGATCCTGAAAACCCGGTCACAACGGTGGAATCAGATGCCCGCGAAGGCGGTCAGTACAAACTCGTGTGGAACGGGCCCGACGGTGAAATGACCATGAGCGGCGTCTACACGACCTTCGAACGCCCAACGTTTATTCAGTCCACAGAAAAATGGGAGCCAGATTGGACCGGCGGCGACGTGCTAAACGATATCCGATTTGAGGTTGAAGGCGCTGGCACCCTCCTCATTCTCGTCAGCACCTATCCATCAAACGCGGCCCGCGATGGCGCAAAAGACGGAGCCGCCGAAGGGTTCGGCACTTGTTTAGATGCCTTGGAAGCATTGATCGCGAATTGACAATTTACCTGCTCGATTATCGGACGCGTCAACGGCGGAAATTTACATAACGGTGAGCAACAAACGCATTTATGGTTAACGGGTTATCCCCGTTTTCCACGCATGCCACCACTAGATATAGTGCTAATCGGTCGCGGTTGTCACAACGCGCTTGACCCTGCGCACCGAGTCAAATTTAGTTGGCAAGCTTCGTCGATTCCGGCGCAGTTTCGATGGCGTGTTTGTCGAGTTCCATTCAGTGCAGTCTTTCTAGCCGAGAAAACCAGTGTTTTCTGGGTAAGGAAAAGGTGTGCTGAGCGGGTAGATAAAGTAGGCGTTAATTTGTGATTAACCCTTTATTTAGTGTTTGATCAGATGATCTGCACTACATATAGTGGTAGGCCGCCTTTCCGGTGCTTGGCGAAAGTCAGACGCTGAGATTGCTGAAACAAACTACGGGGATCAACGGGCGTCCTCTTGGTTTGTGAGGTGTGAAGTGGAGAGCAAACGTTGCGAGCGTCGGCGCGGGGCCGGGAACGCAACACAATCTTCAAGAGTTAAACAGGGCCAGCCGATAACAGGCGGGTACTAGATATGGTTTGGCGCGGGATAAGCGCCACAAATTGAGGGCAATAAAAATGCGGGTTGAGCGACAGTTCACCAATGAAGGACAAACACCCTACGCGGACATTCCATTCCGCAAGGCCACGAGCGAGATCAAGAACCCCGACGGGTCGATTGTTTTCAAACTCGAAAACATCGACGTACCAGAACAGTTCAGCCAAGTTGCAGCAGACATTCTTGCCCAGAAATATTTCCGTAAGGCCGGTGTCCCCGCCCGTTTGAAAAAAGTTGAAGAGAACGACGTTCCGTCATTCCTTTGGCGTTCGGTTGCCGATGAAAAAGCCCTCGCCGAATTGCCGGAAGACGAACGTTACGGCCCAGAAATGGATGGTCGCCAGGTTTTCACCCGCCTCGCCGGTACGTGGACCTACTGGGGCTGGAAAGGCGGCTACTTCAACGATGAAGCCGACGCCCAAGCGTTCATGGACGAACTGTCATACATGCTGGCAACCCAGCGCGTTGCGCCAAACTCACCGCAATGGTTCAACACCGGTCTGCACTGGGCCTATGGCATCGATGGCCCAAGCCAGGGCCACCATTACGTGGACCCGTTCACTGGAAAGCTGGTGAAATCCAAAACCTCCTACGAGCACCCACAGCCACACGCCTGCTTTATCCAGTCGGTCGGCGATGATCTCGTCAACGAAGGTGGCATCATGGACCTTTGGGTCCGCGAAGCGCGCCTCTTTAAATATGGTTCGGGCACGGGTTCTAACTTCTCGCATCTTCGCGGTGAAGGCGAAAGGCTTTCCGGCGGCGGTAAGTCATCCGGCCTAATGAGCTTCCTCAAAATCGGTGACCGGGCAGCGGGCGCAATTAAATCCGGCGGCACAACACGCCGTGCAGCGAAGATGGTCGTTGTCGATATCGATCACCCCGACATTGAAGAATACATCGATTGGAAGGTGAAAGAGGAGCAGAAGGTTGCGGCTCTCGTCACCGGCTCCAAGGTTGTCGCCAAGCACATGAATGCGGTCATGAAGGCCTGCATCAACTGCGAAGGGCCGGGCGAAGATTGCTTCGATCCAAAGAAGAACCCTGCCCTCAAACGCGAGGTGCGCGCAGCCAAGAAAGCATTGGTTCCAGAGAATTACATCGGTCGGGTGATTCAATTTGCGAAGCAGGGTTACACCAACCTTGAGTTCAAAACCTACGACACCGATTGGGACTCCGAAGCCTACCTCACCGTCGCGGGCCAGAACTCCAACAACTCTGTCTCGCTGAAGGACAACTTCCTACGCGCGGTTGAAAACGATGGCGAATGGAGCCTCATCAACCGCATCGACGGCAAAGTGAACAAGACGCTGAAAGCCCGCGACCTGTGGGAGAAGATCGGCTACGCCGCTTGGGCATCAGCCGACCCGGGCCTGCACTACAACACCACCATGAACGACTGGCACACCTGCCCGTCGGGCGGTTACATTCGCGCGTCAAACCCGTGCTCGGAATACATGTTCCTTGACGACACGGCGTGTAACCTCGCGTCCATCAACCTGCTGCAGTTCGCAGACGCTGAAACCAAACGCGTGAAACTCGGTGAGTACGAGCATGCCGTTCGCCTGTGGACGATGGTGCTCGAAATCTCCGTGATGATGGCGCAGTTCCCATCCAAACAGATCGCCAAGCAGTCTTATGAATACCGCACGCTGGGCCTTGGCTACGCCAATATTGGCGGCCTGCTAATGACAGCCGGCATTCCCTACGATTCAGCCGAAGGCCGTGCGATTGGCGGTGCGCTAACGGCGATCATGACCGGCGTCTCCTATGCGACATCGGCAGAGATGGCGGGCGAACTCGGCCCCTTCCCGGGCTTTGCGCCAAACCGCGAAAACATGTTGCGCGTCATCCGCAATCACCGCCGTGCTGCCCATGGCCTATCCGATGGTTATGAAAACCTGTCGGTTAATCCCGTGCCACTGGCCGCGGATGAGTGCCCGGATGCGGACCTCATCACCCATGCAAAAGCTGCTTGGGATCGCGCACTCGAGCTTGGCGAAAAGAACGGCTACCGCAATGCCCAAGCCACTGTCATCGCCCCAACGGGCACAATCGGCCTCGTGATGGACTGTGATACCACGGGCATTGAGCCGGACTTCGCACTGGTAAAGTTCAAGAAGCTTGCCGGCGGCGGTTACTTCAAAATCATCAACCGCGCTGTGCCGGAAGCACTTCGCACACTCGGGTATTCCGAGGCGCATATTGCGGAGATCGAGGCCTACGCAGTTGGCCACGGCAACTTGAACCAAGCGCCGGGCATCAACCCGACCACGCTCCGGGCAAAGGGCTTCACCGAAGAGAAGATTGAAGCGGTTAACGGCGCACTTGCGTCTGCGTTCGACATCAAATTCGCGTTCAACAAGTGGAGCGTTGGCGAAGACTTCGCGAAAGAGGTGCTTGGCTTTACCGACGAACAGCTGGACGATTTCTCCTTCGACATGCTGGCCGCACTCGGGTTTGACAAGGCAGACATCGAAGCAGCCAACATCCACATTTGTGGTGCGATGACGCTGGAAGGCGCCCCGCACCTGAAAGACGAGCATCTGCCGGTGTTTGATTGCGCAAACCCGTGCGGCAAGATCGGCAAGCGTTATCTGTCGGTGGAAAGCCACATCCGGATGATGGCGGCAGCCCAGCCATTCATCTCCGGTGCGATTTCCAAGACGATCAACATGCCAAACACGGCGACCATCGAGGACTGCAAGAACGCCTACATGCTGTCATGGAAACTGGCGTTGAAAGCCAACGCGCTTTACCGCGACGGCTCAAAGCTCTCCCAGCCGCTCAACGCATCACTGATCGAGGATGAAGACGACGTCGATAACGACAATGTCGAGGAACTGATCGAAGCACCAGCCGCGGCCCGCGCCGTTCAGGTGACCGAGAAGATCGTCGAGCGTGTGATCGAAAAGGTCGTCCGCGAGCAGGAAAAACTGCCCGGTCGCCGCAAGGGTTACACTCAGAAGGCGAAAATCGGCGGACACACCGTGTTTCTGCGCACCGGCGAGTACGACGATGGCCGCTTGGGCGAAATCTTCCTCGACATGAACAAGGAAGGGTCAACGCTGCGCGCGCTGATCAACAACTTCGCGATTTCGGTCTCGCTCGGCCTGCAATACGGCGTGCCGCTGGAAGAATATGTGGACGCGTTCGTGTTCACCAAATTCGAGCCAGCCGGCATGGTACAGGGCAATGACGCAATCAAGAACGCGACATCCATTCTGGACTACGTGTTCCGCGAACTCGCTGTCTCCTATCTCGACCGTCACGACCTTTCCCATGTGGATCAGTCGGCGTTTGAAAACACGCCGCTTGGTCGGGGCATCAATGAGGGTAAGGCGCAGCCAGTTTCCAGCGGGCTCACCCGAGGACACAAATTGTCTGTGGTGGACAGCAAACCGACGGGGACCGCTCCTGCGGGAAAGTCGTCGGGCGCGACCGTGACAGCGATCGCGCCAGCCGCTAACTCAAATCTCGGTCTTGCCGTTGCTGAACAGCCCGTCGTTGCGTTGCAGGAGGCACAAACCGCCTTCAAACGCGACTACGAGGACGCCCAAGCGGAGTTGCAGGTTGAGGCCGACGCGGACGCAGCCGCCGAAGTCGCCGCTGCCGCTGCAACGGGGCTTTCCACCAACACGGTGACCGACGCCAAAAAGCTGCAAGCTGACCGGCGGATGAGAGCCATGATGCAGGGCTACACCGGCGACATGTGTTCCGAATGCTCCAACTTCACCATGGTGAGAAATGGTACGTGCCTAAAGTGCGACACCTGCGGCGCGACGAGCGGGTGTTCGTGATCACAATTGCCTAAAGGCATCAAAATAAAAGAAGCCATTCGCCCCATTGAGGCGGATGGCTGGTATTTAGTTTCGACACGCGGAAGCCATCGGCAATTCAAGCATCCCGCGAAAAAGGGCCGAGTGACCATCGCAGGCAAACCTTCTGATGATTTGGCACCGGGCACATTCAACAGTATATTGAAGCAAGCAGGCCTTAAGGACCGTTGAGATGCGCTACGCCGTTGTCATTGAAAAAGCCGAAAACAACTATTCAGCATACGTTCCTGATCTGCCCGGATGCGTAGCCACGGGTGCTTCTCTCGAAGCAACAGAGACAGCCATCACCGAGGCGATCCGTATACACTTAGATGGCATGCGCGAAGATGGCGAAGTTATTCCTGAGCCTTCAAGTATCGTGGAATACGTGGCGGCTTGAGGAATCGGGGAAACGCCAGACACCGCATTTCGCGGTGAATTTTGAAGCTTCGGTGATCTCTCTCCCCCTGCGGGAGAGAAAACAAAAACTTGTGCTTAGCGGATGCTAAGTGCTTAGTTTTTGCAAGAGAGGGGCAATCACTAAACGCACTATGGTTCATCGAACGCCGCCACCGAAACATCGCCAATTTGCGAAAGATATGCGCCGTGACCCAACGAGGGCCGAGTGGCTTTTGTGGCAAGCGCTTCGTCGCAAACAACTCGGAAGCCTGAAATTCAAACGGCAAGTGCCACTGGACGGGTGCATTCTTGATTTCGTCTGTTTCGAAAAAAGACTGATCATCGAAGCCGACGGTTGGCAGCATGACGATAGCGCGAAGGATGGTCGTCACGACGCGCATTTTCGGAGCCATGGATTTACGACGCTTCGCTTCACGAATGACGAGATTGAAGACAACCTCGACGCAGTGCTTTGACGCATTTCTTCATTCGCTGCCGTCCGTTAATTGCGTCGTTTCTCTCCCCCCTCTCTTGCAGAAATCTAACACTTAGCCGTTGGGTAAGATGCTGATTTTGCTTTCTCTCCGGCATGGGGCGAGAAGCACACAGTTTAACATCCCCATTAACCCTCAACCGAAGCCACATCCCGCCGCCATAGACAAACGCCAACCCAAGTGCTTCCCTTGCGCTGCAACTTTAAAGGGAGAAAGCACCATGTCCGTCGCTCGCGTTACAGAAATCATCTCGTCATCCAACAAGTCCTTTGACGATGCCGTCGCCAAAGGCGTGAAGCGCGCGTCCAAAACGCTGAAAAACGTCAAAGCCGCTTGGGTGCAAGATCAAAACGTCATCGTCGACGATGGAAAAATCACCGAGTATCGCGTGACGCTGAAAGTCACCTTCGTTCTCAAAGACTGACGGTTTCCTGACAGGTTTCGCGCAACACCATCCTTGCGCGGGGCTGCCACGCCCTGACATCACACCATCCGACAATGCAGCTTGGGAGGGCGTGGCGTGGCAGTCAAAATCGGCATTTCTCCAATCGCGTGGCAGAACGACGACCTGCCCGATCTGACCGCCACTTTCACCATGGAGCAAGCACTGCGCGAGGCCCGCGACATTGGTTTCACCGGCGTGGAACGCGGCCAACGCATGCCGCCTACCACCCAAGGTCTACGCGCTTATCTGGAGGCCGCCGACATCGCACTTTGCGGCGGTTGGTGCTCCGGTAATCTGTTGGTCAATGACGTGGCGACCGAACGCCAAGCGGTCCGTGCACAAGTGGAGCAATTCGCAGCGCTCAACGCGCCATGCATCGTCTATGCCGAATGCTCCAACACCGTTCAAGGCGATATCAAAACGCCGGTCAACAATCGCCCGACCCTCACCCAAGATGAAATTAAGGCCTATGGCAAACGCCTGAGCGAGCTTGCCAAGTGGACGGCGGACAAAGGCATGCCGCTTGCCTACCACCACCACATGGGCACGATCATCGAGAGCGAAGACGATGTGAATTGGCTGATGGATGCCACCTCGCCGAAAGTGCATCTCTGCTTTGATACGGGGCATTTGCTTTTCGGCGGCGGCAACGTCGCAGCCACGATGGATCGGTGGTCCGACCGCATTCTTCATGTGCACTACAAAGACATTCGGCCGGAAGTCGTCAGCGACGTCCGCGAATTTAATCATTCGTTCTTGGATGCCGTAATCGCAGGCGCATTCACCGTGCCCGGCGACGGGGCAATCGATTTCCAAGCTGTCACAGACCACTTGAAAAAGACTGACTACAATGGCTGGATCGTGGTTGAAGCCGAACAAGACCCTGCGAAAGCCCCGCCCTACGAATATTCAAAGCGCGGATTTGAGCACATCTTGGAAACCTGCCAGAATGCGGGTCTGAAAATCGCAGCCTGAACCCAAGGCAGATCGTGAAAATCTTCGACCACCCCAGCCACCGTCCACTATGGGTGCGCATTTCAATCGTGGTCGCTTGCTTTGCATGGGCGGGTTTTGAATTTTGGAACGGCGCGACCGTGTGGGCCGGCATTTTCGCGACCATTGGAGCGGTATCGGTTTGGGGCCTGCTTATCGCCTACGACCCCGATGCCAAAGACAGCTGATATTAGTCGAAAGTTGTAACATTTCGTGATTAACTGATTCGCAACCGTTTCCGCGGCGCTCCGTAGACAGATGCGGAGACATTGATGCAACGACTGACTTCCACAACAGGTAGTGTCCATCGTTTAGGCGACATCGCCGCCCTTTGCCTCCGCACACCCCGACTCAACAGACCGTTCACCGAACGCCAGCTACCCGGAGATTTCGGGAGTTCCCATGTTCGTGGTCGCCCACTTCGGAGATTGAAACAATGGCTCGTACAAACAAAGCACTCGACCTTGCACGGATGATGATTAAACAAGCGCGCGTCTTGAAAGAGGCTGGCCTATTTCCGGAATCACGTGGACTTGCCCGCCGCGCTCTGGCGATGAAGAGCTTGGGTCACAGTGCGAAGCAACCCGCTCTGGCTCCGCTGCGCATCGTACGCTGAAAACCAGAGATCGCGGTCAATCGGCCTCGACTTCGTTTAAGGTCTCTTTCACCTTTGTCGCGAGTTGCTTCAGCGAGAACGGCTTCGGCAAGAAGCCGAACTTCTCGCCCTCCGGCAGGTTCTTCGAAAACGCTTCCTCAGCGTAGCCCGAAACGAACACAAACTTTATGTCGGGCCGCAGTTTCCTTACTTCTCTTAGGAGGCTCGGTCCGTCCATCTCCGGCATGACAACATCGGAGACGATCAGGTCCACTTCGTCGCCGTGGTCCTCCATCACCTCCATGGCCTCAACACCGCTGCCTGCCTCGTGCACGGTATATCCGCGGGACTGCAGCGCGCGAACTCCGCCCATCCGTACAGCAGGTTCATCCTCAACGAGCAGAACGGTCGCACTTCCTGAAAGATCGCGGCGTTTTTCTTCGTCCGCCTTTGCAGGGACGGTTTCGATAGCGGCAATCTGCTCGACGTTCTCAACCACATGACGCGGTAGAAAGATGCGGAATGTGGAGCCCTTGCCGACTTCGGAGTCGGCATAGATGTGCCCGCCGGTCTGCTTGATGATGCCGTAGACCATTGAAAGGCCAAGCCCCGTGCCCTTGCCGACCTCTTTGGTTGAGAAGAACGGCTCGAAGATCTTTTGCAGCACGTCGGGCTCGATGCCGGTGCCTTGATCCTCAATGTCGATCAGTACGTAGTCATGCTCTTTCTGCAAACCACGATAGTTGAGCGTTGCAACATCGGCAGAAAGCACATTGCTCGTGCGGATGGTCAGCGTACCCCCATCGGGCATCGCGTCACGTGCGTTCACGCAGAGGTTCACGACAACTTGCTCAAACTGCCCAAGATCAGCTTTAACCGGCCACAGCTCGCGTCCATGCTCAATATGCACATCAATTTCATTGCCCACCAAGCGGGTAAGCAGCATCCGCAAATCGGCCAGCACATCGGTGACTGATAACACCTGCGGCCTGAGTGTCTGGCGCCGTGAAAACGCGAGCAGCTGACGAACCAAGGATGCAGCTCGGTTTGCATTCTGCTTGATATTCATAATATCGGGGAAAGACGGATCGCTTGGACGATGGTTTGTCAGCAGCAGATCAGACGACATGATGATTGCGGTAAGCACGTTGTTGAAATCGTGCGCGATACCCCCGGCCAGTTGCCCCACCGCTTGCATCTTTTGGCTTTGCGCCATCTGATTTTCCAGGCCCTTCTGTTCCGTCGTGTCCATCACGTAAACGAGAACGGCTTCTTCTTCCGATGGCTCCGCATGGCCTTCCATTTCAACGACACCACCTTTCGCGATGCCGTTAATGAAAACGCGTACAAAGACCTCGTCATTGGTAAGGTCATTCTTCACCGAGATTGGAAGACGCGCTTCGAAGGGCTCTATCCTGTCGCGCTTTTGCGCGGCATCGGCAAAGGCCTTTCGAAAACGAGCCACGTCTGTCTCATGTAACAGACTTTCAAACACTGCTCGGCCAGCAAGGTGTTCGGCGCTCGCAACAGCGGCAAACATGCGCGAAAATGAGTTATTCGTGCGGACCACGACGCCCTGCTTGTTTAACGTCGCAATCGCCATGGGTGTTGAATCAAAGAACCGGTTGAAGCGAATGTCGCCCCCGCCGCGACCGGTTAGGCTCGTCGCCGAAGTACTGTCGTCGATGACAACAGTACGCGATGGCAAAACCGTACCATTTGTCATTTCAGATGCTGGCACGTGTATCAGCCTGACGGGCTTATTGAGCTCCCCATCCCCAATCTCTGTGTCGACAATGATGGGGCCAGACCCATTGTCGCGATGCAATTCAGCACCAAGACTTGCCGCATTGTCGATGCCTAACAGGTCTTCAATCGTGATCGACTTTGATGACACGGAAACCAGATCCATACCAAACCAGCCCGCAAGGGTTGAATTGATATACTGCACCCGCCCGCTCTGATCGGCAGCAAAGAAACCGACAGGCACTTCATCTAAGTGATCGATAGCTTGTTGAAGCTCTCGGAAAACGCGCTCTTGATCTTGGCGCTCCCGGGTAATGTCTTCCAGCGACCAGACCTTCAGGTTCTTGCCGATATTGGTGGAATACATTGGCCAGCCGCCAACGCGATACCACATCGGTTCACCGTGGGACACGCCGAGACCAGTCGTTGTGCGCAGTTCTTCCTTCGCCGTTTTACCTGCCGATACAGAGGTCATCAGCCGATAAATCGCGTTGGCGACATCGTCGTGTCCGGCAAACAACTGCTCCGGCGACTTCACATCCGCGGCACTCTTAGCGCCGGTTGTTTTACCATAGGCGTGGTTGGCATAGACAACCGCGTTCGTGTCGTCGGTGATACAAACCCCTTCGTGGAGCGCATTCAGATACTCAATGCCGGGATGAACAGGAGGCTTTCCTGAGCCAAAAGTCACCAGTCCGGTCACCGAGCCGAACAAGAAAAACATCCCGATAACGGCAAGAATGGCCAAAAGCAAAACGACGAGATTTTGATCGAGGGAATCGCGGAAGACAAACATCGCAAACGCCGCAAGCAGCAAAAGAAAGGCAATGATGGCGGTGCGTATTGTAGTGGCATTTCCCTCGCGCGGCTCGACCAACGGGTCTGGAATTGCCTTTGAAGACGTCGGCCGCTTTGCCATCGCTCAATTTCCCCTTAACAACCACGCCGTCGAGCTTGAATCACAATCGTGTTTGGGGCGGAAGGGGTTGCAGAGATATTTTTATCCTCTGTAATGCAACGTGAGCGTGTCTAATATGGCAAAGCAGTTGAGGGCGTATTGGTGTTAGATTGGATGAGTTCAATTTTTGGAACCACATTAGGCACTGTGTCGATCGCCGCGGTGGGGCTCATTGTGCTCGTCGCAGTCGTCTACCAAGCGTTTTTCCGCGGTAGGTCCAGTTTCGGATCTGGAGAGCATGTTCGGCTTGACGTAATTGATGCTGCACCAATTGACGCGAAACGCCGACTTGTTCTGGTCCGCCGGGACGATGTTGAACATCTGATCGTGATTGGTGGAACCAATGATCTCATACTCGAGACTGGCATTAAGCGCGAAGAGACTGCGCGAAATGCACCGATAGCAAAACCGGATGTTCACGATCAGCCTACCGTAAGACCCCAGGTAACCCCCGCGCAGACGAAACCCATCGAGAAATCCTTGCAAAAACCTGCGCCGGCAGTCGCCGAGCCACAGGTCGCAGCCGCTCCGCGGTCACAACGTGAAGCATCGCCCCGTACAACTCCACCGCGCCCAATAGTGGCTCAAGAAGAGCGAGTTGCCGCTTCGCGCGCGACACGGCAAGTCGCTTCGGAGGTAAGGTCGGAGCCTGCACCGGCACAGCCTCAAGCGACTGGAGCGCCTACGCCAGCGCGGCAGGACCAAGTCGAACTCCGTCGTTCAATGCCACCGGCACAACCAGCTACACCACCGAAGCCTGCAATCGTCAAAAACGAGCCCGCGCCAACCCCGATTGTGCCGCAACAAAATCTGCCCGCATCTCAGAGCGACGGCCTCAATGACTTAGATGCCGAGATGGCGGATTTGGTGAAAGAACTCAATCGAAGCCGCTAGATTAGAAAAATCTAGCCGGGAAGATTACTCTTCGCGGTAGACGCGCTCGCGACGTTCATGCCGTTCCTGAGCTTCCAAAGACATTGTAGCGACCGGACGAGCGTCGAGGCGCATGACAGAGATTGGCTCGCCGGTCTCTTCGCAATAGCCATAAGAACCATCGTCGATCCTGCGGATTGCCTGATCAATTTTCGTAATTAGCTTCCGCTGTCGGTCACGAGCCCGTAGCTCTATCGAGCGATCTGTTTCAGAGGATGCCCTGTCGGCTATATCCGGGTGGTTGGAATCTTCGGCCTGTAGCTCTTCGAGCGTGCCCCGCGCCTCGCGCAAAATCTCATCGCGCCACCCAATCAGTTTTCCGCGGAAATAAGCCCGCATTTTAGGGTTCATGAACTCCTCATCTTCCGAAGGGGAATATTCAACCTCAATCTGCGCTGACATGTGCGAATCCTTTGGCCTTACAGTCATATAGGCCCGCATTGTTTCCCGAACAACTGGTAATAAGTGTCAATCGATTTTCCCCAATTTTCCCCGTCGGCTCCAATGGATGTTGCGAAATAATCTCGCCGATGCATTGAGAAAGCCGCCAGTGAACGCGTCACTCTCGTGTCAGTAACCACGAACCACAGTTGCGCAACAACGCAAGCGCAGGTATCCACAGCGTGCGACGGGAGGGCAATTTTGGGCACGCTATATTTAATGCGTCACGGTAAGGCGAAATGGGCAGAGCCCGGCAAGCGCGACTTTGACCGCAAACTCGAAGACCGGGGCGTTAGCGATGCAAAAGCCATAGGGCGCGAACTTAAATCACGTGGCATAATGCCTGATAAGATTATCTGCTCCACTGCCGCGCGCGCGCAACAGACAATCGAAGCCGTGAACTGTGAATTGGGGGCAACAGATCGGGTCATCAGCACCGATGATCTCTATGGCACCGATGCACCGGGATACCTTGAAATTGCATCCGGCTCCGGCGCCGCAAATTCGATCATGCTCGTTGGCCACAACCCGATGCTCGAAGACCTCGCGCTAGCACTCTCTCAAAACGGTCCAGCCGAGCACATAGATGCGCTGAACATGGGCTTTAGGACTGCGGGTTGTGTGGCAATTGAATTTGATGGCGCTCCAGCCGGATTTCTGGGCAGAACCGGTAAGCTGGCGTTTTATCTGACGCCGGCTGATCTTTAGTCCCGATCACACGCGGTGAGGTTACTTTTATGGCCAATGCTGTGTCTTTCGGTGACGAAGCTCTCATCGCACTAGACACCATTTCCGACCGCGCCGGTGGGCTTCTCAATCCGTCGCTGCGCCTTGGCGTGACCGGGCTCTCCCGGGCCGGGAAAACAGTGTTCATAACCTCGCTGGTTCACAACCTGATCCACGGTGGACGATTACCTCTATTTGAGGCTCAGGCGTCTCAGCGGATCACACGAGCAAACCTCCAACCTCAGCCTGATGATGGTGTCCCCCGCTTTGCCTATGAAGACCATATTCGCGCCATCGTGGAAGGTCGCAACTGGCCAGACAGCACGAGAGCGATTTCACAACTCAGGCTGAAAATCGACTTCGAGAGCGCATCAGCGTGGAGCCGAATATTCTCCGGCGGTACACTCAATCTTGATATCGTCGATTATCCAGGTGAGTGGCTTTTAGACCTGCCACTTCTGTCAAAATCCTATCGAGACTTCTGCGCTGAAGCACTCAATCTGGCAAAGTCAGATAGTCGTGCGAAAGTTTCCAAGCACTTGGTCAAGCTGACCGAAAAGACGGACCCGCATGCCGAAGCAAGCGAAAGCACTGCGCTTGAATTGACAAAAGTGTTCACTGAATATCTGCGGGAGTGTCGGCGGGACGATCTCGCGCTTTCAACTTTACCGCCGGGACGGTTCTTGATGCCGGGCGACATGGAAGGCTCACCCGCCCTCACCTTCGCGCCGCTAGAAATCGCGAAAGGGCAACCAAGACCAAACTCGAAATCGCTCTATGCGATGATGGAGCGGCGCTATGAGGCCTACAAGACGCTCGTCGTAAAGCCGTTTTTCCGCGAACACATCACCAGGCTGGATCGGCAGATCGTGTTGATCGACGCGATGCATGCAATCAATGCCGGCAGCGAAGCGCTTGCTGACCTGCAACGTGCGCTGTCTGAAGTTATGATGGTATTTCGAACGGGCACTTCCAACCCGATCTCCGCTTTTTGGCGACGCCGGATAGACCGGATACTCATCGCAGCCACGAAAGCAGACCATCTGCACCACACAAGCCACAATCAACTCGAAGGCATCGTCCGTTCTGTCGTCGACAAAGCAATGAAAGAGGCCCGCTTTTCAGGCGCCCAAGTGTCAACCATCGCCATGGCTGCTGTGCGCTCCACGCGCGAAGCGGAGATGAGGGATGGCGCAGAGACGCTGCCCGTCGTCGTCGGTACGCCCAGCAGAGGAGAAATGGTTGGCGGCGAGACATTCGATGGCGCAACGGAGACCGCCGTATTCCCCGGTGATTTACCACATACCGCATCCGAACTCTTCAGCTCGAGTTTAAAGCCGGGCAATCATCGCTTCGTGAAGTTTAGGCCGCCAAACCTGGAAGTAACCGCAGATGGCCTCACCCTGTCGTTGCCGCACATTCGCTTGGACAAAGCGCTGGAGTTTCTCGTGGGGGATAGGCTGGCATGACTGACGACAAGCAACCGCGCAAACCCCGCGCATTCAAACTCCACGAGACCGATGAAGCTCTGGCGCGACAATCAAAACGCAAGGCAGAAAGCGATCCGCGAAAGCCGAAAGCGCAGCCGGTCACGTCGGCGACACTGATCGAACCGGAGACCGACCCGTTCCAAGAAGAAGTGCAAAACGAAAACGTTGAGCTGATTGTACCGCCGCGGAAAAAGCGGTTTCGGCTCTTTGGCTGGATCGTCTCAATTCTGTTCACCATCCTCTCAATCGCGTTTGGGCTCTGGCTTGAACAATTGGTGATCACTCTGTTCGAGCGAAATCCTCTGCTTGGCTGGGGCGCGCTAGGGCTCATAGGGCTGTTGGCTTTGCTGGTTCTCATCGTCATCATTCGCGAGATCACTGCAATCATGCGGCTGAAATCCATTGCGAGCCTTCACAGCGATATTCGCGCATCTATTGAAGCGGGTGATGATAAAGCGTTGAAAAAAGCCGCCAATAGGCTCGAACAGCACTATATCTTGGATCCGAGGACGGCGGTGGGCCGCGAAAAGTTGCGTCAGCAAAGTGGTGAAGTCATCGACGGTGCCGACAGAATTATCCTCGCTGAAAAGGCATTGCTTTCCAGCCTCGATGATCAGGCACGGGACATTGTCATGCAGTCAGCCCGCCGTGTTTCTGTGGTGACGGCAGTTTCACCACGCGCTTTTGTCGATATCGCGTATGTCCTTTTTGAAAACGTGCGTCTGATCCGGGTACTTAGCGAGCACTACGGGGGACGGTCCGGCGGCTTTGGCACGCTTCGACTACTGCGCAGCGTTCTTGGACATCTCGCCGTCACGGGAACAGTCGCCGTCGGTGACACGCTTGTTCAGCAGTTACTCGGCCAAGGCATAGCATCACGAGTCTCCACACGTTTGGGTGAAGGCGTCATCAACGGCATCATGACCGTTCGGATCGGCATATCGGCAATGGATGTTTGCCGCCCTGCGCCGTTTCACGCGTTGGAAAGACCGCGCGTCACTGAATTCCTCAACGTATTGGCAAAATTTCACAACCCCGCGACGGAAGACGTGAAGAGTTGATTAACCAATAAAACCGATATTCGGGTTCCCATTGTCCCAAGTGAGCGTATCCGGATGGCCCGATATTTTGGTTTGTTTATCGTCGGCCTTGCCGCCATGTGCGCAGCCGCCACGCCGGGTTTGGCGGCCCCGAAGAAGACCGACGCCAAGTTCTTTTCCAAAATCGACGGGCGCTGGAAAGGCCCGGGCGAAATCGTTGCAGGCAAATACAAAGGCACACGATTTGTCTGCGATCTGGAAGGCACCACTCCCAGCAATGCGATGGGTATGACGCTCGATGGTTCGTGTCGTGTCGGCATGTTCTCTCAAGAGATGAAAGCCGAAGTCAAAGTCGAAAGTAACAGCTATTCCGGTTCATTTCTCGATGGAGCAGATGGGGAAGGCCTCGACGTCATTGGCGGGAATGTCAGCGCAGATCGCGTCGTATTCACGATCAAGCGCAAAAAACTAAACGGTGCGATGCTCGCGCGGCTGGCGTCAGAGAATCAGATGAATGTCACGATCTCGGTTCGCGTGGGTGAAGAACTCGTGCCCGTTGTCGGTATGAAGCTTTCTCGGATCGACGGAACGGCAGTTGGTTCAATCCGCTAAGTTTTCAACTTGCCATTCAAGCGTAAGATCACTCCGCGTTACCACGGTCGTATCAACGTCGGACAGCCAGTCTGAAACCCGTTTTCCCGAGACGCGCATTTCTGGCGCTATTTCGGCCAGCGGCACAAGAACGAAAGCACGCTGCAGCATACGTGCATGAGGAATGGTCAGAGCCGGTCCTTGCACGTCGAGACCACCGAATGTCAGGATATCGAGGTCCACGATCCTTGGTCCCCAGCGCACGGTTTTTGTGCGCCCGGCAACCTGCTCTTGCTCTTTCAGAAGCGCGAGAAACGCCGTTGGCTCCAGCCTCGTTTTCACGAGCGCACATGCATTAAGGAAATCGGGCTGATTGCGAAGCCCCCAAGGCTCGGTGACGTAAATCGATGAGACAGAAGTGACTATGCAGTGGGCTGATGCGTCAATCGCCCTCAGAGCTGCGATCATGGCATTGCGCACATCGCCAACATTGCCGCCAAGACCAATGCTAGCCGACCTCCAATCATCAGCGCTCATAAAAGACTTTCACTTCAACATAGTCCAAAACGCCCGGCACAGGTGCATTCGGTTTGCGTACAGTAATCTCGCACGATTTCACCTGCTCAAACTCGCCGCATAACGCCAGCGCAATTTCATAAGCCAACGCTTCGATCAGGTAACGCCTTTTGCCGGTGACAATTTTCTCAATCTCGCGAAACGCGACACCGTAATTGACCGTCCCCTCAATGCTATCAGTTGCCAATGCATCGCCGGGATCAACACGAAGGCGCGCGTCGACATAAAATCTCTGTCCAAGAAAATTCTCTTCCTCGTAAACACCGTGCCGCGCAAAAAACGCACAATTTTTCAGGTGAATTTCATACATCGCGCATGCTTTCGGGCCGAAGTGTTGCATCCGCGATATTCAAAGCGTCCGCATTCATTTCAACCTCGTGAACGCGAAAGATATTCACCCCATTTGCGCGTAAAAGAGCAGTTGTCGCTGCGGTACCCACGTCACGTTTGGCGGTCTCACGACCCGTGGCGTGTCCAATCATGCGCTTGCGGCTTGTACCGACACCCCACCAGAGATGGCGCAGATCACCCTCACCCGTCAGCTCGTGCATTCGCTTCATAAGCGTGAAATTGTGCACTGCGTCCTTGCCGAATCCAAAACCGGGATCGAGGATGATTTGAGCGTCGGCGACACCATTTGCTCGCGCGATTTGCAGAGACTGTTGAAAGAATTCCCGCTGATCCTCAATCGGGTCGGGCAAGGCCTTCCGATCCGCGATGCGGTTCGTATGCATGACCATGAGCCCAGCCCCGGTGACAGCTGCGACCTTTGCCATCTCCGTATCGCCCTGAAGCCCTTGTACGTCATTAATAATGTGCGCGCTTGCCTCGACAGCGGCAACAGCGGTCTCTGCCCGATACGTGTCTGCTGAAATGATGACGTCAGGCAGGTTTTCCGCCACAGCGCGGATAACCGGCAAAAGTCGTGCGCGTTCTTCCTCGCCAGAGATCGGCGTCGCGCCGGGACGCGTACTTTCGGCACCAATGTCGATAATGGCAGCGCCCTGGCTTGCCATCGCCGCCGCGTGCGTAACCGCCGTATCAACGTTCGTGAAGCGTCCGCCATCGGAAAAACTGTCAGGCGTCACGTTCAGCACACCCATGAGGAAGCCCCTGCCGGAGTCTTCAAGAGTTTGATCGTGCGCCAGTCTAAGCGGTGTCTTCTGCATGGTTCTTCGACTGCCTCAGGGCTGGAAGCTCCCCGCAAACATGACCCTGCCAACTTGTCAAATTGGCTGGTGCCTAACCGAAGACCAAAAGATATTAGCGTGTGAGTGAAGAAATATAATCGCAGGTCTCGCACACCTGATCGATGAGCGGCGAGACATTTCCTTTCTGGGAAGGCTCGTCTTCAACGATTTTCGCCAGATGGGCGACGCCGTGGGCGCCAATCGCCCGAGCAGCGCCGTTCAAAGCGTGAGCAAGCTGCTTGCGCGCCTCTGCATTGCGTGAACTGCGAATGTCCCGCGTGAGCATGTGGGCTTGGCGCACGAAAAGCTGAAGCACCTCTTCTTCGAGAAGCTTGTCTCCACCTGTTTGGCTAGAAAGATGCTCCAAATCGACCGGTGCCGCTCGGTATTTGGAAAGATCATGACACTCCGGTGCGTCAAAAACTGGATGAGCTTGGCCCATTTGCATTCCCCTGCATCAAAACGTTCAACATACTCGAAACGTGTGCGGGAATGATAAAGCACCTCGGTTGAATTTTAGATAACGCCAATCTCACTGACACGTACAAAACGCGCCGATCGTTAACCAAGTTTTAAAACTTTCTGGGAGGCGTTTCGACCCACACTTCCATTCACTAAGGTGTATCGTTACGATACGTTTTGGTGAAATGCGCCCTTACGCCAACGGTTTATGCGGCGCTAATATAGTGATTAGGCAAGCAAATGGCTGACCCCAAGAAGTCGTCTACCGAAATCGACAGCGAGATCGAGAATGCTCTCGCAGATGCTTTCGATGGTGATCTGGCATTGGACATCGACTTCGATGAAAAGGCAGATACAGCGTCTGCATCGACGATGGCAGAAAAACTAGAGGTCGATCTCGATAACGAGTTATCGCTAGACGACTTTCAAAATCAAGTTGATGAGGCTGCCGCATCACTTTCTGACACCGGCGGCGCGACACTTGCTGCGGGCGCCGCTGGCGTCGCTGCAACGACCGCACCAAGACCGGCAGCAAACGAAAACGACGCTCAACGTGAATACAACGCGCTTCTTGCTCGGTTAGATACCCGTGCGCCCATGACCGCCTATTGGGTCGCGCTACTGTTCTCAATACTGGTCATTGGAGCAGGCGCGGTTGTCGTGCACTCGGTCTATGGACCGAGCATATGGGAAACACGAACGCTGCAGGCCCTCGGTGAGGCGCCCGGAGCGCTGGCGATTGCCGTGGCTGCATTTGTCTCAACTATTCTATTCTTCATTGGCGCGATGATGGTTCGCCGGTCGCAAGAAATGCGTATTACCGCGAAATCCATGAGCGAGATCGCCTTCCGCCTCGCTGCACCCGAAAACTTATCGACTGATGCAATCACCACCGTTGGCCAAGCGGTGCGCCGGGAAGTGTCAGCGATGGGCGACAGCATCTCCCGGACCGTTTCAAAAGCAAGCGAACTCGAAGCACTTATGCAGACCGAGGTAAGCGAACTGGAACGGGCGTATAGCGAAAACGAAGTGCGTGTGCGCTCGCTGCTCACCGAGTTGGGGTCCGAGCGCGAGGGTATTCTGACCCACGCGGAACGGCTTCGTGCGTCGATTTCCAGTGCGCAAGAACAACTTCAAGAAGACCTCTCTGCCACCACTGAGACCGTTCGTGCACGCGTGGCGCAGGCTTCAGAAGATCTGAGGTTGGCCGTCTCCGAAAGTGGAGAAAGCGTTGTGTCTCGCATGAATGAGACGTCATCGCAGGCGAGTGAAAATCTGGACGCAAAATTAAAACAACTCGCTGCGTCCATTGAGAGTTCATCTACGGCACTTGGTGAAACACTTGACGCACGGACGTCTGATCTCACCGCTAAGCTATCTGCGTCCACCGCATCGCTGAACACCGATCTTGGTGAACGATTGACCGACTTGCAAAGCGTGTTGAGCGAAAAAAGCGCCGTACTAACCAGTGAGCTTGATGGACGCGTTGTTGCGATCCAAGAGGGCACAAACCGCGTTTCCGAAGCGCTTGACCAACGCACCCGTGCACTCAACGAAACACTTGTTGCCCGCACCAAAGAACTGGCCTCAAGTGTCGATCAAGGCCGCGCAGCGATTGATGACGCAGCCGCAAAATCCAACGCAACGATTGATGAACGTCAAAAAGCAATTGTTTCGGCGCTCGAGACATCGGTGGCCGAACAAACCGGCACTATTGCGTCGAAACTCGATGATGCGGCAAAAGCCGTCGCAGAGCGGATGGCAACCTCGATTGACGAACTGTCGGCACGCGGCAATGCATTTTTGGCTCGCGCCGACGAGAAGACGCAAGCCGTGTTCGGCGCCGTTGCACACGCAAACCAGCGTGGTCTGGGCGCGATTGAAGAGCAGCGTTCGACGCTCGAAAAACAAGCGTTGGAGTTCGCTGAACGTATTGAGGCAACCGCAAGTGCCGCTGCGGAAAAACTTGGCGCGATGAGCGCAAGCACGAGCGAGAAAGCAGACACGCAGACGGCAGCTCTATCCAGCAAACTCGCTGCCGCTGCTGCTTCTGCCGCCGATCAAATCAAGATCACCGGAGACACGACCGGCGAGCGTATCCGCGCTCAAACAACTGACATATCGGAGAAGCTTGCTGCCGCTGCTGCGTCTGCCACCGACCAGATCAAGATCACCGGAGACACGACCGGCCAGCGTATTGACGCGCAGACCGCGGAGATTTCCAACAAGCTCGCAGCAGCCGCTGCATCTGCTGCCCATCAGATCAATTCTGCTGGCCAAAGCACGAGTGGACGGCTTGAAGCTCAAACAACAGAGATATCGGAAAAGCTTGCTGCCGCTGCTGCGTCTGCCGCCGATCAGGTAACATCTACGGGAAACAGCACCAGCAATCGCATCAGTGCCCAAACTGCCGATATGTCTGCTAAACTGGACGCCGCTGCGTCGTCGGCTGCTGACAAGATCAAGTCTACAGGCGACGAGACCACCGCCAGTATCGAGAGCCAAACCGCTCAGATTGCTGGCAAACTTGATGAGGCAGCTACGTTTGCGGCATCCCGTATTGCCGCCGCTACGGAAGCCAAGGGCAACGAGATTTGGCAACAGGTTGATGACCTCGCCAGCCGCATTGATATCTCGTCCAGCGCGGCCTCGGAGCGGATCGCTACGTCGTCGAAGGCTTCTGCCGAACAAATCGCCGCTTCAACGGATGGCCTTGCCGAGCGTTTGACTAGTTCCGGTACGGCTGCTGTCGACGCACTCAAAAGTGCGACGGAGGCTGCGAGCAGCGCCGTCGAACAACAGGCGCAAAGTCTTGCCTCCCGCATCACTGAATCTGCCGAGGGAGCCTCGCAACGTATCTCCGCCACTTCGAAGCAGACTGCCGACGAAATGGAAATCCGCGTGTCTGGATTCGCCGACCGTACCGAACAGGCGGCAAGACGCATTGAAGGCGAGAGCGGAAAGCTGGTTGAAGCACTCGAAGAACGCACCCGGAAAATCTTCGGTGCCGTGGAAGGCGCAACAACCCAACTCGCTGACATCCTTGCAAGCCAGACAGCGTCAGTCGAAGAAAAGACATCCGCCCTGTCGCAGGCACTTGCCGAGCGCGCGCAATCGATCACCGATACTGTGGAAGCACGCACAAGCGAAACAGTAGCTGCCTTGAACCGCAGCACCGAAGCCATCGACGGAAACTTTGCATCGCAAACCGGCGTCATCGACGAGCGCACGGAGACTATGCAGCGTGCTCTCACGACCGGCATCGCAAATGTTCGCCGCACACTGGAAGAAAGCGCAGGGCTGGTCGCAGGCACATTGGCCGATCGGGTACAGGCAGCTCGCACCGAACTAGAGGCAGAAGCACAGCGGATCGCAGCTCTTACAAGCAGTTCCGGTGAAAGCATGACTGTCCAAATGCAAGAATTGCTGCAGGGTTATCAGGCACGTCTGAACTCGGACATCGAACGCTACGAAAGCCAGTTATCGCAAAATGCCCATGCCATTAGCGAGACACTAGACAAGACCGCGCGTCCTCTCGTTGAGCGGCTGTCAACAGAGGGCAACAGTGTCGCTTCGCAGCTTACCGATGCAATCAAGGCCGCAAACGACGAGTTGCAGGCGCAAAACACCGAGTTCGTGAACGCGCTCGCCAACCGCACCGCGGAAACGGTCAGCGCGGTTTCATCCGCCCAAGGCTCGCTGTCATCATCGGTCGATGAGCTTCTCGACCGTTTGTCAGCCTCCAATGCGCGACTGGGCGGATTGGTCGACATGGCATCGAAAGACCTTGGCGCAGCTACACAAAGCCTCGGCACGCTCACAGATCGTTTCAGCGGCGAAGCTGGCGCGGTGACAACGCGCCTCGCGGAAACCAGCGAAAAGGTTGAGCAGTCTACCGGTTCAATCGCCTCTCGCTTGGAAACGTCTGCACGCATTTTGGAAGACAACTCCACGCGCTTGTCGACAACCGCAAACGAGACCCTTGGCAGCGTTGCAGGCATTGCATCCAAGTTCGACGATCACGGCAAAATGCTAGAGCAAGCCGCAACGCTTCTTTCCAGTGCACAGACGACGATGGACGCAACGCTGTCTGAGCGTAGCGAGGCGATTGATGCCCTCACCCGCGGGCTGCTGCAAAAGTCCGATGAAATTCGCACGACCATGGGCGCGTTTGAACAAATGGTTTCCGACGCCATGCAAGCAATCGAAACGCGGACAAGTTCAACGTCAACTGGCCTAGCCGACACTGTACGCCAAACAACTGAGGACGCATTGAGCCGCTTCGAGGGTGCAACGCAGGAAATGCGACAGGCTGCAAATTCGATACGGACAGAGCTCGCCGAAGCGCGTGACGATATTCGCCGTGGCGTGTTCGATTTGCCGGACGAAACCCGTCAATCCACCGAGGCGATGCGTCGAGCTGTAAGCGAACAAATCAATGCGTTGAAAGAGCTCTCGGGTATTGTCGAAAAATCGGGCCGCGCATTTGATGTCGGAGGGTCGGTACCTGGAAAAAAGACTGGATCCCGTCCGGCCGTTACTGAGGCAGCCGGACCAGATCGCGATATCCTCGTGCAGGCGCCGCAGCGAGATTTCCAAGCGCCCGCACCGATGGCACCCACAAGACCCGCACCACCTGCACGACCCGCCGCGGCAGCGCGCGTTGAACAATCGGCAAGCCGTGCCAATTCGCCTTGGCTGAATGATCTGCTCAATGCTGCCAGCCAGGATGAAGCTCGGCCTGCCCCGGCGGCGGCGACACCAACTCTGGCGTCTTCATCCTCGATCAGTTCATTTGCGAAAGAAATCGGAAGCACCGTCTCTACCGAGGCCGCCGTAGACGCATGGAACCGTTATCGTGCCGGTGAGCGAGGCGCGTTCACCAATCGCATTTATACGACGATGGGTCAGCGGACATTCCAAGAGATCGCCGCACG
>JBCDLI010000010.1:0-61481 GCA_038745535.1 Pseudomonadota bacterium | reverse complement strand
TCAATGAGCGAACTCACTTTCCGCATAGTCGAAATATCGCCGAGCCCAACCGAACGGCTCATCGGTACGCGTAGAACACCAAGCGCGAGATTGGCTGACAACATAGTCAACGTTTCTTCGTTGTAGCCGTCGGTGCCTGGCACGTCGCATATGATGCCGACGTCATAGCCAAGGTTTGTCTGGGCCAGTGAAAGATCGCGAACGTGGCGCAAGACGCCGCCCATGGGAGCGCGTAGAATGTGCAAAATGCGCACTGTTATGCTCCTTAGAACCAGCGCTCCCGAACATAGATCGTATCACCGGGGAATAGCGGGTCCGACAGCAATACACGACCCGTGAGCACGTTACCGTTAATCTGCCGCGTAACGTCGACATTCCGTTGGAAGGCCCGTGGCGTGAAACCGCCTCCTGCAGCAATTGCGTTTTGGACTGTCATGCCTGGGACGTAGGTATATTGCCCGCTCGCACCGACTTCACCCATAATAAAGACTGGGCGGTATGTGGCCACTTCCACGGAGACATCTGGGTCGCGAAGGAAACCCTCCCGCAATCGCTGCGCGAGCGCTGCCTCCATCTGCGGAGATGTTTTACCGCGGGCTGCAACCGACCCAACCAAGGGAAAGGAAATGTAGCCTGACTTATCGACGGCATACGTGTTTGTGAGGTCGCCCTGATCAAACACGGTTACCCGTATGACGTCACCGGCATCCAGAATGTAGGGCTGTTGGATAACTTCGTGAAAGGCCTGTGGTGCAGGCGCATAAGATGAGCAGGCAACCAGTGTCGGCCCGATCAAGGCAGCGATAGCCAGTTTAACAAACACGCTTGTACGCACGAACATGACAACTTCCCCAAGCCTTTTGGGCGAAGGCGCCCACTTCGTTATGCATTTGTTATGGTTAATCGCCGGTAAAACGTAGACGGGAAGCAGCTGTAATCGGGTCGCTCAATTGCAAAGGCTTCCTTAACAGCGGTTTTACTCGCTGGTTACCATGTATGTTTACCATCGCCACCGAGAGTTTGTTTGAGTACGAGTGGGAGCGCCGGGTCATGACCAGCAGCGCAACAGTGTCCAACGACGCCGATATCGATATCGGCAAATTATTTTCTGCCATATGGCGTGACAAAGTTAAGATCGCCGCAATCGCGACGGTGCTGACCGCATTGATGTACGCGTTTTTGTCGATGGCTGCCCCGACATTCACCGCCGACACACGGATCCTGATTGAAGCCAATGATCCTGTATTTACACGACCCGTCAATGAAACCCAGACCGAACGTGAGCCGATACTGGATGAAGAGGGGGTTACGTCCCAAGTCGACATCTTAACCTCGTCAGAGCTTCTGGTGCGCGTGGCCAATGATCTGGGGCTTGGAAACCGCGAAGAATTTGATGATGCGCTCAGTATAGGGGCGGTCAAAATGGTTTTGATCACCTTTGGCCTTGTCGCCGACCCACGTGAACTCACCAAAGACGAGCGCGTGTTGAAGAATGTGCGTGAGAGGCTCTCGGTTTTCGCCCGCGAAGCATCCAGGGTTATCGTCGTTGAATTCACATCTGAGGACAAAGCGCTTTCGTGGAAATTTCCAAACGCGTTGGCCCGCGCCTATGTCGAGCTCGAAGGCCGCGCCTCTTTGGACACGACCGAAAGCGCTGCGCAATTTCTGGCGTCTGAAGTTGATCAACTTCAAAGAGAAGTTCGGGAAGCTGAGCGCCGCGTTGCAGATTTTCGTTCCTCTTCCGGTCTTCTAGAAGGCGAAAACAACGAAATCCTTGCAACACAACAGCTTGCCGAACTGACAACCGAACTCTCTCGCGTTCGCTCCGATCGCACGACGGCGCGTGCACGCGCTAATGCGGTTCAGGCTACTCTCAATTCCGGAGCGTCGATTGATGCACTTCCCGATGTGATCGGTTCGCCAATCATCGCACGGCTAAGGGAAAGAGAAATTAGTCTGCGCGGCGAGCTCGCGGAACTATCGGTGACGCTTCTCGACAATCATCCCGAAGTCAGAGCACTGCGCTCACAATTGGATGGTCTCTCACAGCAAATCCGCGTTGAGGCAGGAAAGGTTCTGGAGGCGCTGCGTAGTGAAGCGTCAATTGCGGTTAGCCGCGAAAATGAACTGGAGCGTGAGCTCAATCAACTTAAAGCCGCCGCTGCGACAGCCAATGAACGCGAAGTTGAACTCAACGCTTTGCAGCGCGAAGCAAACTCTCAGCGTGCTTTGCTTGAAAGCTACCTCATTCGTTTCCGCGAAGCACAAGCGCGTCAGGAAACTGACTACGCGCCTGCAAAAGCGCGCGTTATTTCAAGTGCCACAGCACCTTTAGAGCCGTCCTTTCCAAAAATGATCCCCATGCTGGCGGTCACTTTCATTGGCACCATTTTGCTCGGATGTCTCGTCACCGTGATGCGTGAACTATTCTCTGGCAGAGCGCTCACTCCCGTCGCTCAGCCTCCACAGAAGAGCGCCGCAGAAGAGACTTCACCTGTCACGCTAAAGGCCGAAGACCCTGATCAAACACTTGCACAACGCGCGGCGATGGCTGCTGCCGCCAGCGCACAATCCGATCCGCCTCCACTTGCGGCTGAGGTTGAACAGGAGCGCCCCAGTGTTTTGGCCCGCAAAGACATCGATCCTGATGAGGCCGATCGCGCGAAGCTCAAAGAAACAGTGAGCTCGATCATCAAAAGTGGGGCGTCTAGAATTCTTGTTGCCACGCCTGAAGGAAGCACTGCTGCATCTGGTTCGGTCGCCTTGGCACGAGCCTGTGCGAGCCAAAACCTATCGAGCGTTCTCGTAGATCTTGGTGCGTCTGGCGCGTCGTCACGTCAGATGGTGGGTAACGCTCGCCCGGGCATCACCGAGTTACTGGTCGGTAAGGCATCTTTCCAACGCATAATCCACGCAGACCGAAAGAGTGCTGCCCATTGTGTCCCGCTCGGCGCAATTGATCTGGACGAGGCAGCATCATCGCTGAGCCGTCTTCCGATCGTATTTGACGGGCTCAGATCAGCTTATGATCTCGTGATAATCGAGTGTGGAGCCACCGATGTTGAAGCACTCTCCGAGTTTGCTGACGCCGATACGGAAATCGTGCTTGCTACGACAGATGATCAACTGCCCGTCATGATGAAAACAAAAGAAGCCTTTGAGAGGAACGGCTTGTCAATTCTAGCTGTCTTGACCACCGACAAGATGGAAACACAACGCGGTAACACGCACCGCGTGGCGAGCTAGGTCCCGGCTAGACGTCGTCGGGCGGCCTTGGCCGCGTTCCAAATTTTCTCATTGCTCTTGAGCTGGCCCACGACTTGCGAGCGCATTTTATTCGCAGCGGTATACAACCGACCGCTCAGCGATACCGGGATAAAAACGTCGTACTGGTAGGTCTCAATATCACACCATGTCCGCTTAAAACGCTCGTCTCCGACCCCGAAGTCAAACACCTTGCAGCCGTTCTGCACGGCATATTCCACAGCTAGGAAGAACAGCAGATCGCCCGGGCCAGCATGGGCAAACTCGGCGTCGAAGGTTGAGAATTCCACCGTAAGACGCTTGTTATGAAGCGTGTTCCCCATAATCGCGGCGTATTTATCGCCAACCTTGAGGACGAAGAGCTGGTGCGTTTTGTAAACCCGATCAGCCGAGTCCGCAAACATCGAGTAAAACGCAGCGCGCGTGGCAACATCACCAAAAGAATCATGAATTCCAGCATCCTTGAGGCGCTGTGATTTCAATTCGAAAAAGCGGGCGAGAACCTCGCGAACAGTTTTCGCACCCACAGGTATTTCAACGCTGACAGGACCCATCGCTTCCAGCTTCCGCATTTGGCTGCGGAAACGTTTTCGCTTTCGAGAACCAGGGCGGCCTTGCAGCACTTCGTCAAAATCACCCTCTATGTCGAATGAAAGCGCGACGTTTGGACTACGAACCGCCCGGTGATCAACAAACGGATTTTTCACCCCTTCGAGGCTCTCCAGCTGTCGTTCGAGGGCAATGGTTCCAATGTTTGCTTTCTGAACCTTCGTACTCTCGGCGAGCGCGTCCAGGCCGATGCCATTCAGTTCGCGAAGGCCTTCGGGGCTCCCAATCGGAAAATTGCCGTTCGCGTGTTTTCCGCCGACGTACCCGACATTATGCGTTCCCTGGCGCTCGAGCGGCAGCAAAACATGTCCGCCGTATTGGGTCTCGATGCGAATGAAGAATGGCTCGACATCGCGCTGAGAAACCCAGGCTTTCAAAAATGCTGGATGCTGATAACCAGAGAACAAATCGATTGCCGTGATAGCATCGATTTCAGCCAAAGCCTGTGATCTATCCTCAATGATATGAATTGCACCGCTGTCCAAGGGCGTTCCTGAGCGCATCACTTTGCGTTGACCTCTCATCAAACTTTCTACGGTAACTTATGAGAAAGAGCGTTTCGAAAACGTGAGAGCCCCCGCGAGGTTGAGCAATCTGGGGCCAAAATCGGGGGCGATGGTTATCAAAACGTTTTTGCGAAAGTCGTTTTTGCTCGGTGCACGCTTTTCTGGCCTCGCGCATCTACTATCCTCAAAGCTAGAAGGGCGTGGTGCAATTTTGATGCTGCATCGCGTTTCGCGGAAAACCTCAACAGGCTCCATCAATAGTTTTCTATCCGTAAGCCCCAAATTCCTCGACGAGGCGCTGACCCTGCTTCGGCGAAGCGGCTACGTGTTCTGTTCAATAGATGAAATCGGAGCGCGATTGCGGGACTCCATTGATCCGGAGCAGAAGTTTCTCGCGGTCACATTAGACGACGGCTATCGCGATAATATGACCACTGCAAAGCCGATCTTTGAAGCACACAGGGTTCCCTACACCATCTATGTGTGTCCCGGTTTTGCAGACCGATATGCCCATCTGTGGTGGGAAAACCTTGCCACAATAATCGAAAACCAAAATCGCATCGCTTTCCCAACAGGTGACGGCATGGGCTGGCTTGATTGTGACACCAACGCTCGCAAGCAAGCTGCTTACGACAAGCTTTGCGACTTTGTGACAAACGATCTCGATGAGCACGAACAACGACGCTTCGTAGACGATCTCTGTGTTGCCTATGGCTTGGACCCGAAGGCTCACGTCGACGCAGAGATGATGAATTGGGATGAACTACGCCTCATTAATCAATCGCGTCTGTGCACAATTGGAGCGCATACACTTAATCATTTTCATCTGGCGCGACTTGATCGCGATGAAGCGGTTCGGGAAATGGAGCAGTCGGCAACTGCAATTGCGCTAGAGCTCGGCGAACGACCAAAGCACTTCGCATTTCCCTATGGCTCTTCAAAAGCAGCTGGGCGACGCGAGACCGACATCGCTAGAGAGCTGGGCTTCGAGACTGCTGTGACAACGCGTCATGGTTTGCTTCACGCAAAACATGCAAACGCATTACACGGTCTTCCGCGGATCTCGATGAACGGAAATTATCAAAGACCCGTGTACCTGCGGACATTGTTAAACGGTATCGCCGTACCATTCGCAAACCGTGGAAGCCGTTTCGTAACAACCTGACCTTGAGTTAGCGGGCATGTTGCCTGTCCTCATCCGCCGCAGGTTTTTTCTCCATCCATGAGATGATGTACATTGCCGGTACCACCCACAGAAATCCACTGATGCCGAAAAACGCAAGGTGCACATACCACTCGCTATCGGCCAAACGATATGTCGCAATCGTTATTGCGATCAGCGAATACACGATGACCAAAATTACAAGAATGCACATTCCGATGAACTTTCTCAGGCGAACAGGCATAATATCTCTCTGATTTTCGTCGGCCAACTGCGGTGAAGGTAGTCAAACTGGGCCGCTAAGCAAGCTGTCGCGACATTGCTACACTTGAACGGGCTCACTTCATTTGACACATGTGGGGTGAGGAATGGAGACCAGCAACCATGGTTGCAATCGATGCATCCACGCTATCATTTGAGGATAATTTATCGCGGGTTTCCCGCGACGAGGAGCTTCGCAATCGCACGCACGTGCGCAGTTGGCTTTATTTCTCTTCGCTCGTTTTGCTCATCCTCGTCGTCGTGGGTGGAGCGACAAGGCTTACCGACAGCGGGTTATCTATCACCCAATGGGAGCCGATCCACGGCGTCATTCCCCCGCTAACCGAAGCGCAATGGCAAGCGGAACTGGCTGAGTACCGGCTGATACCGGAATATCAGCTGCAAAATCGCGGCATGTCGATGGCTGAGTTTCAGTTCATCTATTGGTGGGAATGGGGACATCGGTTTCTCGCCCGATTCCTAGGGCTGGTCGTTCTGATCCCGATGGTCTTCTTCCTTGCGAGGCGACGGATTGATCCGCGCATGCGCCCTCAGACGGTTGGTATCTTCCTGCTGATTTGCTTTCAGGGTTTTGTCGGTTGGTGGATGGTTTCGTCCGGCCTGACGGAGCGCGTCGACGTGAGCCATTATCGGCTAGCGACGCACCTCAGCATGGCTGCGATCATACTTGCACTTATGGTTTGGACGGCGAGGGGCCTAGCGCCACACGCTGAAGACCTGAAACCCACCGCTTGGTCGCACTATGCCGCCGCGGCAGTGGCTGGTTTGGCGTTAGTCCAGATATGGATGGGCGCGATGGTGGCAGGCATGGACGCAGGTCTTGTGTTCAACGAGTGGCCGCTCATGGATGGCAGCTTCGCGCCACCTGCCGATCTGGTGTGGCTCACGACACTTGGGTGGCAAAACTGGGTGGAAAACCCTGCCTATGTTCAGTTTGCGCATCGTATCGGCGCGTATGTCGTGTTGGCAGTCACCGCGCTTCACTGTCTGGCATGTTGGAGGTTTGCACCGGGTTCCACCCATGCACGCCGGGCGACCGTACTCCTAGGGCTGATGACGGCCCAAGCTGTCGTCGGCATTGTCACGCTTGTGATGGCTGTTCCATTAAACTGGGCGCTCGTTCACCAGGGACTGGCATTCGTGATCTTCGCGTTTGCGATAGCGCATTGGCGAGCAATGGTTGGGCCACTGAAATTACTCAACGGCTCAACGCATAGCCACGCGGCTGAAATTAGACTGTCTCCAGTTGCGACACGCCAAGCTTAATATCGAGGTTCTGCACTGCGGCGCCACTGGCTCCTTTGCCGAGATTGTCGAGTGAGGCGATGATGTTTACGTGGCCAGCTTCCTCGTTCGCGCAAACATAGATTCGCATCTTGTCGGTGCCCGCCAATTCGGTCGGATCAAGGCGGGCGGGGGGCTCCGTCGTGTCGGCAACTTCTACGATTCGCTGCCCCGCATAGTGCTCTCGTAGCGCTTCATGAACCGATGATGGTTTCGTACCAGCAGCTAACAAGTCTAGATGAAGCGGCACGTTGACGAGCATGCCTTGCGGGAATTTCGATACGTTCGGCGTGAAGATTGGGCGGCGCGCTAGACCTGACCGCGTTATGATTTCAGGCACATGTTTATGTGCGAGCGTGAGCGCATAGGCGAAATAAGGCGAAGTTATCGCATCTTCGGCGTCTGGCTTTTCCATTTGCGCGATCATCTGCTTGCCGCCGCCGGTGTAGCCGGACACTGCATTGATCGTGGTGGGATAATCCGGTGGCAAGACGCCCGAGGCAACGAGCGGCCGTAGGATGCCAATTGCACCCGTTGAATAACAGCCGGGGTTAGAC
Source organism: Pseudomonadota bacterium (assembly GCA_038745535.1). Lineage (GTDB taxonomy): Bacteria > Pseudomonadota > Alphaproteobacteria > Rhizobiales > Rhizobiaceae > JBCDLI01. The sequence continues at coordinate 53,817 of JBCDLI010000010.1, read as the reverse complement.
ACAAATTGCGCCTTCGCGATACGCTCTGCTTGGCCGGGCTCGGCTTCGGCAAAGCCGTAGACCCAATCTTCGTGTGTCCGGTGCGCGGTCGAAGCGTCAATGAAACGGGTTCCGCTGTTGGCAGCGAGCACAACGGCTTCCCGCGCGGCGTCGTCGGGCAAGCATAGGATGGCGATGTCGGCTTCGCGCAAAAGCTCGGCGCGTTTCTCGGCACTACGACGGTCCCCATGGGCCAGCGATAGCAATTCGATGTCCGTGCGCCTATCAAGCCGTTCGCGGATTTGGAGGCCGGTTGTCCCGTGTTCCCCGTCAATGAAGACTTTCTGCATCATAGAGTCCCGTTTTTCTTCTCACCCAACAGACCAACCACATGCATCGCGACCGCCGCTCCGGCAATCGCCGTCACATCCGCTTGGTCATAGGCAGGCGCGACTTCAACCACATCGGCACCGACAATATTTAGCGATCCAAGCTTTGAGATGACCGAGAGCATTTTCGCACTCGATGGTCCACCCGCTACCGGTGTTCCGGTGCCCGGCGCAAAAGCGGGATCAAGGCAATCAATGTCAAACGTGAGATAGCAAGGCGCATCGCCAACCCGCCTTACGATGCGCTCGGCAACTGCTGTCGCATTCATCTCTTCAAGATCATAGGCGTGGATGATCTCAATTCCGTAATCATCCGGCGCGTGGGTACGAATCCCAATCTGGATCGATTTCGAAGGGTCAATCACGCCGTCTTTTACCGCCCGTGAAACGAACGTGCCGTGGTCAATTCGTTTCCCGTCATCGGGCCAGGTGTCCTGATGGGAATCGAACTGAACAAGCGCCAATGGACCGTGCTTTTCCGCATGCGACTTGAGAAGCGGCCACGTCACAAAGTGATCGCCGCCGAGACCGAGCAAAAACGCGCCTGACGAAATGATCTCCGACGCTTCCCGCTCGATCCGAGCCGGTGTTTCATCGTGCTTTCCAAAGTCGAGCAGCACGTCCCCGCGATCAACGACGGCTAGGTTCGTAAACAAATTGACGCCGAACGGATACTGGGGATCACTGTCCATGATAGCTGATGCAGCACGGATTGCCTGTGGCCCGAACCGCGCGCCCGGGCGATTAGAGGTCGCGGCATCGAACGGAATACCCAACACGCAGACATCCACACCCTCCAGTGACTTGGTGTAACGCCGTCGCATAAACGAGAGTGCACCTGCGTAAGTTGGGTCACTTGCAGCGTCGGTGAGGTTTTCGGCGGTGAATGCGTGATCAATCGTTTCGCTTGGCATTTCATATTTCCAACAAAAAAGGCGGAGCCGAAGCCCCGCCAAAAATAAGCAAATTGACTGCGGAGCGTTAGCGCTTCGAGAACTGGAAAGAACGACGGGCTTTCGCCTTACCGTACTTCTTACGTTCAACCACACGACTATCGCGCGTGAGGAACCCGCCTTTTTTCAAAACAGCGCGTAGCTCTGGCTCAAAATAGGTGAGGGCTTTGGAGATGCCGTGACGGACTGCTCCAGCCTGACCGGAAAGACCGCCGCCTTTCACCGTCGCCATGATATCGTACTGACCAGCACGGTTTGCGGCGACGAGAGGCTGCTGCAGAACCATTTGCAGGACTGGACGCGCAAAATATGTGGGCATCTCGCGATCATTGATCGTGATCTTGCCTGTGCCCGGCTTGATCCAGACACGTGCCACAGCGTCCTTGCGCTTCCCGGTCGCGTAGGCGCGACCGTGTTCATCAAGCTTTTGAACATGAACAGGTGCTTCCGGCGCTGCAGCTTGTGTGTTTACAGTTGCTTCGCCAAGCTCTTCGAGTGAATTCAGTTCAGCCATTGTTTTAAGCTTTCTTGTTCTTGGAGTTCATGGAAGCAACATCCAGCGCTTCGGGCTGCTGTGCTTCGTGAGGGTGTTCAGCGCCGTTGTACACGCGCAGATTTTTCATCTGGCGCCGGCCAAGGGGACCGCGCGGGATCATGCGCTCAACAGCTTTTTCTACGACTCGCTCTGGAAAACGACCGGTCAGCATAGCTTCAGCCGTACGCTCTTTAATGCCGCCCGGATGCCCTGTGTGCCAGTAGTATTTTTTCTGGATACGCTTGCGTCCGGTGAAAACCACTTTGTCCGCATTGATTACGATCACGTTGTCGCCGTCGTCCACATGGGGGGTGTATGATGGCTTGTGCTTTCCGCGAAGGCGGTTAGCGACGATTGAGGCGAGGCGGCCAACGACCAAACCTTCTGCGTCAACGATAATCCATTTTTTCTGCACATCTGCAGGTTTTTGCGAAAACGTCCGCATTTGGAAAAATCCTTCAATTCATCCTGAGCAGCGACGCGCGTTGTGCGGCATTTCAGGCTTTTCTTGTTGCTTGGGTTGCATTCGAAAACGCAACAAAAAAGCGGTCAAAGACCGCGATGTGGGCCGTAAACAATTATCCGTGGCTGGTGTCAAACAGAAAATACATAACCAATAGAAATGTCGCTATTTCAATGGCTTGGATATACGGTATCAAGTTACCGTATTACTGGGATCGCGTATGTTCCCGTCGCGTGGGCAACGATATTGCCATCCTGATCGCGCATCGTGTTGTCGACAACGGCGAGGCGCTTTCCGAGCTTCATGAGAGTGCTCGTGCAGTCTATCGGGCCTGGCGCCGCCTTTCGCATGAAGTTGATGTTCATATTCGTGGTCACGGTGTGCTCCACGATGCCGATGTGCGCGAGAATACAAACGTATGCGCCGACATCTGCGAGCGCGAACAAAGCAGGTCCTGATACGGTACCGCCGGGCCGCAGGTGCTTTTCATTCGGATCAAGCCGAAACACGGTTTTCCCGCGCTCAATAGATCGAATTGTGAAAACGCGACCATCCTGATGGACTTGCGGAAAGTCACGGTCAAAAAAGGCCTCAATTTCATCGGCGCTTATCAACGGCTCAGGAATTTCGCCCGGTGGTAAACCTTGCATGGCAGTGCGACTTTCTACAGGAAAAGGCATCAAGCAACGGGTGGCCTATGGAAGAGATATTCACCGCTGACAACTCCAACGAGGAGTCGCTGATCCGCACCTCGAATTTCAATGGCGGCGTGCGCATCGAGATGAACCGACCGCCTGCAAATGCGCTTTCTATCTCGATGATGGGCGCATTGCGTGGTGCCATCACAGACGCAGCGGGTAAGGCTGATGTGAAGTGCATTGTCATTGCGTCGGCTAACCCGGGCAAGATTTTCAGTGCTGGTCATGATTTGAAAGAAATGAACGCACATCGCTCCGACACCGACGATGGTGCGGCTTTCTTTGAATTGACCTTCAAAACCTGTGTGCAGTTGATGTTGGCAATTATTGAGTGTCCAAAGCCGGTGATCGCCGAGGTGGACGGGCTCGCCACCGCTGCAGGCTGCCAGTTGGTTGCAACCTGCGATCTGGCGATCTGCACCGATACCTCTGCGTTCTGTACGCCCGGCGTCAACATCGGGCTGTTTTGCTCAACGCCCATGGTCGCGCTCTCCCGCAATGTCAGCCGCAAACAGGCGATGGAAATGCTACTAACCGGCGAGACAATCGACGCATCCACCGCAAAAGACTTCGGCCTCGTCAATCGGATCGTGCCCCGGCAGTATCTCCAGCAGATTATTCAGAAATACACCGAAACAATTGCATCGAAGCCTGTCGCGACCGTCGAGCGGGGTAAACGCGCGTTCTACCAACAAGCCGAGATGGGCCTGGAGGATGCATATGCGTTTACCGCAGGTGTTATGGTGGAAAACATGATGCATGGCGAGGCGTGTGAAGGCATCACGGCATTCCTCGAAAAGAGAAAGCCGGATTGGACCGCGTCGTGAGAGATCCAACAGATGAAGTGCTCAGCAAAGTGCTTACCGAAACGAAATCCATCGCAGTGCTGGGCGCATCCCCCAATGAGGCGCGCGCGTCCAACCGCGTGACGGGTTTTTTGGTGTCAAAGGGTTTTTACGTCGTCGCCGTTAATCCGGGCCACACCGGAAAGGTGATAAACGGCGCGCAAGTCGTCGCCTCGTTGGCAGATTTGCCCGAGCCCGTGGACATGGTCGATGTGTTTCGAGCCTCAGACCACCTGGCGAAAATCGCAGAAGAAGTTTTAACGTTGCCTTGGCGGCCAAAAGTGTTTTGGACCCAGCTCGGTGTGCGCGATGATAAAGTGGCAGCGCGCTTAGAAGGCGAGGGGATCACGGTGATTCAAGACCGTTGCCCGGCAATTGAGATGCCGAGGCTTGGTCTTTGATCGGCTCCCGAAAAGACCGACCGCGAAAAGAATTGGCGTGACGCGGCGAAATAGCGAAAAATATTCCTTGGAAGCTTCCGCAAGCTGTGATGATACGTCCGTCACACTATGGAGGGAACCACCATGTCAGCAGCCCACGTACCGGGTTTTGAAACGCTAGCGATCCACGCAGGCGCGGCCCCAGACCCTACGACAAAAGCGCGCGTCACGCCAATCTATCAGACGACAAGCTTCGTTTTCGACAGCGCGGAGCAAGCTGGAAACCTTTTCGCGCTCGCTGAATTTGGCAACATCTACACCCGCATCATGAACCCGACGACTGCGGTTTTGGAGGAAAAAGTTGCCGCATTGGAAGGCGGCACCGCAGCGCTCGCCGCCTCGTCTGGCCACGGCGCCCAGCTTCTCGTGTTCCATACGCTTATGAAAGCAGGTGACAACTTTATCGCCGCGCAAAAGCTTTATGGCGGTTCCATCAACCAGTTCGGCACGGCATTCAAAAACTTCGATTGGGAAGTGCGCTGGGGCGACATGGACGACCTCGCTTCGGTCGAAGCGCTTATTGACGATAAGACAAAAGCAATCTTCGTTGAATCATTGGCAAATCCCGGCGGCATCATCACCGACCTCGAAGCAGTGGCAAATCTTGCGCACAAACACGGCCTTCCGCTCATCGTCGATAACACAATGGCGACGCCTTACCTCATTCGTCCGATTGAGCACGGTGCAGACATTGTCGTGCACTCGCTGACCAAATTTATCGGCGGTCACGGCAATTCCATGGGCGGCATGATCGTTGATGCGGGCACGTTTGATTGGTCTGCTGAGCAGGGCAAATACCCCATGCTCTCAGAGCCGCGAGACGAATATGCTGGCGTCGTGTTGCATCAAGCTGTCGGAAACATTGCGTTTGCAATTGCCTGCCGCGTGCTTGGTCTTCGCGATTTTGGCCCAACAATCTCACCGCAAAATGCGTTCTATATCCTCACCGGAGCCGAGACGCTTGCGCTGCGCATGCAGCGCCATTGCGATAATGCTTTGGCAGTCGCTCAACATCTTGAAGCGCACGACAAGGTCGCGTGGGTGAACTACGCAGCACTTGACTCCAGCCCATACAAAGAGCGTCAGGAAAAGTACTCGCCAAACGGGGGCGGAGCCGTGTTCACCTTCGGCTTGAAGGATGGCTACGACGCCGGCGTAAAGTTCGTTGAAGGCCTGGCGATGTTCTCGCACCTCGCCAATATTGGCGACACCCGGTCGCTTGTGATCCACCCCGCGTCGACCACGCACCGGCAGCTTTCAGATCAGCAACGCGAAGTGGCGGGCGCAGGCAACGACGTTGTTCGTCTGTCTGTCGGTATTGAAAACGCAGCCGATATCATCGCTGACATCGATCAAGCACTGGCGAAGGTCTAAAATCACAGGGTTTACGCAGCGGTGGTCTCGCGGCTGCGTAGGTCTTGTTCAATAAGATCGTTGGCACGCGCCAGCGCATTAAACGTATCGTGTAGGTATTCTGCGATCTCGTCGGGCATATCGACGTGTCGGTATTTATCGGGGTGATAGGTTTTCACCATTTCTCGATATCGGCGATTGAGCTCTTCGCGCGTGCATGTCTCAGGCAGCTTTAAAATCGCATAGGCGTTCGCGCGCGAACCGTGCAACACGCTTGGAGCATTGATTTCGGATAGCGATTTTGTTTTTTCGATCGACACAATGTGCTGCGCACCGATGTATTTCTTGACGCCACCTTTGACAGTGATTTCGACAAAATTGCCCGGCCTGTTCAAAATAACTGCCAAGTCTGCGGTCACCCCGCCATTGACCGAACCCTCAATGATCTGCCCATCGACCATGCGAAGGATCACTTCGACCGAATTACCATTGTTCTTAAACATACCGACGCCCGTCCGTTTGTCGGAATGTTGACCTACTAAGTTTAATAATTGGTGCGCGACTTAACGCGACGTTGTCTCTTCCAGTGTAGACCGCGACACGGAAAAGGGGACCGGTATGGACAACACTCAGCGCGACTACTTTCCAAACCTCGATTTACTTCGCTTTCTAGCAGCGCTTTGGGTATTGATCACACACTACGCGCACATTGGCCCGGCCTGGCAAATGGTGCCATATTCGGTTCCAGAGGGCGCGTTTTTGTACTTCGCCAAATATGGCTACATGGGTGTACCAGTATTTTTCGCGCTGTCGGGATTTTTAATCTCGCATGTGAGCGAAAATCGGCATGGCGTTGATTTCGCAGTCAATCGTGTCGTTCGTTTGATGCCCGCCTTCTGGGTCAGCATGAGCTTAACGGCCATTGTCCTAGCAATTTTAGGTGCTCCCCATTTCAGCGGCTTTACGCAATGGCTGTCTAATCTGACACTGCTGCCCCAGATTTTCGGTCACGAATTTGTCGACGGCGTTTATTGGACACTTGTCTACGAATTCATCTTTTATGGGTGGGTCGTCCTGCTGCTTCTCGCAGGCGTCTATCATCGCTACCTTATGGTAATCTCCCTGTCGTGGCTCACCATATCGGCATTGAACATGTTCATTCTCGAGTTTGGACCGATAGAACGATTGTTCATCACCGATTGGTCCGGTGCCTTCGTGATTGGGATGGTTCTCTATCGCGTGCGAAAAAATGGTCTGACGGCTCATGCCGTTGCAGCTTTGGCGATATCCGTCCTGCTGCTCGGGACCGCACTCCACCATGCTGACGCGCAACCATTTCTGATCATCGATACGGGGACGATGTCACAATTGACCGCGCTGGCGTTTGCATTGGCGATAGGTGGGATCGTAGCGCTCAGCGTGTTGGGCCCCCAGATCAAGAGCTGCGGCAAACAACTCGCGTTACTTGGTGCAATTTCTTACCCGCTGTATCTCGTCCATCAAGAAATCGGTTATGCTGTGTTTCGGACTGTCGGAGCAGACTTGGCCACGCCGATTTTCGTGACAGGCGTTGCAGTCGCCATGATTGGTTTGGCCTTCGCCGTACACATCTTCGCTGAAAAGCCGCTGCAACGTTACTTAACCAGACTTGCAAAACCGGTTGTTGCGGCACTTGTTCCTCTCGTGAACCGATTGCTCGCTCCGGTTCGCCCAGACCTGCGCCGTGAACGACAGCTACCAGCGGAGTAAGGCGCTCTCTAATCCGTGAAAGTGAAAGCTATTTGCGCAGCGCGGGCCGTTTTCAAAACGCGCATGCGGTAGTCGCGAAGCCATTGCAGAAAACGCTTCCTGCAGTTCGATTTTTGCAAGTGCAGTCCCTACGCAAAAGTGAATTCCCGCGCCGAAAGCGGCGGTCGCCTGATCGGACCTGTCAGGATTAAAAGAGTTCGGTGCGTCGAACTTGTTTGGATCGCGGTTTGCCGCGCCGAGTAGCAATCCAACTTGATCACCAAATTTGAGTTCAAGCTCTCCAGCCTTGGTCTGAAGCGAGATGTCTTGAAGCGCATAGCGCGTGAACATGTGAAGCGGCGGATTAAATCGCAAAAACTCATCGACAGTCGCAGCGGTTTTTGCCGGTGTCTCAAAAAGGGATGGCCACTCGGGCCCTCGCTGAGCCCACGCGGTGGCCATACCATTTCCGAATTGGTGAACAGTCGCTTCATGGCCTGCATTGAGAAGAAGAACGACGGTAGACACGATCTCATCATCAGTCAGTGCATTGCTGGTATCGCTTCCACTGAGTAACTCGAAAAGGAGGCTGTCGTTTTCCGACGCTCTTCGCATATTGGAGATCTCGGCGCGAACCCAATCACTGAACTGCCTTGCTGCCTCATCAGCCGCAAGTTGATCCGCCAAGGCCGGATTTGCGACGTACATCTTCACCATTGCGTGCGACCAACCACGCAGCCGATCAGCACTGCTCTGATCGACGCCAAGCAAACGACAAGTGGTGCCCACCGCGAGAGGCGCGATGAATTCTTCGAGAACCTCCGCGTGTCCGCGCGCCTCAAAGCTATCAATGAGTATTTGGGCATCAGTAGCGATCTGCGGTCTGAGGCGGTCCACAGCACGAGCAAAAAAGGCGCGATTGACCTGACGCCTAATCCGCGTGTGTTTTGGAGGCTCTAATTCCAGAAGGGAATTCAACTCAACCCGGTCAAAATTCGCCAAGTGTTGAGGTCTTTCCGGCAGACCCAATTCGTGACGCGCTGCTTTGTGTGAAATTTGCCTGCCAAAGCGGCGATCACGAAAAATTCGGGCAACCAGATCGAAAGAGCAAACGCACCACATTTGGTAGTCATGCCACCAGAATACTTCCCATCCCGCATCGTGCCATTCTCGGTAGGTTTCATATGGATTTAGGAAGAACTGCTCGTCACGTGGTGAAAGCGTAAGTTCGGGGAAGCCTGCATTTTGGTGGGTCGAGTAAGGCAGCATGAGTTCTTCATTTAACGCGGGCAAGCGCTGTTTTCTTGCGAATCGTGTCCTTGCAACCATATTGAGCGATGAGGCAAGGATACACGACTACTCCCCACCCACATGAATTTCACCCACAGTCTCAGGACAACGAAAATGGCCGACCCAATTAACACCGTAATGAATTTAGTCCCGATGGTTGTGGAACAGACCAATCGCGGCGAGCGTGCGTTTGATATTTTCTCGCGTCTTTTAAAGGAACGGATCATTTTCATCACCGGTCCGATCGAGGACGGGATGGCGTCTCTCGTTTGCGCACAATTGTTATTCCTTGAGGCGGAAAATCCGAAGAAAGAGATAGCGCTTTATATCAATTCACCTGGCGGTGTGGTGACCTCCGGCATGGCGATTTACGACACGATGCAATTTATCAAGCCGCCAGTGTCTACGCTCTGTACCGGCCAAGCCATGTCCATGGGCTCGCTGCTTCTGGCTGCCGGCGCGAAGGACATGCGCTTTGCTTTGCCGAACGCGAACATCATGGTTCACCAGCCCTCTGGTGGCTACCAAGGGCAGGCGACCGACATCATGATCCACGCTGAGTTCACCAAGACTTTGAAAAAACGCTTGAACGAAATCTACGTTGAGCACACCGGCAACGACTATGAAACGATCGAAAACGCGCTCGAGCGCGACAACTTCATGGGTGCGCAACAGGCGAAGGATTTTGGCCTGATCGACAACGTGATTTCTTCCCGTGCGGCTATCGAAGAGGCAGCAAAGTAACGGTGGCGTCGAAACAGGCTAGGAAAAATCACGCAATTCAAGCGGTCGTACAGTCTGTTGCCATTAAGACACTATTGACCGGGGAACGGGTAGGCTCCCACTACTATTTCCATTCTGGATACGACCAAATGGGAATATGAGGTTGCGCTTATGTTCGCGTTGCCTATCATCGAGAAGCGGTTGATGGTGTGCTTGCGTCCGATCGCTTCACCTGCCACCGATGGCGGGATTTGAAAGGAATACCGAATGAGCAAAGTAGGAAGCAGCGGCGGCAATAATGGCGGGGATGCCAAAAACACGCTCTACTGTTCCTTCTGCGGTAAAAGCCAGCACGAAGTACGTAAGTTAATTGCGGGTCCAACTGTTTTCATCTGCGATGAATGCGTCGAGCTCTGCATGGATATTATTCGTGAAGAGAATAAGTCCTCGGTTGCGAAAGCGAAGGACGGCGTTCCAACGCCCCAAGAGATACTTTGCGTCCTTGACGACTACGTTATTGGCCAAGGCTACGCGAAACGCATTTTGTCAGTTGCGGTTCACAACCATTACAAGCGGTTGGCCCACGCGGAAAAAAGCGACGATGTCGAGTTAGCGAAATCAAATATCCTGCTCATTGGCCCGACCGGGTGTGGTAAAACACTTCTAGCACAGACGCTTGCGCGGATAATTGATGTGCCATTCACCATGGCAGACGCGACCACACTAACCGAGGCCGGCTATGTCGGTGAGGATGTTGAGAACATTATCCTCAAGCTGCTGCAGGCATCGGAATACAATGTTGAACGGGCACAGCGCGGCATCGTGTACATCGACGAGATCGATAAGATCACGCGTAAATCCGATAACCCGTCCATCACCCGTGATGTGTCCGGTGAAGGCGTTCAGCAGGCTTTGTTGAAGATCATGGAGGGCACTGTTGCGGCAGTTCCGCCGCAGGGCGGACGAAAGCATCCGCAGCAGGAATTTCTGCAGGTGGATACGTCTAACATCCTCTTCATCTGCGGCGGTGCGTTCGCTGGCCTTGATAAGATCATTTCAGATCGGGGCCGTACCACGTCAATCGGCTTTGGGGCCGCGGTGGAAGCGCCCGATGAACGTCAAACAGGTGAACTCTTCCGCAATGTCGAGCCGGAAGACCTGCTTCGTTTTGGGCTGATACCGGAATTTGTCGGCCGTCTTCCGGTTCTTGCGACGCTTGAGGACCTCGATGAGGAGGCGCTGGTGCGAATTTTGAGTGAGCCGAAAAACGCACTTGTGAAGCAGTATCAGCGCCTTTTTGAGATGGAAGACGTTCAACTGACGTTCCACGAAGATGCGCTGCGGGCTATTTCCCAGAAGGCAATCGAGCGAAAAACAGGCGCTAGAGGTCTGCGCTCAATTCTTGAGGCCATCCTGCTCGACACGATGTTTGAGCTTCCAGCGCTTGAGGGCGTGCGAGAAGTTGTGATTTCAGACGAAGTCGTGTCCGGCAACGCACATCCTCTGTACATATACGCCGATAAGGATGCACAGCCCGCTGCGGAAAGCGCTTAGCGCTTAGCGTCATCATTTGAAGGTGCGGCGTCGCGGTTTTGCTGCGGCACCTTTGTCGTTTTTGTGACTGTGCAAACGTGTTTCGGTGCTTGCCAACAGTTTCGTGAAGGGTGAAGCTTCGTCTGCGCCATTGATTTGCTTGAAAATCTTATCGTTGAGGCACAGCTATATGACGTGAGTTCCGCTGCAATTTCGGGCGGGGCAACTCAGGCCTAACCAGGCTGAAAGGAAGACTAAATGACTGACACTCCCGAGACTACGCCGTCGGTATCGCAAAACGGGCAATACGCCGTTCTACCGCTACGCGACATTGTCGTGTTCCCTCATATGATTGTTCCACTCTTCGTTGGTCGCGAAAAGTCGATTGCTGCGCTTGAAGACGTTATGCAGCGTGACGAGCCGATTCTTCTTGCGACGCAGAGGAATGCCGCTGACGATGATCCAGATGCCGATGCGATTTACACCCGCGGAACGTTAGCGCGCGTGCTTCAATTGCTCAAACTGCCGGACAACACTGTTAAGGTGATGGTAGAAGGTACCGAGCGGATCGAAGTTTCGCGCTTTGATGCAGGCAGCGCTTACATGCGCGCCGATGGTGAAGTGGTTCAGGCGCCTGATGAAGACGAATTCGAGTTAGACGCGCTCGCACGCACCGCAGTCAAAGAGTTCGAAAACTACGTGAAGCTGAACAAAAAGCTGTCATCGGATGTCGTTCAGGCAGTCTCTCAGATAGATGACGCTGGTCAGCTTGCCGACACCATCGCTTCACACCTCGTCCTCAAAATTCCAGAAAAACAGGCGCTCTTGGAAACCATTTCCATCAAGGGTCGGTTCGAAGCTGCGCTTGGGCACATGGAATCTGAGATATCCGTCCTTCAAGTGGAGAAGCGCATCCGCAGTCGCGTAAAGCGCCAGATGGAGAAAACCCAGCGCGAATATTATCTCAACGAGCAGATGAAGGCGATCCAGAAGGAGCTTGGCGACGGCGAAGACGGCCAAAACGAGCTGAGTGAACTCGAAGAGCGCATCAATAAAACAAAGCTCTCAAAGGAAGCGCGCGAAAAGACAAACGCCGAGTTCAAGAAACTCAAGCAGATGTCTCCGATGTCTGCAGAGGCCACAGTGCTGCGTAACTATCTCGACTGGATGCTGTCTATCCCGTGGAAGAAGCGTTCCAAGGTAAAGTACGATCTTAACGCCGCGCAAACCGTGCTGGATGATGATCACTTTGGTCTGGACAAAGTCAAAGAGCGAATCATCGAATACCTTGCGGTCCAAAAGCGGCAAAACAAGCTCAAAGGCCCAATTCTTTGCCTCGTGGGTCCGCCCGGCGTCGGAAAAACATCGCTTGCGAAATCAATCGCGAAGGCGACTGGTCGCGAATACGTTCGCATGGCCTTGGGTGGTGTTCGCGATGAGGCCGAAATTCGCGGTCACCGGCGCACTTACATTGGTTCCATGCCGGGCAAAATCGTTCAGTCAATGAAGAAGGCCAAGAAATCGAACCCGCTCTTCCTTCTCGATGAGATCGATAAGATGGGAATGGACTTCCGCGGCGATCCGTCATCGGCGCTTCTGGAAGTGCTCGATCCCGAGCAGAATTCCACATTCATGGATCACTATCTCGAAGTTGAATACGATCTGTCTGACGTGATGTTCATCACGACCGCCAATACGCTCAACATTCCAGGCCCGTTGATGGACCGGATGGAGATCATTCGGATTGCCGGTTATACCGAAGACGAGAAAGTGGAGATTGCGAAGCGCCACCTTCTGCCGAAAGCCGAGCGTGACCACGCGCTTCGCGACGGTGAGTTCTCCGTGACCGACGAAGCGGTTCGTGAGGTGATTAGAACTTACACCCGCGAAGCTGGCGTGCGGAACTTGGAACGGGAGTTGATGAAGCTTGCCCGTAAAGCGGTTACCGACATTCTTCGCAACGACAAGCAGGCAGTGGCTGTTACAGCTGAGAATATCGACGACTATCTTGGCGTCCGTAAGTTCCGCTTTGGTGAAATCGATAAAGATGACCAAGTCGGCGTTGTCACCGGACTTGCGTGGACTGAGGTGGGCGGTGAATTGCTGACCATTGAGGGGATCATGATGCCTGGAAAGGGCAAAATGACTGTCACGGGCAATTTGAAAGACGTGATGAAGGAGTCGATTTCCGCCGCTGCATCCTATGTGCGGTCGCGGGCGGTGGACTTCGGTGTCGAACCTCCGCTCTTCGATAAGCGTGACATACACGTTCACGTTCCCGAGGGTGCTACGCCGAAAGACGGTCCGTCTGCCGGCATCGCCATGGCGACGGCAATGGTCTCAGTGCTCACTGGTATTCCAGTGCGTAAAGATGTTGCCATGACCGGTGAGATTACCTTGCGGGGCAGGGTGCTTCAAATCGGCGGATTGAAAGAGAAGCTTCTAGCGGCTGTGCGCGGTGGTACCAAGACCGTGCTCATCCCGCAGGACAATGAAAAGGACCTCCCCGAGATACCGGACAATGTCAAAGAGGCTCTGACAATCATACCAGTAGAGCATTTAGACGAAGTTCTTGATCATGCATTGGTACGTCAGCCGGAAGCAATTGAGTGGTCGCAAGACGACTATGACGCTGCTTTGGCACTTAAAATGTCAGACGGTGGATCAAGTGTTCCGGGAATGGCTCACTAAGTCTGTAAGTATATAACAAGTGAAGGGGCCAAACGGCCCCTTTTTTGTGTCAAAGCCTCATGTTTTCGGGTTCAAATTTCCCAAGTGCTTGATTTCGATGGTATTTGGAAACGGAGGGATCGGGCATTCGATTCGCTTTGTAATTTCAGGAGCTAACATGAACAAAAACGAACTCGCCGCTGGCGTTGCAGAAAAATCTGGTTTGTCCAAGACCGACGCACAGGCAGCTATGGAAGCGGTCTTCCAGGTCATAACGGATGAATTGAAGTCCGGCGGTGACGTGCGAATCCTTGGATTTGGAAATTTCACCGTACAGGATCGGGCAGCAACCACCGGGCGCAATCCAATGACCGGCGCTACAATTGAAATTGCCGCAAAGCGCGTTCCAAAATTTGCCGCTGGTAAAGGCCTTAAAGACGCCCTGAACTAGTGATTATGGTCTCTGGTGCACAAAGACAGATTTAAAGTTCAGTATGGCGGGTTTTACCCGCCATTTTCTTTTGTGTATTTAATTGCGCGCATAAAGATACAAGCTCACAACGAGCAGCCGTTCCAAGGAGCCCATTCGCGATGCGAACATGGTTGTTAATTTTAACTGCCCTTTGTCTGTCCGCATGTTCAACTGTGGAGACGCTCGACGTTGCACCGATCCCTGGAAATCAGCGCTACGCTTCGATCGTCGTTGACGTGAAAACGGGGCGCGTGTTGGAGCAAACGTCTGCAGACCGCCTGCGTTATCCTGCGTCGCTGACCAAGATGATGACCGTATACATGATTTTTGACGGGCTATCGTCAGGGCGGTTCTCAACGAGCACCGAAATACCGGTTTCCGCCAATGCAGCCTCAAAACAGGCATCAAAATTATGGCTTAAGGCTGGCTCTACAATCACGATTGATAAGGCCATTCGGGCACTGGTAGTGAAATCCGCCAACGACGTTGCAACCGCAGTCGCGGAATATCTGGGTGGTACAGAAGAGAGGTTTGCCCAGCTGATGACGACGAAGGCGCGTAGCCTCGGAATGTCATCTACTGTGTTTCAAAACGCATCTGGTCTGCCCGATGCCGATATGCGCACGACCGCGCGTGATATGGCAAAGCTGTCCCTAGCGTTGCAGAAAAATCATGCTCAATATTACGGTTATTTCGGTCTCACGAGCTTTGAGCACAACGGCAAGCGGATTACGGGCCACAACAATGTCTTGAAGAGCTATCGAGGAGCAACCGGACTTAAGACCGGCTACACCAGAGCATCCGGTTCTAATCTAGCAACGTCTGCAAAGCGCAATGGCAGATCCGTCGTCGCAATCGTCCTTGGTGGTAACGGTGCGCGAGAACGTGATGATCAAATGAAGCGGTTACTCGACGCCGTATTCGATCAATAGACATAATCGGTTCATCTGCTATTTGGCTGACGCGGGTGGTGGGCGATGAGAGACTCGAACTCCCGACATCTTCGGTGTAAACGAAGCGCTCTACCAGCTGAGCTAATCGCCCGCAGCGCCGTTCCTATGCGCTTCGTTCTCGAACTGCAAGCACCTCTTCGCAAAAACGTGTCACGCACATCTTTGATGTTTGTCTTCGCTTGACACCCCCAATTGTTCCGCCTAATCACCCGCTCACGCTGGAAACAGCGTTTAGTGCGCGGGTGTAGCTCAGATGGTTAGAGTGCCGGCCTGTCACGCCGGAGGTCGCGGGTTCGAGCCCCGTCACTCGCGCCACTAAATTTCTCCAAATTCCGCTCCCAGTCTTTGACTTCCAGGGAAGTTGCCCACAACACTCGCTCAAGTTTCACAGGGGCGAATCGTTATGCTTCGACGTTTTTATTCCGTTTATATTGCTGTGTTCTTCGCTATGAGCTCAGCGTCTGCATTTGCGCAAACCTCTACGATCGGCACACTGCTGCAGGAGGGGTACGAGATTAAAACAATGACGTCGGCTAACGTGCCTATCCCTGGTGAAGACCCTGACCGTGATGCGATTTTTGTCATCTTACAAAAAGACACGACCGCTTACGGTTGTGTGATGCAGACCGTTGATTCTAGTTTCTGTCAAAGAATGCGCTGATCAATAACCCGCTGTTTTTGTATCAATTAACGAAAGGCGGGCTAAAATTGGCCATGGTAAAGCAATATGTTTTCACACAGGAGACTTAGACATGGCCAAGAAACTTAATCCTACAATGCAGATCGCGGAAACAGCCCACGAAGCTGATGAGGTGATACACTCAACGAAGAAAAAACAAGCTGGATCAGATGCGGTTACCAACCGTCTCGCGACCGTGGACGACGATAACGTTCCCCACCATGTGAAGGCGAAACCAGCCGAAACCGTCGATGTGCACGTCACCGACGATTTCGCCACCCCCGAACCAACGATGGCGTCCATAAAAGCCGCACAGACAGTGAAGCAGGGGGAAAAAGACATTGAAGTGCCGTCGGGCCGCACCAACCCCACGCTCGATCTTGCAGCGACGGCGTCAGAAGCCGCCAAGCGGCAAAAGTAGCCGTAACAGGTTTCAACCATTGGAGTAACGTCTTTTGTGCGCTGCAGCACTTGATTTGTGCAGCGCAATATGGGACGGTTCTAAGAACTCCGGGGCAGTATCTCCGATAGGTCAGACCTGTCTTTCGCTGGTAACCGGTCCAATCGATGGCCAAGGAAAGGTCCGGCTATGTTTTTTTTTCCTACTCCTGACAAATACATGAAGGCAGCGGGCGACACATCGTGGCTGGCGGCCATGTTCCCCACACCTGAGAAGATTCAAGAAACAACCAAAGAAATTTTTTCTGCATCGCCATATAAAGAATATCTCCCAAAATTTGGCGAATTCCCTGCGATGCCGAAAATGCCTGCGATGCCAAAGATGGCGGCCTTTGGGAAAATGCCAGAAATGGCTCCAGTTTCTGAGATGACGAAGCCGATGTCGGCAGCCGCATTTGCCGGTCCAGCATTCGCTTTTGGCGCTGCGGCGCACACCTATGGACTAGCATTCGGCGCCGCCACTGGCGCGATGAAAGCAGCAACGACCGTCGCCAAGCGTGAGTTGTCACCGATCACTGCCGACGATGTTGCAAACCCATTTGCATATTTCCGAGTAGGCGGCGTCGCGGCCCCGGCTGCAAAAGCGCCAGCAGCAGAAGCGAAGGCACCGGCAAAAAAAGCGGCGACGCCGAAGCCAGCAGCAGCCAAGTCCGCAACTCCCAAATCGGCGACTGCGAAGCCAGCCCCTGCTAAGAAAAAAGAGGCAGATGCTCCAAAGCCTGCACCGGCCAGTAAGCCTGCAACCGAAGCGACTAAGCCAACAACTGCCGCCAAAAAAGTAGCTCCGACACCGAAAGCAAAAGCACCTGTTGCCGCTGCTGAGCCTGTCGCAGTGTTAAAGTCTGAAACCAAAGCTGCCCCTGCACCGGCAAAAGCAAGCGCCGAATCAGCGCCACTTCCCGAGGATTTCGTGAAGCCAAAGGCAGTTTCACAGCCAGCCACGCCTGACGATTTGAAGATGATTTCAGGGGTCGGGCCTAAGCTTGAGCAAGTGCTGAATGGTCTTGGAATTTGGACCTTTGGCCAGATTGCTGCTTGGACGCCGAACGAGGTGGCTTGGGTCGATGACTACCTGCAATTCAAAGGCCGTATTGATCGCGATGAGTGGATACCCCAATCCGATGCGCTGGCCGCTGGCGGCCGGGACGAATACGTAAAGCGTTTCGGGAAAGAGCCGCGCTAGTTGTAGACCACACAAAACTGGGCACACGCCCTGTTCCATCACCACTAAAAGGCGTATGCATTGCATTCGCCTTTTTAGTTTGGGGAGACGGTGGTGGGTAAAAAAGCAGCGAAGGCCAAGAAGCAACACCACAAAGTTCAGCAGAAGTTCTCCGGGTTTAAGGGCCATGCTGATACCGTTGACCAACTCCAACAGGTCATCAGCGAATTTGGAGGCGATGCGAAGTGGATGCCGTACGCAATCGCATTAGCCAGCGTTGAAAACGTGGCCGACACCGGAAAATCGAATAAGAAGGTCAAACGCAGACATAAGAAAACGGTTAAGCAGTTACGGAAGCTAGCCCGGCATGCACATGGAAAGTCTGCGGTCGTCGAACCGAAGAAACAGAAGCGCAAAAAAGAAGAAACCGAGGTTAATGACGAGCCCGCATTCGTGGACGACCGGACAAATGTGGTCCCGATCATTGCGACTGAATTGGAGACTGGCGCGCCGAATGCCCTGGAGAAACCCCGGGCCGAGGGTGCCGACGATCTCAAGATGATTGCGGGGATCGGGCCAAAACTCGAACAGGTACTGAACGGCTTGGGCGTCTTCCATTTTGACCAGATCGCAGCGTGGTCACCGCGAGATGTCATGTGGGTAGACGATCATCTGCGATTTTCAGGCCGGATCACGCGCGAGGACTGGATTGCGCAGGCCGATGCATTAGCCAGCGGTGGGCGGGATGAATATGTTCGCCGCTTTGGCAAAGAGCCGCGCTGACCTCTTTTTTCGTCATTTGGAAGACTGGCCTTGGTCCTCAATTTCATTTCTATCGGGCCCATACTCTGCATGATTATTGTGGCCATTGGGGTCATTAGATCTCAGCGACGGGTCAGCCTGCGCGTTGTGTTCTGGGCACTGGCTTTGCTCTTTTTAATGTCATTGAGCGCATCGCTATTGGTCGATTTTTCCGAACAAAGCGATCCTTACATCCTGACGGTAAGCAATTTGCCCGGTGAGGGGCTTTCAGCGATACCGACGATGGAATGGGACTTAAAGACGATCGCGCTCCTGCCGGTCGTTTTCGGTCTTTTGCTACTCGCGGTGAATTCAATCAGGGTCTTGGAAGAACTGCGGCTATCGCGCTCACGAACGAGCATCGCGATTTTGTTTTTAAGTTTCGGTGCCATACTGACACTGACAGCGCCGACCGGACATCAAACATTCCTTGGTTGGCAGACAATCACCTATGGCGGTTATGCACTCCTCGCGTGGGCCTCTGCGAGAATTGCCGCGCCGACAAGCGCAAGACTCTTTTTGGTGATCAATGTAATCGGCGACTTTTTGCTGCTCAGCGTTTTGTTGATGGCAGGCGGTGAAATGTTTCCCTTTGCATTGACCCAAACCGTTTTCGTGATCGCGGTGCTGTTAAAAAGCGGTCAATTCATATTCCTGAGTTGGGCGCTCGCGACCGGGACTTCTAGCTTCGGCGGTATGATCGCACTTGGATGTCTCGTGGTGCTTCTTGCCATTCCGCAAAGCGTAATGATGATCGCTCAATCAGATTTGCTTTTGTCGCCGATTGTCGCGGTCCTGGGGCCGTTTGGATTGTTAACAGCCGTTTTGGCCGGTGGCATTGCTTGCGCGGCCATTGATCCGCGGCGCTTACTCATGGCGCAAGCCGTGGTTTTGGTCGGGCTTTCACTGGCTGCCAGCGCCATAATTGCACCTGTTTTTGCAACGGTATTCGCGGCTGTAAGTGCACTGATCATGGCCGGGTGTATTCATCTGATAGGGGAAGTGGTCACGAAGGTCGGCGGGGAGAAAGATATCCGAAAATATGGCGGTCTGCGTGCAACAGTTCCGCTAGCCTTCCAGACGATCTTGGGTTTGAGTTTTCTCCAGTGTTTGTGTGTGGGTGTTGCGGTTGCATTCATCGGAGCGGCGACAATGTCGGGCGCAAGCCAGCCAACCCTCACGCTTGCAGCGGCGTTTATTTTTGCGGTGGCAGCAGGCGGTCTTTTCGTTTCGTCTCAAACGCGTTTCATCTCTGCGGTGTTTTTTGGACGAACCAAAGTGCCGTCAGACACACTCGGGCGTATCCGTCCAAGCCGCTTCCAACCCGTATTTGCCGTGGCCGTTGTTACAATCGCCGGTTTCGCTCTCTTTCTGTCTGCGAACTTAAGCGCGAGTGACTGGAATAGTATCGAGATCGACGAGGTGATCGTGCCGTTTTCGGTTTTTCTTGCCGTTGCTTTGCTCTCGGCGAGTGCCACGCTCTACCGACGGCGGCAAACCGCAGATGGGGAGAAGAATGCGCTATTGGCGGGTATAAAAACTGCCTTTCAGCGCGAACTTATGCTGGTTGAGTTTTTGACTGAAAAGCCGGGAGTGCTGCTGAACACGCTGCCAGAGGCGTTGGGCAGTACGACTGCAGCGAGCAATGGTAAGGCCTTTCAAGAAACTTGGAACCGAGATAGCGCACGAGAAAGGGCGGAACGCTTTTTCAACCAGCTTCAACATCCAGCTGTGTATTGGCAAATGAGTGCCGTTCTGGTCACGCTTATCGTGGCCGGTGGTGCCGTCGCGCTGGGCTCGTGAGCAAGTAGTTACGGTGCACGTAGATGTTTGACGTTCCGCTTCTTTCGCTCCTGATTTTGATCAATTTTCCAGGCCTCTTCCTCATTGCGATTACCGCCGATGATCGCCCCTATAAGCGACAAAACATAAGGCTAGTGGCGCTTCTGAGTTCCATCTTTTCGCTTACGCTTGTGTTGTTCGCCTTTTTCTCGTTCGATGAGGCTAGTTCGCAGGTGCAGTTATTGGAGAATTTTGCGCTCGCGCCATATCTTGGCGCTCTCGGTTTGCACGGTGTCTCGCTTCTATTCATACTGTCTACGGCGCTACTTCTGCCAATTTGCATTTTGTCCCTTTGGAAAACCGGTCCAAATGACAGCATAAAGGGCCAAGCGCTGGCCTTCGTCGCAATATCGGCTGCCAACGCCGGCGTATATTTAAGCACTACCGCGTTGTCATTTTTCCTTTTCTTCTCCTTAGCAGTTTTTATCGTTTTCATGGTGATTGCTGATCACGAACGTAGCCAACGCGCTTCTGCGTTCAGCGGGTTGATCGTTGTGTCGCTGCTCGCGCTTTCAGTGGCGTTCGCGTTCGTGGATCAGTCGGTCGGCACCACAGCATTCATCGATCTCAACGGCGATCAGCTTGGTACAGCCGCTCAGGCGATATTGTGGACCGTGTTGGCCTTGTCGTTCGCCCTGCTATTGCCCGTCTGGCCGATACACGAATGGTATTTGAAGCTCTGCGAGAACTTGCCTCTACCGTCGGTACTCCTCGTAGCGTTGTTTCTGCCCAAGCTTGGAATTTACGGCCTGTTGCAATTCAACGTGGCTCTCTTTCCCAGTATGACCGAAAACGTGCAGACGCCGGTGATGTTATTTTTCGCGGCAAGCGGTGCCGTCTCAGCACTGTTCATGGTTCGCGAGACCAATATGCATCGCTTGGTCGGTTTAGTCTCAATTTCTCTACTTTCGTGCGCAGCAGCCGCGGTCTTTTCAACCAATGCAAGTGCACTGCAGGGTGCCCAATTCGCCCTGTTTTCACATGGGTTTGTCATCGCGGGATTGTTCGCGTGCGCTCACTTCATGGTTCAGCGCATTGGCGCAGCAGACATCAGTGCATTTGGCGGGATTGTTAACAATCTACCGTTTTTCACATCGGCTTTGTTTCTGCTCATGCTTGCAGCGATTAGTGCACCGTTTTTTCCCACCAGCGTCGCTTCTTTGACGATATTGATCGGGCTATTTGATGCGCTGGCCGCAGCCGGGCTAATCCTTTGTATCGTACTGGTGATCCTGGCGATCAGCTTGCTGCGAAAATTTCAACGCATCGCATTGGGGTCGCTAGAGAAAGAGAATTTGAAATCCTTGGCAGATTTAAAAACGAATGAGGCGATTGTGATTTTGCCAATTATTGTCATTCTCTTCGCGTTATGGGCGGGCTCATCGAGCCTCATGGAAATATCTAGCGAGCGGACTTCGGCCATCATCGCTGAATATCGCTTCTCAGTCGAAGACAAAATCGAAGACAGCGCACCCATGCAACAAGAGCTGAATTGATGGCGACCCCCGAAATCAGCCGATTAATTTCACTTGGATAGCGCTTTGCTCAGCAATCTTCCCGAACTGTTATTGGCAGGAACAGCGGCGCTTTTTTTGTGCGCGTCAATCATTGCTCCAGGTCGCAGCACCGATAACGCCGTGTTTGGGCTCGCAATGGCGATCTTGTTGGCCGTCTTTGGATTGGTCCTCGCAGGATGGTACTCGAGCAAGCCAGACGAAAGCGGTGGCCGGACATTATCCGTAGCGCTTTTCATTCAGCTGACTTCGCTCATCGCAGCCATAGTTACGATTTTTCTGATTGCCGGATATGCGAAAACCGAACGCTTCAAGAGTTCGGGTTGCGCCGTTGTCGTCCTGTTTTGTGTGCTTGGCTGTTTCTTGATTGTCAGGCAAGGCCACAGCCTTCTACTGTGGATAGGCGTCGAAACCATCACCGTCGCGACGCTCGCTCTTATCCGCGAGGGAACGCGTACACGAGACGATGGTGAGCAGTTTTTTCGGCAGTTTACGATGCTCGCTGTAACTGCATCATCGGTCTTCGCGGTCGGTTTCATGCTTGCTGGTAACAATGGGGATGCGGTGGCGGGCGCAGACTTGGACGTCACAAATCTCGGCGTGCTGCTCATCTTTATGGGTCTCGGCTTTAAGTTCGCAGCTGTGCCGTTCCACTTTTGGGCTGGTCCACACGTCAGGACCATAAGCGGTCCGCGGGTCCTTATCTTATGCGTTTTTCCGCCCATCGGCGCGTTTGCAGCGATCAGCACACTGCTGCCTGCCTTTGCTGATACTTCCAGTCTTACTTTTACATTCGTGGCGTTTTCGGCGTGTTGCGCATCCATTCTTTGGGGAGGGCTTTCGATATTTTTGGCGACCAGTCTGAAGGCAGTGCTGGCGGGTTTTACCACGTACAGCTCTGGCTTTGTCCTTGCGCCTCTTGCGCTCTTTAATCTTCAGGGCTTTTCAACAGCGGTTCTGTCGATGTCGATCTTTGTCTTGACCGTCCTCGGTCTGTTCGCCGTGCTTTTATCGATGCGCCGGGAGGACATCGGAACCGTTGAAGAAATCGCTGATCTGGCTGGCCTATCAACGCATAATCCGAGCGGCGCCTTTTGGTTGACGTCTCTATTGGTTTGTCTTGCCAGCCTTCCGCCGACAATTGGATTTTTCGGGAGGTGGGACCAACTCATAGCGTTTACGTCGCTTGAGCAGCTAGCATTTGTGGTGGCAGCGACGATTGGCTGGATGCTCATGGCATTCAGGGTGCTCATTTTCATCCGAGAGATATGGACCGGCGGTTCATTTGCGCGGCTATCGCCGCCGGCAAAGGAGTTATCCATCGTCTGGTCACTTTGCGGATTTTTGGTGCTTGCCGGCGCTTTTCAGTCATCACGATTGGCAGAAGTCGCAACGAGATTTGCAGAAGCGGCGTACCGATGACGACAAAAAGCGAGAAGCCGTTAATGGCGGCCAAAGTGCATGCTGGTTGGACGCACGAACACCGTGAGAGTGTGTCTTCAACCAACACGGTCTTACTCGCAGATGCGGTCAACATAACGGGGAACCACTGGCTCAGAGCTGACGTTCAAACCGCCGGAAAAGGCAGGCGAGGGCGGGCTTGGTCGTCGCCGGGCGCGAACCTTTATGCGTCAGTTCTCCTGATCAATCCTGCAACGCCAGCCGAAGTCGGATCGCTGCCTCTCGTAGCCTCATTAGCGCTCCACGATGCCATTGAGTATTTGCGACCGCCATGGGTGACAGCGACAGCACAGATCAAATGGCCAAATGATCTGCTCATAGATGGTGCGAAATGTTCCGGCATCCTTGTTGAAAGCCGCGCCCTCCCAAATGGCGTCTTTGCTGTTGTCTTGGGGTTCGGCGTCAACATAGGTGTTTTTCCCAAAGATGGTTTGAACTACGAGGCGACATCACTTGGCTCAAACGGTTGGCTTGCGACCCCTGAAGAGCTTTTCGTGGCGCTAACGAACGCGTTTGCCGAGCGGTTGAGCCAATGGAAGCGCGGCACCGCGTTCCACAAATTGCGCGATGCGTGGCTTGATCGAGCAGCACGGGTAGGGACCAAAATCGTTGTAAACCTCCCGACCGAGCAGATAAGCGGCCAATTCGTCACGATTGACGACTCCGGTTTTCTTGTATTGGACACGGGCAGCGCCGGGGTACGGCTAATCTCGGCAGGCGATGTTTTCTTCGAAGCCTAACCATGGAAATTATATGACAGAATTGGTGTTTGTGCCGCTCGGTGGTGTCGGCGAGATAGGCATGAATTTCGCACTCTATGGGTGGGGTCCCGAAAATGATCGCCAGTGGATGATTGTCGATTGCGGCGTCACCTTTCCGGGACCTGACCTGCCCGGCATCGATCTTGTATTGCCAGATGTGCAGTACATCATCGAGCGTCGCGAGGCGCTTAAAGGCATCGTGATTACCCACGCGCACGAAGATCACTATGGTGCGCTTCTTGCACTTTATCCTTTGCTTTCGCCCGAGGCGACGGTTCCCGTATTAATGACCGACTTCGCTGCTGGCATGCTTGAAAGTAAGGCCGCAGGTGATGGCATGTCGGCGATGGAAATGCCGGTCGAAATCTTCAAACCGGGATCGCGGTTTGATGTGGGGCCTTTTAATCTTGAAGCCGTCGCTGTGACCCATTCTATCCCTGAACCGGTTTCTCTGGCCATCAGAACGTCTGCGGGTACTGTGTTACACACGGGTGACTGGAAGAACGATACGGACCCATCCATGGGACCACTTACCGATGCAAGCCGTTTTCGAGAACTGGGCGATGAGGGCGTTCTTGCGCTGATTTGCGATTCGACAAACGCCATGCGTGACGGTGAATCGCCTTCCGAGCGCGAAGTGTCGGCAGGTCTTCGCAAGGTGATTTTGGACGCCGAAGGTCGTGTGGCGGTGACGACGTTTTCTTCCAATGTCGGCAGGATCAAATCAATTGCGATGGCGGCAGCCGAAGCCGGACGTCAGACACTGCTTCTCGGTAGGTCCATGAAGCGTGTGGTCGATGTGGCGGACCAACTCGGCTACATGGAAGATGTGCCGCCATTCGTTACCGAGGAAGAATTTGGTTATATTCCGCGCGACAAGGCCGTCATCATTCTTACCGGTTCTCAAGGTGAGCCTCGCGCTGCGCTTGCTAAGCTGAGCCGCGATGAAATGCGCAACATCGCACTCTCAGCTGGCGATACTGTCGTTTATTCCTCGCGCAATATTCCCGGAAACGAAAAGCCTATCTTGGAGACGATCAACCGGCTGATCGACATGGGCATTCGCGTTGTCCAGGATGGTGAAGAACTCGTGCACGTATCTGGCCATCCACGCCGTAGCGAACTTCGTCAAATGTATGATTGGGCGAGGCCTAAAATTGGCATTCCGGTTCACGGGGAAGCTGCACACTTGTCAGCACACGCTGCACTGATGCGCGAGGAGGGCGTTCCGACGGTTCTGGACGTACGAAATGGTGATGTCGTTAAGCTCGCACCGGGCGAACCTGAGATCGGTAACGATGTTCCACATGGGCGCATCTTCAAAGATGCGCATGTTATCGGCGATGAAGCGCAGACCGGCGTTGCGGACCGGCGACGGCTGTCGTTTGCCGGACACGTCGTCATGTCCATCATTTTAAATCGCCAACACGAAATTGCCAATGATCCGCAGCTTGTCGCAATCGGAGTGCCTCCGGTGTCCCCGTCCGGTAAAGACATTGATGATTTGCTCTATGACGCCGCTATTGGCGCGGTCGAATCCATGCCGCGCGGCCGCCGGAAGGATTTGTCGGCGGTAGAAGACGCGGCATCGCGTGCGATCCGGGCAAGCGCCCGAGAGCATTGGGGCAAGAAGCCCTTGGTAACGGTCCTCGTCGACCGCATATAGATTGAAAACTGGACGTTGGAGGCTTCATGCTTGGTCGATTGAACCACGTAGCCATCGCTGTACCTGATCTTGAAGTGGCAGTGGCTCGGTACCGGGATGTGTTGGGCGCGCAGGTGTCTGACCCACTCCCGTTGCCGGAGCATGGGGTGACAGTTGTGTTCGTTGAACTGGAAAATACAAAGACCGAGCTTCTGGAACCGTTGGGTGACAATTCACCGATCTCGGCGTTTCTTGAAAAGAATGCGTCGGGTGGTATCCACCACATGTGCTACGAGGTCGGCGACATCTGCGCATCGCGCGATAAGCTGAAAGCCGGCGGCATGCGCGTGCTTGGTGACGGGGAACCTAAAATCGGGGCTCATGGGAAACCTGTCCTATTCCTTCACCCGAAGGATTTTGACGGCACACTGATCGAATTGGAGCAGGTGTAAGCGATGGAATTGCTGTCAGCGATTGCTTTGTTTTTTATCATTTGGTGGGTTGTTCTCTTTGCAGTTCTGCCCGTGGGCGTTCGCAGCCAGGCCGAAGATGGTGAAGCGACGCTTGGGACTGAACATGGAGCTCCTGTTCGTCCCGAGATGGGGAAGAAAATGCTCATGACGACAGCAATCTCTGCGGTTGTCTTTGGGGTGTATTTCTTCGTGACCGTGGTCCTTGGCTACTCGTTTGACGATCTGCCGCGCGTGGTGCCGGACTCCAGCTAAAGCCTAAGAAAACTTTGCTATCGCTATGTCATTGAACAAAAAAAGAATGGCAGAGCGTGAGCTCTGCCATTCTAAATCACGGGTGCGATTTACACCGAATGTGTTGCAGCCAAATGGGCGCTAACGCCATTTCCTCCCAAGACTACCCGTGACTTTCCAACGACCGTAAGTGGGTGCTGTCCGAAATAATTAGTAAAGACTTGTAACGCTTTTGTCATCAAAAAAATATGACAACTGCGACATTTTTCCCACCGATTGGCTGAGTTGGCCCATCCTTTGGCCGATTGAACCTGTCAACAGCGATTATTTGCGCCCGTGGCTTTCGCTCCGTAATTATGGCAACAGCATCTTAGATTTTTGACGCCGTCTACAAAGTGATTCCCATCGGCGCGAGTATTTAAGCCAGGCGGCCAGATGCGTCTTTCACGATATTTTCTCCCAATCCTAAAAGAGACACCAAAAGAAGCTGAAATTGTTTCTCATCGGCTCATGCTCCGAGCTGGAATGGTGCGTCAGCAATCAGCAGGGATCTATTCTTGGCTGCCGCTCGGCAAAAAGGTGTTGGACAAGATTTGCGATATTGTTCGCGAGGAGCAGAACCGTTCGGGCGCTGTCGAGATACTTATGCCAACGATCCAGTCTGCTGAACTTTGGCGCGAGAGCAATCGCTACGATGACTACGGCAAAGAAATGTTGCGCATTGAAGA
Organism: Pseudomonadota bacterium; assembly: GCA_038745535.1. Classification (GTDB taxonomy): domain Bacteria; phylum Pseudomonadota; class Alphaproteobacteria; order Rhizobiales; family Rhizobiaceae; genus JBCDLI01. The sequence continues at coordinate 27,037 of JBCDLI010000010.1, read as the reverse complement.
CCGGCAGGGTCGCGACATGCTTTACGGCCCGACGAATGAGGAAATGGTGACCGAGATTTTTCGGTCCTACGTAAAATCCTACAAGGACCTGCCCCTGAACCTGTACCACATTCAGTGGAAATTTCGCGATGAGGTCAGGCCCCGATTTGGCGTTATGCGCGGTCGCGAATTCCTTATGAAGGACGCCTATTCCTTCGATCTAAATTACGACGCAGCAAAAGCAGCGTATAATCGTATGTTTGTGGCATACCTGCGCACGTTCAGCCGCCTTGGCATGAAGGCGATACCGATGCGTGCCGATACGGGTCCTATCGGCGGTGATCTGAGCCACGAATTTATTATCCTAGCCGACACCGGAGAATCGGAAGTATTTTGCGACCGTGCCTATCTCGGGATGCCGCCGCCCGATGCAAACGTCGACTTTAAAGATGATGAGGCAATTGCGGAAATTGTGACCGCGTGGACAACCCCCTACGCGGCGACAGACGAAATGCACGAAGAGAAAGATTGGGACCACGTGACCGAGGAAGCTCGCGTTTCGGCCCGCGGCATCGAGGTTGGCCATATTTTCCACTTCGGCACAAAGTATTCAGAGCCCATGGGTGCGCGCGTTCAAAGGCCGGATGGCAAGGATGTTCCAGTTTCGATGGGCTCTTATGGAATTGGGCCATCGCGGTTGGTTGCGGCGATCATTGAAGCGTCGCATGATGACAATGGAATTATCTGGCCAGCAGAAGTTGCGCCGTTTGGCGCGGGGCTCATCAATATGAAGCCGGGTGACGAGGGCTGCGACACAGCGAGTGGCGACATCTATGACACGCTCACAAGAGCTGGCATTGAACCGTTGCTAGACGACACGGACCAACGCGCCGGCGCAAAGTTTGCATCCATGGACCTCATCGGTTTGCCTTGGCAGATCGTCATTGGTCCGCGCGGCGTAAAATCGGGAACGGTAGAAGTGAAAAACCGCGCAACCGGTGAGAAATTTGAAGTCTCTGCGGAGACCGCAATCAATATGGTGACGGCTTAAACGCATGAGCGCGACCGCAGAAATCGTCGATGATCAATCTCAGCCTGCGCCAAAAACGGGAATTAGCCGACCGTTTTCAGCATTTGAACGCATGATCGCATGGCGATACCTGAAGCCGCGGAAGAAAGAAGCGGCGGTCTCCATTATCACGGCAATTTCGCTCATCGGAGTGACCCTTGGCGTCGCTGCACTCATCATCGTTATGGCAGTGATGAACGGCTTTCGCGGCGAATTGCTGGACCGAATTTTGGGTCTCAACGGTCACGTCATTCTTCAGCCGATTGAACGCTCACTTGATGATTATGACGTCGTTACGGAGCGAATAAACGCAGTCGACGGCGTGAAGTATGCCCTGCCGCTCGTTGAAGGACAGACGCTTGCCTCGGGAAATGTTGGTGCCGGCACCGGGGCTTTGGTTCGTGGCGTGCGGCTGCAAGATTTTCCAAAACTGACCGCCGTTGCTGACAACATCAATGAAGGCACGCTTGAAAGTTTTCTGGAAGGTGATGGGGTCGCCGTTGGGTTGCGCATGGCGCAAAACCTCGGATTGATTGTTGGCGAGCGGCTGACGCTTGTTTCTCCTGAAGGCGACGTCACGCCTTTTGGCACAACGCCCCGTGTGAAGAGCTATCCCGTCAAAGCAATTTTCGAGATGGGTATGAGTGAATACGACTCATCCATCGTCTTTTTACCGCTTGAAGAAGCGCAGCTTTATTTCAACTCAGAAGGGGTCGCACAGGCAATCGAAGTCTTTCTCGACGATGCCGATGCGGTAGACGCGTTCAAAGATGACATCGTGCAGGCTGCCGAACGACCTTTGCTAACCGTTGACTGGCGACAACGAAATTCTGCGTTTTTCTCAGCCCTGATAATTGAACGAAATGCGATGTTTCTCATCCTTTCTATCGTCGTGATTGTCGCCTCTTTGAACATCATCTCGTCACTCATCATGCTCGTAAAGGAAAAGGGGCGGGGAATTGCTATTTTACGCACGATGGGTGCTACGCGCGGTTCAATTTTGCGCATTTTTATCATGGCTGGTACCGGCGTCGGCGTCGTCGGCACCACTGTCGGTGTGCTCCTCGGCGTTTTGTTCTGCCTGAATATTCGGTCTATCCAGCGCTTCATGAATTGGATTTCCGGGCAAGAGGTTTGGGACCCAACGATCCGCTTTTTGTCCGAAATTCCGGCTGATATGGATTTTTGGGAAACGGTTTCCGTGGTCGCGCTCGCGCTTCTTCTTTCATTTCTTGCCGCTATTTTCCCAGCCCGTCGCGCCGCTAAGCTCGATCCGGTGGAAGCCTTGAGGTACGAGTGATGACCGACAATCACGTCGTGTTGGAGCTGCGCGCCGTCCAACGTCACTACGGCGAAGGCGACCAGCGCCTAGACGTTCTCAGTGGGGTAGATCTGCAGCTGTCGGAAGGTGAGATGGTCGCGCTCATCGCGCCCTCGGGCGCGGGAAAATCAACCTTACTCCACACGGCCGGTCTTTTGGAAAAACCCGACGCCGGAGAGGTTTTTATTGAAGGTGAGCCCGTTGGAAGTCTCGGCGATAACGGGCGCACGGACAAGCGCCGCGATGCGATCGGCTATGTTTATCAATTTCATCATCTGTTGCCCGAATTCAGCGCTGTTGAAAATGTGATGATCCCGCAAATGGTTCGTGGCCTATCCAAAAGTGATGCGCGTGATCGGGCGATCCAATTGCTTGATTACATGAGACTCGGAGACCGGGCAGAACACAGGCCCGCAGAGCTTTCAGGCGGCGAACAACAGCGCGTTGCTATCGCACGTGCAGTCGCGAATGCACCGACAATTCTATTGGCCGATGAGCCGACAGGCAATCTCGATCCCGAGACATCGTCATACGTCTTTGAGGCGCTGGAAGCTCTTGTCCGCCAGTCTGGTCTGGCAGCGTTTTTTGCGACACACAATCACGCGCTCGCTGCGAAGATGGACCGTATTGTCACCCTTCGAGGTGGAATACTTGTCGAAACGACGCTCGACTAATTCAGCCATTGTAGAGCGCATTAAGAGCTTTCCACTGCCGTTAACCGTATTTGATGTTGCCGCTGTGCGTCACTTGTCATTAGAACAGAAATAGAACATAAAAGGTACATATCGGATTTACGAGGTACCAGAGATGACTATTTTTCTTCAAGACCTGCTCTCTTTTGTGTCGGTCATTAGTTTCGTCGCAACTGTAGCGCTGTTCCTTGCGCTTGTCTGATGTTGCTAAGCCTGTTGATTGCGGGGACGATCTGACCAACGCCCGGCCAAAGCCTATAATTCGGTGAAGGAATCGGAAATCCTGCGCGTGAACAGGGCAGGAAACGAGCATGGCAGAGCCACAATTTATTCATCTCCGAGTGCACTCAGCCTTTTCTTTGCTCGAAAGCGCACTTCAGCTGAAAACTGTCTGCGGGTTCGCCAAAGAGCAGCAGATGCCTGCAATTGCAGTCACCGACACCAACAATTTGTTCGCTGCGTTGGAGTTCTCACAAAAAGCAAGCGCTGACGGTATCCAACCGATTGTTGGTTGCCAACTCAACGTGCTTTTCAATGAAGAAGCGTCAAATGATCAAAGCAGCCAAAGAAGCGAGAAACATAAAGCACATTTAGGCGATGGCGCGCTCGTGCTCATCGCATCAACCGAGGTCGGTTATACCAATCTGGTTGAACTCGTTAGCCGCGCATATCTTGTTGGCGAAGATACAGCGACTGTTCTCGTTAAAGAGGAATGGCTGCGGGAGCTGAGCGCCGGGATCATCTGCCTCACGGGAAGCAGTTCCGGTCCATTGAACGGAGCCCTGAAAGCTGGACATCGCGAAAAGGCGGAAACCCGTGCTGTTCTGTTAAAGGAGATCTTCGGTGACCGGCTATATGTCGAGATCTCGCGCCACGCTGGATATGATCGCGCAGTTGAAACAGATATTATTGAGATTGCATACGAGAATGCCTTGCCGCTCGTCGCGACGAATGAGGCGTTCTTCCTCAAGAAGGCCGACTATGAGGCCCATGACGCCCTTCTTGCGATTTCAGAAGGCTCTGTCATCGCCGTCGATGAACGCCGGAAACTCACACCCGATCACCGGCTGAAAACCGAAGCGGAAATGGTTGCACTGTTCGCCGACCTTCCCGAAGCGCTCCATAACACTGTCGAAATTGCAAAGCGCTGCACGTTTTACTCAAGTACGCGAAGCCCAATTTTGCCACGGTTTGCGGCGGCTGCCCAAGACGCGACAGAAGAAGAGGCACTCACTGCTGAATCTGACGAGTTGAAGCGTCAAGCGAGAGAGGGGCTGGAGGCCCGCCTCAAAGTGCATGGTCTCGCGGAAGGTTATTCGCGCGCCGATTATGATGCGCGGCTCGATGAGGAGCTTACCATCATCGAAAACATGCAGTTTCCCGGCTATTTCCTCATCGTTGCTGACTTCATCAAATGGGCAAAGGAGCGTGAAATCGCAGTTGGTCCGGGTAGGGGTTCAGGTGCGGGTTCCCTCGTCGCATGGTCACTCACGATTACTGATATCGATCCGCTACGGTTCTCTTTGCTTTTCGAACGCTTCCTCAACCCGGCACGTGTGTCGATGCCGGACTTCGATATCGATTTTTGCCAGGAACGCCGTGACGAAGTGATTGCTTACGTGCAAGAGCGATATGGCCGTGATCAGGTTGCGCAGATCATAACGTTCGGTACGCTCCAAGCGCGCGCGGTTTTGCGCGATGTCGGGCGCGTGTTGCAGATGCCCTACGGCCAAGTCGATCGGCTTTGTAAACTCGTTCCCAATAACCCCGCGCATCCGACCACACTTGCAGAGGCAATTGCGGGCGAGCCCAAGTTCGAGGAAGAAAAAAAGGCCGAGCCAGTTGTTGGCCAGCTATTGGATATGTCCTTGAAGCTGGAAGGCCTTTATCGTCACGCTTCAACGCATGCTGCCGGAATCGTGATCGGCGACCGTCCGCTCTCGCAGCTGGTGCCGATGTATCGCGATCCGCGTTCCGACATGCCCGTGACCCAATTCAATATGAAGTGGGTGGAGCAAGCCGGACTGGTGAAGTTCGATTTTCTCGGCCTGAAAACGCTCACGGTGTTGGAAACCGCCGTAAAGCTCATCAATCGCGGTGGTGCCACCATCGATCTTGCGTCCATCCCGCTTGATGATGCCGACACCTATTCGATGATGTCTCGCGGCGAGACCGTCGGCATTTTCCAAGTGGAAAGCGCAGGCATGCGTAAAGCGCTGATCGGCATGAAGCCGGACCGGTTGGAGGATATCATCGCGCTTGTGGCCCTTTACAGGCCTGGGCCGATGGAAAATATTCCCGTCTATAACGCTCGGAAAAATGGCGAGGCGGAGATAGAATCGATCCATCCGATGATCGACCACCTGGTAGCTGAAACGCAGGGCGTTATCGTCTATCAAGAGCAGGTGATGCAGATCGCCCAAGTGCTTGCCGGTTATTCACTAGGTGAAGCCGACCTGTTGCGCCGCGCGATGGGCAAGAAAATTCGCGCCGAAATGGATAAGCAACGGGCGCGCTTTGTGGACGGTGCAAAGGAAAAGGGCCTTACTGCCAACGAAGCCAACAACATCTTCGATCTTTTGGCGAAGTTTGCTGACTACGGTTTTAACAAATCGCACGCCGCAGCCTACGCGCTGATTTCCTATCAGACCGCATATTTGAAGGCGCATTACCCGGTCGAGTTTCTTGCGGCATCAATGAGCTACGACATGTCGAATGCCGATAAGCTCAATGACTTCCGGCAAGATGCAGGTCGTCTCGGCATCACTGTCGAGCCGCCATGCATCAATAAATCGTTCCGCGGCTTCGAAGTTGGAGACAACACGATCTTCTTCGCACTGGCCGCAATTAAGGGCGTGGGCGAAGCGGCTGTTGATCACATCGTCGAAAAACGCAGCACTGGCCGTTTTGAAAACATCGAAGATTTTGCATCGCGCATTGATCCTCGGGTGGTTGGCCGACGAACTGTCGAGGCACTCATCTGCGCCGGCGCGTTCGACTGCTTTTCCATTCCGCGCGATACACTTTTTCAAAATGTCGAGCGGATCGTTGGCTTGGCGCAACGAAAGGCTGACGAGGCAGCAAGTGGTCAAACCGACATATTTGGCAACCTGATGCAGGCTGAGCCCGAAAGGCTCCAACTCGCCACCGCAGAGCCTTGGGAGTTATCTGAGACGCTTCTTCGCGAATTTCAGACAATTGGGTTTTACTTTTCGGCCCACCCTCTGGACGTTTATGCGCCAGTTTTGGAGAAAATGCGGGTTCAGGCCTATGCAGAATTCAGCAAGGCCGTCCGAAAAGGCGCAACGGCAGGCCGATTGGCTGGAACCGTTGTGTCCAAACAAATGCGACGCACACGGTCAGGTTCCAAAATGGGCATCGTCGTCTTTTCTGACGCAACCGCCCAATACGAAGTGCTGCTGTTTTCGGAGATTTTAGATGAACACGGTGACAAGCTGGAAGTCGGCAAATCGTTTGTTTTGACGGTGGCGGCCGAGATGCAGGACGAAGGTGAGCGTTTGCGTCTTTCTTCGCTCACGCCGCTTGGTGAAAATCAGAAACACGATCGGATCGACATGCTGCGTGTGTTCTTGCGTTCGAGCGATCCCGCCCCGTCAATCTCAAAAACGTTGGGGCGTCGTGGCCGCTCCAGAGTATCCTTGATCGTGCTCAAAGGTGGGGGCGAGGGCGAAGTCGAGATCGAGTTGAAAGGCGGATACGAGGTATCGGGGCCGGTCGCGGGCGCACTTAAGTCAATCCCAGGCGTAGTAGACGTTGAACTCGTTTAGGAGTTTGTGCTGACCGCTTTGGCGCGCCGGCAGGCGCTCTCCAAAGCTTGTAAAAACCGAGAGCGGTCTGCTGCGCTGAAGGGTTTGGGTCCGCCAAGCATTTCATTTCCCACGCCCGCGCGCAGATCCTGCATCAGGTTTCGGGTCGCAACCGATGAAGCAATATTGGCTTCGGTGAATACCTTGCCTGTCGCAGACAAAACCTCGGCACCTGACGCGACACACCGTTCAGCGAGTAGAATATCGGATGTCACGACCACCGAACCTGTTGCTGCGTGCTCTGCAATCCAGTCGTCGGCAGCATCGAACCCGTCAGAGACTTTTACCATCTCTAGCCACGGCTCGCGCGGCACGCGCATCCACTGGTTCGCTACGACTTTGACATCTGCACCATGCCGCTCTGCCACGCGGTAGCATTCGTCCTTCACCGGGCATGCATCGGCGTCAATCAGGATGGTGAGTGGCATGGCAGTGTTTGTCCAATGTGATCTTCTTCAGCCATTCTATGACAGCACGTGTGCGCGCCGGAAGCAGCCGCTTGCTTGGATACACAAGCCATATCGCCGTATCAAATGTGGTCGCAGTGACGGTATATTCGGGAAACAAATTCACACAATTGCCAGCCTTCACGTTGTGTTCCACCAAATGCTTTGCGACGAGAGCGGGTCCAATACCCATCAGCATCGCCTGCCTCACAGCCATCGCGCTCGATGAAATTACTCGCGCTGCGCCCAGCGGAGACTCGGTGACGCGACCGTCTCTGGCCTTAAACAGCCAGCTTTTCTGAAAAGCGGGGAGGGCGTAATTTGCGCCAATCGCCTTTGCGATCTCAGCAGGTGATTTGACGTCGGGATTGCCAGCCACCCATCCTGGAGATGCGAATACCCCGTACTCCGTCGTTATCAGTTTAATGCAAATCAGGTCTCCGTTAACCGACGGTCCCATTCTGATCGCGAGGTCAATATTTGCGGAGAAAAGGTCTGTGATGTCGTCAGCGCTGATCACTTCTACCCGCAAGTTCGGTTTACTGGTGAGTAAATCGGGCAAACTCGGCAGGAGTATAGTTTGTGCAAATGAAGAACTCGCAGAGATGCGGACGATTCCTGAAATCGTCTTAGCCGTCTCTTTGGCATCATGTGTCGCCGCGTGCATTTCGGACACGACGTTTCTCATGCGTTCGACGAACTCCGAGCCCGTCTCGGTCAGCGTCATCTTTCGCGTCGTTCGTTGAAACAGACGAACATCGAGCTCCGTTTCCAACCCCGATATCGCGCGAGACACGACAGAAGGATCGATGTTTCGCTTCTTCGCAACCGCCGCAAAACTTCCAGCGTCGGCCACGTCAATCAGCGTTTCGAGGTCATCAATTTTCATTCATGCAGAAATCGCACGAATATGATGCGCTTGCAATCATGGCGCGTTTTTCTGTTTCGTGACAGCAAAGACGAGATCAAAAATCGAAGGACACAAGGCATGGCAGACACAGCAATCATAACCGGAGCATCGCGCGGCATTGGCGCAGCCACTGCCGAACATCTTCATCATGTGGGGTACAATGTTGTTCTCGTCGCGCGCTCGAAAGACGCCATCGACGCCTTAGCGAAGAAATTGGGTGAAAGAGCACGAGCGGTCACATGCGATGTGGCCGATTTTAATTCAGTCAACGCAGCGGTGTCGCAGACGGTGTCTGAGTTCGGGAGCATCGACCTCGTCGTCAACAATGCTGGCTTAATTGATCCGATAGCGCGCATCGAAGACAGCGATCCGCAGGCTTGGAGCAAGTTCGTCGATGTGAACTTGAAGGGCGTTTACAACTGCGTTCGCGCAGCAATACCTCATATGAAGTCTGGCGGTGGCGGCACAATCATCAATATTTCTTCAGGTGCTGCAACGAGCGCGCTGGAAGGATGGAGCCACTACTGCGCTTCAAAAGCCGCGGTGTTGATGCTCACGCGCATGATCGCAAAAGAAGAAAGTGAAAATAGCATCCGCGCGGTCGGGCTGTCTCCTGGTACGGTCGCGACGGACATGCAGGTTGCCATCAAGTCGTCCGGCATAAACCCCGTGTCAAAGCTTGATCCAAGCGCACACATCCCTCCCGAATGGGTCGCCAAAGCCATCAGATGGCTAGCTGAAGGCAGTGCCGAAGCACGCGCGTTTGACGGTGGGGATTTCTCGCTGAAAAATGACAAGGGCAGAACGCTGGTCGGTTTGCCGCCGGTATAAACGGCTTATCGGTTGTAAGGATCGACGGTATTTTCATCATCGTCGCCATCGGTATCGACCACCGGCTTCCCCCGATTTCCGGTGCCAAATGTGTAGCCGGTCTCAAGCGTTCGCTCGCCAAACTTGCTGCGAAGTGCATCCATCGCACGCTCTGCCTTGGTCCTCTTGGCCATATCCACATCAATCAAATCATCGGGATCAGCGCGGGTGACGCCTTCCAGGTCTCCAACGCCGACGCCAAGTAAGCGATAGGCAGTGCCATCCAATTCGGCGTGCAACATCGGCAGAGCGGTTCGAAAGATGCGTTCCGCAAGCTGTGTCGGGTCCGCGAGTTGTTTGTTACGGGTTTTAGATTGGAAACGCTTGTCTTTCAGTTTCAAAACGATCGTGCGACCAGCAATCGATTTTGCTTTCAGCCGTTCGGAGACTTTCTCGCTCAAAGCCCGTAAGATCGGCACGAGCTCATCGGCATCGGTATAATCGGTATTAAACGTCGTCTCATGGCTCACGCTCTTCGCACCGCGACGATGTTCAACCTCCCGGCTATCCTGACCACGAGACAGGTAAAATAGGCGAGTACCCATGCCTCCATAACGCTTCAGCAAATCGCCGTGCTCTAGATCTTGCAGTTGACCGATGAGCGTGATCCCGTCTTTTGCGAGCCTTGCTTCGAACGCAGGACCGACGCCCCAGATTTTCGTCACCGGCAGTGTGCGCAGAAATTCGAGCGCTTCAGCCTTGCCAATCACGGAGAAGCCCCGCGGTTTCTCAAGGTCCGATGCGACTTTGGCGAGGAACTTACAGTAGGATAGACCAACTGAAACTGTTATGCCGATTTCGCGCGCAATGCGATCTGCAAACTTCACAAGCGTTCGCGAAGGTGGGTCGCCGTGAAGTTTTTCGGTGCCGCTTAGATCAAGAAACGCCTCATCAATCGATAGCGGTTCAACGAGAGGAGTGAGCTCCTGCATCGCTTGGCGAACTTCCATGCCGACGCGCGAATATTTCGCCATATCAGGCTTCACAATAACAGCGTTGGGGCATGCCTTCAGCGCCTTGAACATAGGCATCGCAGACCGCACGCCATGCACGCGCGCCACATAGCAAGCTGTTGAAACTACTCCGCGTCGCCCGCCACCAATTATGACAGGCTTATCTCGCAATTCGGGCCGGTCGCGCTTTTCCACCGCTGCATAGAAGGCGTCGCAATCGATGTGAGCGATTGAGAGTGTGTCCAACTCGTAATGGCGAAGGACGCGGGGGCTTCCGCAATTTCTACAGCGCGTTTCGGCCGCTCTCGTTTCTGTAAAACAGTCGCGACAAAAACCGTAGCGACCGATTCGACGTGAGGCCTCTCGGGTCATGCCAGCTTTGCCATTTCAAACGTAGTCACCGGGACCAGGCACGTTTTGCGGGGAAAGATGTCGCCGGGCTTGGTCGACCGTTTTTGGATCAAGTTCATTTTCTGCACAAAACGACATCAGCGTGGGCTCATGGTTGAGAATGAAATCCAGCACTGACGCCAAGAAGGCGTCGTTTGTGGCCGCTGCGCGAATATTGTCCGGTGACAATCCAGTCAGATCCAGAAATCGATTGATGAGCGTCGTGTCTGCGGCAATCCAACTGAGCGCCGCCACCGCCACCAATTGATGAGATGTTGAACCGTCGTCACGCATAGCATCGGCGGGAAATTTTTGGTGAACGACTCATAGATTTTTCACAGATACGAAACTACCGTCGATTTCGAGCGGGGACGGCGGGCACTCTAGATGGCTAAGACAGTTATGATTGTTGAGGACAATGAACTCAACATGAAATTGTTCAACGATATAATTGAAGGCATTGGCTATCAGACCATACAGGTTCGCGATGGCATGCAGGCGCTTCCGGCGGCGCGAGACAATCGGCCTGACCTTATATTGATGGACATTCAGTTACCGGAAATCTCCGGCCTAGAGGTCACTAAATGGCTTAAGGCGGAGGATGACCTGCGCTCTATACCAGTCATCGCGGTGACGGCTTTCGCGATGAAAGGCGATGAAGAACGCATCCGTCAGGGCGGATGTGAAGGCTATATGTCAAAACCAATCAGTGTGCCTAAATTTATTGAAACCATTCAAAACTACCTTGGTGACTAACTAAGCAGGAAACCAGGGGCGGCCGATGAGCGCGCGAATTCTCGTTGTAGACGATGTAGATGCAAATGTAGCGTTGCTGCGCGCCCGGCTAGAAGCCGAATACTTTGAAGTGCTTTGCGCCAGTTCAGGACCTGAAGCCCTCAATATTCTCCAAAACGAGGCCGTCGACCTCGTACTGCTTGATGTGATGATGCCAGGGATGGACGGCTTCACTGTTTGCAAGACTATGAAAGCGGATCCGGCCATTTCTCATATTCCGGTCGTTATGATAACCGCGCTCGACAAACCGACCGATCGCAATCACGGCCTGGCCTGCGGCGCCGATGATTTTTTGACCAAGCCGGTCAATGAGATACAGCTCTTTGCGCGTGTTAAAAGCCTTGTTCGGCTTAAGCTTTTGACCGACGAACTTCGCCTTCGCGCAGTGACCACACAAGATGTGGCGATCCGTGCGCTTTTGAACCCGAAATTAAGCGACGACAAAAAATATGCAAAAGTATTGCTGGTCGATGAACGGCGCAGTGTCTTCGAAAGCGTCCGTAAGTACCTTCTCGGCATAGCGACCGTGGACCATGAGGTCGATCCAGCCAAAGGCGTTTTGCGCGCCAGCGGCAATGACTATGACTGCTTCATTGCTTCGTCTGAATTCGCGGACTACGATCCGCTCAAGATGTGCGCAAAACTACGGTCTGCGAAAACCACGCGGTTTTTGCCGATTATAATGATGTGTGAGAACAGCAATGATACGTTCCTGTCTCGCGCACTTGATATCGGCGTCAACGATTACCTTCACAGGCCCATTGATGGGACCGAATTGGTTGCACGGGTGAACACGCAAGTACGCCGAAAGCGTTACTATGACGGTTTGCGGACCAACGTCGCTGAATCTGTCGAACTGTCAGTTCTTGATGGGCTAACCGGGTTGAACAACCGCCGCTACTTCGACCACCATTTCGCGACATTGGTGGAACGGTCTAAAAACCGCGGGCGTCAACTATCGTTGCTCATTGCAGACATCGATAACTTCAAGTCCGTCAACGATAGGCATGGCCATGATGCGGGTGACGAAGTGCTCCGAGAATTTGCTCGTCGTCTCCGCCTCAACATCCGCGGGATCGATTTGGCTTGTCGATACGGAGGCGAGGAATTCGTGGTATTGATGCCCGATACAAACGCCGGTGAAGCAGAAGAGGTCGCCGAACGTCTGCGTTTCAGTGTGGCCGGTTCCTCATTTGATATACCCGGCGCGGATAAGAAGCTTCAAATCACAGCAAGCATTGGTATTGGGATTTTGCACAAGGCAAAAACTGATACGGTCGAAGCGCTGCTAAAACGGGCCGATAATTCACTTTACGCCGCCAAACAAAATGGCCGAAACCAAGTTGTAAGCTTGGCAGCGTAAGTATCTGAAATACCGATACGGGCCGCGTTGCCTACTTAATTTTAGCTTCTTTGAAATCCACGTGCTTTTTCACGACCGGATCATACTTACGCTTGACCATCTTTTCAGTCATCGTGCGTGAGTTCTTCTTCGCGGTGTAGAAGAAACCGGTATCAGCTGTCGAGACGAGCTTAATCTTGATTGTGGTGGCTTTTGCCATGGTCGCTTACCTGTAAATGTGAGGATGGGTGCACGGCTTGGGCGCACGACAAATCTGACGCGCTAGCTAACGATTGCGGGTCAAATGTCAAGCGAGCTGAGAATGTAAACACCTAAGCGCTGCGTTTGCGTCTATTGACGTGGCGCTTCTTCGGGGGCCGCCCCGATGCACGCTTAGCGCTGCCGCGGCCTTTCGATTTCAGTTGATGCCTCGAGCGGGTTCCTAAATCCATCTCGCTTGGCTCTGACAACATTTCAAAACGCATAGATCCGGCATAGCCAATCACTTCAGCCAATTGCACTTCAACCGTGTCGCCGAGCTGATACCCAAGGTTTGACGAGCGGCCCACAAGCGCGTGTGCGCCTTCCACGTACTCAAAGTAATCGTCGCCGAGCGTAGATGCCGGAATAAAACCGTCAGTCCCGTATTCCGAAAGCTGCACGAAAAGTCCCGTTTTTGTGACACCGGAAACGCGACCTCCAAATCCTTCGCCAACGCGTCCAGACAGGTGCAATGCGATCAGGCGGTCGACCGTGTCGCGTTCTGCGTTGGAGGCACGGCGCTCATTCGCTGAGATTTGTTCCGAAACCGACCGTAGTCCTGCGAGGTGTGTATCCTCGGGCAATCCGTCATTGCCGAGGCTAAGCGCGGAAATCAAAGCCCGATGAACGACCAAATCTGCATAGCGACGAATAGGGGAGGTGAAGTGCGCATAGCGCTGCAGGTTGAGGCCAAAATGTCCGTAATTCTCCGGCGAGTATTCCGCCTGGCTTTGGGATCGCAGAACCACTGTGTTCACCAGATCGGCGTTTTCTGTGTCCCGCACATTATCCAAAATTGTGTTAAACATCGACGGACGCATCTGAGCGCCGCGAGCCAATGACATATCTAACGTTTTAAGAAACTCGCGAAGTGCCTCTTGCTTCGCCAGAGACGGCTGATCATGCACGCGATAGATCAGCATTTGCCGTTCACGTTCCAGTGTTTCTGCTGCCGCCACATTGGCTTGGATCATAAACTCTTCGATGAGTTTATGGGCATCGAGCCGGGGAGGGATCACGATGCGATCAACCTTGCCTTCACCATCAAGTTTGATCCGACGTTCAGGCAAATCAAGTTCAAGCGGTGCCCGGCGCTGCCGTGCTTGCTTCAACGCCCGGTACGCATTCCAAAGTGGCTTTAAAACCATGTCTAAGATTGGCTTCGTTGAGCCATCAATTTCGCTATCGATAGCCGCCTGAGCTTGTTCGTAGGCAAGCTTTGCGTGGGACCGCATTAAAACGCGGTGGAACGTGTGGCTCAGCTTATTTCCGTCTGCTCCGTAAACCATTCGAACGGCCATCGCCGCGCGATCCTCATTCTCTTTGAGCGAGCAGAGGTCGTTTGAAATGCGTTCGGGCAGCATGGGTACAACGCGATCTGGAAAGTAGACCGAATTGCTACGTCTCAGCGCTTCGCGATCCAGCGCGCTTTCTGGCAACACGAACTGAGCCACATCGGCAATCGCGACATAGACGATGTGGCCGCCTGCATTGTCGGGATTCAGATCAGGCTCGGCGTAAACCGCGTCGTCGTGATCCTTGGCATCGGCTGGATCAATCGTGATGAGAGGCTTGTCGCGCCAGTCCTCACGATTGGGTGCGAGGCTCGGTGCTGCAACAGCCTCGGCTTCTGCTATCACTTGGTCCGGGAAAACGTGCGGTATTTCATGGGCATGAATAGCGATCATGGAGACCGCTTTCTCGCTGGCGAGCGAGCCGACATTGCTAACTATTTTTGCGCGCTTTAGCCCGTAGCGACCGCTCTTTTGAACGTCGATTTCCACCAGATCTCCAACGCTCGCCGCGTTGAGTTCCTGTTCCTCAAGCTCAAACTCCTCGTCGCGACGATCTACAGGCAGCAGGCGGTAAGCTCCAGATTTTGTTGCGTGGAGCACAGCGAGTGTGCGGCCCTTCGGCTTCTCCAAGCGTTTGATAACGCGCCCGGAAAACCCCTCATCATTGCGTGAAATACGCGTGAGTACACGATCACCCACACCCGGGATGACGACCTTTGCGCGCGGATTTTTTGGTATTGCGATGCAGACGACAGGTCGCGGGTCGTCACTGTCCCAATTCACGGGGGACGCGAGAAGCCCGCCGTCGCGATCTCTGCCCGTGATTTCCAAGACCGTGACCGAAGGCAGGTCACCGGGAACCGCCAGCCGTTTTCCGCGCTTTTCAAACACGCCCTCGTCCTGCATCTCGCGAAGAAGATGTTTTAAGACGATGCGATTTTCGCCTTTCAGATCGAATGCTTTTGCGATGTCCCGCTTCGTCGCGCGTTCGGGATTATCACGTATGAACGCAGCGAGTGTTTCGCGACTTGGGAGGCCGCTCTTGCGGCCTTTCGACGGCTTGGCCATCAGCTGGTTTCTTCGGCTTTCGCCTTCGTTTTCGTGGGGGCTTTTTTCTTCGCGGCTGTTTTCTTCGCAGCAGGCTTCTTGGCCGCCGTTTTTTTGGCGGCTGGCTTTTTCGGAGCGGCTTTCTTTTTGGTACCGGTGACTTTTTTACCTGCTTTTTCCGCGCGCTCAGCGATTAACTTCACAGCTTGATCAAGCTCCACGGACATCGGATCGGTGCCTTTTGGGATGGTTGCATTAATCTTCCCATGGTTCACGTAAGGCCCGTAGCGCCCGTCTTTGACCGTAATGGGTCCGCCGACCTCTGGGTGTTCGCCAAGCTCTTTGAGTGGTGGCGCAGCCTGACCGCGCCCGCGTCCGCCGCCTTTTTCGCGTTTCTCTGCGATGACCGTCACGGCTCGGTTTAGGCCAATCGTGAATACCTCATCGACGTTCTCGATGTTGGCATACGTACCATTATGCAGCACGAATGGCCCATACCGTCCGAGGCCCGCTGAAATCATCTTGCCGTCTTCCGGGTGCGGACCGACATCGCGTGGCAGTGCCAAAAGCGCCAAGGCTTTCTCGTGGTCGACTTCTTCCGGCTTCCACGTTTTTGGAATGCCTGCACGCTTTGCCTCTTTACCTTCGCCCCGTTGGACATACGGTCCAAAGCGGCCCGTGCGAAGCGTAATTTCCTCCTCGGTAAAAGGGTCTTTACCGATAGATTGAGGTCCGTCTGCCAATGCACCGGCCTGATCGCCATCCTCACCGAGTTGGCGCGTGAAATTGCATTCAGGATAATTGGAGCAGCCCACAAATGAGCCAAACTTTCCCAGCTTGAGACTGAGGTTGCCGGTGTTGCATTTTGGGCAAATTCGCGGATCGGACCCGTCTTCCCGCTTTGGAAATACAAGCGGCTCCAGGCTTTCATTCAGCGCGTCAAGCACGTTGGTGATGCGAAGCTCTTTGGTTTCATCAATATTCGATGAAAACTCGGTCCAGAACTCACGCAACACGTCTTTCCACTGCAGCTTACCATCGGAGATAAGGTCGAGCTTTTCTTCTAAAGACGCAGTGAAGTCATACTCAACATAACGGCTGAAGAAGTCTTGCAGGAAAGCCGTAACCAGACGGCCTTTCGCTTCGGGGAAAAGCGCACGCTTCTCAAGTTTCACATACTCACGATCTTTCAGCGTGGAAAGTGTCGCCGAATACGTGGATGGGCGACCAATACCGAGCTCTTCCATTCGCTTGATCAGCGAGGCTTCTGAAAAACGTGGCGGCGGCTCGGTAAAATGTTGTGTTGCGTCGATTTTCTCGCGATCGCAATTTTCACCCTGTTTGATGGGCGGCAAGCGTTTATCGTCGTCATCATCGGACTTGGGCGCGCTGTCATCGAGATGTTCTGTGTAGGCTGCAAAGTAGCCATCGAACTTTACGACCGAACCGGTGGCCCGCAGTGTCGCTTCTCGCCCATCGTGGGATTTTGCAACAATATCGACAGACGTTCGCTCCATCTCTGCTGATGCCATTTGGCTCGCGATACTGCGTTTCCAAATTAGGTCGTAGAGCTTCATCTGCTCATCGTTCAGTGCAGATTTTACCTTATCGGGCGAGCGACTAAAATCGGTCGGGCGAACGGCTTCGTGCGCTTCCTGCGCGTTTTTTGCCTTGGTTGAATAAAATCGCGGCTTATCGGGGACAAAGCGATCACCAAAACGTTCACCAATTGCCGAGCGCGCTGACGTGATCGCTTCGGGAGCCATCTGAACCCCGTCGGTTCGCATATAAGTGATGAGACCAGCAGTCTCACCACCGAGATCAACACCTTCATAAAGTCGCTGGGCAATCTGCATGGTGCGAGCGGGCGCAAAACCAAGCTTCGCGGACGCCGCTTGCTGAAGCGTTGAGGTGGTGAACGGCGGCGGCGGATTACGCTTCACCGGCTTTGCCTCAACCGAAGTCACAGAAAAAGACGCGGTCTCGAGGAGCTTCTTCACATCGGCGGCCATGTCGCCATTTGTGATGGTCATCTTATTGGTCTTGCGACCTTCCAGCGAGAATAAACGAGCGCTGAAAGCAGCACCGTCCTGCGTTTTTAGATGCGCAAGCATCTGCCAGTACTCTTCAGGAACAAACCGCTCGATCTCGTTTTCGCGTTCGCAAACAAGCCGTAGGGCGACCGATTGAACCCGCCCCGCCGAACGAGCGCCAGGCAGCTTTCGCCACAAGACGGGCGAAAGATTAAACCCAACGAGGTAGTCAAGGGCGCGCCGCGCCAGATACGCGTCCACGAGCGGACTGTCTATCTCGCGCGGGTTTGCCATCGCTTCGGAGACAGCTTTTTTCGTGATCGCATTAAAGACCACGCGCGAGACAGGCTTGTCCTTTACTGCCTTCTTCTTGTTGAGCACTTCCAGCACGTGCCATGAAATTGCTTCGCCTTCGCGGTCCGGGTCAGTCGCGAGTATTAGGCCGTCGGACTCTTTGAGCGCGCTTGCAATTTCATTGAGGCGCTTATTGGAAGCTGTATCAACCTGCCACGACATGACAAAGTCTTCATCCGGCAGCACCGAACCGTCTTTTGGGGGAAGGTCTCGGACATGTCCAAAGGAAGCGAGGACTTTAAAATCCTTGCCGAGATATTTGTTAATCGTTTTTGCCTTCGCGGGCGACTCAACGACGACGACTTGCATAGACCGCCTCTTTGCTGCGTTTATCGCGCATCCCCACTCTGCGAGCATGCAGCGCGTCACATGTATTGCGGCAGTGTCAGGGTCAAGTAGCGGATTAAAAAAGACGCACACGCTTCATTCGACTAATCCTGAGGTTGTATATGGAAATAGATCGCGTTAAACGTTAAATCGTGGGTTGCAAAACGCGGCCTTTATTCCAGTTCCGTCTTTGGCGGGCCAAATTCATGGGGAGATGATTTCGATGGAACGGCAAGCGCCAATTTCACCCCAAAGGTCACAAATCACATACGTCCGAGCCATGATTGCAGAACTTCGCGTCATGGCTAATGCGGAGCGCCATGACATGCTGACCTATCTTTTGGACATGGCCTACATTGAGGCAACCGATATCGTTGATGTCGAAAAGAAATCATCCACTACCGAGCGGCGCGATGGAAACGCGGTTGCCTGAGTGCCGCTCAATCTGACCGACAAGTGCCGCTTCCATCACGATCAGGGTGACTGCGCCAACGGAGAGCCCCGAGTGTGCCACTAAATCATCAACATGGACGGGCGAGGGACCCAAAAGACCAATAATTCTCTCACGATCAGATTGTTCTGGCGGTTGAGCGACAATCGTATCATCCTCTTGGAAGAGATCGGGTGCAGTCTCCGGCGCTAGCGAAACGGTCTGGTTTAGATCGGCGACCACGTCTTCCGCGCTTGTAATGAGTGTAGCGCCGTTGCGTATGAGTTCGTTTGTTCCAAGCGCTCGGGGGTCAAGCGGTGAGCCTGGGACTGCGAAGACCTGCCGCCCAATTTCGCCCGCGATCCTTGCGCTGATAAGAGAGCCGGAACGCTTAGCGGCCTCCACGATAATGACGCCTAAGCTAAGGCCTGCGATAATTCGATTGCGCCGCGGGAAATCGCGGGCACGAGGTTCCCAACCAAACGGCATCTCTGAAATCGATGCTCCGGCGCCTGTTTCCTCAATCTCTCTTAAAAGTGGGATATTTTCATCGGGGTAGGGCCGTCCCAACCCGCCTGCCAAAACCGCCACGGTACCCGTCGCCAAGCTTGCTTCGTGGGCTGCTTTATCGACCCCGCGAGCGAGACCCGAAGTGACTGAATAGCCTTTGCCGCCAAGGTCTTTTGCCAATCGTTTGGACATTGTTATGCCCGCCATGGATGCATTGCGCGATCCAACAATTGCCACCGTCGGCTTTTGAAAGACCTTTGAATTGCCTTTAATCGTGACCAACGGCGGCGGGCTGTCGCTGTGCCGCAAAATTGCAGGGTAATCAGGCTCACCGAAACCAATAACTTGCGCATTGTGACGCTTTATCTGCTCAAGCTCGGCGTTCGCCTCGTCGACTGACGGTGTATGCAGGTAGCGGCGTTTCCCCGTTCGTCCCACGAGTTCAGGCAGCATTTGCAGTGCATTTTCGGCTGAACCGCAGTGATTGATTAGATCGCGAAACGTGGCTGGGCCCACATTTTCCGTTCGGATAAGACGCAGCCAAGCCAGACGCTGTTCATCGGAAAGCGTGAATTGACCGGCAACCAGATTTTCTCTGCTTTTTGGAAGCCGCGTGGTCACTTCGCACCGATCCGCGATTCGGTTCCAGCAAGAAGCCGACTGATATTCTCACGGTGTTTCCAGAAAATGAGGACGGCCAAGCCCAGATAGAGTACACCGAGTGGCAGATCGGTAAAGGCAAACATGGCGAGCGTGACCGATACGGTTGCGACTAACGCGGCCAGAGACGAAAATTTCGTAAGGTAGGCGGTCAACAGCCATGTGGCGGCGAACACGAACAGTGCGAGGAGAGAAAAGCCAGCAGTGACGCCCAGGTAGGTCGCAACACCCTTACCACCTTTGAACCGCAACCAAACGGGATACAGGTGACCGAAAAACGCGCTTAGTCCTGCAACAACGCTCGGTGGAGAGTTGGGCTCAGCGGTGAGATAACCAAACACTAGAACTGGCACCAACCCCTTAAGTGCGTCCAAAGCCAGGGTAAGCGCCGCCAGTTTTTTATTTCCCGTACGCAAAACATTTGTGGCTCCGATGTTGCCGGAGCCCACGCCGCGGATGTCGCCTAAACCCGCAAATCGAGTGAGTAGCAAGCCGAACGGAAGTGACCCGCAAAAATAGCCTACGATCGCAGCGATGAGCGTGAACTGATCCATGGAGTGCGCTTACGCCGCTGAGGCGTTGCCGTGAAGTGAGAAAACCGTACGACCTCCGACGACTGTCTCAATCACGCGCCCGCGAAATTCGCGATCTTCGAAGCAGGTGTTTTTAGACTTTGATTGAAGTTGGCCGACATTCACCGTCCATTTCAAATCCGGATCAACCACGGCGAAGTCTGCATTTGCGCCTGGTGCAAGTCGTCCACTTTCGAGTTTGAGAAGCTTGGCAGGACGGTTGGCCATCGCGCGCACGAGATCATCCAATGACAATTGATCTGAGTGAACAAGCTCTAAGCCCGCGGCAAGAAGCGTTTCAAGACCAATCGCCCCGTCGGTTGCTTCTTCAAATGGTAGGCGTTTGCGGTCCACGCCTTGCGGGTTATGCGCAGAGCAAATCACGTCAATGGTGCCGCTTTTTACAGCCGATAGCAGCGCGATGCGATCTTCATCCGAGCGCAAAGGCGGCGCTAGTTTGAAGAACGTCCGATACTCGCCGATATCATCTTCTGTCAGGAGCAGATGGTTTATCGTGACACCAGCGCTGACCGCCAAACCTTCGTCTTTCGCGCGGGCCACGGCGCTTTCGGACATTTCGGTCGATATCTTCTCCGCATGATAACGGACTTTCGAAAGCCGCGCTAAACGGAGATCGCGCTCTAGTGGAAGCAGCTCAGCCTCTCGAGGCATTCCAGGAAGTCCCAGCCTTGTCGACAGAACGCTTTCATTCATAACGCCGCCGCCAGCCAAGTGCGGATCGTGGGAGACGTGCCCATAAAGCATATCAAAATCAGCTGCATACGTCATAGACCGTCGAACGACGCCGGCATCCATGATGGTCGTACCGGCCTGTGAAAGCATGACCGCACCAGCCGCTTGCATAAGGCCGTACTCGGTCATCTCACGCCCACCGAAGTTCCGCGTGGTCGCCGCGCTCGGGAGTATGCGCGTTATCGCCGTTTCACGCGACGTCCGAAGCGCCAAATCGATCAGCGCAACGTCATCCATGGCTGGATCAGTGTCTGGCATCATCACGACGGATGTAATACCGCCTGCAGCAGCAGCGCGGCTGGCCGAGGCTATGGTCTCACGACTTTCACCGCCCGGCTCGCTGATGTGACATCGCATATCAATGAGACCGGGAATAAGGACGGCGCCACCAAGATCACGGACCTCGACGTCAGATCCAAGATTTTCAGAATGAACTTCGGCGCCGATAGCTTCAATTCTGCCGTCACTGATGAGAATCCCACCTCGAACGCCCGATAATCCTTGAGACGGATCGTATATGCTCGCGTTGATCCACGCGGAACGGCCACTGCTCGGCACAAGCCCATTTGGCGTTGCGAAGAAGATGCTCATCTCGGCTCACCCGACCGAGTGTCTGACGCCTCAAGCACTGCTTGCATAACGGCCATACGCACCGCAACGCCCATCTCGACCTGCTCTTCAATGACACTTTGCGGTCCGTCCGCGACATCAGACGATATCTCCACACCTCGGTTCATCGGCCCAGGGTGCATGACAAGTGCATCGGACGCAGCATACCTCATACTCCGATCATCGAGACCGAAGTGGCGATAATACTCGCGCACAGACGGAACGAATGCTGCGTTCATTCGCTCACGCTGAAGCCGCAGCATCATTACGACATCGGCTCCTGAGAGCCCCAAACGCATGTCGCTAAACACTTCGACACCCAACTCCTGAGCGCTTTCTGGTATAAGCGTGGACGGCCCCACCAAGCGAACTTTCGCTCCCATCTTGGTGAGCAAAATGATATTTGATCGGGCAACGCGACTGTGAAGAACATCGCCACAAATGGCGACGACGAGCCCACCTATCTTACCCTTATGCCGCTTGATCGTGAGCGCATCCAGAAGCGCTTGAGTTGGATGTTCGTGAGCGCCATCGCCTGCATTGACCACGCTGCATCCGACTTTTTGAGAAAGCAGCGCTGCTGCACCGGCACTCGGATGTCGAATAACCAAAATATCAGGATGCATCGCGTTCAGCGTCATTGCCGTATCGATAAGCGTTTCGCCCTTTTTCACCGACGAAGATGCGACGGCCATGTTCAATACGTCCGCACCCAATCGCTTGCCCGCGATCTCAAACGATGCCTGTGTTCTTGTTGACGCTTCAAAAAAGAGATTGATCTGCGTGCGCCCATGGAGAGGGGCGGCTTTGCGGTCACGCGTTTTTGAAAGCTCTACCGCCGCTTCTGCACGTTCAATAAGCAGCTCAATGTCGGGCGCGGAAAGGCCCTCAATGCCAAGCAAGTGTTGGTGAAGAAAGCGCTTATCGGGCCCATCAGACGCGCGGGGGTGGGCGTTTTCGAGGTCGGTCACAAACCGGTGTCCTACTTTTGCGCGGTCAGGACAGCAAGCCAACGTTTGTTGGAATGCGAGTTTTCCACCAGCACCGCTCAGAAGCGCCCATCAAAATTAACCTTAACAAATGGTTTCATTTGCTCAGACAATGCATGACTGCGATCTTACTACCAGTGAGGTAGTATGACGAAAACACTGAACAGCGCGATGTGGGTCACTTCGACGGCCTTGGTTTATGCAACGATCCTTATCGGCGCTTCCTTTTCAGCAGAGATACTTATCAATTCCGGAGCAATTGCGGTCCAACTCGTACTGGCCGCGGCGATGCTCTCGTTGCTGGTGCGCGCGAAAAGCCAAACCGCCGAACTTTACAATCGCATTTCAGCGGTACGCCGCACCCTTACTGACAAAGAACTCAGAACACATGTGGCTTGGCTCTCCTCCCGACCCAACTCCAGATAGGACACCATCTTGCGTTATATCTTTTACTTCTGGTTCCTGCCGATGTCGCTCTTCTGGGGCTGGTTCTATCTGGCATCCAATGACATCAATTTCGGCTTAAGCTTCTTTTCAAAAGCAAATTTCGACATTGTCTTTGCGATCTATAAGCAGGTGACGGGGCTGGAGCAGGCGCAGATTATCAGCATCATCGCCAAGGCCTGTATTGTCGATACATTCATTATTTTCGGCATCTATGCATTCAGGAAGCGTCGAGAAATCAAAGCGTGGTGGAATAAAAGTGCGAGCGAACCAGCTTCACTTCAGTCGTCATCTTCACCCATCAAATAAAGCCGATCCAACGCACCTTGTAGAATGAAACACGCGGCAGCCGAGTCGATTCGGCCCGCGCGCTTTTTGCGGCTTAGATCCATTTCCAAAAGCGAGCGTTCCGCGGCCACTGTTGAAAGCCGTTCATCCCAAAACGCGATTGGGATTTCGGTTTGCGAGACAAGATTGTTGGCGAATGCCCGCGTTGATTGTGCTCTGGGGCCTTCTGTCCCGTCCATATTGAGCGGTAAGCCTAAAATAAACCCGCCTACGCTCTCTGCACTGACGAATTCCAGCAGCTTCGCAGCGTCTTTTTGAAACTTCGTGCGCTTGAGTACAGGTCGCGGGTGAGCCAGCTGCCACAGTCGATCCGATACCGCCAAGCCGATCGTCTTCGTGCCGAGATCAAGTCCTGCGAGCACTTGTCTTTCACGAACTGTCAGCATTTCATTCAATGATACGATTGGCATGACTGCCGCGCTTACAGAAAAGAACCGGATATGTCAGGCAACAAAGTTGAAACCAACTCAGGTGAGAGGCCGACCACGGTTCGCCCAACGCTTCTGCTGCTGGGTCTGCTGGTTGTTGCCTTCGCTTCGATAGCAGTCTGGTCGTTAGAATTCCCGATCTGGATGGCGATCGGTGAGGGCCTGTTTGGTAAAATTGATGCGCTGCAACAGCGCTCCATTATGCAGTTCAACGAAGGGATGGATGCTCTTCAATCTTTGCCTATGCCGCTTCAGGTCGGCTCTTCGATTTTGATTTACACGGTGGCTGTCATCTTCGCAGCGCCCGCATCGTTTCTTACATTTAGCTACACGTTGCTTTTCGGCTGGTGGGCTATTGCAATTACATGGGCGGGAGCGACGATCGGCCAGAGCATAGCGTTTGCAGTGGCCAGAACCTTCTTTGCAAAACACCTAAGCTGGTTTTGCGACCGTTATCGCATCACACGGGGGATTGAGAACGCGGTCGCAAATGATGGCTTTCGCATCGTTCTGCTGATGCGCCAATCACCAATAATTCCCTTTGCTGCACAGAATTATCTGTTTGGCATGATGCGAACCAAGACACGCGATTATCTTATAGCGTCTGCCCTTGGGATTATTCCCGGCACCGTCGCAAAGGTGATCGTATTTCAACTTGCGAGCAGTGCGGTGGGTGAAGACACGTCTTTGCTTATTGGTGCTGTGCTGGTCGTCGGTGTTCTTGCCACGGTCGCGGTTACAGTCATCATTGGCAAATACGTCCGCAAAGAACTGACAGTTTTCGCATAAAGGCAGAATACCTCTGTTTGACAATTTCCGACGTTGCCCGTGTTGCACCGCAATGACCCCAAAGCTATAGCAACACCAACTTGGAGCTGTTCGATGTCAATTGATACTCAGACCGTAAAACGAGTCGCAAAACTGGCACGTATTGCCGTCTCGGACGACGAAGTTGCCAATTTGGAAGGCGAATTGAATACGATCCTCGGATTTGTGGAACAATTGAACGAAGTCGATATCGAGGGCGTTGAGCCTATGACATCGGTAGTCGCTGTCGATATGAAGAAGCGCATCGACGCGGTGACAGACGGAAGCAAAGCAGCCGACATCACCGCCAATGCACCAATTTCGGAAGAGAACTTCTTCCTCGTGCCGAAAGTTGTTGAATGATTTTGCGTTTGCTGTGCGCAATTTGCGCGTCGTTATTGTCAGCGTCTGTCGCGCTTGCCGAAGAGGTGTCTGTACCGGAATTTCTCGAGGGCACTGCGGTTTTCTCTCGTGATCTCCGTTTTTGTCCCGGCGCTGCCACGCCATCGGATCTGGATGGCACAATCCAAATCAATCGTGCCGGCGTTTTTGGCTATGAGATAGGCTGCACATTTCTCGAATTCACGGCAGAACGCGATCCAGAAAGCGGTGAACTCCTAAGCTGGCAAGCAACTGCTCAATGCTCCGATGACAGCGGCATAACAAGGCCCGATCAGCTCGCGATCATCCACTTTGGCGATGATAATTTGATAAACCTGCAATCGCAAAATGAGTACGTCGTCGGCGAGTTGCTGGCGCGCATTGGCCAGGACCCATTAGAAGCAAACACCCTTTCCGGCGTCTACTCCCGCTGCCCCAATTATTGATATCTCGATTAGGATTGACCCCAGCCGATGAACGAACTCACACGCCTCACCGTAGCCGAGGCTCGCGATAAAATCGCCGCTAAAGAGGTCTCAGCGACTGAATTGACTGAGGCCTATCTCACTGCGATAGGCGGCGAGAAAGACCCGCTGAATGCATATGTGTCGGTGACCGCTGATCATGCGCGGACCGCAGCTAAGGCGTCTGACGACCGCATCGCTTCCGGTGGCGCCCGGCCTCTGGAAGGCATCCCCCTTGGCATTAAAGACCTGTTCGGCACCGAGGGTCACCATACGCAGGCCTGCTCACACATTCTCGACGGGTTCAAACCAAAATATGAGTCCACCGTCTCAGCCAATTTGCGTGACGACGGCGCGGTAATGCTTGGAAAGCTGAACATGGATGAGTTCGCGATGGGCTCTTCCAATGAGACCTCTTATTATGGGCCAGTCACTAACCCATGGCGCCGGGGCGCCGGCGCTGTCATTGCCAGACCCGATGGCAAAAACGTCGGACATGTTGAATTTGAAACCATTGACGACACACCATTGGTCCCCGGCGGCTCGTCGGGAGGCTCTGCATCTGCGGTTGCTGCTGGCCTGTGCGCAGCCGCCACCGCGACGGATACGGGCGGTTCGATCCGGCAGCCCGCGGCATTCACGGGCACTGTGGGCATCAAGCCCACTTATGGACGTTGCTCGCGTTGGGGAATAGTCGCGTTCGCCTCATCGCTTGATCAGGCCGGGCCGATCACGCGCGATGTCCGCGACTCGGCGATCATGTTGAAGTCGATGGCAAGCGTGGACCCAAAAGACACCACATCTGTCGATTTGCCGGTGCCTGACTACGAAGCCGCGATTGGTCAATCTATAAGAGGCATGAAGGTGGGTATTCCCGCCGAATACCGCATGGACGGCATGCCCACTGAGATCGACGAACTCTGGCAGCAGGGCATTGACTGGTTGAAGGATGCAGGCGCGGAAATTGTCGAGATTTCTCTGCCGCATACCAAATACGCGCTTCCCGCTTACTACATCGTGGCTCCGGCAGAAGCATCGTCCAATCTTGCGCGCTATGACGGCGTAAAATACGGTCTTCGTGTGCCCGGCAATGACATCGTCGAGATGTACGAGAACACCCGCGCTGCCGGTTTCGGGTCGGAAGTAAAGCGTCGGATTATGATTGGCACCTACGTGCTGTCAGCTGGCTACTACGATGCCTACTACCTTCGAGCGCAAAAGGTACGCACACTCATCAAGCGTGACTTCGAGACCGTCTTCGCCGAGGGCGTGGACACGATTTTGACGCCTGCAACGCCATCAGCGGCCTTCCCAATCGGCGACAAGGAAATGGCGGCGGATCCGGTGAAAATGTACTTGAACGACATTTTTACAGTGACGGTGAACATGGCCGGACTGCCGGGGATCTCTGTTCCTGCAGGGCTCGACGCCAAAGGCCTGCCGCTTGGCCTGCAATTGATCGGCAAGCCATTTGACGAGGAAACTCTGTTTCGCACCGCGCACGTGATTGAGCAGGCTGCTGGCAGATTTGAGCCAACGAAATGGTGGTGATCGTCTTGCAATTTGCCGACATGATTTCATCGCATGCAGCGACCAAAGAGGACTAAGAGAGCCACATGGTCGACCGCTTAAAAACCGCTGCAGAATGTGAGACGCGCGAAGACGTACGCTACGAGATTGATCGGCTCGACAATCTAGTAGTCGAATTGCTGGCAGAGCGCTGGGGCTATG
>JBCDLI010000009.1:0-61971 GCA_038745535.1 Pseudomonadota bacterium | reverse complement strand
TGAAAGGCATTTTAACGTCTGGCGATCTCGTGAAGAACGTCATCGTTGGGGCTGTGAGCGCTAAGGTTCCCATTGAGCACGTGATGACGACGTCACTCACGACCTGCCGCGCCGAAGATACAGTCATGCGCGCTATTATTACCATGACGGAGAAGCGCATCGCACACCTGCCAGTCACCAACAAGCAGGGCAAATTGGTTGGCATTGTTACTCAGACCGATCTCGTGCGGCGAAACTCGAACTCACTCATTTTTCTCATCAACAACATCTCAAAGCAAACGAAGTTCGACGGGCTGGCCTCAATCGTCGCGCGCAAGCCTCTTATGCTCGCAGAGCTCGTTGGCTCCGGCGCGGAAGGCCATCAGATACTCCGCTTGATGACAAGCATCAGCGACGCCATCACAAAACGCCTTATTCAACTGGCGATCGAAAAGCTCGGCGAACCTCCCGTGTCATGGCTGTGGATGGCATGCGGATCGCAGGGGCGTCAGGAACAAACCGGCGTATCTGACCAGGACAATTGCCTCGTTCTTGGGAACGACTACGAACCGAATGAACACGGCGATTACTTCCGTGCTTTCGCGCAATTTGTGTCCGATGGGTTGGATGCCTGCGGTTACTACTATTGCCCGGGCGATATGATGGCCACCAACGAACGTTGGCGACAGAAGGTGTCGATTTGGGAGAGCTACTTCGCCAGCTGGATCGCAAAGCCGGACCCCATGGCGCAAATGCTTGCATCGGTTATGTTCGATCTGCGGGCAATCTCCGGCGACGCGAGTCTTTTCAATGGCATGCAGCAGCGAACGCTCGAAAGGGCTTCGAAGGACTCGATTTTTCGCAATCACATGATCGCAAATTCACTCAAGCACACCGTGCCGGTCGGACTGTTCGGCGGCCTTACCTATGTGCGCGACAAGAAGCATAAAAACGCAATTGACATGAAGCACTCCGGCGTGGTGCCGGTAACCGACCTTGCTCGCGCCTATGCGCTGCAAGGTGCAATCGCAGACGTGAACACGCGTGATCGTCTCATCGCAGCCCGAAACCGCAAGGGTATTCTCTCAAAAAGCGGCGGCGACGACGTCATCGACGCCTACGACTTGCTTGTCGACCTGCGGTTGAAGCATCAGGCACAGCAGGTCCGAGACGGAAAGAAACCGGACAATTATCTTGTCCCCGACACACTGTCAGCGCTTGAACGCAGCCATTTGAAGGATGCGTTTTCAGTGATAAAGACCCTCCAGTCAGCCGCCGGTTACGGACGACCCTGACCAACAGAATGATTTGAGGCAGGCATGCTTTTTACGATACTTGGCGCAATTGTCTTCGCAGTCGCCGTTTGCGGCTCGGTGGCGCTTGTGTTTCGAACCATCAAGCGTCCAATTCCAAAGGGCGTAATCCCTCTCCTCGCTGGCGTCTCTATTGTTGGGTTCACCGCCTATAATGAGAATTCATGGTACTCCCGTCAGCTAGAAGCGCTGCCCGAAAGTGTCCAAGTCATCCGCACTGGGGAATTCTCTAACTTCATCCAACCGTGGACGATGATCTGGCCGCGCGTGAACCGATATCTCGCTGTAGACACGCGCAATGTCGCCCAAGTGCCCGACAACGAAGCAGTGCGATTTACGGAGATCATCGTTGCTGAGAGATACACGCCCACCCGCGTCATCAATCAGTTTATCAATTGCGAAACATTGGAAGCGGCAACGGGAAGTGAAAACGCGCTAAAAAACCCATCAGCCGAAATCAGCACGCTAAATTGGTACGGGCTTGGCGAAGCCGATGGAAGATTAATTGCAGCAGTTTGCGATTGATCAATTTTTGCCGCCTCCCATTGGGTCATATTACCCGAAAGCTTGATAGATCGAAGGTCGCATTTGGGGCACTTTATCTATCATAGAACAGACCGCAGCGCATTTATTCGCTGAATAAAGACTGCCAGAAGGCAGCGGTATGGTGAGGAGTGAGACTTTTGGAGAAATGGGGGCTCCGCTCCCGCATAGCTCTATTTTTTGCGTTGATCATCGCGCTGCAAACCTTGATTGCAGGGGCGATGGCAACGTGGCTACACGCGCGCCTATCACCGGAGCAGTTCTCCTCCGTTCTGACGGCGATCCTCTTTGGCTCATTTGCTATGATCGGGTTGGTCGTCTGGGTTGCACTCAAGTTTGATGAAAACCTCGCTAAACCAATCAACTCAATTTCATCACGCTTGAAGACACTCGCGCATGCCGATGCGAGCGCGCAATTTTCAAACGAAGACGCAAAATATCTCGGGCTTTTGGCACCGTCTGCCGAAGATGTTGGCCAAGCTCTCACCGAGGCGCGCACTAAGACCGAAGCAATGGTGAACGATGCTGTTCAAAGCGCGGCGGTGCAGAAATCCCGGCTTGAGGCACTCCTTCAAGAGATGCACCACGGTGTGATAATCTGTTCTCTGTCGGGTCGCGTGTCACTGTATAACCGACATGCCCTTCGCATATTGCAGGTGAACGAATACACAACTTCGGATGGTGATAGCGAGCCGGTCCTCATCGGTACGCTCGGTCTCGGTCGTGATCTCTTTAACATTGTCGAGCGCCGTCCGTTTGGTTCGGTAATCGATACTCTGATGGGCGCCGAAAACCCGGAAAACGCGCTTCCAATCGTCTTTTCCACGCGCGACATGTCCGTCACGATGTGCGGCCACGTCTCCCTCCATTATGAGCAAAACCAAGTCGCAGGCATGACAATCGTGTTCGATGACGTGACCGATGAATTGGCTGCGGGCCTCGAGCGTGACCGTCTTTTACGCGAAGCCTCAGACGGTCTTGGATCGTGCCTTGCAAATGATAGCCTAGACGACATGCGAGCAGCCGTTAGTACGGCGCGGGATAAGCTGGAGACTGCGTCCAATTCAATTTTAGCCTCGGCTTGGCCAACCCGCGACATATCAGCAAAGCGTCTGTTCCGCGGCACGTTAAAGGCGTTGGAAGACCTCACACTTCCGATCACGACGAGTGGCGAAAGCGTCGTCATCAACGGTGACAGCGCAACACTTATTGCGCTCCTCAGAAAGCTCACCATCGACGGTGTTCTGGAGACCCGACCGGCATCAATTGAGTTGAGAGCAGAGGCTGAAGGCTTCCGCCGAACCCTATCGATTGAGTTGAAGAGCCCTAAAAATACATCGCAGAATTGGCTCGAGAAGAGCATGAGTGATAATGCCGACGAAATGACGGCATTCCTTTCCGGTGCAGCCATCCTAGAGCGTCACCGTGCGAAGATCGAGAGTACCGACGAGAACGGTCACTTCACCATCACGCTGGATTTCCCCGCAAATGCATCGCTACGAAGCGACACGAGGACGGCTGAAGCGCTGAAACCCCGAGACCCACGACCAGAATTCTACGATTTCGAGATATTCGGGTCTAAGCGAATGAACACCTTAAATGACGTGCCGCTTCGCGATCTCTACTGCGTCGTATTTGACTGCGAGATGACCGGACTAGATCCCCGTGCCGGGCACGAAATCGTCTCCATTGCCGGTGTTCGAATTGTGAACGGGCGAGTGCTGTCGGGCGAAGTGTTTGATCAGCTGGTCAACCCCGGCAAACCTATTCCGCCGGCATCAACCGCGATCCATCACATCAGCGATGAAATGGTATTCGACGCGCCAAAAATACCGCAGGTCTTACGCAGTTTTCACAGCTTCGCTCACGATCAGGTTTTGATCGCCCACAACGCTGCCTTTGACATGGCCTTTATAGCGAAAAAAGAAAACGCGGCGCGGGTCAAGTTCGATCACACCGTGCTCGACACTGTTTTGCTTGCCGCGCATCTCAACGGCACTTCGGATAGCCTTACTCTGGACGCTCTAGCTAATCGTTACAAAATCACCATACCTGAAGAGAAGCGACACACCGCTTTGGGAGACGCTGTCGCGACCGCGAAAGTGTTCTGCAAGATGATCAAACCGCTCGAAAGCGCGGGCGTCAGAACCGTCGGCGATGCTTTAGAGGTTTCAAAGGCCCAAGCATCCTTGCGTCGAAAGCAACAAGCCTACACCTGATAGAAATTCGTTAAAACGAGAAACGATAGACAGTCGTGCTCTCATAGACCTCGTCGGGGCGTAACACCGCGCTGGGAAAATCTGCATGATTGGGCGCGTCAGGCCAGCACTGTGCTTCTAAGCAAAAACCAGAGCGCGGATGATAGACGATGCCATCATGCCCGATTGGAAAATCCTGAGGATAGTCGGCGGTATAAAACTGAAGGCCCGGCTGGTCCGTCAACACATCCAGCCTGATGCCGCTGCGGCCTCGCACTTTTGCCGCGACTTTCATCTCTCCGGCTTGATCTGCGAGACAGAAATTCAAGTCACACTTGGTATCGCCAAGCCGCTGCATTGTTGAAAAATCATGGTCAAGCGACGCGACTTTGTCCGTCTCTCCGGTTGGTATGTCGGACGGGTCCACTTCCGTGTATTCATTGGCTGCAATCTCAATCTTGTGCTCATCAATCGGTGTCCGGCCGCCGTCATCGAGATTGAAATAGCTGTGATGGGATAAGGCGCATACGGTCGGGCTGTCAGTCGTGCAGCGATAGGCGACCTCAAGCGCGGCATCTTCAATAATCCTGTAGCGAACAGTTGCCCTTAGGTTTCCGGGAAATCCCATGAAACCAGCCGGGCTTTTGTGCTCCAGCGTCACATGTTCATGGCTGCAATCAGCTATTTGCCACAGTTGCTGATGAAATCCTTCTGTCCCGCCATGGAGCGTGTTTACCCCTTCGTTTGCGTCGAGATTATAGCGCGTCCCATCTAAATCGAATGACGCACCGCCAATCCTATTCGCAAAGCGACCGACGGTAGCACCCACAAAGGCCAGTTGTTGCTGATAATCGGAAGGATTGTCAAAGCCGAGCACGAGCGAAGGCGCGTGCCCGGCTAACCGCAGGTCTTGGAGGGTCGCGCCGTAATTGAGAATCTTTGCCCGGAGTTGAGCGCTGTAGATCTCAACCGCTTGCGCGGTGATAGCTGTCACAGTCCAAGCCCGCCAAGGCAGATGTATTTCGTATCAAGATAGTCTTCGATGCCCTGGCGTCCGCCTTCTTTACCCATTCCGCTTTCCTTCACACCGCCGAAGGGCGCTTCCGGCGTCGATATAACACCCTCATTGATACCGATAAGACCATATTTGAGACGCTCCATCATTCGGAAACCTCGGCCCAGATTTTGTGTGTAAACGAATGCGGCCAAACCGTATTCGGTATCGTTTGCCATCGCTACGGCGTCAGCCTCATCGGAAAATTTGAAAACCGCAGTTACCGGTCCGAAAACCTCTTCGCGAGCAATGCGCATATCCTGTGTGACGCCTTCGATGACCGTCGGTTCGTAATAGGTGAGCCCGAGCGAATGACGCTTCGCTCCCGTCTTCACACGCGCGCCTTTCGACGTCATGTCTGAGACAAGGTCTTCTACTTTTTCTAACGCATCTTGACTAACCAACGGACCCTGATCGACCTCTTCCTTGGAGCCGTCGCCGACCCGCATCGCCTCGCTCTCTTCAACGAGGCGTTTGACAAACTGATCGTGAATTCCTTCTTGAACATAGAAGCGGTTGGCGCAAACGCAGGTCTGGCCCATATTTCGATATTTCGCAGCCATGGCACCTGAGACGGCTTGCTCGATATCGGCGTCGTCAAACACAAGAAACGGTGCATTACCACCGAGCTCGAGCGACATTTTCTTGACCGTCGAGGCTGACTGCTCAGCCAGAATTTTCCCTACGCGCGTGGAGCCAGTGAATGAAATTTTGCGCACGATTGGGTTTTCGCAAAGCTCTTTGCCAATCACTTTAGAATCGCCCGTTACAATATTCACAACGCCGTCTGGAATACCTGCTTCTTTGCAAAGATCGCCCCAGATCAGACCGGAATAGGGCGTCAACTCCGACGGCTTGATGACCATTGTGCATCCTGCGGCCAGCGCGGCCCCGAGCTTCCGACCAATCATTGAGGATGGAAAATTCCAAGGCGTTATCGCGCCTACGACGCCAATTGGCTCTTTGATGACCATAATGCGGCGTGTTGCAATGGGGCTCGGCACCACGTCGCCGTACACGCGACGCGCTTCCTCCGCAAACCATCGCAGATAAGCAGCTGAACTTCCGACCTCGCCTTTTGCCTCCGCAATAGGCTTGCCCTGCTCTTCGGTCAAAAGGTGCGCCAGTTCTTCATGACGAGCTTCAATGATATCGACGACCGCAAGCATCAGGTTTGCGCGTTCTAGAGCGGTCGTATTGCGCCAGCTTTCAAAAGCGTGTGCAGCCGCCGCAATGGCCTTTTCCGTCTCGGAAGCGCCACCATTGGGAACTGTTCCGATCTTTGAGCCGGTTGCTGGGTTAATCACGTCTACGGTCTGCGCATCATCCGCATCCACCCAATGTCCACCGATGAAATTCTTTTGCCTAATCAATGCGTTCAATGGAGTCTCCTAGTATGAACGGAGATTAAGTCGTCGTTAAAACTGATGACTTAACCCAACTAAAGAAGTGCCTTCCCCTAAATTGGTAAAGCGTTTACATAGCCTCCCAACGGGGCCGCAACACACAAAGTTGCACCGGTGACACCACAAAAACCTGACGAGCATCTAAAATTGGCAAGCACATTCGATAAAGTCGCCGACATAATCGCCGACACGAGCGAAATTGAGCGTGAGACAATTACTCCCGAAAGCCACACCATCGATGATCTTGGCATTGACAGCCTAGACTTCCTCGACATCGTTTTCGCGATTGACAAAGAGTTCGGCATTAAGATCCCACTCGAGCAGTGGACGCAGGATGTAAACGACGGAAAAGTCGCGACAGAAGAATATTTCGTGCTCGGAAATCTCTGCAACAAAATCGACGAGTTAGTGGCAGCTAAAGCAGCCTAACTCGCCCAAGTCGCCCGTCGGCTCGAAACTGAAAACGTCATACATTCAGCATGGCAAGAACAGTCGCAATCACAGGAATAGGCTTGGTTTCCAGCCTCGGTGTGGGCACCGATGCCCATATGCCCGCGGCACTTGGTAAAGCAGAACCGGTAATCGACGCCGAGACATTCGCGCCATTTCTGGTTCATCCGCTTTCGGAAGTGGAATGGGCCACACAGATCTCAAAACGCGATCAGCGCCAGATGGAGCAGTGGCAACGCACCGGCACCTTCGCCGCTGGGCTAGCGTTGGAAGATGCTGGAATTTCTACTGACGACCCATTGCGGTCTGCCATCGATATGACCGTTGCGGCGGCAGGTGGCGAGCGCGATGTCGAAGTCGATGAGCACATTCTTCAAACAATGGCAGACGGCGCAAATGATGCGCAGACGCTGGTAAACGAGAAACTCTCGACCGACCTGCGGCCAACGCTTTTCCTGGCGCAGCTTTCAAATTTGCTCGCTGGCAATATCTCCATTGTCCACAAGGTGACCGGTTCATCTCGGACTTTTATGGGAGAGGAAGGCGCTGGGCTTTCCGCGATCCAAAATTCGGTCGCCAGAATCAAAACAGGCCAAAGCGATATCGCCCTTGTTGGGGCCAGCTACAACGGCCAGCACTGGGATACGATCCTCACAAACGAAGCGTTGGCGAAGGTCGCCAGAGGGACGTTCAAACCTGTCTTTGACCGCACCGATGGAGGTGATGAGAGCGGGCTAGTGCCAGGCTCCGGCGGCGCATTTCTGGTGCTAGAGGAGATGGAGCACGCGAAAGCCCGCGATGCCAAAATTTATGCGATTATCACAGACGCAGTTTCCGATCAGGGCTTGGACGAGCGCTTCGATAAGCGAATGACTGCGCTTGCAGATTACGCCAATTTAGAAGGCGCTGCCTGCATCATATCGACCGCGAGCGGCGCACCAGCGCGAACCGCCGCCGAAAAAGCGTTCCTTGATACCCTGAACAAACCCTATCGCGAAACCACGAGCACCATCGGCTTTATGCGCGAAGTGCAGTCCATCATGGCCAGCGCGCTCACGGCCTTGGCGATGGATGCGGGACAAACGCCATTTGGCATGGAAGTGGACCACGATGGGCCGACTGCCGTGCTATGTGTCGGGCATCTGTCAGCCGAAGGTGTGATTTTGATTGAGGGTGCGCCCCGATGACAAAGCATCTTGATCATCGCGGAAGACCGATCATCGCAATAACCGGTTTCGGCGTCGTCTCTTCGCTTGGGGAAGGCTGGCAGGACAACTGGAGGAAGCTGACAAGCGGTGTGTCCGGTATCCATCGCATCACCCGCTTCCCGACCGAACATCTTCGAACAACGATGGCTGGGACCGTAGACTTTCTCGCCGGTGCAAACGGCAGCTCTTACGAACGCACCTTTGGCTTCGCAAAAAGCGCTGCAAGTGAAGCTTTGGTCATGGCTGGAACGCCCGAAGGGTCGTTTGGCGGGGCACTCGTCGTCGCGGCGCCGCCCGTAGAGATTGAATGGGCCGAACGGTTCGAACTCGATAAGCTCGGTCGCGCGTCCGACAGTGACAGCGCAGGTTATCGTGCAATGGTGAGTGCCGCACACGGCAACGCACCCCTGGCGGCAAAGCGTGCCGCGCGTTTCGGGGAAGTCGCGGCAAATCTGCAGGCAGAGTTTGGATCAAGGGGCCTCCCCATCACGCTCTCGACGGCGTGCGCATCTGGCGCGACCGCGATCCAGACCGCGGCGGAAATGCTGCATCGCGGCGAGACTGACCGAGCGCTCGCGATTGGCACCGATGGCTCCGTAACCGCGGAGGCTCTTATTCGCTTTTCCCTTCTTTCAGCGCTTTCAACGCAAAACGACGATCCAAAGACTGCAAGCAAGCCCTTCTCAAAAGATCGTGACGGCTTCGTCATGGCTGAGGGCGCAGGCGCGTTCGTGCTGGAAACGCTAGAAGCCGCCAAAGCGCGCGGCGCGAAGGTT
The DNA here is from genome assembly GCA_038745535.1 of Pseudomonadota bacterium. GTDB lineage: Bacteria > Pseudomonadota > Alphaproteobacteria > Rhizobiales > Rhizobiaceae > JBCDLI01. The sequence goes on along the minus strand of JBCDLI010000009.1, from coordinate 53,044 downwards.
TTGGGCATTTTGGCAGGCTGCGGTGAATGCGCAGACGACTTCCATCGCACGCGGTCCAAACCCGATGGTTCACCGGCAATTGCTGCGGTGCGCCGCGCTCTCGACGATGCGGGTATCACGCCGGGCGAAGTTGATTACATCAACGCTCACGGCACCTCGACGCCTGAAAACGACAAGATGGAATATATGTCGCTTACGTCTGTCTTTGGAGAACGTTTGGGCGGCACTCCCATTTCTTCAAACAAGTCCATGATCGGCCACACGCTGACCGCAGCCGGTGCAATCGAAGCTGTGTTTTCGCTGCTGGCAATCCGGGAGAGCACGCTGCCGCCTACGGTCAATCACCAAAATCCCGACCCCGCGATTGACCTTGATGTGGTCCCCAATGAAAAACGCGACGCGACGGTTTCCCGCGTTCTCTCAAACTCCTTCGGCTTTGGTGGGCAAAACGCCTGTCTTGTTATTGCAGCCGAACCTGAATAATCGACAGCGGACGTAAAACAGGATTTTCGCATGCGTGCGCTACAGCTGGTTGAAGACCGCAATCTGCAATTGATGGACGTGGATGCACCACCTGCTCCGGGCCAAGGTGACGTGCAACTTCGAATTCAAGCTGTTGCGCTCAACCATATCGATGTTTGGGGCTGGCGTGGCATGGCGTTTGCCAAGCGCAGACTGCCGCTCACAATCGGCGCAGAGGCATCCGGCGTTGTTGAAAGCGTTGGGCCAGGCGTTTCAAATCTTTTGCCCGGTCAGCTTGTGTCGATCTTCGGCGCTCGCACCTGCGGAACCTGCAAACCAACGCGTGAGGGCCGAGATAACCTTTGCGAAAATGTATCGGGCGTCCATGGCTTTCACCTTGATGGCTTCGCGACTGAACTGGTCAACATGCCTGCACGAAACTGTGTGCCAGCACCCGTTGGCGTCGATGCGATTGCAGCAAGCCTAGCACCCATCACGTTTGGCACCTGCGAACACATGCTGTTTGACAACGCGAAGCTGGAGCCTGGCGAGACAATTCTCATCCATGCGGGCGGTTCAGGCATTGGTTCAGCCGCTATACAATTGGCCAAGAAGGTTGGCTGCACGGTCATCACAACGGTCGGCTCTGACGCAAAGATTGAACCAGCGAAAGCGCTCGGCGCAGACCATGTCATCAATTATCGCGAAGATCGTTTTGAAGGCGTCGTCCGCAAACTCACCAAAAAGAAGGGCGTGGACGTCGTCTTTGAACATGTCGGCGCAGATACATGGGCTGGCTCTATGTTCTCGCTGAAACGCGGCGGGCGGCTTGTCACATGCGGCTCAACGTCGGGCGTCTCAGCGTCCACCAACCTCATGATGCTGTTTCAGCAGCAGCTGAAAATTATGGGCTCTTTCGGCTGTTCCATGCGCAATATGGCAGATGCCATGGAGAAAATGGCCCGTGGCCTCGTGCATCCAGTCATCGACACCCAGGTCGGCTTCGACGACATCGACATTGCGCTCAAGCGCATGGAAGGTCGCGACGTTTTCGGCAAGATCATCCTAAGCGTCGCGCAAGACTGACGCCATCGCGATGAACCGCGCGCTCGCAAAGAAGCTTATTCAAGCTCGCCATTGGACCTTGGCGACCGCAGCGCAGGTGTTTATCGGTGTGCTGAAGCTTGTACCTGCCCGTCTAGCCCTTGGCGCGGTATCAGCTATCGCGCCCGCCATTGGCAAACTCACGCCCCGCCACAAAATCGCGCTCGACAATCTGAGGAAAGCATTTCCTGAAAAATCCGCAGATGAGATCAACAAGATCGCCATGGGCATGTGGAGGAACATGGGGCTTCTCGCAGCCGAATATGTCTATCTCGACCAACTCTTTGACTATCATCCCGATAACGAAAAGCCCGGCCGTGTAGAGGTCGAGGGACTGGAGATCTTCGAGCGGCTTCACTCTGAAAGCGGCCGGTATGTCTTTTTCACAGGTCATACGGGCAACTTTGAACTGCTGCCGATTTGCGCGGCGACTTTTGGGCTGGAAATCACTGCGCTCTTTCGACCACCCAACAATCCCTACATTGCTAAAAAGGTGCTTGCCGCCCGCGAAACCAATATGGGCACAATGGTGCCTTCAAAAGCCGGTGCGGCTTGGGCCTTGGCCAGCGCACTTGATCGCGGCAAGTCCGTCGGCATGTTGGTGGATCAGAAATTCAAGCGCGGCAAAGACACCCAATTTTTCAACCGCCCGGTAAAAACAAATCCCCTCGCGGCGAAACTTGCCCGGCAATATGATTGCCCGGTGCACCCTGCCCGTTGCATTCGCTTGCCGGGCGGCAGGTTCAGGCTTGAGCTTGAGGAAGCAGTAGAATTACCGCGCGACAATTCGGGCGAGATTGATCTTGATGCGAGTTGTCAGGTTTTCAACGACGTCATTGAGCGTTGGGTGCGAGAATATCCTGACCAATGGATGTGGTTTCACCGACGGTGGAAAACGAAGGCGTAAGCGCGGGTCAATAGGTGATCCGTACTCGCATGTTACCGCGACCCACCTGCCGGGTCAGGTCGTATAGTTTGCGAGCGTGCGCCGTGTGGAGCCGAATACAGCCATGAGACGCGGGACGCCCCAACCTCGATACATAATTGGTACCATGAATGGCGTAACCACCGCGGAAGAAGATCGAGTACGGCATTGGAGACATATTGTATTTTCTAGAGTGCCACATGCGATGCATCCGCTTCGCGCTGTAGGTGCCCGTTGGAGTGCGGTAGCCCTTGCGCCCGGAAGACACTTTCCAACGATGAATGGTTCGCCCGTTCTTCTTCACTGTCATGGTTTGGTTGGACAAATTCACATGGGCGACCAACTTGGCTGCAACAGCAATACCCGGCATCGACACGAAAATCGCTGATACCATCATCAACATGAAGGCGACTTTTCTCATTTTCCCACTCCACACACGCTACACAACTGCGACAATCTAGCATCAAGCCTACGCGAAGTATCGGAGAAAGCAGAAGCCAATACTTTCCCAAAGGTTAATTATGCGAGTTCGGGCGGCGCATCGAACCAAGTGCTAAGTCATCATCGCGCCTAAGGCAGGTGACAAGATTGGTCAGTCCACGCTATCCCACCCGCCAAATTGGGAGCCAAACACCTATGAACATTAAAAAAACACTTGCGATCAGCGCATCTACAATCGCGCTTGCAATAGTTGCGACATCCACATCCGCCCTCGCAGAACGTACCGATCTTTCCGTCGGCATGGTGCTGGAGCCAGAACACCTTGATCCGACGGCGGGCGCTGCCGCTGCAATCGATGAAGTCGTCTATGCCAATGTTTTTGAAGGCCTGACACGTATCAACGAAGATGGCTCTGTCGCTCCAGCGCTGGCAGAAAGCTGGGAAATTTCAGACGACGGGAAAGTCTACACATTCAAACTCCGATCTGGTGCCAAGTTTCACGACGGCACCGATCTAGACGCTGGTGACGTGGTCTTCTCTCTTGATCGGGCTCGCAGCGGTGACTCAACCAATGCGCAAAAAGCGCTGTTTGCAGCCATTGAAAGCGTAGAGGCCGTCGATCCAACAACTGTGACCGTCACTCTTTCCGAGGCAGCAGGCTCATTCCTATACAATATGGGATGGGGCGATGCCGTCATCGTCGCGCCGGAAAGCGCCGACACCAACAAAGAAAAACCGATTGGCACGGGACCATTCAAGTTTGACCGTTGGTCGCGCGGCGTATCCGTCGACCTGGTAAAAAGCGATGATTATTGGGGCGATGCGCCGGCGTTAGAAAAAGTCAGCTTCCGCTTCATTGCTGATCCCGCTGCAGCAACAGCGGCCCTGCAGGCAGGCGACGTGCAGGCATTTCCGAACTTTCCAGCACCTGAAGCAATCGCAGCTTTTGAGGCCGACCCGCGTTTCGCTGTTGAGATCGGATCGACCGAAGGTGAGACAATCCTATCGACGAACAATGCCAAACCACCGTTTGACAATGTGCTCGTACGCCGCGCAATCGCTCACGCAATTGACCGTCAGGCGATTATTGATGGCGCAATGTTCGGGCTGGGCACGCCAATTGGAACGCACTTTGCACCGCACAATGCAGCTTATGTCGATCTGACAGGGCAATCCGCCTTCGATCCCGAAAAGGCGCGCGGGCTCTTGGCCGAAGCTGGATTTGCAGACGGCTTTTCAGCGACCATCAAACTGCCACCGCCATCATACGCCCGTCGCGGCGGCGAGATCGTTGCAGCCCAACTCCGCGAAGTCGGCATCGATCTTGAGATCATACCCGTTGAGTGGGCCCAGTGGCTTGAGCAGGTCTTTCGTAACAAAGACTACGATCTGACAATCGTCTCGCACACGGAGCCAAACGACATCGGCATCTATGCGCGCGACGACTACTATTTTCAGTATGACAACGTTGTCCTCGAAGCCGTCATCGAGAAACTTGATCGCACCGCTGATCCTGATGATCGCACTGCTCTGTTTGCCGAAGCGCAGCAGATCGTCGCCGATGACGCTGTCAACGGCTTCCTGTTCCAGCTAGCGAAAAGCGGTGTCTGGGATGCCAAGCTGGAGGGCCTTTGGGAGAACTCGCCTGTACAGGCAAACGACATGACCAAGGTGCGCTGGACAGAGTAAACCGAAAGCTCAAAAATCATCTTTTTGGTGAACTGGGCGGCCATTGGCGCTAAGGCGTTGCAATGGCCGCCTTTATTTTACGCCGATTTCTAATGCTGATCGCAACGCTGTTCGTTGCGAGCTTGATTGTATTTGCAGTGTTGGAAATTGTACCCGGTGATCCGGCGCGGCTGATGCTCGGGCTCAATGCTTCCGAAGACGCCATTGAAGCGCTTAGAAACGAGATGGGTCTGAACCAGCCGATTATCCCGCGCTATGTGAGCTGGGTGGGTGGTCTACTCATCGGCGATTTTGGTACGTCCTACACCTACCGCGTCGCGGTGTCGGAACTTGTTACAGAGCGGATCGTCGTATCTCTTCCACTGGCAATCTTGGCGCTCGCGCTGTCGACATCGATCGCGCTACCCGTTGCACTTTTGGCAGCGCGCCATCGGGGAACAAGTGCAGACACCGCAATAATGACCGCCACGCAAGTGGGCGTCGCCATTCCAAATTTCTGGTTCGCTCTTTTGCTTGTGTACCTGTTCGCGGTAACCCTGCAGTGGGTTCCGGCGGTGGGCTTCCCGGGATGGGGAGACGATCCGGCGGGCTCGCTGACTGCGCTTATTCTTCCCGCAATTGCACTTGCGCTTCCACAGGCTGCGATACTCTCGCGGGTCACTCGATCAGCGCTGCTAGAGGCTTTGAGCCAAGACTATATACGCACCGCGCGAGCGAAAGGTGTGGCTGAAGGCGACGTGCTATGGAAACACGCATTGCGCAACGCGCTCATTCCCGTCCTTACAATCCTCGGTTTGCAATTTGCATTTCTGCTTGCGGGTACAATCATCATTGAAAACGTGTTCACGCTGCCCGGACTCGGGCGTTTGATCTTTCAGGCAATCACCCAACGCGATCTCATCGTTGTGCAAAGCGTAGTGATGCTGCTCGTCGTGACCGTGATATCGATAAACTTCCTTGTCGATATTGCCTATGCGTGGGCTGACCCTCGGCTACGGGGTCAGCGATAGGATGGTGACAGTGGTATCAAAGACCCGATCACCCAAAACGGCTTGGTCGTGGTTCATCCACGCGATGCGAAATCGATCTTTCGCGGTCGGGATCACTGTGACCGCACTCGTAGTCCTTATGGCTTTGGTTTCCATCGTTTGGACACCCTACGATATCACGAAGCTAACCATTCCCGATCGCTTGCAGGGTCCGTCGCTCACCCACCTTTTTGGCACCGATCATTTCGGACGCGACCTCTTCTCCATGGTCATGGAAGGCAGCAGAAATTCGATGTCAGTCGCGCTGATCGCGGTTGGCGTTGGCCTCTTCATTGGCGTGCCACTGGGTTGTTTAGCTGCAGCAAAACGCGGTTGGCTAGACGATGTTTTGATGCGCGGCGCGGATGTCATTTTCGCCTTTCCAGCTCTTCTGTCAGCCATCATGATAACCGCGATCTTTGGACCGGGTGCGATCAACGCGATCATCGCAATTGGGATTTTCAATATCCCGGTGTTTGCGCGCGTCACCCGTGGTGCAGCACTCGCGATCTGGCAGCGTGAATTCATTCTGGCCGCCCGCGCCGCCGGGAAGTCTGCATCGCGCATCACGGTCGAGCATATACTGCCAAACATTGCGAACCTGCTTGTTGTTCAGGCCACGATCCAGTTCTCACTCGGCATCCTGGCAGAAGCAGGTCTTTCCTATGTTGGCCTGGGCGCGCAACCACCATCCACGAGTTGGGGCCGCATGCTGGCCGAAGCACAGACAATGATGGGCATCGCCCCGCAAATGGCACTTGCGCCCGGTATCGCGATCATCGCCACAGTTCTCGGTCTCAATTTGCTGGGCGACGGTTTGCGCGACATTACCGATCCACAGACCGAAAATCTCGCCGCTCATGGCTGATCCGCTTTTACAGGTTAAAAGCCTCAGCGTGGCTTTCGGCGGCAGGAGCGTGTTGTGCGGCTTCGACCTCGATTTGGCACCGGGCGAAATTCACGGACTGGTGGGCGAGTCAGGCAGCGGCAAGTCAATAACTGCGCTTTCGGTGATGAGGCTGCTTCCGCGCAATGCAATTATGGCCGGCAATATCATCCTGAGCGGTCAGAAGTTGGAACGCCTTGGCGAGGAACACCTGAACGCCATACGCGGCGATCAAATGGCAATGATATTCCAAGAGCCGATGACCGCGCTCAACCCTGTACAAACCATTGGGGATCAAATTGCAGAGGGCATACGCTTGCATCGCGATGTTTCTCCCGCCGAAGCCTTGGATATGGCAGCGAGAGCGATGGCGCGCGTAGAGCTTCCGCCGAGCCGCTATCCGCTTAGCAGATATCCGCACGAACTTTCCGGCGGTCAGCGCCAGCGCGTGATGATCGCCATGGCAACCGCGCTCAAGCCGAAGCTGTTGATTGCCGATGAGCCCACGACGGCTCTTGATGTGGTGTTGCAGGCGCAAGTCCTGAAGTTGTTACGCACTGTGGTCGACGACACAGGCATGGCTCTGCTTCTCATTAGCCACGATCTCGGTGTGGTCGCTGAGATGGCCGACAGTTTGACTATCCTTCAGAGCGGCCAGATCCGCGAGCAGGGAAACGCCGTCTCAATTCTTCGCCACCGGAAGCATGCATACACCCGGCAGCTAGCCGAAGCTTCGACACATGTTCCGCAGTGGAAAAACCGCGGCCAACAGGCATCCGGCAATGCGCTCGTTTCTATCAAAAACCTCGTGAAAACCTATCGCAGCAAACGGACATTGCTCCCGAATTCGCCTGAAGATTTTACCGCGGTTGATGATGTTTCATTCGATATTGCAACAGGTCGCTCCGTGGGCCTCGTCGGGCAATCGGGGTGCGGAAAGTCCACCCTCGCACGCCTCATCCTCGCTCTGGACACGCCGACCGGGGGGGCTGTCCAGATCGACGGCATTGATCTGGGAACCGCTGACCAATCGCAGCTTCGCCGTGCCCGACGGCGAATGCAGGTGGTCTTTCAAGACCCATATGGATCGTTCAATCCACGCATGCGTGTGGAAAAAATTATCGCAGAGCCGCTGCATCTGCTGAACAGGAAGACCACTCTAGATCAGCAGCGGGAGATGATTGCCGATGCGCTGCGCTGTGTGTCGCTGTCACCAGATGTTATGCGCCGCTACCCGCACGAATTTTCAGGCGGTCAACGTCAGCGCATCGCGATAGCGCGCGCGATCATCACCAAGCCAAAACTGATTGTGTGCGACGAACCGGTGTCCGCGCTCGACGTTTCAATCCGTGCTGAAATTCTCGATTTATTCGCCGAGCTAAACGATGAACACGGCATGGCGTGTCTCTTCATCACCCATGATCTGGCGGTCGCGCGTGCAATTACGCAGGAAACGCTGGTCATGCATCGGGGAAAGATCGTGGAGCGCGGACCAACAGCTCAAATCATGGACAGTCCGCAGAGTGAACAAGCCCAGAAGCTCGTAGCGGCAGCGCCCAATTTGGAACGCGCATTGAAAAAACGATTAGGTCAATGAAGTAAGCGCGATGATCACCAATGTGAGCAGGACCAAACCAATCGCTTCTTCCACGACCTTAATCGCATTACGCACATCGCGCTCGCCGATCTCCTCCCTACCCCCCGCATTCAAAAATGGCTCGTCAGCTACCACACCACCAGCATAGAAACGCGGGCCACCGAGAGCGATATCAAGTTGGCCAGCCATAGCAGCCTCGGGCCAGCCAGCGTTCGGCGAACGGTGAAGGTGTGCATCCTTGCGCATTACGCGCCAAGCGCGCTTGAACCGCTTCCAATCCGTCGCGAACACCTTCGGATCGCTGTAGAGGCAGAGCAAAATGCCCGTCATACGCGCGGGCAGCCAATTTGCCAGATCGTCAATTTTAGCCGATGCGCGTCCGAAGGCGCGGTAGCGTTCATCCATGTGACCAACCATGGAATCAGCGGTGTTGATGACTTTGTAGGCCAAAATTCCGGGCAGGCCGAAAACGAGATACCAGAACGCAGGCGCGATCACGCCGTCAGAAAAGTTCTCGGCCAAACTCTCTATTGCCGCGCGAGAAACACCCGCTTCATCGAGCTGCTTGACATCTCGCCCGACAATCATCGCGACCTTGGCCCGCCCCTCTTCTAAGCCACCATCCTTCAACCCATCGGCGACAGCTTTGACGTGATCAATCAATGATCGATGGGCGAGGAAAACCGAGACCAAGAAGGCCTCCAAAACAAGCGAAAACCAACCGGCAAACGCGAACGCCCATTCCAGCACAAGTCCAACCAAGACCGCAAAGATGATCAAAACCACGATGGTCAGATCGCCCAGCTTTTCGCGGGTTATCTCCGCCGTTTCTTCGCGATTGAGCAGCTTGTCTGCCCATCCGATCAGGTTTCCAATGTGCACAATGGGATGCTTGAAACGTCGCCAGACGAAGTGATCATCACCAGCCAACATGTCCAGCAGCAGGGCGCCGAATAGGACGGCGAAGTGGATCATAGCAAGGTCAAAGCAGCGTCTAGCCGCGCCAGTTCTTTTTGGTCTGTGGGCAAGCCGAACCGCAGCCAACTCGGTTGATAATCGAACGAGCGGACAAGGATTTTGTGGCGCGCTAAGTGCTCGCAAACACCAATGGCATCGTGACGGTGGACGGTTGCAAACAGGTCCGTGTGACCCACTCGCTCAAACCCGTGATTTAGTAGGACGGCCTGCAGTGCCTCACGCTGATTTCGCAACCGAGCCCTAGTTTCGCAAATCCAGCGTTTATCAGCCAATGCCATTGTACCAACCTCCAGCGCCGGACCGGGCACCGCCCAGGGGCCGATCAGCTCCCGGATTTTTCCCACCGTTTCTTCAGACCCGATAGCAAAGCCAAGACGAAGACCAGCGAGCCCGAAAAATTTGCCAAAAGACTTCAGCACCAGAACGTTATTGCTGGCGGTGTATCGCACAAAAGACTGAAGCTCATCATCAGGAGCGGCATCGAAGAAGGCCTCGTCTGCGACGAGCACCTCGTACGACTCGAAAAAGCCATCCAAATCATGGGTCTTACCATCGGGATTATTGGGGTGCCCGAAAACAACTGCCTTTCCGCGAGGAGCCGAACCTGCGGCGACCGCGCGGTGCACCAACACATGGCGATACTCACCGTAACACGGCTCAACAATTTCCACCGGACCTTCGGGCAGAATCCGATCAAGACATTGGATCGCCGCCTGCGTGCCCGGCGTCGCGACCAAAAAAGCCCCATCGGGAACATGATAATATGCGCGCGCAGCATCTTCACACCTTCGCACCAAGTCTTCGTCGGGCAGACGCTGCCACGCTTCCGGCGAGATCGGCGGCACGGGATACGCGGTCGGATTGATGCCCGTTGACAAATCAAGCCAGTCGGCGCGGTCACCGCCATAGGTGGTTATGGCCTCGCTCAGCGCGCCTCCATGCGCAACAGGCATCCTCAGGTGTCCTCGGCAAGATCAATGAGATGCATGAAAGAGCCGGCCACATTGTCTCTGATCAAACCGGCAGCACCTTTCTGCTCACCCGTCGCATCAACATAATCAAAAAGCGGTTCACCGCACTCATGCATGACGGTGCTGTAATGAAATTCATGCGCAGTCATCGGGTGACAAAAGAAGGCTGAGGAGCGCGGTGTCAAACGGCGATAACCCAAGTTGCGCTTCCTGTCCGCAAAACTGGTCTCAAGGTCCAAAAACCCAAGCATCTCGTGACGCGTTCCTTCGGCATCCATGATGCCATTACCCAGCACCATGTAACCGCCGCACTCGCCGTAAACGCTCGCACCACCATTTCTCGCGTTGATCATTCCAGCTTTGAAGCGTGAAGCGTTTGCAATCGTTGTGGCGTGTAGTTCGGGATATCCTCCCGGCAGGTAGACCGCATCCGCGTCTCCCGATGGACCTTCGTCAGCGAGCGGCGAGAAAAACGCTACCTCTGCGCCCGCAGCGTGCCAACCGTCTAGAAGATGCGGGTAAATGAAGGAGAATGCACGATCTCTTGCAATGGCTATCTTTTGTCCGAGCGGTGGCACAGAACTTAGTTGGTCCACGTCGCTTTTCCCGTCAATCGGCAGACTGGCGAGCGCATTTAGATCACAGCCGCTCGTGACCTCAGCCGCAGCCGTTTCAATGAAGCTCTCAAGCGCGGCGTGCTCTCCCGCCTGAACAAGACCCAGATGGCGTTCCGGCAGAACGAGTGCACCATATTGGCAGATGACGCCAAGCACCTCAATTCCAGTTGGAGCCAGTGCGTCACGAAGCATCTTCTCGTGTCGCACGCTGCCGACACGATTGAGAATAACGCCAGCGATGTTGATATCGGCCCGGTGCAATGCATAACCGTTCACCAGAGCTGCGATTGAATGCGCCATGCGCGATGCATCGACGACAAGAACAATGGGCAGGCCAAGCCGTGTTGCTAAATCTGCTGCAGTGCCTGTGCCGTCGGCTGCGCCGTCAAACAGCCCCATCATCCCTTCCACAACGAGCATATCAGCATCTTCGGCATGACGGTCAGTAAGGCAGTCGAGCAGATCACGACGCATCGCCCACGGGTCTAGATTGATGCAGGTCCCGCTACTAGCAACGGCATGAAACGCGGGATCGATGTAGTCCGGCCCCGCTTTCGCAGAGACCACCGCCACGCCCCTTTTTTTAAACGCGCGAAGCAGCCCCAATGTGACCACTGTTTTTCCACTGCCAGAGTGCGGAGCAGCGATCAAAAAACCTCGCATGCTAGACTGCCTGTCGCCGCGCTTTCATCGCCAGCGGATCACCATCAAGTTTACGATTGTGTTGCAGCACACCGAGCCAATCCAGCCCGGCTCGAAGGTTGATCACCTCGCCTAGCACGACAATCGCAGGCGGCGATAACTCACTGCGTGCTAGGTCCTCGATAGCACCGCCCAATGTCGTCTCTAAAATCCGCTGCCTGTCAGTTGATGCATCACAGACGAACGCCATTGGTTCATCCGCCTTGCGCCCCGCTTCCAACAGGCGACAGGTGATGGTCTCCATGTGCTTCATCGCCATGTACATCACTATGACCGGAGACGATTTTGCGAGGCTCTGCCAATCGATTGCGTCGGGCACAATTCCCCGCGCATCGTGTCCTGTCAGAAATGTCACGCACTGGTTCACATCGCGGTGGGTAACGGGGATACCCGCATAGGCAAGACCACCGATACCGGCGGTGACGCCGGGGATGATACGAAAAGGGATGCCGTGGTCAGCAAGTGTAAGCGCCTCTTCCGCGCCGCGTCCAAACACAAATGGATCGCCACCTTTTAGTCTGAGCACCCGCTTTCCACTGCGGGCCAACTCAACCAACCTGAGTGAAATATCGCGCTGTTTTGGAGAGGGCCTGCCGCCTCGTTTACCCGCATACTCAAGAACCGAACCTGCGCGCGCCAGCGAAAGGCATTTCTCGTCGACAAGCGCATCGTGCACAATCACGTCCGCCTGCTGCATACCGTTGACCGCGTGTATCGTCATCAGGCCGGGGTCACCGGGTCCCGCACCAACAAGCCACACATGGCCCGGCACGAATTGCGGCAACCCGTCGAGTGCGCCACCAACCTGTTCAAAATGTGAGGCCACCCGATCAGCCTTGTTCGTTCAACTTGATCTCGACGGTATAGTCTGCCGACCATTTGGACGCCAGAAAGCAATTGGGAGAAAAGTCGTTTAGAGATGATTCAACTTGTGAACTATAGGAATCATTTATGTAGAAACACAGCACAAACAATTGACTTTACATCATAAAATCATGCTCATGCGATACATGAGTTGGGTCCTTAGGGAGGCACATCACAACAAGTCGCGCTCTTGAGCACCGCACCGTCCCGTCGCAACCAATCACCACCTAAAAGTTGAGAAATCCTTGCCACAGCGTGCGACAAACACGGCCAAAATACTGATCCTCGGTGGTACCAAGGAGGCGGCTGCGCTTGCTCACGAGCTCGTCGAAATACACGGTACTACCAATGTCATCACCTCCCTCGCCGGACGCACGCGGGAACCAAAAACAGTTTCAGGGACAGTTCGTATCGGCGGCTTTGGCGGCGCGGCTGGCCTCGCGGAATACATCACGAGAAACGACGTCACTATGGTCGTGGACGCCACACATCCGTTTGCCGAGCAAATCTCATCACACGCAAAACGCGCCTGTGAGATCACACAAATTCCACTTGATGTGAGAACCAGACCGCCCTGGAAAAAGAGTGCGCAGGACATCTGGATTGAGGTCACATCGCTCGCGGACGCGAAAGATCAAATACCGCAAAATGCGCGTGTGTTGCTCGCGCTGGGCTCGCAACATATCAGTCAATTCGCTGATAGAGACGATGTCTTTTTCCTCATCCGTATGATCGACGAACCAACCACGGCAATCCCATTTGAGAGGTACAAGCTCATTGTCGGTCCGCCTCCAAAAACCGCGGGTGAAGAAAGGTGCCTGCTTCGTGAGGAGCGCATCTCACATATCGTGTGTCGCAACTCGGGCGGTGCAAGCGCCTACGCCAAGATCGAGGCTGCACGCGCTCTTCGTATCCCTGTGATTATAGTCCAGCGCACGGCCGCATCTTAATCGATCCGTGTGACCTGCATCTCTTCCGGCCAGCTGACTTCGTAGCCTATATTAACTGACATTCCAGCGCCTGCATCAACGCGCAGATCGTAAGCGTTCACGCCGCGTCGGCCATCCAGATTTGTTTCCGATGGCGACGAACTTGATGCCAACGGCTCGATAGCGATGTCTTCGTGGTCACTGACCGGCATCCGGTCAACAATGCGGATCAGCACTTGGAAATCATGATTGTTGGTGACGTTGACAACAGCTTCCCGCAATTCGGTATTTGATGAAACGAGGATACCTGTCTCGCCCTTTTTTCGGGTCTTTTCTATCCGCTCCACCTTCACCAGATCATCACTTCCAAAGCCCAACTGATAGGTCTCGCCGGGCGCAAGCAGAGGCATAGAACCGCGCCCAATAAACGTACCGTCACGCGTCAACAGCACCTCGCCCGGCAGCAAGATCGCCTCGCCCGACAATTCAAAGTCAGCGATCAGGTACGCGGTCGGATCAATGCGCGGCACGCTGACCGCGGAAACCTCGGGCGCAAGTTCGACAGAGCCGATGAGCACAGACTTGTCCTCTGAAGCATTGGAGATATCGACACGTCCCGAGATCAAATATTCGGTGTTAAAGCCGCCCGTATCCATAGCAGCGGCCTTCTCCACCATAGGCGCGGGTGAAGCGACCGCGCTTTCCATCATGGCCATGTCTTCAGACTGTCGTGCCACGCGGGAACTTAACACAGACTTTGGCTCGGCCGCCGGACGATTATCAATAACGTTGGAACCAAGCCGTGGTGCGTCCGTCGCTGAAGTTGGGCGCGCGGTAGAGAGCATCAGGGAAATATCGTCCCATTCCTCCGACGTCTGCTGGTAGACCATCGCTCTGCGCGTCAAAGCCAATGCCGCGTTGTCGTAGGAACCATTCAGTTCTAGCGCTGCGTCGTAGACGGCTCGCCAACCCGCTTCGCGAACGGCATATTCGATCTCAAATGCAGCGCTCGCTTGTGACGTTGAGGATACCGCGATCTCAACAACCGTTCTCTGCTCTTCCCTTGGTGCCAACAATGCAAGCTTCTGCTTCACCGTTTCAATCTCCGCATCAACCACGCGGCGTTCTTTGCGGGTCGCAACCATTTCTGTGTTCAACTGGTCTAACTGATCGGCGATGATGGCCAGCACGTCGCTTATGGTATTTGCGGAAATGCCCCCCTCATCGCCGCGCGAAGAACCATTGCGAACCAGTGCTTGTACAATGTCTCTACGCGCGTTGATGTCTTCTAGTTGTTGGAGCAGCGCAGCGTTGGTGTCATTCAACTCCGCCAGTGCGTCCTCAAGTTCACTTCGTTCAATATCCGTAATGCCAACGCTCAAGACCGCCGAACGGATATCAACGCCGCCTATGGCAACTTCACCATCAGACAATCCACGAACGCGTACGCTTGCGGGATCAATGAACGCCGGCAGATCGTCGACGATCACCGTGTGCTCGCCTGCTTCCAAGTCTGCGGACGCGACCCGTGTCACCTGCGCACCAGACGGAAACACGGTCACCGCATCAACCCTGCTGTCAGGCTCGTATTCAGCGGCAAACACTGCGGTGGAAGCCACCAATGACAAAAGCGCGATGGCAAGCGTGCGAAACATAAAAATCTCCGATCAAATATACGACCGTGGCATCACCGCCAATCATGGCCGTAAAACGGCTATCTCCACATGGTCACAATTCGGCAAGAGGCATGCGCGCGCAGGCTATGCGGTTTTCGCCTTGTCTCCAGCAATCCGAAGCACGTGGCTGAAATCTGCGTTGTAGAGATCGCTGTCGCGGAATTCGACTTCGCCAAACACCTTGCCCACGAGCACCAAAGCTGTGCGCGTGATCTTTGCCTTGCGGACTTCGGCCTTCATCTCTGCGAGCGTGGTGCGAATGAACAATTCATCCGGCCAAGTCACGCGATAGGCGATCACCACAGGACAATCGGCACCGTAAAAGGGTTCAAGCGCGCGGTAGATATAATCCAGATTTCGGATCGATAGATGGATCGCCAGCGTCGCCTTTGACTGGCCGAGTATCTCCAACTGCTCGCCATCGGGCATGGATGACGCCTTCATCCCTGTTCGCGTGGCAATCACGGTCTGCGCAATCTCCGGCAGTGTGAGCTCAGCCTTTAGTTGCGCAGCTGCCGCTGCAAAGGCAGGCACTCCAGGCGTGACATCGTAATCAATCCCAAGCGACTTGAGCCGACGCATTTGCTCCGCCACAGCACCGTAAATGGACGGGTCGCCGGAATGCACGCGGGCAACATCCTTACCCTCAGCGTGCGCTTGCTCGATGACGGCAATAATCTCGTCGAGATGCATCGAGACCGTATCCATCACCAGTGCATCATTAGGAGCAGCAGCAACGACTTCCTCGGGCACAAGTGAACCCGCATAGAGGCACACCCGGCACTTCTCAATGAGGCGCAAACCACGCACGGTAATGAGGTCCGGCGCACCTGGACCGGCTCCAATGAAATGAACAGTCATTGCATTCGCGTTCCCTGTTTGCCGCTATACCCGCGCGGCGTGTAGACCCACGTCTGACCGTCGCCGGTCGCAACAGTTTGCGTATTTGATGAGCCAACGATCACCACGGTTAGCATGTCTACATCGTCGACATGCAGATCACTTAGGGCGACCGTTCTCACTGTTTCACCGTCGCGGCCAAGATTTGTTGCGAGAACCACGGGCGTGTTCGCTGGTCTGTGCTTTAAAAGCTCGTCTCGGGCCCAGGCTAATTGCGTCCGGCGTTTCTTCGATACCGGGTTGTAAAACGCGATGACAAAGTCACCTTCACCGGCAGTATGGACACGCCGCTGGATGTCTTCCCACGGCGTCAAAAGGTCGGATAGGGAGATCGTGCAGAAGTCGTGACCGAGTGGTGCGCCTGCTCGAGCCGCTGCTGCCTGGAGCGCGGAGATGCCGGGTGAATTGATCACCTCGATCCGCTTTGCGGCATCTGTCACGCCGTCCTTTGCGATGAGTTCGTAGACAAGCGTCGCCATCGCATAGATGCCTGCATCGCCGGAACACACGAGCGCGACGGTCTTTCCCTCGCCCGCCAATTCCATGGCGTGACGCACGCGGTCCTCTTCTCGACCGAGATCAAAATCATGACGCTGTTTGCCACCCGCGAGATCGCCCAAAAGATCGAGATAGAGCGAATAGCCGACAAGATCGGTCACCTCGCTCAACATCCGGGATACCTCTGGTGAACGCCATGCGTCCTGCCCCGGCCCGATCCCCACCACGAATAATCTGCCCCGCGCTTGGCCGGGCAAATCAACAATCGGCTTCGACGAAATCGCAATGGCAATCGTCGCCCGGTTCGACTTTGTTTTCTCCACGATCAGAACACCGTCCGGACCAGAAGCAGCCAACGCTGAACCCTCTGCAACACCGTGCACGCCCACTTCATTGAAGACTGTTTCGGAGGGGTTCGCGAGGCGAGGTGTTTCGGCTTCAAGAATTGCCTTATGGAAAAATCGTGCGGGCACCTCAAGCGACTGACTTAGCGTATAAATTGCAAACTCATCAGTCTTCAACTTAATCGAGTATATGCCGCTAAGTGACTCTTTTGCCAACTGATTCTCTTTGAGAACGTCTTCAACCAGCGCCTCAACTTCCTTAGGGTCAACGCCGCGTTCGCAGCCGATGCCCACATGTAAAATAGCTGGGTGATAAACCAGCGTTTTCGCATTCCCCTCCGTCCTGCGATGCGTGACGATAAGCTGGTGTTGCTCGTCATCGGCAAATGCCAGATCGCTCGCCTCCAGCCATGGCGCCTCACCCTGAATGGACACCGGCGACCCGGCCAAAAGATCAGCCATGAAGCCCTTCGCGTGCTGTGGGTTACTAAGTGTGTATCCAGCCGGAGGCTGGTCAAGCGCCACCCCAAACCGCGTGTCACCAGCTGTCGTGATGGCCGCATGACCATCAAGCGCATCGGCTATCTTTCGCGCGAGATCATTTGCACCGTGGTGTCCACCAAGCAGCGGTACGATGGATGATCCATCCTCAGAGATCGAAACGACCGCCGGCTCCTGATGCTTGTCTTCAAGCGCATTCGCAAGTAGCCGGATGATAGCTCCGCTCGCCATGATCGCGATGATCGGAGTACCCGATTTGTGGAGTGTCCGAAGGTGCGCTCCGGTGTCGTCAAAGGTGACGCTACAGACGCGGTTCACTCTTTTGGAAAGCCCGTGAACGTCTCCATCAATGAGCTTCGCAATCTTCAGGCCGAGTTCTTCTGTCGATGAAGAGATGCAGATTACTGCGGGTCTGGTCATGCTCTCGCACCTTGAACAGAAGAGTTTCGCTGTACGATGATCATGGAAAAATACGGGACCTCGCGATTGCCCAATTCAGCCAGTCGGCACGTGAACTGGGATCCCTCAATCGTCACGCGTTCTGCATAATACGCCCGGTCGATAAGACCCATCTCGCCGAGCAATGATACGATGCGCGGTGCGTGTCGACCAAGCTTCATGATCACGGTCGTATCAGCCGCTAAGATCTGTCTTTGCAGATCATCGTTTTCGCCCGGCGCGGGCAGGATCGTTAGAACGTCATTGCGCGAAACAAGCGGCAAATTGAGCACCGCAGAGGCCGCAAGCGGGGAGGAAATTCCCGGAATAATCTCCGTCTCATAGTCACCGGCCAAACGATCATGGAGATACATGAATGACCCGTAGAAGAACGGATCACCCTCACATAGCACCGCAATGTCGTGATTATTATCCAGATGTTTCCGAAGATCGTCAGCGGCTTGGTCATAGACTTCCACAGCCGGATACCGCTCGCTTCGCATTGGGATGATGATGGGAATCTCGATCTGCGTTGGCGCGATGAATTCTGTCACGATTGAACGTGCAAAGCTCTTGCCGTCATCGGGGGCAGGATACGCGATCACAGGGGCGTTGGTAATCGCGCGATGGGCTCGCATGGTCAAAAGGTCTGGCGCACCAGGCCCCACACCAACACCGATGAGTTTACCCAGCAAACTCACGCTGGTTTCAACCAAGACCACTGCGTAACGGGCATAGCGGGCTTCCAGCCGTTGAATGGCCCCACAGGCGCAGCTGTCTCTACACTGATGCGCTGCAGTTCGCCGCCATGCTCTGCGTACGCTCTCAACAACACCGCTTCGCTTTCCAGCGTCACCGCATGGCCAACGAGGCGACCACCGTCTTTCAAAGCCTGCAGGCTCTTCGAGATCACGGCGTCACCGACACCACCACCAATGAAAATAGCATCGGGATGCTGATTGCCCTCAAGACAATCGGGCGCTTGGCCATCCACCAACCGCAACTTCGGCGCGCCAAGCCGTCTGGCATTTTGTGCGGCCATATCCCGACGCTCAGGCTTCGGTTCAAAGCCGATCGCGAGCGCTTCGGGCGCGCCTCGCATCCATTCAATCGCAATCGACCCGCACCCACATCCGATGTCCCAAAGCAACTGCCCGCGCATGGGCATCAACTTTGCAAGCGCGAGCGCGCGAACAGCGCGCTTCGTCATTTTTCCATCGTGAGTAAATGCATCATCGGGCAAACCGACGCGCGGAAGCACTTCCGCCTCAAGTCCAGCGACACACTCAACAGCCAGCGTGTTGAAATCGGGCACTTCACTGATTGGATGCTCAGCGGTCATATTAAAGCGCTGTTCTGTGTCGCCCCCCATGCAGGCGAGAACGGTCATCTTGGATTGTCCATAATCGCGCTGAACCAACAATTCCGCGATGTCACGGATCGAAGACGCATCTTTCGTCAGCACCAACAGCCGTGCTTCGGGAGTGATGTAGGGCACGATCTGCTCAACCGGTCGTCCGTGCACGGTCAGCGTCTCCACATCGGCAAGTGACCACCCCATTCGACAAGCTGCCAGCTGAAACGCCGATAACTGTGGATGAAACGTGATCTCTTCGGCAGGAATAGACTTCAGGATACGCGCACCAACCGAAAACCAGAGCGGATCACCTGTCACCAGCACGACCACACGCCTGCCCTTTTGTCGGCGAATTTCTTCAATCATCGCATCAAATGGTGATGGCCAAGCAATGCGATCTGCCGTGATATTATCCGCGAGCGTATGATGCCGATCTCCGCCAACGATCACGTCGGCGCCTGCAACGAGCGTCCGCGCTAATGGCGATAGCCCTGCCATGCCGTCCTCACCAATGCCGATTATATTGAGCCAGGCGTCGGTCACAAGACAACCAGCCAAATGAAGGCTAGGGCCCCGATTGTGAAGTCGACACCTGCACACCACGGCGGATACCAAGCGACTACTTTTGCACCGAACGCGTTATCATGGTGCGCCCAATCCCAAAGACCGTGCCAAATATAGCCGGGGATGACCCACCAGCTGGCCACAAGAACGCCCATGACCACAAAGCTCAAGGTGAATGCGGCGGCAGCAAACTCTTGTATCAAGATCTTCGGCGGCACCCCTGTTCCGGCCCGGAGCAAGCTACCCGGATAAAGTGAGGCTATGATGGCGAGCACAATCACCAATCCGGTGCCCAATGCGTCTGTATCGGCGAGATGAACGCCGAAAAATACAAGTGTCCCGCTGATGACGCCGATGAGCATCGCGCGCTGGAAGAGAAACTTCATTTGGCTTCACCGCTGAGACCGTTGATGACCGATGACGCCATAGCGCTGCCGCCTCGCCGCCCGTGCACCGTTACGAATGGGAGCTTAGAACCGTGATCTGCCAAAGCGCGTTTACTTTCAACAGCACCTACAAAACCGACTGGAATACCCACGATGAGCGCCGGAGTTCCCACCCCTTCATCAATGCGCTCAAGCAGGCGAAAAAGAGCCGTCGGCGCATTTCCGATCACGCAGATCGACCCCGAAAGCGGCTTCCAAAGGTCGACCGCTGCGGCGCTGCGCGTCACGCTTCTCTCAACAGCAAGCGCGTTGGTTCGCGCATCGTTTAATGTGCAGATCGTTTCGGTCCCCTCAGGTAGGCGACTGCGGATGATACCCGCACGCACCATTTCCACGTCACAGTAGATCGCAGCACCTTGCCGAAGCGCGTCCGCGCCAATTTCCGCGGCACTTTCGGCGAAATCCAGATCGTCGACGATATCTGTCATTCCACATGCGTGAATGAGCCGTGTCACCACCTTGGCCATCGCGAGCGAATAGGATGCGAGATCGACCTCATGTTCAATCGTGGCGAATGACTGTGCATAAATCTCGGCAGGGTCGCGAACGTATTGCATCAGTTGATATGCCCCGCACCGACGATCCATCCCTCTTCTGTCAGGACGTCAGCCGTTGCTTTGTCATTAAGACAGTCGGGACGAGAAATCCACGTCTGCAATTCGCCCGTTTGATCGGCCACCGCAAATCGGGAGGCAAGCGTTCTCACCTGCGTTGCATCAAGCACTTCGCCCGGCTCAGCTTTGACTTTGAAGAGCGATGGATACACCTCTGCTATGCAGAGAGGCTTTGACAGGTCTTCCGCGAATTGTGTTTCAAATGGCCATATAGCGAGGTCATCGAAGAACTCACCGCGCAACTTTTCTAAATGCCCCATGCCAAGCATCGCCTGGCGTCCCACAGTACCATTATAAGCCAGTTGCCACAGTGATTTTGCACCGGGCACAGCTCGTTCCGCATAACGATATTCGCCGTTTGGAAACGATGCGGGTTTCGTCGGCGTCAGGCCGGCGTATCGCCCAACATGCTGGTGTGGATGGCCCCAAAACGGACCTTCGCTGGACGAACCATAGGTGTCTCGATTGAGCGCGGCAGCAAGCTGATAGGTGTTGTTGATGTTCTGTGCGGTGTCATCAACACGCGTCACAAGCATATGCCAAACCGCCTGCCACCCGCTTTCACCGGTCATCATCTTGGCGTTACCAACTGGGTACCCAAACGCGAAATCAAACCCGGCGAACAAACGTTTCCCGCCAGACAATGCATTTCGGCATGTCTGGGCCACCAACTTCATAGCTTCAAAACGCGTCGCTATGTTTCGAACCCATTGCATCCTTGTTCCGTCGTGAAATGCAAGCCAGATCGAATCCTTGCCGAGCTTGGGAGACGATGCCGCCGACCAGTCGACGATAAGGTATTGATCAAAAGAGGTGCCCAAGCTTCTCGGTCCAGACGTAAAATACCACGACAGACCGTTAAAGATCGCAAGGACAGCTTCAAGCAGGACTGCCGGAATTGGGTCCAGTGCTGCTTAAACATCGTTCCGACCGCCGCAGCAGTTCTGTCGCGTCGTCCATAGGTGTTCTAACTGCGCACCGTCAATTGGTACTCAACCGCTCTTCAGGTCAAAGCCCAAAATGTCTGAGGTACGGTGCAGCACACGTACCTCATTCACATCCAGGTCAGCGTCTGCTTCGGCAATTGCGATCATATGATCGAGCAGTAGCTTGCGGCGTTCCAGCGGCTGATCACGAAACAAATCCGTCGCCTGCTTTGCGGTCATCTCGTAGGCGAAATCCTGCAGATACTGATACACGCCATCCATGTGATCGGGATCGAGACCGAATGCATCGCTGCAAATGCGTTTAAACATCGCGACCTCCTCTTCTTTGATCAGCCCGTCAGCGAGCATCACGCGAAAAAGTAGCAGCAATTCAGCGGTTAGCGCTGGGTCGTTGGAGACAAGTTTTACGGCAGGATCGCCCGTCAACCTCTCCTTGATCGTCTCAAGAACACTCATTGGCCCTCTGCCCTCGCCACCTTGTGATTCCTCTTGCGCCGATGCTGCCACCATGCGCAGACGAACGCCATGGCTGAGATTGAACTCGCAACACTGGCGCTCCTGTTCGCCGCTGCATTTGCCGCCGGATTTGTCGATGCAATCGCTGGTGGAGGCGGGTTGATTACCGTTCCGGCGCTTCTGTTGACAGGCATGCCGCCGCTGCAAGCAATCGCGACCAATAAGCTTCAAGGCCTCTTCGGAGCCGGAACAGCAGCGTGGCGATATGCGGCGGCAGGCCAAGTTGATCTGCGGTCTCAGTTGCCCGGTGCCCTCATCGCGCTCGTTGCGAGTGCAGTAGGAGCGCTTGCAATTGCCAGCGTCCCGCAGGATTTCTTGGGATCGGTATTACCGTTTTTGCTCATCACAATCGCGATCTACTTCGCTGCCCAACCAAAACTCGGAGATACCGACAGGCGAGAACGGCTGACGCCGCGGACAATAATGATGACGTTTGTCCCGCTCATCGCTTTCTATGACGGCTTCTTCGGTCCCGGAACAGGATCGTTCTTCATGTTGGTGTTCATCGCATTTGCGGGCTTTGGTGTCCTCAAAGCGACCGCGCACACCAAGCTTTTGAACTTTGCTTCCAATGTCGGCGGCTTCGCTGTGTTCGCCTTCGCGGGCGCGATCGTTTGGAAAATCGGAATTGTCATGGCCGTCGGCCAGGTACTCGGTGCGACCGTCGGCAGCTCTCTTGCAATCAGGAAAGGCGCCCGGCTGATCAAGCCGTTACTGGTCGTGACCTGCCTCGCACTCGCCCTGAGATTGCTCATGTCAAATTGAACTAATCGGGTACCCATCGCGTAATCCAATACAACGCGGAGCTTCCAATGCCATACATTCTTGCCCTAGTAACCTTCGCGCTCTGCATATTCGTTTATACTTGCGCAAGCTGGACGATCAGAAATCCTGAAACGCCGGTTTGGCCTCCACGAAACTGGAGCTGGACGGCACGCATCATCACGTGGTCGGTGACTATTGCGGCGATTGGTTCGGCCTATCAGGCGGGAATGACATCGTGGAACGAGTGGAACTTGCCGGGCTGGTTACGCTGGGGTGTAGGCTTTCCGATCTGCTTCACGATTTCGACGCTGTCGTCAGTGGCCATTGTACAGATGGGCTTGGACCAAGCGATGGGTGCAAACAACGCATTAAAAACCGACAAGCTTTTCGCGTGGTCGAGAAACCCGACTTATGTCGGTAACATCGGCTTGTGCTTCGGTTTCGTTATTCTTGCCGCGTCAACTCCAGCTCTAATTGCCGCAGCCAGTCTCGCGGTGCTCTATGTCGCGGTCATTCCGTTGGAAGAAAAATGGCTCGAACACACCTACGGCGACGAATATCGCACGTACAAGAGCCAAACACCGCGCTGGTTTAGCGTTGGCAAACAAACCGCAGTGTCAAAGGCATAAGATCACCACTCAACGCCGATTTGGGCTTTGACACCGCTCCGGAATGGATGCTTCACCAACTCCATCTCCGTCACCAGATCGGCGAACTCAACCAATTCGTCGGCGGCGCTGCGGCCGGTTAGCACCACGTGGGTCATTTCAGGTTTGTGATCACGCAGGAAGGCAACGACCTCTGAAATGTCCAAGTACTCGTAGCGGATCGCTATGTTGATTTCGTCGAGCAGCACCATGTGATTGCTCTCTTGGGCGATAAGCTCTTTAGCCTTGGCCCACGCCGCCTGCGCCATCTCCATGTCGCGCGCTTTATCCTGCGTCTCCCAAGTGAAGCCTTCGCCCATCGTGTGAAACTCGCAGAGGTCTGAAAACCGCTTAGTGATGAGGTTACGTTCGCCGGTTTCCATCCCGCCCTTGATAAATTGTACGACCGCGCATTTACGCCCGTGCGCGATGTGACGAAAAATCATTCCGAACGCAGCCGTCGATTTTCCCTTCCCGCGACCGGTCGTGACGATAATGAGCCCCTTTTCCTCGGTTTTCGTCGCCATAATCTTGTCGCGCGCGACCTTTTTCTTGGCCATCTTGGCGTTGTGGCGGGCGGTTTCTTCTGGGGCGATGGTCATCTTGCTACCTGTCCTAGAAAGCGTATATTCTTACAAATGTTGATCGATGAGCTAACGTAAAATGCCCAACACAGCAACTTTGTCCTCAAAGTTCCAGATTGCGATCCCAAAAGCCGTGCGCGACTCGCAAGGCATACAAGCGGGACAGAAATTCGTCGTCATACCCAAAGATGATGGGATAATGCTTGTTCCTGTACCGTCGGTAGACGATCTCGTTGGCATCGCCAGAGGCGCAAACACAGCCGAAATCCGAGACCGGGATGATCGCTTCTGATGCGGGTTGTGGACACGTGCGTTTGGATCGAGATCTTCGCCGATACGCCATCACGACCGAAACTACTCGCGGAAGTACCACGTGGAGCAGACGAAATCATTGTCCCGTCAATAGTTATACTGGAAGTCTGTAAATGGGCGTTAAGGGAAGCTCGGCAGGACGTCGGAGAAGCGTTTCTCGCTTTTGCCGAGAACTGCGTGCCAGTACCGCTAGACAATCGCAATGCAAGCGACGCTGCATTCATTTGCAGCCGGTATAAATTGGCAACCGCAGATGCCATTGTCTATCAAGCCGCGATTGCTGCGAAGGCCGAACTCCTGACGTGCGATGCGCACTTCTCTGGTCTGCCCAAAGTACAATACATTCCGAAAAACGGCGGCTGAATTCAACGGCTATCGCTCAACCTTCTCAATTCGAATTGTGCAGAATTGCTACGCGGTGTCCAAAGACCGCGGTCTATTGCTTCCAGTAAGCGCTCGCTCATCTCGCGGAGTGCGTCTGGATTGGCCTCTCGCATGAATTCGCATACCTGCTCATCCTGCAGATAGGCCTGATGCACCGCATCAAAGTGATGGTCTTTGACAGCGCCCGTGGTCGCGGCAAAAGCAAACATGTAATCGACCGTCGCAGCCATCTCGAATGCGCCCTTGTAGCCGTGGCGCATGACACCAGCGATCCATTTTGGGTTGATCACACGCGCCCTTACAATTCGTCCGATTTCGTCTTCCAGTGTGCGGATAACGGGTCGCTCCGGTCGCGAATGGTCGTTATGATAGTTTGCCGGTTGCTGGCCAGAAACCTGTTCAATCGCCGCTGTGATGCCGCCTTCGAACTGATAGTAGTCATCAGAGTCCAGCAGATCGTGCTCTCGATTGTCCTGATTTTGGATGACCGCCTGAACACCGGCCAAACGCCGTTCAAATATCTCGCGCGCGCCCTCACCCTCTGCCTTCGCGCCGTATGCGTAGGAACCCCAAACCAGATAGGCTTCCGCGAGATCTGACCGATCCTGCCAGCCACGTTCATCAATGAGCGCCTGTAGGCCTGCGCCATAGGCACCGGGCTTGGAGCCGAAAATTCGATGCCCGGCCGCCAATGCCGCAGCCCGGTCATCCAGTCCGGCCTCTTGATGCTTGATCAAATCGTCGGCATACCGCGCTGCAATTGGGTTTTGCCCTGCAGGCTCTTCCAGCTTGGCGACAAAACGGATTGCGTGATCGAGCAGCGCAATTTGCTCCGGAAAAGCATCACGAAAAAAACCGGAAATACGAAGCGTCACGTCAACGCGTGGGCGACCCATTTCCGTTGTTGAGATCGCCTCAAAGCCGGTCACGCGGCGGGATACACCGTCCCAAACCGGACGCACACCGATGAGCGCCATGGCCTGAGCGATGTCATCACCGCCCGTGCGCATGTTGGATGTTCCCCAAGCGGTCAGAGCCATGGAATTTGGCCATTCGCCGTGGTCTTGGACGTAGCGCGTTACCAGCATGTCGGCTGACTTGCGCCCCAGTTCCCAAGCCGTTTCAGTAGGCACTGCTCTGCAGTCTACGGAGAAGAAATTACGGCCTGTCGGCAACACATCGGGACGACCACGGGTCGGAGCACCGGAACTTCCCGGAGGCACAAAGCAACCATCAAGCGCGTTGAGAAATCCCTCAATCTCGGCATTACCGCAAGCTTCAACTGAAGGCCTCAATCGCGCGTCAATCTCTTGCAAAACTTCACTGGTCGCCTTCCAGCCAGGGTTTGGCTCACTCTCCCTACCAACCAGCTTCTGCGCGAGAATTTCGATCCGCTCGACGGTATCCCCATGGGTGCGCCAATGGTCATCACTCACATCTGTAAGCACCCGCGGTCGTGATCCAAGCCACGGCTTCGACATCTCGGTGTCCAGCGGATCAAAGCCAAGATCAAAGTCGCTTGCCAAAGCGCGTTGCAGACTGTTGTCGCGACCTTCTCCCGCGCCGCGAGGAACCCGTGCGAGCGCGGTCACCAGATCGGTTAGCAGCGCACCGCTCGGCGCTTCTCCGAATACATGCAATCCATCGCGTATCTGCATTTCTTTTAGTTCACACAGATAGGCATCCAGCTTTTCGAGCGCGGTTTCGGTTTCATCCTCCACCGCAATACCAACATCGTGACCGAGACCAATATCTTGAACCAAATCGAGGATACGCTTTTTCAAAATCCGCACGCGGCGCGGATCGCCGTCAATCGCCTGATAAAACTCGTCGACAAGCACTTCGAGGTCTTTCAACGGACCGTAGCTTTCCGCACGTGTCAAAGGCGGGGTCAAATGATCGATAATGACTGCAGAGGTCCTGCGTTTGGCCTGCGTGCCCTCACCGGGATCATTTACGATGAACGGATAGACATGTGGTATTGGGCCGAGCACTGCGCCCGGAAAACAATTGTTGGATAGCGCCAGCGCCTTACCCGGCAGCCACTCAAGATTGCCGTGCTTACCCATATGCACAACAGCGTCGACGTGCTTTCGCAGGTGTGCGTAAAACGCAAGATAGCCGTGCGGTGGAACCAAATCCGGCGAGTGATAGGTTTCCTTCGGGTCTATATTGTAGCCCCGCGCGGGCTGAACGCCCACGAACTGGCTACCGAATTTGGTCAGCGGCAGATGGAATTTTCCGTCACGAAAAAAGGGGTCACTCTCAGGCGCGCCCCAGCGTTCGGTCACCTGAGACTGGACCGCTCCGGGCAGTGTATCGAAAAAGGCTTGGTAGTTTCGAAGATCAATCGTTTCTCGCGCATTTCGGTAGGCATTCATGACATTTGTCGGGCCAGATTTGATGATGTCCATCAGAGCCGAGCTATCGGGCGGAATGTCACGCACAATATAGCCTACCTCATCCATTGCCTGCAGCACACGAACTGTAGACGCAGGCGTATCAAGACCGACGCCATTGGCGAGCCGCCCATCCTTGTTCGGATAGTTCGCTAAGACCAGCGCAACGCTTTTCCCTGAATTGGGTTTTCTTCGAAGGTCGATCCATCGAGATGCAAGATCAGCAACAAAACCGATGCCATCGGCGTCCGGCGCATGGGCGACGATGTTGCATTCAACACGCTCGTCGAAAGTCTCTACGGCTTTGAACGATATCGCCCGGGTAAACACGCGCCCATCGACCTCCGGCAATGCAACGCTCATCGCGAGATCGCGTGCCGACAGACCCTGGGGCGATGTCTCCCACGCCTCGCGAGATTGGCTGGCGAGTATCGCTTGCAGCACCACCGCG
This sequence comes from Pseudomonadota bacterium, assembly GCA_038745535.1. GTDB lineage: Bacteria > Pseudomonadota > Alphaproteobacteria > Rhizobiales > Rhizobiaceae > JBCDLI01. The sequence continues at coordinate 25,508 of JBCDLI010000009.1, read as the reverse complement.
CCGCCGCTTTCCAGTACCGTAGCCACACGATCCGCACCCGGCGAAGAGACTGCAAAGCCAGTCAGATTGATTACTATGTCCGGTGACACCTTATCGAACAGACGAAGCACCGTGGCTTGGCTCACATCGTCCTTCAGGCTCGTGACGAAGACAGCAAGTACATTGAGATCACGCGCAATCACCGCATTGCACAGCGCATCGATCGCAGCAGTCTGCCCAGACTGCATCAGCGCACGATAGAACACGACGGCCACCGTCGGTCGTTCACCACTTTTGCTTTCGCGGTACACGCCAGCTTTCAAAAGCGGGCGTGCTTCACCCATGACTTTGCGCCCATCAATGATGTCAGCGCAGGCCGACAGGAAGCTCTTTGCGTTATCCGCGCCGCCTTCGCGCAAAAATGCCCAGAGCTTCTCCCAGTCAGCGGTGCTGGTCGTCGAGTACTCGAGCAACGCCGAATCATGTTTATCATCGCCGGGCAGGAGCGCGAGTTGAATGCCGTACCGAGAACACGCGGACTGCAATGCGTCACCGAGATACTGCCAATAAGATAGACCGCCGAGGAGCCGCGCCACGATGAGCTTCGACTTCGCCGCAGTCTTCTCCACCCATATATCAACCGACATTGGATGCGTGAGCTGCATGATGTTGACGAGCCTGAGTGTAGGCCCGTCTTCGCTGTAGGCGTTGGCAAGTGCTGAAAGGTCGGTGTCCGCTGCACTGAGAAAACAGATATCGCCGGGCGATTGTTCGAGGTCAATTGCCTCGTCGGTATCGTCGTTGACGGAGCCCTTTTGCGCTGCCAGCAAATGCATTCGATGGTCAGGCCAGAGCCTTTATGGCCTGCTCTATCTTGCCACGATTAATGTCATGCAAACCGATCACAACGAGACGCGTCTCCATCTCTTCACCGGCATTCCATGGCCGATCAAAATAGTGATCTATGCGCTGACCAACCGCTTGGATCGTTGCGCGCATGGGCTTGCCGGAGACCGCACAGTTCCCTTTCAATCGAAGAATATCGTGCTCGCTGATGATTTCACGAAGACCATCACAAAAAGCTTCAAGGTCTGACACCATGCCTAGGTCAACGACAAAGCTCTCGAATTCATCGTGATCGTGGTCATGATGGTGATGATGCCCGCCGCCCGGATTATCATTGTCATGATGTAATTCATGATGCGACTTTCGTGAGCTGATCTGCTCCTCGGTGGCAGCCTCAAGACCCAGCAGGACCTCTACGGGAAGCACACCTTTCGACGACGAGATGACCTTAAGCGGCCGGTCAAATTCGCTTTCTACACGAGACTTCACGCCAGAAAGTGTATCGCCATCGACGAGGTCTGCCTTGTTCAAAACGACCATATCTGCCGCGCGCAGCTGATCTTCGAAAAGCTCTTCCAGTGGTGTCTCGTGATCCAGCGAATCATCGCTTAGACGTTGTGCATCAAGCGCCGAATGGTCGTGGGCAAAACGCCCTTCCGCAACTGCTGCCGCATCCACCACGGTGACCACGCCATCGACGGTCACGCGGGTCTTGATCTCCGGCCAATTAAACGCCGCAACAAGCGGCTGCGGAAGCGCCAGACCCGATGTTTCAATGACGATGTGATCGGGCTTTTCATCCCGCTCCAAAAGAGCGTTCATCGTTGGAATGAAATCATCGGCCACGGTGCAGCAAATACAACCATTGGTCAGCTCAACAATGTCATCTTCGGCGCAGTTTTCCGCCCCACATCCCTTCAAGATGTCGCCATCAACGCCCAAATCACCGAACTCGTTGATGATCAGCGCTATCTTCTTGCCCCCCGCATTCTGGAGCATGTGGCGGATCATGGTCGTCTTGCCCGCGCCGAGAAAGCCAGTAATCACGGTTGCGGGGATTTTCGTGGGAAGCACGGGAGCCTATCCTTTTAGGGTTAGCGGGAGACCTGCGGAAACGAGGTAAACCTGCCGCGCAACTGTCGCAAGTCTTTGATGAAGGTGCCCCGCGTGATCTCGAAAATCGCGCGCCATTTTGTTATCCGGCACAATCCCCATTCCCACCTCATTGGATACCAACACGATCGGTGATTTGATCTTGCTGCACACCTCGACAAGCCGATCTGATCTGTCTGCGACATCGGCATCTGACATCATCAGATTGGTGATCCAAAGCGTTAGACAATCCACTAAGACCACGCGACCTGGTTTGGCATTCTTCAAAAGTGCCCCTTCAAGATCATCCGGCTCTTCGACTGTCTCCCAATTATTTCCGCGACGTTTGATATGTTGATCCACGCGAGATCGCATCTCCGCCTCAAATACCTGTGCGGTTGCTATGTAGATCGGAGATAGCCTGCTCGAGGCTGCTAGATTTTCAGCGAAAGCGGACTTGCCCGAACGAGCTCCGCCCAAGACCAAGGTCATCCCGTGACCGAGACTGATGTCGTGCACCTTCACCCCCGATTGTGAAGACCTCTTCTACACGGGTAAGTAACACATCATCTCGCGACCGATAAGACCTTCTCGACATCTATGTAGGTCTCGATCTCGGCAGCGAGATCATCAAGTGCGCGATCGACGATATCGATCTGATCTCTTCCAGAACTCTCAACACCAAGGGATTTCAGCCACGTTTTTCGAAAGTCCCCGCTGCCGAACAGACCATGCAAATAGGTCCCGAAGATGTTGCCGCGTTCATTCATCGCACCGTCATTTGTTCCGTCAACGCGCGCAAAAGGTCTGGCAGTATCTGGCCCGGAGGTCTCGCCGAGGTGTATCTGGTAGCCAGTGATCTCGTGATCTCCAGAAACGGTCCGCGCTAGATCGTTCCGCGTGATCTTTTCTCGCGCCATCACGGTCGAAACGTCCAAAAGTCTGAGACCTTTTACCGAGGTCTTTTGACCCTCTAGACCTTCCGGGTCTGAAATCATCTTGCCCAACATCTGATAGCCGCCGCAGATGCCAACGATAGGTCTGCCACGGTTGGCGAGGTCAATGATCATGCGGTCCCATCCAAAAGCTCTCATCTGCGCCATGTCAGAGATCGTCGATTTGGAGCCGACGAGAATAACCGCGTCTGCGTCGACGGGAAATGAATCACCTTCGCGCACCAACTGAAGCGAGAGCTCAGGCTCATTCATGAGCGGATCGAGATCATCAAAATTGGCGATCCGTGACATCACCGGCACGGCGATCTTGATCTTCCCACTGGGTTTCGCGCGGCTCAGCTGCTCGAGCGCGACACTGTCTTCAGCCGGTAGTTTTGAAACTGACGTCAGCCACGGCACCACACCGAGGGACGGCCAGCCGGTGAAGTCTGTGACCGCTTTAAGCCCGTCGTCAAAGAGCGAAACATCGCCCCGAAATTTGTTGATGAGGAAGCCCTCAATCTGTTTGCGGTCACGCTCGGTAAGGATCGTATGGGTTCCGACGAGTGATGCGATCACGCCGCCACGATCAATGTCACCCACCAAGATCACAGGCACGTTGGCTTCGGTCGCAAACCCCATATTGGCGATGTCGCCTTTTCGAAGATTGATCTCCGCCGGCGATCCGGCACCCTCGACAACCACGATGTCCGCTTGTGATTTCATGATCTCAAAGCTCTCCATGACAGATGTCATGAAGGTACCCTTGAGAGCTTGATATTCCCGCCCGCGTGCAGCACCGCGAACTTTGCCGTGAACAACGATTTGGCTTCCGGTCTCGCTTTGCGGCTTCAGCAATACCGGGTTCATGTGCACCGACGTCGGGCAGCGACAAGCCAAAGCCTGAAGCCATTGAGCGCGGCCAATCTCTCCGCCATCTTCGGCGACGGCAGCATTGTTCGACATGTTCTGCGGTTTGAACGGGCGGACAGTGAGACCGCGATTTGTCAGCGCACGGCAAAGGCCAGCCACCAGCACCGTCTTACCGACGTCAGAGCCGGTTCCTTGAAACATGATCGCTTTCGCCATGTTCCTCGCGTAGCTGATCGCGCATCGAAGGCAAGCACAAAGGCGAAGCTTTCGAGTAGCGCTCAGAAGCCGCTTTCGCGGATCAAGACGCCTACAACTCGGCGGAACACCCGACCGGCAAGGCTCTCCGCCTCGCCGGAAATTACAACGGTTCCGCGACGCTCGGCATTCAGCGCTATTATTTCTGCGTCCACATCGGCGGTCAATTGAAGCTGATAGTGAGGCTTCGCCGGCACGGTATCGCCGCCCTTGCTGTTGTCCGAAATACTAGCAATTGGCCCGCCATTGATGTCCAAAACTTTGCTCAGCGCCGGGCTTCGCGTTGCGTCGGGCACGATGTCTGATACCGAAACCTTCACCGGCTCATGTTCCAGCTCATCGGGCACAAATCGGCCTGACGCCTCCGAACCAATCCGAAACGCTCGATCAGCTTCCACAAATGCGGTTACAGACAGCGAGTTTGTATCTTGCACATACCCAATGGTATCGCGTGGTGAAATCCATCGCCCGGGCTCAAGGTGTTGCTGTGCAGCGTAGAAGATGCCGTCTGCTGGTGCACGAACTGTCTGCCGCGCCAGACGTTCATCAATGGAAATCGCACGCGCTTGAATTGAACGCCCCTGCTCCAAAAGGACCGCCCGTTGCGACCGATCTTCGATGTCGGCGGTGCTCCGCGCGAGACGGGCGCGGATGACGTTCAACTCCAGTTCTGCCCGCTGCCGCTCGTCGATCAACTCCGGCGCGGCGTAAGTCAAAACGGGGTCCCCACGAAAAACCTGCGCCCCATGGGCTACATGTATCTGCGAAACTTGGCCTGCCGTGGCGGGATGGATCGCTGAAAATTCTCCCGCGCTCATCACCGCAGGAAGATGGGAGGGCCACCGATAAGGCATCAAAAAGAAAATAAGCACCCCCCCGGTGACTAAGAGCGTCCGCACAGTCTGTCGGTTGAAGCGCATGGCTTGTCTCCGTTCCCACCACTCGATGAGTTCTTTGAAAATTGGCAGGCCGATGAACCAAATAATCTCGATCACGAAAAGCGCGATACCAGCAGCCTTAATGAAGAAATGATAGACGAGGACCGCGATGCCCAAGAATAGAAAGAAGCGGTAAATCCACGTTCCCCACGCATGCAAAATCACCAAGCGTCGAAAACGGCGCGGCAGTTCCTCCGGCGGATGTTCGTCGAAACCAAAAAGCGCTTCGCGCAGCCGCCATCTGCCAAGTGCAAATCCGCGCGCCTGCATGTTTTCGAAACTCAAGAGATCAGACAAAATGTAGTATCCATCAAACCGCATGAATGGATTGAGGTTGACGAAAAGGCTGATGACCCAAGACGTTGTCGCGACCACAAACGCTGCTGATCGCGCGGATCCATCGGGCAGGAACACCCAAAACAAAGTTGCAATCACAGCAAGCGCCAGTTCAGCGAAAATTCCGGCGGCATCAATCATCAACCGCTGACGGCGACCGCGCCGCCATCCGCCGGACGTATCGGTGAAGAGGATCGGCATGAGCACGATCAGCGCCACGCCTATCGTCGGAACTTGCACGCGGTACTTAACAGCCATGAATGCGTGGCCAAACTCGTGGATGATCTTCACAAACACGAGCGCCGCACCGTAGGCGATCAAAGCGTCGAACGATAGAAACGACACAAGGGTAGCGAAGAAGACATCCCACTGACGGCTGACCATCCAAAGGCCAAGCGCGCCGAATACGGCAAGCGCAGCAGCAAATGTTGTCGTGAACAGCGGCGCAATCATGGGCCACGTCCAGTCCAAAAAGATCTGTGGCCGGAGCAATGGTATGCGCATGAAAATATAGGACTGTACGACCGACTTCAGCGATTTTTTATTGATCTTCTCGGCTTTTGCGCCGAGCGCCCGCCAATTGGCACTTTTGCTGTCAGTTGTGAGTTCATTGTCCACGACGAACTTAGCAACCTTCATGACCTCTTGGCTATCAACGGGCCGGTGAAGCTTTTCAGAGGCTGCTTGAGAGATTTGATCAGCGCTTTGACGTGACCACTGACCGAGAATTTCAAATACATCTCTGCCAACGCGGAAAAACGCGTGGCGCACCGGATCAATAATCAACCAGCAACGTGAGCCGTCCATACCGCTCGGTCCATCTACGATTTCTAGATCGTCTCGCAGGGGCGGAACCAAGGTCGGTTCTTCATCACCAAACTTGATCGGTACGGCAGACACGGGGCTCAAAGACCGGTGTATTTGCGAAGCACAGCGAGCGGTCGACGGAGCACATAGTAGCCAAGCAGTACGGTGCCATTGCTGACCCGTGCTGTGCCGCGTGCGCCAAGTCGAAGTGATTGGCGAAGATCATCGCGCACATCGCCCAACTCGGCCTTCATCATGAATGCGAGGCGGTTGTCCGCCGTCGCCTCGGCGCGAAATGCCGAACGTGTGATCTCTACGGGAAACGAATTGAGGGGGTCTGCATCGAGAAACGCACGCGCAGAAACATCCTCGCCAATCAGCGCTGAGTCATCGACCGGAAGTTCGATCGTGACGTTGATGCGATTGGGGTCGCCAATTTCCATTATCCGCTCACCGGTGGCAACGGGCCGCCCGACCCATTCGTCAGCGTCGGAAAAGATTGCCACACCATCGCGGTCGGCACGGATGATTGTACGTTCAAACTGGTTGCGTGCGCTTTCAACCTCGCTTTGCGCCAGTTGCACTTCGGCGAGAGTTACCGCAACGTCGCGGCGCATGTCAGAGGAACCCGCAGCGCCTTGGGAAACCCGTCTGTACCGTGCAATGGCAACTTCATAATTCCGCTCGGCAATCTCCAGAGCACCGCTGAGTTCGGTGTCATTCATACGGACGATGATATCTCCGGCTTTAACACTTGCGCCAGGCGAGATGTCGATCTGGTCAACGACACCGTCCAAAGGTGCAGCAACCACCAAGGGTTCTTTTGGCGTGATCTCCATAGGCGCAATGGCGCTGAAAGGAACCGGAATGAACAACGCAATAGCAACCAGGACCAGCGTTGCGAGACCGAGCTTACGGGAGCGGACAGCGAAGGCCGCCCGCCGCTTCGCGGTCTGAAAAACAGAAAGCGCATGGCCATAGGCACCACCCAAACGCGCGACCAAGGTCGCTTCCGCATCGGTGAATTTGCCGCCACGTCGTAAAAGAAGAACACCGTAAAGACTGCCGTCTGGCAGACGCAGCGGCACCAAAAGAGCGTGTCTCAGTCGCGACGCTTTCTCTTCGCCCGCGCCGATTTCGACGTGAGAAGGCTTTTCAGTTTCCCCGTTTTTGAGGAACTCGCTCACAAACCTATCAAGCGCACGAACCGCCGGTGCATTCGCATCGATGCGCGACGTACCGCTCGCAGCTTTCATCCGCGCAGATGTCCCATTGAGCCCTACCAGGAAAAATGCCGCTTGATCGTAGGTGATCAGCCGTCGCGTTTCGTTGCATATGAAGTGCATCAGCACGCGCTCGGTTTCGGCGTTTCTGAGTTCACCTTCCAAAGCCAAGAGATTTTCAAGAACCTTGCTGTGGCTCTCTGCTGGTGATTTCGCCTTCGATTTTGTTGGCTTCGATATTGTTGGCTTCTCATGCCCAATGAGCATTTCTTTTTCGATGCTCGAAGAAACGGTGAAAGAGGGCTTTCGTTTACGCCCCGAGTGCCTGCGCGGTCGTACGACAGACCGCTCGTCGGGTTTTAAATCGCCGGGATGTGCGTTCATTGAACAGCGCCCGTCAGCGGCTCACCCGTAATCGTTGGAAAACGTGCGTTCCCGCTCATCCCTGCGAGCACCCGGTCAGCATCGCTATTGAAGCGCCCGTAAAGTTTCACGGTCTGGCTCACAGGATCGACCTCAGCACCAGTCCGTGCAACAACAGCCTCCAAAGCTTGACCTGTCTCGTCGACCTCGAAGGTAAACAACTGACCCTTTTCAACCCAGCGTAGCCAGTTTGAAGGGACAACAAGCTCAATCTCCAATTCGCTGTTATCGATGATGGTCAACATCACTTCGCCCGAGGGTGTTCGTTGCGTCGGCCTGACAAAGAGTTCAACGACCCGACCGGCAAATGGAGCGTTTATGGTGCAATCGCGCATACCCGCTTCGATCGCCTCAATCTCGGAAAAGCTGCGGGACGCTTCCGCCGATGCAAGGTCCACCTCACCCCGGCCAGCCGCACCATATTTCAATAAGTGCCGCTTCTGCCTCAATTCTACAGCAGCGGCGCGATGGGCAGCACGCGCTGCATTGCGCTGCGCCTGCAATCGGGTGCAATCGAGGTCCAAAAGCATCTCACCTTCGGCAAAGGTTTCACCTTCAGAGAAAGGTACTTCCAAGATCGGAACAGTGATATCGGTCGTGATGGGTATCCGCTTTGGCGAACGCACCACACCGCGGATAGGCTGATCAGATGAGAAACTGGACACAACATTTAAATCATCGGCATCGCTGAGCGATGGATGTAGAGAGGCGACCAACGTTACGGTGGCAATTGACAGAAACCTTTTCACCAGTCGCTTCCCTTACTTAGTTGCATTTTTCTACATAAGTAACTTTAGGTTGTATTAATCGTCAAATAAAAACTGCGCTCGACACCATGTCGAAACGCAGTTTTTTAGTCCGCTTACCCGCCTGTTGGGAAAGCTAGCTTCCGGTACGCAATACCTGATCCGGAGTAGTGGGCGCGGTTTGCGCCCTTCCAACAAAGTTAGGGCCTGTTGGTTACCACCCCGTTATCAAGCGCTTAAGCAAGTATGAAGATGCGCATTTTTTCGAGACGCCGAAAATTAACAGGTCAAGAATGCAGCTATTTCGTCGCCGCTTTGTCATTGGACAATTCTCGACACAATTCTACAGTCTGATCAAAGAAAGTCATGTGGGATATGAAATGACAGGCCGTTACCGCCTCGCCACTCCGCTCATTGCAATGTGCCTATCCGCGTGCGTTTCGACCGCGACGCAAGTAACAACCAGCTATTATAATGTGCGCGGTGAAACAGCGGAGGAGATTGACGCCGACATACGCCGCAACGGACCCATGCGGGGTCACGCGCTGGCAGTTGCAGCGATAAGCCTTCAGCCTGTTTCCGTGCAGCAATCGATTTCTGGCAACAGCTGTAGCTTTTCCACCGCCAAGTTCCGCGTCAACGCGGCCATTACATTGCCGCGCTGGACTGACCGCCTGCGCTCACGTGACAACGATCTTCGCCGCGCGTGGAGAGGTCTATCAGACTACGCCCGCTGGCACGAAGATACCCACGTGAAAATTGCGGAAGAGTTCGCGAAACAGCTCGGCGACGATATCGAAGCCATCCCACCGCAAAGAAACTGTGAACGGTTAGACCGGATCGCGGAGCGCATAGTGAAGAAGAATGCCAAGGCCCACGACCGTGCCCAGAACGCATTCGACGCTCGCGAACAAGAACGCCTTCGCCGTATGATTGCGACCAACTAGGGTTTTATCCGATCAAGCCGCCGGTTTTCTTGACCGACGTCTTGCTGGTTTACGCTTGGCGACAAGACGCTTGTAATTTTCACGAACGCGGCGAGCAGATGGCTGAACAGACGCATCACAAATGTCTTGATAAGCACGCGCCATTTCTTTTGCGTTTGGCGTCTCGCCACTCATTGACGCGAGAAACAGCCTCATCCAGGAATGCATGATCTCAGCTTGCATCGCGCCATAGCCCTCTGCAACGGCAGCGATCTTCTCAAAAAGCGCGCGCTCGCCCTCGTCCTTGCGGATACCGTACCATGACGGCCACACCTGCTCGAACATCATTTGCGGTGTCCGTGCCCACATCACGACAGGAGCCATCGCCATCATCTCTGCTGTCGGCGACGCACCACCTTTTGGAAGTGGTGGCGTGAACTGTGGAAGCATTGGAAACATCTAGAAACCCCTCGGCATGACGCTAACCATACAGAAACCTATTGTGCACTGCAACATATATTACGACGAAAGCAGGGCGTGCGCCTCGTTAAGCGCTTTCGATATGCGCTCGACAGCCATGTCTATTGTCTCGCGTGTCCAAATGAGGGGCGGCGAGAGGATCATCGTGTCACCGACTTGGCGCATCATAATATTGTTGGCAATCGCCTTGTCGCGCACTGCAACAGAACCGGCATTATCGTCATGGCGCGCCTTTGTGGATTTGTCGGCAACAATCTCAATGGCCGCCAGCATTCCAAACGTACGCACCTCACCCACAAGTGCATGATCCGCCAAGCTAGAGACTAAAGCCTCGTTAAAATATGGGCCTGTATCTTCGCGGACACGGTCAACCAGACCCTCCTGCTCGATAATCTCAAGGTTTTTCAACGCAACAGCGCAAGCGACGGGATGACCTGAGTAGGTATAGCCGTGATAAAACTCGCCGCCTTTCTCGGTCAGTACATTGGCAACGCGATCACCAACGAGCAGCGCTGATAGCGGCTGATAACCAGACGTTAGGCCTTTCGCTGTCGTGATCATATCGGCTTTGATATTCATAGTCTGCGCTGCGAACCATTCGCCCGTTCGGCCATAGCCGGTGATCACCTCGTCCAGCATCAGCAGCACGTCGTACTTCTCGCAAATACGCTGGATTTCTGGCCAGTAGGTCTTCGGCGGAATTTTTACGCCGCCAGCACCTTGGATTGGTTCACCAATGAAAGCGGCAACGTTCTCTGGCCCCGCTTCCAAAATCGCGTCTTCCACAGCCTTGGCCGCGCGCAGGCCAAAATCATCGCCAGTTTCCCCCTCTTCCGCGAGACCAAACGCGTAGGGTGGCATAACATGGCGAATATTGGGTACTGCCCCGTTCAACTGGCTGTGCATCGCGCTCATGCCGCCAAGCGACGTCGCCGCAATCGTCGAGCCGTGATAGGCGTATTCACGAGAAATGATAATGTTCTTTTCCGGCTTTCCCTCTAGCACCCAATAGTGGCGAACGAGGCGCAATGCAGTATCGTTTGCCTCAGACCCAGACGAGCCGAAAAACACCTGATTGATATTGTCGGGCGCAATTTGAGCCAAACGCTCGGCCAGCAGCACCGGTGTGGGGGTCGTGCAGCGGAAGAACGAGTTATAATAAGGCAACTCCTGCATCTGCTGATAAGCAATCTCGGCTAGTTCTTTGCGGCCGTATCCAACATTGACGCACCATAGGCCCGCCATGCCATCCAAAATCTCGTTGCCCTCGGCATCAAACACGAACGGCCCGTCCGCACCCACGATCATCCTGCTTCCAGCCGATCTCAGGTCTTTGTGATCGGTGAACGGGTGCAAGTGGTGAGCAGCATCCTTGTTCCGTAATTGTTCAAGAGAATAATTTTGGTATGTCATCTGTCTTCACCCAAAGGATCGCGAACAAGGGTTAGCGGGTCGGTCGGTCTTGTCAGTTTGGTATTTGGTCTGCTGGAGTGCTTTTGCTCTGCGCGCGATGCGACATGTTTTCACCATTCCGACACTACTGCGCAGACCGCGCCTCCGACAAAGCATCTCTAACCAAAGTGGCTCCGAAGGCACCAAATGTTGCGGCGAAAGCAAACTCAATCCAGCGGGCAAATCGCTGGTAACTCCGCATAGCGAGCCCGGTGGAGAACAACCATGCATAGGTACCGTAGACGATCAGCCCGCTGAACGCGCCAACCGGACCAAAAGCCAAAACTTCCAGCGCCGACAGGCCGCGCCCGAAAAGAAACGACGACACCGCTGCCCACATCAGGACAGCTTTGGGATTGGTGAGGAGCACAAACAACCCTTTAAAGTACGCTCCGGTAACAGTTATCGGCTTTGCTGTCGGCGTGATCGCGCCGGGGCGGTTAGCAAGCGCACTACGGACGCCTTTGATCGCCAGCCACAGAAGGTACGCACCACCAAGCAACTTCAAAGCGATAAGAGACGCGGGGAAGAGTTCAAGCACGACCGACAATCCAAATGCCGTGGCGAGAGACCAAACCAGCATTCCACTCGCCACGCCGCCAACAACCGCTAATCCGGCCACACGTCCTTGAGAGAGCGATGTTGACGCGACAGCGACCAAATTGGGTCCAGGCGATGCTTGTGCCGCGACGACCCCCAACAGTGTAATCAGATAGGCTTCGAACATCGTAATCCCTTTAGATGATTTATCTCACACTACACCGTTAGCGGGGATTTCCGAGGCTTGTCGATTTCAAAATCTGCTCATCATTTTTAAAATCCTGCGTCCATTTTTCAAAAGCGAGAGGCGCAACCTTCGCGCTGCACGCAAGTTAGCAAGGCAAGTAAAACAAGAGAGCAGGAATCATGAAAACCGCAGCACTTTTCGCTATAATAATCATCGCAGCAGCAGCGAGCCCCGCACTCGCATCGGACGCAAAAGAGCAGACACTGGCAGATTGGCTGACCGGTACAACCGCAACAGAGCGCGCCCTGACCGCAGAGCAACTATGCGAAAATGACCCGCGCTTGGATTGCACACCAACAGGCAGCGTCGAGCCAGAAGTCCGATACCCGGAGGCGCCGTCATTTCCACGCTTCGGCATATAAGTTCATTCACCATTGAAGGCATCACCACTTCCGGTTTGCGAGTGGTGATGTAGTTTGGGCGTATGTCGACGGTCGATCTCATCGAGATAATCCTGCGCGGCGGTGCAGCTTCCATCTGCATCGTCATGATCGGACATTTGCTGGCACCGCGTCCGATCACATCCGCCGCTGTCTACGGCGCGATGTTTGCCCTGGGTGCGGCCACATATTCGGTTGTCGCTTTGCCCGCAGTTCTTAGTGTCATCGGCTCAGCTTATATCCCATTTAAAGTTATAGGCATATCGAGCCCAGCTTGGTTCTGGCTTTTTGTGCGGGCGCTTCACGATGATGGGTATAAGTTTTCGCCTGTCGACCTTCTCGCGCCGGGCACGCTTTCGGCGATTTATCTTGCTTGCGAGGTCAATCCGGAGCTCCAAGCAACGTCGATGTATGTGCAACTTGGCCTCGTGCTCGCGATGATGGCTCATACAATCCACATTGTTCGGTGTTGCGAGGCTGACGACTTGGTGCCGTCTCGACGCCACCTTTCCCGCACGCTTGAATGGCTTATTCCAATTGTTGCAGCAGCTATCCTCGGCGTGGAAGCTTTAGAGATCGCCGACATGGAAATGGACGGCGGAGCGCCCGCTTGGGCGAGACTCGTTACTGCATGCACGCTGATTTTCGTAGCTGTTGGATTGACGTTATCACTGGCACGGCTACGCGAGAGCCTGCTTCCGCTTCCCGATGAAAACCGGGCCAGCGGCCGTCTGCGCGCACATGCATCCCGCGCTGGCCATTCAGCCGCCGACCGCATCGATCTCGGCCGCCTTCGTGATCTTATGGAAGCTGGTGCTTATCTATCATCTGGGATGACAATTGGTGAACTGGCAAACCAGATGGGACTTCCCGAGCACCGATTGCGAAGACTAATTAACGGCGCTCTCGGTTACCGAAACTTCGCTGCATTCCTCAACGACTATCGCGTGACCGAAGCCAAACATCGGCTTTCTCAGCCCGAAATGGTGCATACTCAAATAACCAATCTCGCTTTCGATCTGGGTTATGCTTCGCTCGCCCCCTTCAATCGTGCGTTCCGGGAGCGGACGGGTATGAGCCCATCCGACTGGCGGGAATCCAACTTGCTTCAATACAATGACACAGATGCCACTGAGACATCGGCTTCAAAATCGCGGCCGTAACCTACGATACCCATACCGGTTATCTCGGTCGCTCCGATGCGCTCCGGCAACACCGAATTAGACCGTTCAAAATCGCTCAGTGGCAAATCGATTTCGGACCAAGCGCCACTGGAGGTGAAAGTGGCCCGGTAAGAATGCCAAGGACGTGTGGCGTTCACGGAACGCAAAAACACGTGATAGGTCTCACCATTGCCGCGCACGCGTAGGCGAAATCCCTTCACATCAGTCGGCAGTTTGTTTGCAAAGCGCGTGCGGAACTGAACAAAACCGCCGTTATTATCGGTGCTGACATCGCCGGTTAAGCGGGCAAAATCTTCCCCATCTTCCGATGTAAACTCTACAGTACCGGTCGAAACGCCACCCATCACAGTATCGGCAACGTATGTCCAACGTGCTTCAGGATTTGATGAAAAATCTTCCAGAAGCATGGCAGGCTCCGCGGTCATCGCAATTGTCGTCAAGCAAAGTGAGGTTGCCACTATGCCAAGTGTTTTCATTCTCATGCAGGACCACTTGGCGCGGAATACACCCGTGAAAAGGGTAATTCAGCTCAAAATAACGGACTAGGTCAAACGCTACAGAGTGTTAGATTTGAAATTATCCGCGAGTTTGATCCAAACGAAAAAGCCCAACCGTAAGGCTGGGCTTTTCAAAAATGTGCATTCGTTTTTAGCGTCACATTAGAATTTTAGGCGCAGGCTGATGTTGCCGCTGTGACTTTCCAGTTCGTCGGAAAATTGACCGAGATAATCCGCGCGGACCGAGAAATTCTCGCTCGAATTGACAAAGCCGAGACCAGCGCGCGCTTCAAATACGGTGTCCTTCACGCTTGGCACGTCAAACGTTGTGAGGTTTCCGGCATTGACCGTCGCAACGGTTGGGTCTCCATCACCACCCACAAACTTTACGCCAACGCCTGCTGTAGGCTTGATAACGCCACTTGCTGTTTCGAACCCGTAGGAGACATCGAGACGAGGCGCAGCCCAATAGGTCTCGAAATCACTACCGGTCCACGTTACTGCGCCTGGGCCATCCTCGGCAAAGCCATCGATGTCGAGATCGGAATAGCCGAACTCCACTTCTGGTTTGATTTCAAACCCGCCCAACTCAAGATTTGTGCCCATAGCGAGCGTTGCCGTGAACATCTCACTGTCGGTTTCACCAGTCGCTTGACCACCAGCAGTGGTGCGGCTCGTCTCGAGATCACCCCACGCATAGGACAAGGTCGCATCGACGAAAATAAGGTCTGCAAACGTTGTTGAACCATAGAGACCGAGCGCTAAAACATCGCCGTCAACATCATCAGCACCGGAGTCAGTGTCAAACGACTGGGCACTAAAGCTCACACCGAGAAGTGTGCCGGGGAAGAATGTGTAATCAACGCCTACCGAGCCGACCAAACGGTTGGAGTCGTAGTCGGTAAAGTTTCCGTCGTAATCCCTGTTTTCGTCGGCTACACTGAGCGAGGCATAAGCCGCAAAGCGCTGTTGCGGCAACGGTGTTTCAACCGAGATCGCATCTGCCGCGAATACACCACCGAAAGTTTCATCTGTTTCCGTTGCGCCTGCCGCATAACCCAGCGGGCCAAGGCTTGCGACTTGCACGCGATCAGGACCGCCATACTGAGAGGTCAGGCGGTAGCGCATCTGGCGCGAAAAATCGACGCCGTTTGCAAACAATGCGTCGCGCGATGAGTAGAGGATCATTGGATCGACCATCGGTGCGACTGGGACGCCACCGACAACGATTTGCACGAGACAGTTAGCAAATGCGATTGCAAATGCGTCGGCATCCGTTCCGCCACCGCGCAAGCGATCGAGATCGCCGAAGCAGCCGCCGGGCTGCGCCAAAATTGGGGTCGTATAGTCAGCTTCTGTATTGACACTTGATAAGCCTAGTATCGGAGGCGTCGACAGCTCTGGAACACCATCGCCGTTAGTGTCCAAAAACGTCGTTGTCGAAGTCGCGCCGAGACCAGGAGTGCCTGATTGGTCAGTGACATTCTGCGCAATCATGCCTGAAATCACAGCATTGTTAGCGGCCGCATCCGCAAAAACAGAAACGGTTGTTAGTGAGCTATCCGTGTTATCTCGATCCTCGTCTGTTACGAGGATAAGGACGTTGGTAACCGCTGGATCAAGAGAAAACCCGTAGCTCGCGAGGGCAAAGTCAATTGCTTGGTAGCCATCTTCCGTACTGCCGTTCAGTTGCAGATTTGGTATGGCAGCGGCAAAGTCCGCAGCTGTTCCAAAAAGCGCACCACCAACATCAAAGCTCCGTGCTGCAACCGAAATGCTACCGTAGCCAACCAGTCCGTAGCTGCCGGTTACCCCAGTCTCATTTTGAAGCGTGGAATCAAATGTAGGGACGAAGGTTTGCAGAAACGTCTGTTCGCCACCCATGGAACTCGATTCATCAACCAGGAATACGAAGTTAGCTGCGCCTTGCGTCCCCGGCGACGTCATTGGAGACATGGACTGCGCTAACGCTGTGCCGCTGGAAAGTGCCACCGCAAAAGCGGCAGTCGCAAATTTGAGCGTGTTTGCTCGCATGCCTCATCCCCTTTTCATCAATTGTTCCTGTCGTCGCAGGCCCAATCCCCGGTGTCCACTGGATAACGCTGGGGAACATGTTTTCAGCGACATTCGAAAAAATATGTGATTTTTGAGCAACAAAAACGGGCTCAAAATGACAAAAGCTGTTAGTTTGGCGAGCAGAAACTGTTCTGGATAACTTCTGGCAAAATGTGCTCTGACCTGGGCGTTTGGTCGAGCTAAATACACGCGTCCGCTTGATAGTTCCCGAAATTAAAGTCCTGAGTGCTCGCTCAATGACGAAGCGGCGTGTCGATGAAGTTCAGGTCATCTAGGCAATGACAGTTTTGCAAAACGGATTATGTGAGGTTTGCGACCCGGTAAGGCCGAACTTCATACCCATTGCCATAAAATAAATAGTTTTGTGATTTTTTATGGAACAAGGTCATCTCAATGTCGGGGTTGAGAAGCATCTGCGGCGACACAAGAAGCGTACCAAATGTTGCAGGATCAATCGAGCATGGAGTTGCAGGAAGAGCCGTCGCAAACGGGTCGAAAGCGTAGAACGCCTCGCTCGCTTTCGGAGGTCTTGCTTAAGCTCTCAGCCGAAACCAATACCGATGACCTCAGCCGAGTGTCCGTACAGATGATCCGCAACGCGTTGGCGGACCGCTCACTTGCGACATTTCTCACAATCACATGCCTGATGAACCTACTACCCTTCCCGCCGGGAACAACACTTATCCTTGGCGTGCCTGTAATTCTCGTCGCATTGCAGATGGTGTGGGGTAGCCCGACCGTATGGCTGCCAAAATTTTTCCTAAACATGTCTTTAAGCGATGAAAGCTTCAACAAGCTCACAATCAAAATCGTGCCTCGCCTTCAAAAGCTCGAACGGTGGTTGAGACCCCGATGGTGGCCGTTTTCAACCAACAAGCTGGCAGAGCGGGTAATCGGCATTTTCGCGCTCATCATCGGCATTTTCGTGTTTGTGCCGGTGCCTGGTTCAAACTGGCTACCGGCCCTTTCAGGAGCTATTTGCGGCCTCGCGCTTTCGCAGCGTGACGGCAAGTGGCTAGCCGCCGGTGTAGTTCTCGGTGTTGTGTCGTGCTCTATCGTGGCCGCCGGACTTTTCTTTGGTGGCAAACTCGCGATTGATCTCGCTGGTTGAAAGGTTGGCTCCTCACCAACATTTTGATGCATTTTTTTACGCTGCGACAAAAATGTAAGGTCCGATCAAATCTTAACTTTCCCGATAATTTGATCTCAAGATCGCGACAGTAGTCTCCGCTGATAGCAGGAGACTGTCATGATTAAAAAATGTCTGAAAAATACAACAGCACTCTTTACGCGGTTTGGTCGCGATCGTGAGGCGACTTTCGCGCCTCTGTTCGGCCTAACGCTGTTGCCGATGGTGCTCGGTTCAGCGATGCTGATTGAATACGGTTCAATGACCGACCTAAAAGAAGAAAGTATGAATGCGGCGGATACTGCGCTGATGGCAGCCGCGGTCAAAGTGCGCGATTCAAGTGACTTTCTAGAAACTGATGGTGCGACTGGCCTCCAAGATGCAGAATGGATGATGTCACAGGCTTTTGAGAGCTTCTTCAAAGCCAATCTAGACCCTAAAATCCTGACGCAAATTGCCGAATATCAGACCCATTTTGATAGCACGACAGACGAATTTGTTGCCAACCTCGACTTCAGCTATCAGCCAGATTTCTTCGGCGCTTTTTTCTCGGGGCCGATTGAGTTCTCAGAACAAATCCGGGTCAAAATTGATCTTGCACGCGTCGAATATGTGCCTGCATTGTCGATGATGCTGATCCTAGATGACTCCGGCTCGATGGGCTGGTGGGTTGAAGATAAGGACCTTGGAACCTGGTACACACGGACCGAGGCTCTACAGGCGGCGATGTCCAGCCTGATGGACCACTTCGAAAGAATGGACCCGACAAATCAACTCATTCGAACTGGTGTGCGCACCTACGCGTCTTCAAACTACAACGGCAAAAAGCACAAGATTCACTGGGATCAGGGCAAGGTTCGCAATATCGTGAACAATCACCTCCGCTCATCGGGCTCCACATATGCGGAGAAAGCGATGAAGTGGGGCTTCAACCAGATTAAACATTCGCGTGAGTTGAAGGAGCACCAAAAAAAGTCTGGAAACGTCCCTAAGCGTGCGCTGGTCCTCATGTCAGATGGTGTGCTGCACGATGCTTCCAAGACACACAAGGTATGCAAGCAAGCGCGAGACGCAAACATTGAGGTCTACACGGTTGCCTTCCTTTCCTACGGCAATGGGGAAGAGATCTTGAAGCAATGCTCTAAAGACGAAAGCAAACACTTCTTTGCAAAAGACGCGACTGAACTCATCGCCGCGTTTTCCAAGATTGGTGAGGAGACCTTCGACAGGCCGAGCTTCACACAGTAAAAAGTATAGTAATCAAAGAGAAGTCGGGCCATTGCGAGCCCGGCTTTTTTTTGTTGACATCTGGAGCGTTCACCGTGGCGCTTCGAAGGTATTGAATAAAGCTCCTGCCCGTATCTTTTCGCCGATATAGCAATCCACAATGCCCGGGTTGAGATCGAGAAACTGGACTTTTTGCAACGGCAATCCGGTTTCGACTGGATGGTGCGCCAATTCTAACACAATCTTTCGGCGCACGGCCTCCGCGAAGCCGTCCCAGTGGTCGACAGGCAGCACGAATGAACCAGGCCCCCCGATGACGCACGCTTGATAATAGCTATCAAGCGTCACATTGGAATTATCATCGACGTAAACCTTGCCGCCGGTCATCAATGGCAGACCGTTGATGATGATACCTGCCATCAAAGCCTCATCACGGGCATCTGGCGCAAGACCACCTTGGTTATTCGGTCCATCACCGGAGATATCGACGACTTTTCGAATGCCCTCGAATTGATTGGTTTCGATCTCGTTGGTGGAATAGCGAATGGCGCTCGCAATAGAGGTAGAACTCATATTGCTGTAGGGCGCATTTTCCAACGCAGCGGCGAAGTCGTATGCCTCGCGTTTGTTGGCTATTTTTGTCCAGGGCACCACGACGCGGTTCAGGTCGGTGCCCGCCCACTCTACGTAAGTGACCGCTATCGATTGAATCAAGCCACGTTCAATGGCTTTGATCACCTCACTGGATCGAAATGCACCCACATAGCCTTCCCGTTGTATACGGAGCTCTTGATGGTTTACTGACCCTGAAACGTCGACGGCAAGAACCAGTTCGACATCCACTCTTTCCGTTGCCCAAGCCGGCCATCCAGCCAAGGCAATCGAGAACGCGCTTGCGACACCCCCCGCTAGCAGCGCGACTTTTTTCAAAAATCGCGTCATAGCCATGGGAGGCTGCCACAGCTTATTTGATAGGCAAGCACAACTTTTGTGCACCGCAATAAGTCTTACCGGAAAACGGGCAAGAATGTCCGCTGTCCTTAGACTTTTCACAACCAAATCAGATGGCTAAACGTCGCATCAATTCACGTTACGCAGCGAATTTACCTGTGATCGCAGAACGAAAAGCGCACGTGCTTTGCCGAATTGGTCTGTGCGTCACTACGTAACGTTCAATTCCCGGTCGCCCGTAGACGGCTTACAAAAACCACTCAGAAATACTCAGATTTTCTCGAGGAAGCCAGCATAGAGACCGTCATTGTAAACTCAGAGCCGCGGATTAACCGATGCATCATCGCGATGCGCTAGACTGCCGCAAACTAAGGAGGCGGCAGAAGCGATGGTTACGGGCACAACAAACACGTTTCCGCGATGGTACGCGTTCGCGGTTCTTGGAGCGTTGTCCACACTCGTCGCTGTGCTTCTCGTTTTGCCTGTCTCCTTGCCAATCGGCGCGATGTATTGGGACAGCCATCTCTATCTCGATGCGGCGAATCGGATCAGCAACGGGCAAATACCCCACGCAGACTTTTTCGCGCCGGTAGGCGCGCTCGGCTACTACCTTTCCGCACTCGTGCTGATGCTACCGTCACCACAAACGCTGCTCGCGTCGAGCTGGTCCATACTCCTGATTACAGTTCCCACGATGGCACTTGTCACCTGGGATGTCGGCAGACGCGACGGATTATTAGCACTGCTCCTGGTCCTGCCGTTTTTCATTTTCTCACTGCTCCCTTGGAACACGACACCTTACTATCCGTTCCCCGGCGCTGACGGTTTCGCGGTTTATAATCGGCATACCGCGCAAATGCTCTACGTGCTGGTAGCCGCGGTGATTTTCATGAGGCATCAAGTGGCCCTTGGAGCAGCGATCACGATCCTGATGGTCGGATTGTTCCTTATCAAGATCACAGGCTTTATCTCCGGCGGGCTCCTCTGCGTCATTGCTTTTGCCTCGGGGCGAGTGCACTGGAAAACCGCTGTCGCTTCGGCCACCACAGCCGTTGCACTCCTCGGCGCTGTTGAACTTGCAGCGCAAAATATGGTCTCCGCCTACCTGAGCGATATATTGTTGCTTGTCGGCATGAATGCCGAAGGCCTCGCCAGCCGTTTTGTTCAGGCCGCGTCGCGCACGTCTGGCACCACGCTTTTTGCGGTCATACTCGGTCTATTCATCCTTTGGAAAACGCGAAGCGATTGGACGGCGAAGTTCCGCGCAGGAAAATTCGCCCAACTTTTCGATCACCCAGCGATGTGGCTCGGAGCAGTGGTCTTTGCCGGTCTCTTCTTTGAAAGCCAAAATACTGGAAATCAGGAGATGCTGCTACTTTGGCCGGTCGTCATCCTCATCGCCTACGGCATCAATATTCGCGAAACACGCCCTTCGATCGCTTTTGTCGCCCTCGGCCTGTGTGCCGCAACTGTTTTGCCGATGACGACCGCGATTATCCAACACGCTTCCCGCGCGCTCTTCGGCATGGTCAATCATGAACCGCTGCAAGTTCAGAACCTAAAAAACGCAGGACAGCTCACCATGCGGAGCAACATGAGCAACCGTGCCCGCTCAATGCGTGAAATATATATCGAAACGCAAGCATACGAGGAAGCCGTGCTGGATGCAGGCGCGCTACCTTCTTTCCTCTTGTTCTCCGATTTCGATTTCCAAATTCTCCATCACCTCAACATGGACGAAGCGGTGGGCGCGTTGAAAGACCTAGAAGCTGAAGGTCTGGAATACGAGACGGTAATGACGCTCGATTTCACCAACCCTTTTCCGTGGCTATTAGATAAACAAGCGCCGCTGCATATCACCATCGGCGCTGATCCTTTCCGGGCAGTACCATCTCCTGATGAGGAAACCATGGATGCAGTGCGCAGAACGGATCTGGTGCTGGTCCCTACGTGTCCGTTCTCACTCAATGTCAAAGCGCTGTTCGACATATACCGCGAGGCACTTGATGAACATCAGCGCGTATCGTTGACAAGCTGTCACGATGCGTTGATGCACCCAAGTGTCTACGAGAACTTTAAGAGTTGACTGCCACTTACCTTAGCGTGGACACACTAATGCCCGCCCGCTCAGAGACATGCTGATTGCTAGCGCTCAGCTCATGCCGGTCGCAAACTAAACAACTTTCGACTTGATGAAGCTCGCCACAATTCCCGTAGGCCCACGCCCCAACAGCTCGTCCATCGCGCCGATCAAATGATCGACGTGGTGCTTCTCCATGATGAGCGGCGGCAGTAGCCGTACGACGTTTCGATTGTATTCGGTAAACGCAACCAGCACGTCGTGATCGCGGAGCAGCAAGGCGCCCATGAAACCGGAGAGCGAACCCTTCAGCTTTTCATCCAACGCCGACATCGGGCCGCGCATCAGCTTTGGTAACGTTTGAGAGAAATCCTGAAATTCCAAACCCAACATGCAGCCCTTTCCGCGCACATCTTTTATCATGTGCGGGTACTTTGCTTGCAGGCGCTGAAGCTCAGACTTCAAATACCCGCCTGTTGACGTTGCATTGTTTATGAGACCTTCATCATAAAGCGTCTCGATGGTCTCAATCGCAGTAACACAGGCCTCGCCGATGCCACCGAATGTGGCGGTCGCATGGATCAGCGCTGTCTTCGGCGTGCCATAGGCCTTCATGTAAAGATCGCGCTTGCAGATCATCGCTGCCATGGCACATTTGCCGCCGCCAAGAGACTTTGCAACCGCCGTGACGTCGGGAACAGCATCGTAGTGCTCAAAGACGTAAAACCGGCCTGATCGGCCCATGCCGCACTGCACTTCGTCGGCGATCCAGATGACGCCGTACTCGTCGCAAAGCGCCCGCAATTTCTGCCAGAAGGCTTTAGGCGCAGTGTTGATGCCGCCTCCGCCTTGGATGGTCTCCAAGCAAATGACACCGATTTCGGGATAGGCTTTAAAGGCTGCCTCAATCGCGTCAATGTCCCCAAAAGGCACTTTAACGTTGTTCTCAAGCACCTTGAACTCGCCGCGATAAAGCGGCCCATCGGTAATCGAGAGCACGCCCTTGGTTTTGCCGTGGAAGGAGTTTTCTGCATAGACTGTCAGCGGGCGATCTGGCCCAGCAACACGTTCCGCGATCTTAAGGGCCGCTTCCATTGCCTCAGAACCGGACGAGCCAAGGAACACCATGTCGAGATCACCGGGCGAAACTTGAGCCAAATTGTGCGCCAGCGCAGATGCGTATTGGCTCATGAACGCCATGCCAATTTCGTGACGCTGCTCATCCTGAAACGCCTTGCGCGCTTCAATGATCCTTGGGTGATTATGACCAAGAGCAAGCGATCCGAACCCGCCAAAAAAATCGAGAATTTTGCGGCCGTTTTGATCGACGTAATACATGCCTTCCGCACGTTCGATCTTGATCTTGTGGAAGCCGAGAAGCTTCAGGAAGTGTAACTGGCCAGGATTGATATGCGCAGTGAACAGGTCCGTCATCCGCGCGACATCCATCGCCTTCGCGTCAGCAACCGAGATCGTTTTGGGCTTCGTAACCGGTGCAACGGTTGGCTCAGGCATAGGCGTTTGAAGGCTTGGCGCGTCGCCGAGTTCTTCGCGTTTTGTTTTTTGAAGCATAATGATCCGCCCTACTCTGCCGCTGCCACGACGGTTGAATTTCCAACATCGACGCCACTGTCTTTCGCTTTGCGATATTCGGCGTAAGCTTCGCGCAGCATGTCCTCGTCCCGAAATTTCGGCTGCCAGCCAAAGTCGGCTTTCGCGGCAGTCGTGTCCCGGACGCAGTACTCGTCGGCGATCATGTATTGCTCCGGGTCCATGATAGGCATGTTCAGCCAGTCGAGCCCTGAAAGTGTCCACTTGACCGCAAAGCCCGGTGTCGGGAGCAGGATTGATTTCGAGCCTGCCGACTTAATCAGCTCACCCAGCAACTGCTTTACCGGCGGCGGGTTATCTGATCCAAGATTGTAGGCCTTGTTGGGGCATCCATTCTCCCACGCCAGCCGTGCAACTTCTGCGCAATCAAACACCGAGATAAACTGGTACGGATTACTGCCCGCTCCAATCATGGGCACAGGCAGATTTAGATCAATCAGTTTGAAAAGCTTCCCGAGTATGCCCAAGCGTCCGGGACCGATGATGAGTCTTGGCCGGATGATGGTGATATCCATGCCGCGTTCACGCCAGGTCTCAGCGATCTTCTCCGCCTCGGCTTTAGACGCGCCGTAGTGCCCGATAGGATTGATTGGATGGGCCTCGTCCTGCGGCGACTGCACCGTACGACCGTAGACCATGTCGGTGGTAAACTGGACGAACTTGGTAACCCCCGAAGCAGCAGCATGCGCCATTATATTGGCGGCACCAAAGGTATTTACCGGGTAAAAGAACGGGTAGCGGTCGATCCGCTTTTGGATCGGCGAGAGCATCATCGCCGACATATTATAGACCATGTCACCGGCTTGAACGTCGACCGCGGCAACCGACGCAGAATTTCTGACATCGCAGATCTGATGCGCAACCTTTCTATAGTGGGGAAGCGGGCTTTTGGAGATGTCGGCGACCAATACCTCTTCACCGCGTTCACTCAGATCCTGTGCAAGATATCGACCGACAAAGCCGTCGCCGCCGAAGATAACGTGTTTCATGTTACTTTGTTTTCCAAGTGAGATGGTTGTGGGGAGGCAGCTCGATCAGCCGAAACGGGTGAGCCGGACTGTGCGATGAGCACCGTCCCAATACAGATGAACGCGATGCCGGCGATTTTGTATGCACCGAGGTCTTCGCCGAAGAGGTACCATGCGAAGAGTGCCACGAGCACATAGGCGAGCGATAGAAACGGATATGCAAACGAAAGGTCGACCTTGGACAGCACAAACATGTGCGATGCCATGGAGATCACGAAAGTCGCCAAGCCGAAGAAGACCCACGGACTGAAAACGATCATCAGCGTTTTGAGAATGATATTGTCCTGCGTCAGTACCGACTGAGACAGGTTTGTCATGCCCTGCTTCAGCATCAACTGCGCCGCAGCATTGGTCAAAACCGTAAAGAGTATGAACGGTAGAAATTTCATGGTGAGTGCCTGCTGTCCTGCAAGGTGACGTTACGCGAGCTTGATGAAGATCAGCTTGTAAAATTCGCTAAAACTCTAGCTGTTCGCAAAACGAGACAACTTAATTTGCAACTCGTCGCCAAAAATCGCTCATGATGACGGGGTCACGCATGGCTTCCAATTCTTCCCAGCTCGCGAACCCTTTCTGGAAAACGGAACGGCTCATTCGCGCGTCTTTATAGGGGTTCACTCGACCGCCCGCTTCCATCGTGATCCGATCAAGAGTGTCCAGCAGGTTCAGCGTCGATTGTCCCTTGTTTGGGAAATCGAGCGTCAACGTGTAGCCGGGCTTCGGAAATGACAGCAGCCCCGGCGAGACAACATCGCCGAACCGCTTAAGCACCGTCAAAAACGACGCCTGCCCCGCCTTTTTGGACACTTGAAGTAGCGCCGGGATAGCATCGCGCGCAGTCTGGAACGGAATGACCGATTGGTGCTGAAACAAACCGCCCGGACCATAGAGCCTGTTCCACTGACCGACCGCATCCAACGGATAAAAATAGCTCTGCCACGGTGCGCGTTTTTCTTCACCGGCGTGTCTCATTTTAGACAAACGAAACGCAGTGTTGAACGCGCGCAAGCTCCATGAGTTGAGCGCGTTGAATGGCAGATTTACCGGCACGCCCACCATAGGACGGTGGTTTCCGGTTTGTGCACGACCCGCCTTGGCGTGGTTAGCGGTCATCAACACGCCCCGCTCGCCATTAAGCTGATCAAGCCAGGCAACCGCATATTCGTTTTGCGCGTCGGCTTCCGGAGCTAACTCAAAGTAATCATTGAGCGTGTCAAACGGCGTAAGCACTTCATCCACGTCGAGAG